>NZ_JOPL01000056.1 GCF_002153745.1 Acetobacter sp. DsW_063 | reverse complement strand
AACGGGCTCAAGGCCTTTCGTTTACCGGGAAAGCGGCTCGCAAAGGTTTCGTTTTCCCGGCCTCATTGGAACAGGGAAAAATTAACATGGATCAGGAATACACCTCGATCGCCGTGGCCGCCATTGAAGGGCTCGTGCAGATCACGCCCGTCGTCGTCGAGGACGTCGTCGCTCTGCTCAAGCCGTTGAAAGAGGGCAGAGCCCCTACCGATGCGGAGTGGGCGTTCGCGCGCAAGCAGCTCGATGAGGGGAATGCAGCGGTGCAGGCAGGGTAAGGGCATGGCGGCTAATGCCGCCATGATTCAACTACTTCAAAATGAGATGCAGCGGCGGGTCTGTTTCAGCCGGAGCAATAGCGCCGTCCTCAAGGTTGCATAGAGCCTCAATGATCTTTGGTGACAGGGCCAATTCATTTCGCAGGTCGCTCGCATTCTTTCGTCCTGAAGACAAAATTAAGTCAACGGCGTTTTTCAATAGTTTTGGTTGCTCAAGTGGCATCATTTCAAGATCATCTAAAGGCTCCTTGGTTCTCCACTTCCGGGCTGATATCTGCTTGTAAAGGTTGGTAACTTGGTACTCGTCGAAAATTCCCAAATCTTTGCAACGGAAGACCATAGCCTGAATTGCTACTTTCCATCGCTTCTTAAGTTCCACGAAGGCGTCGAGGCGCGTCGTAAAAACCTCATTGGGAAATGATCGACGCGGTAGCAACAGCGCCCCAGCGAAGCGGTTAGCTTCGGCCTCTATACGCTTTAGAGTTTTTGGATCTTCGATGTCCTCTTGGCCTACACCTCGGTGAAGAACGAGATGGCCAATTTCGTGAGCTACATCAAAACGAGCCCGAGAGGCGGAAAACTTTTCCGAGGCCAGAAAAATAAAAGGCCTTGCTCCATTCCAGAACGAAAACGCCTCGATGCGCTCACCCTCCATTCGAAGGCGAGATACGATAATGCCTTTGCTCTCAGCCAAAGATAAAATATTGGAGATCGGTCCGTACCCTAACCCCCAGACACTTCGACATTTCTCGGCTGCATCTTCGATTTCTTCTTCTTCATATGCTCCCTTGAAATCAGATGGAGATACCGAAGGAAAATTGACCGAAGGGTAGTTCACCGAGTCGCCAAGATAGTGGGCAATCTGGACTTCCCAATTGGCGTAAGCATCGCACATGAGATTGCGTCGCTTGGTTTCCGCGCCAGATGCGCGGAAAAAGCGAGGGCCGAATGGCCCGAACCCCGATCGATCTGGGGTTGTGAAATAGCTTACAGGCTGTTCGAGAAGGTCGGCGATCTGAGCTAACGTCGTGCCCTCAGGTGTCCTCTCACCCAACTCAAATGCCGAAACCGCTTGTCTGGTTTTTCCAATACGTTCACCGAGTTCTGCTTGATTGAGGCTCTTGGCGTAACGAGCCTCCTTTAACCGCTCAGGAATCAAACGCCGCCCGGAGGCATCCCTACGGGCGGCGTTTGGGAAGCTCAGGATGTTGTCGTCATTCGTAGCCATTATCGCGTCGCCACTTTTCAATGTCATCCTTCAAGCTCAAGACGGCTTCTGTCTCGGTATCTTCAACGGGCGGAAGGTCCGAACTTATGTCGTGGACCATCTGCATCAGGTTGGGGGTCTTATAGATATAATTTCGGCTGTGGATATGGTTCGGAACACCAATATGAACGAATTCATGATCTTCTTCGCCGCGAACAATCCTACCGTGAATGAGGAGGAACGAGGGCAGCCCTATTGTCGATCGAGTGTCATCAAACTCAGCGAACCCGAATGTGGGCTGGTTGTTTAATCTAGCGTTCTGCCGAAAGACAACGTCGCGCGGCTGGATTGTTGGGTCAGTTACCTGACTTACGCTCATTACGGAGTGAGATAACCTCACTTCCAAATACTTCCCAGTGGGCTTAGCAAAAGGCTTCCAACGGTAATCGACTGGCCACCGCCCGGACTTTATCAGTGTCTCGATTCCAAGATCCACCGCCCAAGACACCAGTCTCCCGTGGTTCGCTTTTGCGCTTTCCGTCTGAAAGATGGGCTCATTCCTCGCGATCATCGCCGCCGCCGCCCGTGCGTCCCTGACCAGCGAGGGAAAGAGGGCGCGGTACCGCATAGGGACTTGGTTCAGCAGGAATTGCTCAGCGATTGGTGGGTGCATTGATATCCCGAAAGGTTGCGCGTTATCTGACGCAACCATACCCGAAATTGATCGTGTTTTGTCAACTAATTTTTTATGCTTCGCTGAGGGGCAATTCCCTATCGTCTGGCCTCTGGTTCGGCATGAGAAATAGGGCTGGGGCGGGCCTCGCGCATCAGCCGCAGGCGCCCATGTGTCGGGATAAGCATCGTGACAACATGATCGTCATTACCGTCTCCGCAAAGTCGGCTAGACATTGCAGGACCTTCGCCCGGCGTATGGAGCCGTCCAGAGCATGGTGCTTCCTGCTCGTGCCTTAGAGCATGTGGAGAAAGGCACAAAAAATTTGAGCTTATTTGATGCCAGGAATAGCCGACACCAAGCGAGGAATGGTCTCGTTATTCCTTACGATCCAAACGCTTCGCACACATGGATTGGACCCATCGGGCGTCTCAATATTGCACGACACGACATACTGCGTCCCGTGGGCAGATTCCCTCTGACTGAGAATCGTCCTCTGCCTTACGTGCCCCAAAAGAGATTCGACCATTTCCTGCGGAAGTGTCGGAGAGAACCCCCGGTCAATAAAAAACTTAGCCTTTCCGGCACCGTCCGGGTGTCCAGTGTTGAGCAGGTAGTGGGTGACTTTCTTAATGTCTATGGACGCGACGGCCCGACCCGGAACTAGATCAGCCATTCAAAAAGACCCAATCCCCGTAATGTCTTGGGGTTCAAGCGTGATGATGGCAGGAATCGGGCGGGTAAATTCAACTTCGTAAGCATCCCCGTCGCCATAAACCAATACGATGGTCCCTCGCGATCCGCCGGGAAGTATCTGGCCGTCTACGTCGATGGGTTTAAGCGTCTTAACGGCCGACAATTCAGGGTATGATTTGGTCGTGAGCATCGAATCCCCCTTGCATCCGCGTTCCGAAGGTATAGCACATGCGGCAGGCAAAAGTGAGTATTGTCACTCGCCTGAGTGAAATGCGCGGCTACCACGTTATCATCCACGCCGCGATCGCGGGCTAGGACGAAAAAAATCAGATTATATTCCGGGTAGAATTCCGGGAATATCAAAATTCTCTTTCACACAAATTCTTTTAATTTCAATATGTTATTAAACAAACGTGACAGACATCCCCTCCGCCAGAGCGTCAAGAAATCCTCTATTAAAACAATAATTTATAGAAATTATTGCAGGATGTGCTCTGTAATTGCCTATTCTTAACGACCGCGCTGTGAAGGAAAATTCACGGGATGTGGGCCTTCTTGACGACTAAATCTCTCTTTCTTGTGTCTTCGCGACGGGACGACGGGGCGACGTGTATTCTGCGCTGTGCCCTGGCCGCCGGTCTGAAACTGACCCGAGCGGAGCGAGGATTGCTATTTGTGCGAAAGGTGGCGACCCGCTTGGTTGGCAGCGTGTAGGGTGGGCGATCCGACTGCCTGAGTATTATTGCCCATCACGGTCTCGGTGGTGATCCCATGCGTCCATGCACCGTCTTTGTCGGCAAGGCATCGCATGGCTACCGCGCTACGTTTTCCAATGTCGCAAACGATCTGCACCCGACTGCAGGCAGGTTATTGGTGCGCCCTTGGCGTACATTATTAAAAACCAAGTCGAGGAGACATATAACGGTTGTCTACACAGGGACTGGCGTCGCGAGGCAGACCTGATTTTCGCGGCCTAGACCGAACAGGCAGGCGGTTGCGCTCACATGCCCATGTCCTCAATCCAGATCGTAGAAAACGTCACCTTAACTATCGTAAAAGAAAGGCATAAGCGTAGAAGAAGTGCAGGGCGAACGGTTATTTTTGCCGCTAATGTGCGGGCGGCGCCCTATCTCACGCGTGATGCCGTCCGCCGAGTTCACCGTGGTTTACGGCGCACCGGGTGTGGGTAATAAGGGCGCTCCCGTTTCTAATCGTACCATGCGCCTGAGGCCCAATGATCCGTCTCGACAATATCAGCAAGCACAATGGCCACCGCGTCATCTTCATCGAAGCGACAGCAGCGCTCCAGAGAGGCGAAAAAGTAGGGCTGGTTGGGCCGAATGGTGCGGGTAAGACGACGCTGTTTCGGTTGATCACCGGGCAGGAAGAGCCCGACGAGGGGCAGGTTCTGGCTGATCGGGGCGTCTCGATCGGGTTTTTTAACCAGGACGTTGGAGAAATGGCAGGCCGGAGCGCGGTCGCCGAGGTCATGAATGGGGCGGGGCCCGTCGCCGAGATCGGCGCCGAACTGGCGGAACTGGAAGCCGCGATGGCGGATCCAGAGCGGCTCGACGAACTGGACGCTATTCTTGAGCGCTTCGGGGAGGTGCAGGCCCGATTCGAGGAACTGGGCGGATACGCTCTTGACGGCCGTGCGCGGGAGGTTTTGCACGGTCTGGGGTTCAGCCAGACGATGATGGATGGCGACGTCGGTCGGCTGTCCGGCGGATGGAAAATGCGGGTGGCGCTTGGACGAATCCTGCTGATGAAACCGGATGTCATGTTGCTTGACGAGCCCAGCAACCATCTCGATCTGGAAAGCCTGATCTGGTTGGAGCAGTTTCTGGCGGGGTACGACGGCGCCCTGCTGATGACCTCGCATGACCGGGCCTTCATGAACCGAATCATCAACAAGGTCATCGAAATCGACGGAGGCGCCCTTACCAGCTTCACCGGCGATTACGAATTTTATGAACAGCAGCGCGCTCTGAATGAAAAACAGCAGCAGGCGCAGTTTGATCGCCAGCAGGCGATGCTGGCGAAGGAGGTTGCATTTATCGAACGGTTCAAGGCGCGCGCGTCCCACGCGGCGCAGGTGCAGAGCCGAGTGAAGAAGTTGGACAAGATTGACCGCGTTGAGCCGCCGAAGCGGCGCCAGACACTGTCTTTCACCTTTCCGCAGGCGCCGCGTTCTGGCGACGCTGTCGCAAACATGCGCGGCGTGGACAAAAAATACGGTGATCGCATCATCTATCAGGGGCTGGACCTGCTGATTCGGCGGCAAGAGCGGTGCTGCGTGCTGGGGGTCAACGGCGCGGGTAAGTCGACGTTGCTTAAGCTGGTGACGGGCACGACGGAACCTGATGCCGGTACGGTGACGCTCGGCGGCAGCGTGAAAATGGGATACTTCGCGCAGCACGCCATGGATCTTCTCGACGGCGACAGGACGGTGTTCGAAACTCTGAACGACGCGTTTCCGCTGGCCGGGCAGGGATCGTTGCGGGCGCTTGCCGGCGGCTTTGGATTTTCTGGCGACGACGTGGACAAGAGTTGCCGCGTTCTGTCGGGCGGAGAAAAGGCGCGGCTGGTGATGGCGCTGATGCTTTATGATCCGCCGAATTTTCTGGTGCTCGACGAGCCGACGAACCATCTCGACATTGCTACAAAGGAAATGTTGATCTCAGCGTTGTCGGATTACGAGGGCACGATGCTGTTCGTGTCGCATGACCGACATTTTCTCGCCGCCCTTTCGAACCGTGTGCTGGAACTGACACCCGATGGTATTCACCGCTATGACGGCGGCTATACGGAATATGTGGCGAGAACCGGACGCGAGGCGCCGGGGCTTCATGAGTGAAATGGCCCGCAGGTTCGGGGCACCGCGGACGCCACTCCGTAACGTAAGCTTTTCGAAAAGGGATGGTATGTATTGGTTTCGTGACGTGAAGGCGTTTGCGCCCCGAATATTTTTTATTCTCTGAGTTTGCTGTGATCATAAGCTCACGCGGGACGTGTTTTTCTCGTTATAGAAATATAATTTCTTCTAGGATGTGGTAGATTTTTATCGAGACTTCCAAAAATTGCATTGTGCAAGAATTTTTCTTGTAAAAAAGTAATTTCGTCAATTTATATGATCTGAATGGCATATTTTCGAAGATATTTTCATATTATTTAAAATATATTCTTTGTGTATTTTGTAAATAAATTATATTTCCCCCATAAATGGCCGCGTCATCTTGCGGTCGGAAACGTTTTTGGTGGAATTATTTTTTGAAAAAGACGAATATTTATAGAATAGAACTGTATAGCGCAAGATTGATTGTTTTGCACTGAAACCTCTACTGCCGCTCACTTTGAGGCGAACCCAAAGTTCCGCCGGGGTTTCAGTTTGCTCCGCCATTGGTTACGATCGACGCAGGCGCGTCGTTCCATGCGCTGGTTGCGCAGAACCGCATCGTTCAGGAGACATCGACGACATGAATACACGCCTCGCCCTTCTGGCTCTGGCGGTGGGTGCGTTCGGCATCGGCACGACAGAGTTCTCGCCAATGGGTCTTCTGCCCGTGTTGTCGACGGATCTTCATGTCTCGGTCCCTGCTGCGGGAATGTTGGTGACGGCCTATGCGCTCGGCGTGATGGCGGGCGCGCCCGTGGTGACGCTGCTGTTGGCCCGGTTTCCGCGTAAGGCGTCTCTGGTGGCGTTGATGGGTGTTTTCACCATCGGCAACGTCATGTCCGCTTTAGCGCCAGGATACGACACACTTCTCATTGCCCGCGTGGTGACGAGTCTTGCACATGGCGCATTCTTCGGTCTCGGCTCGATTGAGGCCGCCAGCCTTGTAGCCCCCGCGCGCCGAGCGAGCGCGATCGCCAGCATGTTCATGGGACTGACGATCGCCAATATCTTCGGCGTACCGACAGCGACCTGGGTCGGGGAGGCAATCGGCTGGCGTATGGCGTTCGGCGCCACTGCCGGTCTTGGCGTGTTGGCGATGGCGATGGCGCAACTTGCGCTGCCGGCTGGCGGCGAGGGCAAAATGCCTGCCGTCAGACAAGAACTCCGGGTTCTTGTCAGGCCGGAGGTGCTGCGCGCGTTGGCGACCACGGTCATGGGCGCCGGAGCCATGTTTACGCTCTACACCTATATCGCCCCGGTGCTGGCGCATGTGACGGGAGCAGGAGATACGTTCATCACGGCGATGCTGGCGCTGGTGGGCGTGGGCTTCAGCATCGGTAACGCCATCGGCGGGAAAATGGCCGACAGGGATTTGACGCGCAGCACCACCCTGTTTCTCGTTGGTCTGGGGGTGATCATGCTGGCGCTGCCCTGGGCGGCGCTGACGCATGTTGGCGCAACGATTGCGATCTTGCTGTGGGGGGCTGCGACATTCGCTCTGGTCCCGCCGTTGCAGATGCGCGTGATGCAGGCGGCTCACGAAGCTCCGGGGTTGGCGTCTTCGATCAACATAGGTGCGTTCAATATGGGCAACGCGCTCGGCGCGGCTCTTGGCGGCGCAGTTCTATCGGCCGGGCTGGGCTTTCCGGCGGTCTCTTACGCCGGGGCGGCGCTGACTTTGGTTGGGTTGGCGTTAGTCTGGATGGGGCGGTCGCGTGACGGCAGTCGCTCAGCGGTCGACGTGGCCTAAATCCCGATCGGGTGCGATCACGTCGCGCACGCGCTGCTTCAGTTCTTTTGGTCCCGGAAAACCGCCGTCACGTTTGCGCTCCCAGATCACCATGTCATCGACGGTGATCTCGAAGCGTCCTCCCGTGTCGGGGATCAACGCCACCTCGCCGAGAGATTGTCCGAAAGTCGACAGTAACTCCTGCGCCATCCATCCGGAGCGGAGAAGCCAGTTGCATTGCGTGCAGTAACGGATCGCGATCCGTGGGGAGGAGGCGGTCATTCCGGGTGTCCTTGAAACGAGCAGGCCTTTCGTTCCCGAAGGCCCGGTCGATGAATGAATATCACCCTGAGGCTATCAATCTGTGACGTCGTGCCCGTCCAGCAGCTTTGTCAACTCATCCCCCTGAGGGCGTCGCATCTGAAACAGCGAGTCCGTCCGGATTTCGTAATAATCTGCAGGACCGCCCGCGCGTAGGACCGGTCGTGCCGCGACCGTATCATAGACGCCGTTGACGACCAGATCTGCGCGGATATGCGCTTTCACTACCTCGCCGAACGTCATCCACGTCTCAAGCGCGCGCCCATCCGCGTCCTTTAACTGGACCATTTGCGTAAGGCGGCATTCGAACTGGACCGGACTGTCGGCCACGCGCGCCGGGCGGACGATGTCCGACGGCGTTGACCGTATATGACCGAGCGCGAACTCCGAGACGTCAGGCGGAACGACGGCCGACGTGATATTCATGCGCTCGGCCAGAGTGCGGCTGACAAGGTTCCAAACGAACTCGCCGGTTTTCTCGATATTCGCCACCGTGTCTTTCCATCCGGTGCTGGAGAAACCGATGATGGGCGGGGTGTAGTTGAAGGCGTTGAAGAAACTGTAGGGCGCGAGATTGGGAGCGCCGTCGGGGGAGAGGGTCGATATCCAGCCGATCGGGCGGGGCCCGACGATCGCATTGAACGGATCATGTTTCAGGCCATGTCCTTCGGCCGGGACATACGAGTGGAACCGGTCGCTCTCGGTCATATCGATCCTCCGCCTTGCAGGCGGGAGCGGGAAATCCGCTCCCGTCGCGTGTCAGTTTGAACTCGGCGCCTGCGCGTCGGGCGGCCCTTTGCTTTTGAATCGACTGGCTTCAGTGATCGTCGATCGGGCGTTTCGGCAAAAGTGCCGGGATGAAAAACAGCGTCGCCGCCAGTGTGCAGGCAAGCGAAAGCAGCAGAAGGCGGCCCATGCTGGCGGTTCCGGGGTGGTGCGACAGGGCCAGTGAACCGAACGCCGTCGCCGTCGTGAACGCGGAGAATACGACAGCGCGCGCAGTGGGGGAGGAGAGCGGCGCCTTCACGCCGGACCGCCAGTTCATCACGAAGTAAATGTTGAACGACACGCCAACGCCCAGCAACAGCGGCAGGGCGATGATGTTGGCGAAGTTCAGAGTCTCCGGAACACATACGATCAGGATCAGCGTCATCAACGCGGACATCGCCAGCGCCGCCAGCACCAGTGCGGTGTCGAGCACGCGGCGCAACGCGCCGAACAGGATGACGGCAATCATCACGAACGCCGAGACAGCCGCAACGATGAACGAGTGAACGATGGTGCGTGCGCTTTCGACGATGTCGATGGCGGACCCGGCGGCTTCGGGTTCGACCTGCTGTACGGCGGTGACGAATTTGTGCAGGGCGCCGGTGTTGGACATCACGCCCTTCGGGTGCACTTCCACGAGCGCTCGCCCGTCCGGCAACAGGTAATCTCTGGTGATTTCCGCAGGCACGTCCTTGATCGTCACCGGAGTTGCGGAAAGGACGTCCTGCAGCGTCTGTAACTGCGTAGGAAGAAAACGGACGAGGGCGGCGTTGGTCCGCAGCAGCAAATCGTCGTTCGCCTGCGCAAGTTTCGCGAGAGCCGTCTGGATGCGCCGCAAAGAATCTTTCGCGTCGAGATTGCCCGTTACTTCGCTCAGGGACGCTGCGGTCGCCTGCGCGGAGGCGCGGATTGCTGCTGCGTCTGGCGTCGGCTTGGGGTTGGGGACGACGATCGTCGGCAACAGAATCTGTGCCGCGTCCGCAATCAGGGCCAGCTTCGTGTCCTGATCGTCGGGCACGTAGGAGCCGAGCCACATCGCGTCATGCACCTCTGGCAGGGTGGAGAATTTCTCCGCCATGGTCTTCGCCGCATCGAGATTGGGGGCGAGATATTCCGCGCTGTATGGCGACGACATCGGGTTGCTCATCAGCAGATGCAACGTCCGCATACCCTCGGAATGCGGGTCTTTTGTATGCAGAGGATCACCGTCAAAGCTCAGGTGCGGGGCCAGAAACAGGCCGAGCGCGGCGAGCGCGCCGAACAGTCCCAGAATTGGCCCGCGCCAACGACGGATGGCCTGATCAAGGGGACGAAGCTGCTGATATCCCGTAAGCGGCAGGTCCACGCGCGGTTGGAAGATGCGCAGCAGCGCGGGCAGCAGAGCCACTGTGCAGACGAAGGCGACGATCATGCCGACGCCTGCAATCAGCCCCAACTGGGCCACGCCCTCGAAAGCGGTAGGCGTGAAGGCTAGGAACCCGGCGGCAGTAGCCAGAGACGCAACGAGAATCTGGTGCCCGGTCTCCCGCCCGGTGAAGAGCAGCGCCTCTTCGATTCCGGCTTCGCCACGGGCTGTCGGGTGCTGTCCTCGAAAGCGCACGCAGAACTGGATGGCGAAATCCACCGCGATGCCGACAAAGAGAATGGCGAAGGCGACGGAGATCAGGTTCAGCGTGCCGACGGCGATAGCCGCAAAGCCGGTCGTGAGAAGAAGACCCATGACAAGCGTGATCACGATGGGCGCAATGATGCGCCACGTACGCACGGCCAGCATCAACCAGAGCGTGACGAGGGCGAGGGAGCCGAGCAGACCAGCGACCATCCCCTGCGCTACGGTCGCGAATTCCTCGTCGTCGATCTGCACTTCGCCGGTGATGTAGACATGCGCGTCGCCCGACTTGACGAACTCCAGAGCGTTGGCGGCGTCCCGCATGGCCTTGGACGGTTCTCCGCCCGGCTGGAGAGAGCCGTAGTCGAGCTTGGGCTGTGTAATGACGAACTGGTAGCGGCCGGAAAGATCGCTCAGCCCGCCAGCGAGCAGTTGTTGCCAGGACAGCAGTTGCGGACGACCGTCGGCGGCGGCTTCAAGATTGCCTGCGAACCCGTCGAGCGCTGACTGAAAGCCTTTCAGATTGGCCTGTCCGCGCTTGACTCCTTCGGCGATCAGGCCGAGCGCATCGAACAGGCCGCGCGACGAAGGATCGGCGGCGAGCGCACCAAGGAACGGCTGTGCGGCGACGGTGTCGTCCAGAACCTTCTCCAGCGGCTTGGGGTCGAGAAACATCAAGCCGTTGCGGTTCAGGTAGGGATTGTCGTCGGGCAACCGCACGTAATTGAAGTGTGTATGGTCGGCAGACAGTCGCGCTGCGAGCTCGCGGGCGGCTGCGCGTCCTTCTTCAGGCAGCTTCGCCTCGATCACGGCGACGAGCAGATCGTCCTTCTGGGGAAACAGCTTGCTCAGCCGGTCCGATCGCTGCTTCCACGCCAGCTTGTCAGAGAGCATCTTGCTGGTGTCGGTCGTGACGCCAAGATGGGTCATGGTGACCCATACGGCCCCGGAACCGAGCAGTAAGAACACCAGAAGGACGATCCATGCGCGCCGGGCGCATGTGACGATGAAGCTGCCCAGAATTGACGAGATCATTGCGGTGCGTTCGAGCCCCTGCCATTGGCTGGCCGGTCTCCGTCAGGACGGGGAGGTTGGCCGCTGGATGAGGGGCGAAAAGACCGCCCCGGTGCGAATTGAGTGTCATTTCCTTTGGCGCAATGCGTCTTGCGGCGCAAGCGCGCGAAGGCGTGCGCACATGGCCTGACGCCGTTGTGTGCTGATTGCAGAGATTCCGGACGCCTCCCGATCTGACGTCTGCGTAAAGCAGGATCTCGATCATGCTCGGCCGCGATCCTCGCGCCTCTTTGTAACTGTGGCGACCGGGCGGCAGGGATTTCGAAGGCGGAGGCCAGTCGCGCGTCTAAAATGGCTGCTTGCAGGCGTGGGAGGTCAGAGGCGTCCGTGCTGGACGGTGGGCTGCGCAGAACCTGACAGTCCTTACATCACGAGATGTCGAACGTCTTGCTGCGGATATTCGCGCCAGCAGTGGCGAACGGATCCGGATCGTATCCCACGCCGGTCAGGGCGAGGCCGTCGGGTGGCGCAGTCGGACCACCTTTGCTCCGGTCGCGGGCGTCGAGCGCTTGCCGCACCCGTTCCTCAGGCCAGCGTCCACAGCCGACCATCTGAAGCGTCCCAACGAGATTGCGAACCTGATGATGCAGGAAGGATCGCGCCTCGACCTCGAACAAAATCATCTCGCCATCGCGGCGCACGTCCAGACGATCAAGCGTTCTTAACGGGCTTTTCGCCTGGCAACTCGACGCTCGGAACGTGCTGAAGTCGTGCCGCCCAAGCAGCGTCTGCGCTGCCCGGCGCATGGCGTCAGCGTCCAGCGGGAACTTGACGTGCCACACCTGCCCGGCGTCGAGGGCCGGGCGCGTTGATCGGTTGAGGATGCGGTAGCGATAGCGGCGGTTCAGGGCGGAGAAGCGTGCGTTCCAGTCGAGCGAGACCGGGGCTGCGTCCAGCACGGCGACCGGATGCGGCTTCAGGTGAAACGACAGCCCATCTCGCACGGCGCGCGCGGTCAACCGTAGTTCGGCAGGGAAATCAAGATGCGCCACCTGTCCACTGGCGTGAACGCCTGCGTCCGTACGTCCGGCAGTCACGCTGGCGACGCCACGACCGCCGCTCAGGTGGGAAGCTGCGTCTTCGAGAAGCGACTGAATCGAGACGCCGTTCGCCTGCCGTTGCCAGCCGACGAACGCGCCGCCGTCATACTCCAGTAGCACCGCCCAGCGCTGAATGTCGGGCGACGTTTCAACGGCGTCTGTGTACGCCGTCATCAATTTGCCCCGAGGCGTGCGCCCGCTGGAAGCGGCTGTCCGCGCAGAAAGGCCTCGGCGTCCATCATGCCGCGCCCTGGCCGCTGGATGCACAGTAGGCGCAACGCCTGCCCGTCGCCGCAGGCGATCGTCAGACGGTCGTCGAGCGCCTCGCCCGGCTGCGCCGCCGCAACGCCGTCGGGGAAGGGAGCCGGTTTCGCCTCGCCGATCTTCAGGACAACGTTGTCCAGAGTCGTGAACGCGCCCGGCCAGGGAGTCAGCGCCCGGACCTGCCGGTCGATTTCGGCGGCGGTGCGCGTCCAGTCGATGCGTCCGTCCTCCCGCGTCAGACGAGCGGCGTAAGTGACGCCGTCTTCTGGCTGGATGATGGCGCTTCTTGGCATCTCGCGCAAAGTTTGGACGATCAGACGCGCGCCCATAGCAGAGAGCGCGTCATGCAACGTCGTCGCTGTCGTGTCGTCAGTGATCGGGGTTGAGGCGCGGAGCAGCATGGGGCCGGTGTCGAGGCCCGCTTCCATTTGCATGATGGTGACGCCGCTTTCGCTGTCTCCAGCGAGAATGGAGCTCTGGATCGGCGAAGCCCCGCGCCAGCGCGGAAGCAGGCTGGCGTGGATATTGAGGCATCCGAGGCGCGGCGCCGAGAGCATGTCGGTAGGCAGAATCAGGCCGTAAGCCGCCACAACGGCGACGTCGAGGTCGAGCGCCGCAAACGCTTGCTTTGCCTCGGCGTCACGCTTGAGAGTGAGGGGGCTACGAACCTCAAGCCCCATCGCCTCAGCCGCCAGTTGAACCGGCGACGCGCGGAGCGCCTGCCCTCGGCCGGCCGGTCGAGGGGGCTGAGTATAGACGGCGGCGATTTCGTGTCCGGCGTCATGCAGCGCATGGAGCGCGGGCACGGCGAAGTCGGGAGTGCCCATAAAAGCTATGCGCATGGTGCAAGGTCTCCTGACTGGGCGCTGGTCGGGCTGGAGGCGGGCGGTGTCGGTCTGGCGTTCTCGCGATCCGCAGACACCGACAGTTCAGCCGCGTTTGGCTTTCTGTTCCTTGGCGAGGCGGCGCAGAATCATGTTGCGACGCAGAGCGGACAGGTGGTCGACAAACAGCACGCCATCGAGATGATCGATTTCATGCTGGATGCATGTCGCGAGCAGGCCATCCACGTCGCGCTCAATTTGTTCGCCCGCCAGCGATGTGTACCGCACGCGCACTGCTTCAGGCCGCACGACTTCGGCATACTGGTTGGGCAGCGAAAGACAGCCCTCCTCGCGGGAGTGCAGGACTTCGCTTTCGGAGATGATTTCGGGATTGATCAACACGATCGGTTCGCGCGCGTCTTCCTCGCCGAGATCGACGATCGCATAGCGCATGCTGATCCCGATCTGTGGCGCGGCCAGGCCGATGCCCGGCGCCTGATACATTGCGGCGAACATTCCCGGCAGACCTTCGCGGAGCGTCGCCATATCTTCCGGGCGCACCACCCGGCCTTTCTGGCGAAGCACGGCTTGGGGCGCGATCAGGATGGGCGTCGCCTGCGCCGTTGCGGCGGCCCCGGAGAAATCGGCTTCATTCATAGGGAGGCGATGTAGCGATCCTGAGCGCGATTGACCAGTGGCGACAGGGCCGCCGTAAGCATCTGTACATTCGCCCTGCACGCTGATCTCGTGTGTTGCGGGTCTGGTTTTAGGAAATCGTCGCTCTGCGCCGTTCGTCACTGACTTCACGCAACACGGACACGAGAGCGTCACCCGCGCGTCGCCATGTGTATCGCGCAGCCCGCCGACGTCCGACTGCCGCTCGGTGTTGGCGAACCTCCGGGTCTTCGGCAAGGCGCCGGATCGCTTCCACCCATTCTCCGGGATCGTCGGGCGAGGCATAGAGGACGTCCTCGCCACAGAGGCCAGGAAGCGCGCCCGCACGACTGACGATGGCGGGGCACCCGATCAGCATGGCCTCCAGCGGAGGGAGGCCAAACCCTTCGGTTATGGAAGGAAGTGCGAAGCACAGCGCAGCTTCCATCAGTGCGCGCACTTCTTCGTCGGAGACGAATGAGAGGCAGCGCGCGTTGGGCGGCATCGGGTGGCCAGAACGCGCAAAATCGGTTGGAGAAGCGGGGCCGAACAGAACCAGGTCGAGATGCGCCAGACGGGGATCCGAAAAAGCACGGATCAACGTGCCGATCCGCTTGTGTGGCTGCGCGCTGGCAAGAGCGAGCACAAATGGTCGCGAGCCGATCCTTCGCAGCACATTTCGGTCCGGTCTTACACGTAGAACGTGATCTACGCCGTTGGGTATCACCCGGATGCGTTCTGTCGGCGCCACATCCCATCGGACCAATTCCTGCGCTGAAAAATCCGAAACCGTGAGAACGCGCAGGCTGCGTCTTCCCAGAGCCGGGAGCAAAGCGCGATAGAACCGCCCAAACCCCGTCGTGTATGATTCTGGCGTTATGAAGGTCTGCGCGTCGTGGATCATGGTGATCATTGCGGGATGCAGCGCCGGACCAAGATTGCACAGGTTGAGAAGCAGATCTGTGCGAGTTTGCCGAAGTAGCGTCACCTGTTCCCACACTTGCCCCGAGACGCCGCGCGCCGACATGCCTGAGGTGGGAATGGAGCTGTTTATCGACGCCGGGTAACCACGTCCCGGCGTGCGGAAAAGCGGTCCACCGCCGACGACTTCTGCGATCTCATCAGCGCGTTCGCCCAGTTCGCGGCTGAGTTCGAGCCCAACCCTGTGAACGCCTGTCAGGTATCCCGACAGGAACTTGCCGTTGACGGAGAGGTTTCTCCAGGGGCGGATTGCACGAGATGTGCTGGAAACTGGTTGGTTGTTCAGGCTGATTATCGAATTTTCTGTGAAAGCGCGTTGGGGCTGCGGTAGTGTCATGCAGATAAACCCCGCCCGGAAACTACTCGGACCGGCGCCGGGAACCGACGATCAGGCCCGGCGAAATCGCTCCCGACGCCTGCCATCGCTCCAACACAGATCCATGTGTCAGCTCATAACCTTGGCGCCAAGGCGGGAAAGGTTCGTGTCTGCATGGCGCCAAACGGGTGGGGTAGCCCACTGCCGTTTAGGAACCCTTCAGGCCCGCGCCTCCCGACGTCGCCTGACTCATCGTATCATTAATGACTCAATGAGGAATATATCAGACAATGTTTGTCAAATATATTCGCCTCGGGCGCCGGGGGGAGCCTATTGCGAGCGTCTCACCACTTGATGGGATCGTATTTGGTGGCGTCGTCCTGATCGTAGATGAGATTGAGCCTTTTCTCTCCGCTTCCTGCGTAGCGGCAGACGGCCTGATTCGTGCGCGTCGCCGTGGGGGAGGCCGAAGGCTGGCTGTCGGCCACCGAAATCGGTACGGGCATGCAGAAATACCACACGCGCCCGTGCGAGCCGCCGGGCTCGCTGACCGCGAAGGATGAGGCGGCGACGACCGGCAGGGTGCCGTCTCCGCGTGGCGGTGTGTAGTGCAGCTTAATTCTGCCGGTGACGTCGGTGTAGTAATCGAGACCGCAGCCTTGGATGAAGTGCTCCAGAGTCGGTTCGCGAAGCAGCAGGTCGTCGGGCTTTTGCTGCATGCACGCGTAATCGATCTGCTCCGGCGTCATCTGACAGCCAGCGAGAGACGCGCCGCCAAGCGTCAAAAGGATAGCCGCAGTAAATTTATGCGTCGGTCGCGGTAGGCGCATTCATATACGTTCCTTCTCGTCCAGTTTGGGCGTCAGCCGGTCGCCAACCGCAAGCAGGGCAGCCGTTAATGGAGAGGCGAGCATCAGGCCGGGAAAACCGAAGATCCCGCCAAACAATGTCTGTGAGAGCACCGTCACGGCTGGCGGCATCTTCACGGCATGGCGCTGAATCAGGGGCGCCATGACGTTACCCTCAAAGAATTGTACGACCGCGTAAAGAGCGGCGACCATCGCTGTCTCACGCAGACCAAGCGAGAGTGCGAGGAGGAGGGCGGGCACGGCGCCCATGATCGCCCCAATATACGGGATGAAATTGCAGAGCGCTGCCAAGCAGCCCAATCCGAAGGCGAGGGGCACGCCGATCAGCCACAGCCCAAAGCCGGACAACAGCCCCACCACCGCCATGTCGAGCGCCTGACCCGCGACCCACGCCCACAGCGTGTCGGCTGCGGCGATCATCACTTCACGGCCCTTGTGGCGCCATTGAAGAGGGACGAGGCGCAGAATTCCGTTGGCGTAGAGTGATGGATCGGCGGCGAAATAAAGACCGGCGATCACGACGACGGCGATCGTGCCAAGCGCGCCGAACGCAGACCCAAGAAAACCGGTCATCGAGCCGGCGATGCGGGTGCTGAGCGATTCGAAGCTACCGCCCTGAGATCCGCCCATCGACTGAGGCAGATACTGGATCAACAGTCGTCCCTGTGGCCAGGCTTCCAGTTGGCCGCGCAAGGCGGACGCCTGCGTGACCAGAGCGTCTCGCAGTTTCGAGAACTGGGCTGCGATATCGGAGCCGCTGGTCCAGCCTACCGTGACCAGAATGAGCAGCAGCCCGAGGGTGACGAGCGCCAGCGCTGCGCCATGAGGAAGCTTCGTGTGACGCGCCAGCACCCGTGCGAGCCCGTGCAGCACCACGGCGAAGAGGGCCGAGGCGAATACGACCATCAGAACGTCGCCGATGAGCCAGATTGCAAGCATGACCGCAGCTGCGATCAGGGTGAGGCGCAGCATTCTGCTTATGCTGACGGCGGCTTCGCTTCCGGACTCGCCGTGCGGCGTTGAAGCGTTGTTGGACGAAGATGGGGTCATGAGGATATGGGGTGTCCCGATAGGTGAGGCGATGCATCGTCGATTTTACAGGCGCCCGCAGCGTCGACGACGGTGGAGTCGGGCGGTTATCGGAACGTATGCGCAACGCCACGGTTTTAGTTGGTAGCGGTACAGGCGCTTTTTGCAAACAGGATGGAGAGAGGGATGACGGCTTCCGCCGCGAAGCAGGTCAAGACGACGACGGGTCACGCCTTGCCGATTCTCTCCCTAGCTGTGGGGACCTTTGGCATAGGCACCGGCGAGTTCGCGATGATGGGGCTGCTGCCCGACGTCGCGCGCTCGATGGACGCCTCGATTCCGCAATGCGGAAACATCGTCAGCGCGTACGCCATGGGCGTGGTTGTCGGTGCGCCGATTATTTCGCTGGCGTCTGCGCGCATGTCGCGCAAACAGGCTCTGATCCTGCTCACCCTGTGGTTCGCCGTGACCAACATTCTGGGGACGCTGGCGCATAGCGTTGGTGCCCTCGAATTCTGGCGTTTTCTGGCTGGTTTGCCGCACGGCACATTGTTCGGAGGCAGCGCGTTGACCGCCGCCAGTCTGGTGGCGGAGGGTCGGCGCGGAAAGGCGGTTGGGCATGTGTTCGCGGGGCTGACTGTCGCCAACGTGGTTGGCGCGCCTCTGGCGAGTTTGATGGGCGAGTATCTGAGCTGGAGAGTCGCCTACCTTTTGGTGGGAGCGATCGCCCTGATCGCGGCGTTCATGATCTGGCGCTTCATTCCGCGTGACGACCCCCGACCGGGGCATTCTCTGCTTGGCGAACTGCGGGCGTTCGGCCGTAAGCAGATATGGTACGTGCTGGGCGTGGTGATGCTCGGTACCGGCGGGATGTTCTGCGTCTACACTTATGTCTCCGCCGCGCTGCTGCATGTTACGCACGTGCCGCTGTGGAGCATCCCCCTGTTCCAGGCGCTTTGGGGCGTGGGCATGGTCGTGGGGGCCTATGTCGGGGCCAGCGCCATCGACCGGAATCCGCTCGGGGCCACGATCGGCGCGTTCATCTGGAACGTCGTCACCCTGTCGCTTTTTGCGTTCGCATTGCCGCATCTCTGGTCCGTTACGATCATTATCTTCCTGCTTGGCGGCACGATCGCGTTGGGGCCAGCGATGCAGATGCGTTTGATGGCAGTCGCCGGTGATGCGCAGACCATGGCGGCTTCCATGAACCATGCGGCGTTCAACCTCGCCAATGCGTTAGGGGCGTGGGTGGGGGCGTTCGTTCTCGCGTCCGGCTTCGGATACGCTGCGACAGGTTGGGCCGGAGGCGGTATCGCAGTTATGGGGCTGTTGCTGTTCCTGCTTTCGGTGAGAGGCGAGCCACGGCTGGAACGCAGCACAGATTCCAGCGTACGGTTTCACTGATTCTCGGATGACACTCTGGCGCGGTAGTCGTTCTTGTCGCGTCGATGTCCCGTCGTAATTGCTGACGGACCTTTAAATATCGAGCGGCCTGTTATCGACGACCTCCTTCATGACGAAGAACGTTCGCGTTTGACGCACGCCCGGCAGCACAATAAGGCGCGTGGCGTGTAGTCGGTTGAAATGCTCCATGTCTCGTACGCGAATTTTCAGAAAATAGTCGAAATCTCCGGCGACCAGGTGGGCGTCCAGAATCTCCGGAGTTTCGCGGACCGCCTGTTCAAATGCGGCGAAACTGTCCGATGTGGAGCGATCTAGGACCACACCTACAATTGCGAGCGTCGAGAGATCGACCGCGTCAGGCGCGACCTGCGCCCGCACGGCGCGAATGCAGTTGGCTTCAAACAGGCGCTGCGTCCTCCGGTGGCAGGTGGCGGCGCTTATATTAACTTTGCGGGCAAGATCGGCGTTCGCCATGCGACCATCCTTTTGAAGCAGACGCAGGATACGGCGATCGGTTCGATCAAGTTCTTCTGGCATGAAAGATTGTCCCACTTTTTGCGAATTAATTTATCATCTTTTGGCATAAGATATTATTTTACGAGTCTTTTGTAAAAAATTTTATGATATTTTGAAAGCACATTTCACCTCGTTTCTGTCATAAATTTGTGGGTTCAAGCAAACACGAGGCTTCGAAATGCTCAACCTGTCCCGCTTCGAGCGGTATCCGCTCACCTTCGGTCCGACGCCCATCGAGTTCCTGCCGCGTCTGACCGAGCGCCTCGGCGGCGGCGTGCAGATCTACGCCAAGCGTGAAGATTGCAACTCGGGCCTCGCCATGGGCGGAAACAAGCTCCGCAAGCTGGAATATATCGTGCCTGACGCAATCGCTTCAGGCGCCGATACACTGGTTTCCATCGGCGGCGTGCAGTCGAACCACACGCGCCTCGTCGCGGCGGTCGCCGCCAAAATCGGCATGAAGTGCCATGTGATTCAGGAAAGCTGGGTGCCGCATGACGATGCGGTTTACGACCGCGTCGGCAATATCCTGATGACGCGCCTGATGGGCGCCAATTCGCAACTGGTCGATGAAGGTTTCGACGTCGGCATCCGCGACAGCTGGTTGCAGGCTCTGGATGAGGTGAAAGCGAAGGGCGGCAAGCCTTACGCCATTCCGGCGGGGGCTTCCGTCCACAAATTCGGTGGCCTCGGCTATGTCGGGTTCGCTGAGGAAGTCCGGGCGCAGGAGGCTGAACTGGGCTTCAAGTTCGACTTCATCGTCGTCTGCACCGTGACCGGCTCAACCCACGCAGGGATGCTGGTTGGTTTCGCCGATGACGGCCGTGCGCGCCAGGTGATCGGCATCGACGCGTCTTTCACGCCAAGACCGGTGAAGGCTCAGGTTCTCGACATCGCGCAGAAGACGTCCGCACTGGTCGACGGGCCGGAGATCGCCGGTGACGACGTGATCCTGATGGAGGATTACGCATATCCGGCGTATGGCGTGCCGTCGAAGGAAACGGTTGAGGCCATGCGCCTTGCGGCGCAGACCGAAGCGATGATCACGGATCCGGTTTATGAAGGAAAGTCGATGCAGGGGATGATCGACCTCGTGAAGACCGGCTTCTTCCCGAAAGGCGCGAAGGTGCTTTACGCCCATCTGGGCGGCGCGCCTGCGATCAACGGGTATAGCTACACGTTCCGTAACGGCTGAATAAAGTAACGCTTCGCGCCGCATGCTCGGCTTCTGCAATAACGTCTCGGAGTGAGACGGCAGAGGCCCCTGCGGAAGGATGCCAATGGCGCCAGCACCGGACCACGTTGCCGGACTCCGTCACATATTCGCGAACGGCCGGGGATCGTTGCGGGAATTTTCCTATCGCGCCGGCCGCGTTTTTTGGGCAACGCATATTATCCCACAAGCTTAGTCCCAGGATAATTACGTTTCGCGGAGACAGTTTTTCCAACAAATCTGGCCATTCATCGGCGGCCTGCCGTCATGCGGCAGGGTCCGGCCTGCGCCGGGCTCCATATCCTACGGAGACCGGAACATAGTTAGGCTCAGGACCTATCAATTTATTGAACTGAGCGAGTGGTTGTGATTCACAGGCTTACCGATGGAGGGTGGGCCCGTGAGTGAGGTGTTTTTGCTGTCTGAGAGCCAGATGGAGCGGATTGAGCCGTTTTTTCCTCTGGCGCACGGAATGCCACGCGTGG
>NZ_JOPL01000055.1 GCF_002153745.1 Acetobacter sp. DsW_063 | reverse complement strand
ATTGAGCCGTTTTTTCCTCTGGCGCACGGAATGCCACGCGTGGATGACCGCCGTGTTCTGAGTGGGATTGTTTACGTGATCCGCAACGGTCTTCAGTGGAAAGATGCTCCTGAAGCTTATGGCCCGCACAAGACTTTGTATAATCGCTTCATCCGGTGGAGCCGCCTGGGCGTCTTCGACCGAATCTTCGTCGCGCTGACAGAGCAGGCTGGCCGTTCAAAGCGCCTGATGATCGATGCAACACATCTCAAAGCGCACCGAATAGCGGCCTCCCTGCTCAAAAAGGGGCTTTTCCCCGCCATATCGGACGGACAAAGGGTGGCCTGAATTCAAAACTTCATGCCATGTGTGATGGTCAGGGACGACCTGCCCGCCTTCATCTGACTGCTGGACAGGTCAGTGATTTCAAAGGCGCTGA
>NZ_JOPL01000054.1 GCF_002153745.1 Acetobacter sp. DsW_063 | reverse complement strand
CGACAGCAATAAAATCAGACAGTCTCTCGCAGACCGGAACATCACCGCCTGTATTCCGCCAAAGAAGAACAGGAAATCAAAGCCCTCTTACGACTGGCATCTGTATAAGAAACGCCACCTCATCGAAAACATGTTCGCAAAGCTGAAGGACTGGCGACGCGTTGCGACCCGATATGACCGGTGCGCTCATACCTTCATGTCTACAATCCATATCGCTGCAAGCTTCGTTTTCTATCTCAAAGAATGAGTCCTGATCCTAGATTAGCGCTAATGCATATGCAAATCTGCCAGGAAACCTTGGGATATCCATCGCAGCGAAAAGGAGCCGCTTACCCCGCTTTTCGACCGCTCTTGGAATGGCAGCTACCGCCGTCTGCCTTCCGAAACCCGCCGGATCATTCGTCCCCTGAAGCCGCAATTACGACGCGGCAAATCCCGCCTCGAGCTTTAACAGGCTTCATTTTCATGCACATCGCACGCATCAAGGACTTTGCGGAGATAATGCCGTGACTCCACCCTGTCGCACCGCGTTTATGGTTGAGACAAAGCAGATTTCAGGCCCGCAACGTCCTTCGTCACTTCAAAAGCTGGGCCGCCGGGCTGAAACATGACCGAACTGGCGAGGTCGCCGGTAACGACCGGATCAAATCCTGCAGCCCGCACAAGTCCCGAGATACTGTCTACAGCTGCGGGATCATTCCCGGCGATCGGAACCGCAAGCCTGGGCTCTGCACGATGCGCTTCGGACCGCAGAACGCTCATATCAATCGAGTTGAACCCGCGCACGACATGTGCGCCGGGGAAATACCGCTGGGTTGTTGGGCCAGCGCCATCGTGCGCGGCAGTTTCGGCAATCGCTCCATCACGAAAGGGGTAGAAGTTGCTTGGATCGAGCAAAGTCTTTCCCTTCACCGTCGTAGCCAACTGCTGGCCTAACGCGGGAATAGCGCGATACGGCACAGCCAGCACAACGACGTCGCCAAACTTCGCCGCCTGCTCCGGTGTGCCAGCAGATGCCAGGGGACCGAGTTGCCCAGCCGCCTGTTTCGCCTCATCAAGCGAGCGGGCCGAAAGCACTACGGGATATCCAGACCCGACCCACAGGCGCGCAAGCGTCGTACCCACCTGTCCGGCTCCGATAATACCAATCTTCAGGCGAGGAGTCTCTGCATACCCCCTATATGCAAAAGCAAGAAGGGCCGGGGTCAATATCATGCTGAGCGCGGTACGGCGCTTTATTGAATTCATTAGTATTTCCATAATCTGCTGACTGCACCGCCGGTCCCCTGTACGGGGTCCGACGAAGGAAAAGGCAAACTTGCCAAACGGGTCCGCTGGTCGCCGTCAGGCGCTTGCCTGACAATGTCGAACTCCTGACCCGGAGGGTAGGCGCCCACAACCTCGAAGGCCGCATCAGACGCAAGCTTCATATGCCCGACGCCCGCGGGCAAGACAACGATATCCCCCGCCTGCACTTGCACTTCACGGGCGTCTGGTCCGCCAAGCATGAGTCTGGCCGATCCCCCGGAGAACCCCAAAACTTCATGGCCTAGCGTGTGATAATGGTGAAAAGAATAGACGCCATTTCGCCACCTAGGCGGCCATCCGTTAGCCTGAAATAACACCTCAAATGCGGTTGCAGGATCCTCCCCACCCACCGACAAGGCGTTACGATACATAATGACCGGCAATGCTGGATTGTTCGGCACCCAATCATTCGCGTGTAGAACAAAACTCTCCACGTTCGCCGGTGTCGCCCCGGCGGTCGGTCTGACATACCCGCCGCCAAGGGAAAGGCCCAGACCCGCCAGATCCGAGTTGAAGGCGCGTCGCTCCATGGCTCATGCTCCTTGCTTGAATCCCGCAGTATTATTCGTTTTCCCGACGAATTCAACACATGCAGCCACCGCCTATCCCGGTTAGAGCGTCGTCACGTACAATGAGGCCTCATAGTTCTATAGAATGAGCCGAGATTCATGCCATGCGTGAAGCGCCATACTCACCTGAATCTGACCAACAAAGCCGAAAATTCCCTATATTTCGGGAATGTCGAGGATTTATCTTGTAAAAAAATAAACCGCCAAAAAATCCTCATTACCACGCCGTCAATCTGCGCTCAGCCCACTGGATAGTGCCGCCGCGCTCTTCGCCTCACAATGCCGAATTGCGGGCGTGCGCCGCATAAGCGCAATTAGCATGACATCACCGATACAGCACGATAACGCGCGGATTTTATCGAGACCGCTGTCAGTCTATGATGTGTAGCAACTACTTTAATCGGATGCTTATTTGACCTCACGAGCATACAATGGAATGTTCGGTATCGGTTCAAACGGAGTTCAGTGTGAAGAATATTTTTCTTGTCGCCGCCATAATCTCTCTTCCTGCATGTACTGAGCGGTCTGCCGTAAATGAACATAACAAAGCGTACGCGGAGTGTGACAGAATTCAGAAAAATATTCCAGAAAACTACTATTCACATGCAAGGTGCCTTAATAATGCCGATAATATTATGGCGAAGAAAACTGGCTACGATCAATTCGTGATTATGTCTATAAACTCGTCGAGAAACGTTATTGCAAAAAAATTAGATTCCGGAACGATCGGGAAAGAACAGGCTCAGGCAGAATTTCAAAAATCGGTGTCCGAGGCGAAGGCTCATGCTGCTTCAGGTGACACCGAACAAGGTGAACAAAGCGCAGAAGTGAAAATCGGCGTCAGCTCGAATCTTTCCGGGAGGCATAATATGGCAGGCGACGCTGGCAAAGTTGCCGCCACTCCCGGGGGCGGCGTCGCAGGTGAAGCAGACCAGAATGGCGGCAACTGACCAGACTTAACCAAGCATAATCCCCGTATCTTTCTCCTGCGCCATCGAGCACCGTGCGCGGCAAGTCGCGGAGTGTAAGGACCCACCCGATCGTACATCTCACCCTCGCCCTGATAGGGGAGGGGACGGGACTGTGGAAGCGTTGGCCGACACCGTGACGGTCAGGCCCCGGTTTCATGAGGCGACGCTGTGGCGGACCTTTGCGCGCGACATCTGGTTGTGCGGGCGGCAGATCGCGTCCAGCAGGCCCGGCGCGAGACCGGTTGCAGTGCCCGGACGCGGGGTGAAGTTCATAGCCGGGCGACCGCGCGTCGAGGACGGACCAACCGGGTCATTTATCCTCTCCAAAGATCCGGAATGCGTCTTCACCGTGCGCGATGCGCCGCGCATGGCGCTCGAGGCTATCTCCATTGCGCTGCGTGATGTTGCGGAAGTAAAAACCGTGGAACAGCGGCGCGTGAACTGACGACACGCCTGGTCCATATTTCGCCGGACTCACACTGGACATTTCATCTGGTCCTTCATGATCTTGCTCCAGGTCGCGGCGGGATTGAACTCCTTGACCAGTCCGTCGCCGCCATTCCCCACAAAGGCGCCCATGCCGTGCTGTATCATGTAGCGCGGAACGTAATCCGGGGGGCCTATCCTGGACGCCACGGTGCAGAACGCTGCGTGCGTCTTTGGATCGTGAACCATCAGTTTGAGCTGTGCATTAAACGCCGTCTCCTGAGCCTTCGACAGGTCTCCGTAGATCTCCATTTGCGCCGCGATGATCGCCTGATGGGCTGTCTCGTCCGAAACGCGATTCATGTCGAAGTGGCCATAGAGCACGGCGAGCAAATGCAGGGGCGCCGCCTCTTCGAAGCGGCCGGCGTCGATGCAGGCCTTGGCCGCTAGAAAGAGGTCGACAGGGTTGTTCTTCGCCGTAGCCCTGTCGAGCGTGACGCAGCCCAGGGTCGCCGTCGATTCCAGATTCCCCGGCGCCGTGATGGTCGTAATTTGCGCCCCGGACGTCGGCTCGTCACCAGCCAGCTGTCCGGCTGGCTGCGCGCGCCCATCCGACACGCCTAGGCAGAGCAGTAGCAGTGCAGGCAATACACGACGTGCGACAATACGATTCATGCGAAGAACTCCTTTGATCGCCCTTTGAGTAACCGTCTGGATCTAGAACGCCCGATGAACGCTAAAGCCGTCTTCATGTCGTATACTGAAAAAGGGGGGCGGGAGAGCGAGGCGGCGCCCGTCCCGCGCAGCTTTGAGGCCGTGGCCGTTCCTTGCCGACCTGTTCGCGGGATGGTCAACCGCTCGCCCCCACGCAACCGATCGCGCCATGCGACAGGGCACGGGTGCTGCGTAAATTATCAAGATTGCCCGGCCGATATTTGTCGGGCTGGACAGTCGGCAGTTTGACGCCAGCAGCGCCATTGCCGATTTCTTCTTTTCACTCGCTTCAGCAAAATAATTCCGTAAGAAAGATTTGATGAAAAACTACCGGTGGACCAATATTTCCAAGGCAGACCGTAGCTTCGATCCGCCGCTTTGTTATATTTAACTGACACTCGGTGTGTGTTCCGCGTGGCAATTTACAAATTCGAAATTATGCCTTAATGCGTACAATAATAGTGATTTATGAGCTAATCGATCATACACAGGATTGTTGTTAGTGCTGAGCACAAGGGGTGAGACTGATCAGGCAAAAAAGGTGAGAGCGAGAACATACCGAACGGCGGGCCGTGTCGTGCTTCTGGCCGGGATTTCAGGGTTCGCTCTGGTGCTACGCCCCGGCGTCTTGCACGCACAAAACGCGTCCGATGGCGGAATCCTAAGTCCCTTTGCATCCGAATCTCAAAACGGCAGATCGCCACGCACGGAGCGTATTGTTGTTAATGGCGACATTGACCACACGGCGGGGCACGCCCCAGGGGGTGGGTTAATCAGGCCGCGACATGACCCCAAATCGGTCAGCGCGGTGGATCGCGACTATATCTCGAAACAGGCTCCTACCTCCACCGCGTTCCAGTTGATCTCTGTTCTTCCCGGCGCAAACGTCTCGACGTCCGACCCGTTTGGGTTTTCAGCGTCGACCGATATCACTGTACGTGGCTTAGGTAACGATGCGATCGGTTATGTTCTCGAGGGCATGCCGCTTAACGATATTGCCTATTACTCCGGCTATCCCGCCCAATTCGCAGATAGCGAGAATTACGAAAACGTCTCCCTTGCGCAAGGGGCCGCAGACCTCGACAGCCCGGTCCTGAATGCCGCCGGTGGCCTCATGAGCCTTGCGTTCCGAGATCCTCCTCGCAAGTCTGGAGGATATGTTGCCGCCTCGTATGGGTCGTATGACACAAACCGTGAATTTATCCGTCTTGAGACAGGGAACATCGGCAATAGCGGGATACGAGGTTTTGTCTCTTATTCCCATGGTGCGACCGATAATTGGCGCGGGCCGGGACGTGACACCCGACAGCATGTCGATTTCAAGTTCCTCAAAGCCTGGGGCGAGGGTAATCACGCGGCGATCCTCGGGTCATGGAACAGCACGATCACAAGCTATTATCCACAGCCCACGCTTGCGGCATGGCGGCAGGACGGGATACATGGCGCCAATAATCTTGCAAAAACGTACGATCCAACCAATGCGAACGGGGGAACGGATTACTGGCGCCTGTGGCGTGATCCCGAACGAACGCTGTATGTCGGCGCACCGGTTCATGTCGCGTTGACCCAACGTCTTTCCCTGGATGTGACGCCCTATACGCAGTTCGCATACGGCAACGTTCCTGCAGGTTCATCTCTGGCTGAAGGCGGGTTGTATAATGGCACACAGCCGCTCGGCCATTCTCTTTATCTGCCCGACGCCGTGGACGGTACTGCCGTCGTCCGGGCCAACTACACCCAGCGCAGTTATCGCTCCGGCTTCAATTCAGCCCTCCACTATCGCTGGAAAGCAAACACTTTCGTGCTTGGCTACTGGTATGACTATTCTGATGATAACGAGCAAGACAGCTTCTCCCCTGTTGATGCCAACGGGTATGCTGCCGATATATGGGCCGAACGAAAATCGCTCACCATCAAACTCGCTGATGGGTCGCAGTTTCTGGCAGACAGTAACCATACGATTTCCCAGACAAATGCTCTTTTTCTGGGCGATCATGTGTCACTTCTGCATGATCGTTTAACGATCGACGCCGGCTTCAAGGCCGTAATGTTGACCCGCAACGGCGTGAATTCCATGCCCGGGCCGCAATATCGGTCCGATGGAAACTATTTCGAACCACTGCCGCGGATCGGCATGCGATGGAAACTGGGTGATCAAAGCCAGATATTTTTAAATGGAACAGCCAACTTCCGTGCACCCGCCAGTAACGCGTTTTTCAACGCCTACGACCAGGGTTCTGGGGAGGCCTATCAAAAGGGCGTCTCCAACACCAAGCCGGAATACTCGATATCCGAAGAGATGGGCTACCGCTACACCGATCGCTGGATCGTCGGAAGCGTGACATTCTTCAATTACAACTTCACCAATCGTCAGGTTGCGACGGAACTGAACGTCAACGGGTCATTGATTCAGTCTACTGTCAACGCCGGGGGACAGACGACGCGTGGCGTCGATGTGGAACTCGGGACACGACCCTGGCATCATCTCAGCCCGTATGTCTCGGGCGAATATCTTCACGCGACAATCGACAATGACATTGTCGCTGACGGTGACGCGTTGCCCACACGTGGTAAGACAGCCGTGCGGAGCCCGCCACTACAGGCGGCTATGGGATTGAGCTATGACGACGGGCATTTCTTTGGCGTCGTGACTGTAAAATATGTCGGCCATCAGTATGCGACGTTCATGAATGACGAGCGCATACCGGAACATACTACGGGCGATCTCTCGGTGGGCTATCGGTTCTCGGACATCGCACACTTTCATACACCAACCATGCGCCTGAACTTCATCAACATCACAAATCAGCATTTCCTTTCGGGCGTTGCGGGGCCGACACTGAACGCCAAGGATACAACGGGCCGCTATGGCAGCCTTGTTTCAGGCAGCGCACCGACTTATTACGCCGGCAGTGGTTTCGCAGCGCTGTTTACAGCGTCGATAGGGTTTTAGGACTTCTAGCCTCAGGACTCATTCTTTGAGATAGAAAATGAAGGCCGCCGCGGTATGGATTGCTGACATGAAAGTATGAGCGTAGCGGTCATATCTGGATACAACACGTCGTCAGTCTTTCAGTTTTGCGAACATGCTTTTGATCAGATGGCGTTTTTTATACAAATACCAATCGTAAGGCGGCTTTGATGCCCGGTGCTTTTTCGGGAGGATGCAGGGGTGCTGTCACATTAACTTCTGGGCTGTAGAATGCCCTGCATGAGCGCTCTTCCTGTCAGCTACAAACGTCACCGCTTTGGGCGTGATCTGATTGCACACGCTGTGTGACTGTATTTCCGGTTCCCGCTGAGCTTCCGCCTGATCGAGGAGATGCTCCTCGAGCGCGGGATTGTCGTGTCGTATGAGACGATCCGGCGCTGGAGCCTGAAGTTCGGAGCTGCGTTTGCGCCTAGGCTACGCCGCAAGCGCGCGGCCCCCGGCGACGTGTGGCGTCTGGATG
>NZ_JOPL01000053.1 GCF_002153745.1 Acetobacter sp. DsW_063 | reverse complement strand
TCGCCGCATCCTTCATCTTCTATCTCAAAGAATGAGTCCTGAGCCTAAACCCCTGACCTGCCGTCGTCCGTATGCCGCATCATACGATACGAAGTCGACCACATACGCGTGATTGAAATGGCTGCTCGGCGCAACGTTACCGACTGACGGGTGGTCGGGGGGAATAACGGGCGCTAAGGTTCCCGCCATCTAGTACCGGACTGTGAGCGCGCCGTGCATCCGAGCCTTCTCTCTCTTGTCACCTACCTCCCTCTGGCTGGCGCACTCGCCATCCTGCTGACGCGCAACGCGGGGGAAGCGGCAGACCGCGCTGCGCGGTGGATCGCATTGTGGACCAGCCTGCTGGTTCTGGCGTTGAGCGTGGTGATCTGGAGCGAGTTCGACCCGTTGCAGGCGGGTCCCCAGTTCGAGCAGCAACTGATGTGGATGCCCAGTTTCGGCGTGTCTTATCACGCGGGACTGGACGGAATCAGTCTTGTCTTCGTTCTGTTGACGGCGTTCCTTACGCCTCTGTCCATCGGGGCCGCATGGCGCTCGGTCAGTGGTCGCGCGTGTGACTTCATGGCCGCGATGCTGTTGCTGGAGACGGCGTTGATGGGCCTGTTTTCGGCGCTCGATCTGGTGCTGTTCTATGTCTTCTATGAAGCGACGTTGATCCCGGCGAGCCTGATGATCGGCGTCTGGGGCGGACCCAAGCGTATCTGGGCGTCGCTGCAGTTTTTCCTGTTCACGTTCGGTGGCTCGCTGTTCATGCTGGTGGCGCTGGTGGCAATGTGGAGCGCGGCCGGCACCACCGACATTCCCTTTCTGGCGCAGACGCATTTCTCTCCCGAAATGCAGTGCTGGCTGCTGATGGGCTTCGTGCTCGCCTTCGGCGTGAAGCTGCCGCTGTTTCCGCTGCACGCCTGGCTGCCCGACGCCTATACCGAGGCGCCGACGGCTGCCTCCGCCATGCTGTCGGGCGTGCTGTCCAAGACAGGCGCCTATGGTCTGCTGCGGTTTGGCGTCCTGATGTTCCCCGATGCAGTGCATCGTTTCGCGCCGTATATCCTGCCGCTGGGTGTCATCGCGATCGTCTACGCAGCCTTCGTCGCCTTCGCACAGAAGGACGCCAAGCGGGTCATCGCGTATTCCTCTTTCTCCCACATGGGCATGATCGCGGTTGGCCTGTTCACCCTCAATCCGGAGGGCGTGGACGGCGCGATCTATCAGATGCTGTCGCACGGCGTGGTCATCGCGGCCCTGTTCTTCTGCGTCGCCGCCATCGCATGGCGCGCCGAGACGCGCGACATGTCGGCTCTTGGCGGTGTGGCCATGCGGATGCCTGCGCTGGCGACACTCGCCATGCTGTTCACGATGGCCAACGTCGGCCTTCCGGGCACCGGCTCCTTCGTCGGTGAATTGCTTATCTTGATGGGCGCCGTGCATGTTTCCCTGTGGCTCGCGCTGCTGGCCGGAACGACAATGATCATGGGCGCGGTCTACATGCTGGTCCTGTATCGCGAGGTGCTGTTCGGGCACGTGCGTGGCGCGGTAGGGCTGCTGCGCGACCTGACGGCTGCTGAAATCGCCGTGCTGGCGCCGCTGGCGATCGTCACGCTGTGGATGGGCGTGCACCCCGGTTCGTTCACTCGGCTGTTCGATCCGACGATCACGCACATGCTGTCGTCCGACGGCGGTCCCGCCACAGCTTCCGTCGCGCACGCCGCCGTAAAACTGGCGGCGCGCTGAGCGGGCCTCCGCCGGTCTTCGGCGTCGTCAGGAGAGCGTGTTACCCTCCCCCGCCGCGGCTCGCCCGCGGCGGGTTTTTTGTATCGAGAGGCAGACATGAACGACGTGACGGGCGTTAAGCTCGACGAGCGGTGGAAGACCGCTCTGAAGGATGAGTTCGAAGCGCCTTACATGACGGCGCTGAAGAGCTTTCTCCTTGAGGAAAAGCGTCTCGGAAAAGCGATCTTCCCCAAAGGCTCCGAATATTTTCGGGCGCTGGATCTGACGCCGCTGGGGTCGGTGAAAGTCGTCATTCTCGGCCAGGACCCGTATCACGGCGAAGGCCAGGCGCACGGGCTTTGCTTCTCGGTCCGCGAAGGAGTGCGCGTGCCGCCGTCGCTGGTCAATATCTATAAGGAAATGAACACCGACCTCGGCATTACGCCCGCGCGGCACGGCAATCTGGAGAGCTGGGCGCGACAGGGCGTTCTGCTTCTCAACAGCGTGCTGACCGTCGAACAAGCGCGCGCAGCGTCGCATCAGGGCAAGGGGTGGGAGAAGTTCACAGACGCGGTGATCGCGCGAGTGAACGAGCAGGAACAGCCCGCAGTGTTTATCCTGTGGGGCGCGTATGCGCAACGAAAGGCTGCGTTCGTCGACGCCACAAAGCATCTGGTTCTCAAGGCGCCGCACCCCTCGCCGCTATCCGCCCATAACGGGTTCTTTGGCGGTCGGTATTTCTCGAAGGCGAATGCGTTTCTTGAGGCGCATGGCATCGCGCCGGTGAACTGGGCTTTGGGATAAAGGGCCGGTGCGACACGGAGGTGCTCTGAGGCTCCGAGCAGGAATTCCGTTTCCACGCGCAGGTGGGAGGAAACCGGGCTGCGACCGTGGAGTTTTCCATCTTCCCCGGGAAGGCGCGCGATCAGGTCGAGAAATGTCGATCACTCATCTTCGATGCACCGCTCCGCAGGGGCGACAACGCCTGCGGTCTGTTCGCCTGCGGGATCGTAATGTTACAGCCCCACTGACATGAAATCCGCATGAGGGCCGCACGTTTCGCCGCATTGCGTTCGGTCATGTTCCACAGACCGCGTGAAGGCTGGAAAACCGTCGACCCAGCGATGAGAAATAACCTGTCTTGTGAACGTTTCCGTTTAGGTGCCTTGCACTTTGACGCTGGAGTCTTCTTTCACAATTGACGGACTTATCGGACGTCACTCCGCGCGGGAAGAAATTCACCCTGCTGAGCGCGTCGGCAGAGGGCGCGCCCATGGCGCTTCCCTGAAACGTTCGGCCAGAAAATCGAGCAATACGGACACTCGCGTTGGCCGCAACGGGCTCGGAGGCGTCAGAAGATGCAATGCGATCGGCGGGATGTTCCAATCGGGCAGAACGTGGACCAGTTGGCCCGATTGCAGTTCATTCCAGACCATGAACTCGGGCAGAAACGCCAGCCCAAGGCCACGTAGCAGCGCAGGCGCAAAGGCTTCCGCGTTGTTCGCGCTGAGGCGCGCCGATTGCTGGACTACAAATTCCTCGCCATCGACATGGCGCATTTTGAACACGCCGGGCGCTGCGACATTGGTGTAGACCATTCCCTGAATGTCAGAGAGTTGAGCCGGATGGGTCGGTCCGCCCTGCCGATCCAGAAAATCGGGCGCTGCGACCAGCAGCAGTCTGACGGCGCAAAGCCTGCGCGCCCGCAATGAAGAGTCGGTCAGGGACGCAATTCGCACCGCGACGTCATAGCCACCGCCAACGAGATCGATCAGGGAATCGCTGAAATCGACCGCCACGTCGATTTCCGGATAAGCCTCCAGAAAATCAGGAAGGATGGGCGCCAGATGCTGGACGCCAAACGTCATAGGCGCCGCGATCCTGACCAGTCCGCGCGGCGCCGAGGCGCCTTCCCGCGCCTCCATTTCCGCGCGCTCTCCCTCGGCCAGAATGCGGTTGGCGTGCTCCAGAGCATGGCGTCCGGCCTCGGTCAGCGCCAGTTGTCGAGACGTCCGGTTCAACAGGGAGACGTTCAGGTCCCGCTCCAGCCTCGACACCGCTTTCGAGACGGTCGGCTTGGAGAGACGCAGTTCGTTCGCGGCACGTGCAAAGGAACCGAACTCCACGACTTTCGCGAAAATCGCCCAGGCTTCGAAATCAGGCAGTTTCATCGTTTGGCCTCCGGCGAATACGACGTCCGGGAGCCCCACACGCCAAAATTCATTATCCCATCTTCGCCGCCGCACCAATGCGGCCACCGTCGCGGGGTTGCGCGCTGCGACACGATGGGCGAGCCTCGCCGGGATACCGAGGCTCTGTCGGCAGCCCCGTTGGACCAGGGAGAAAACCCATGACCCGCCGGGCCGGAAGCGCCGATTTGCCGCTGCACGGGGGGCGCGTTCCAGCGTGGCTCGGCGTGCGAATGAGCAAGCTCGGCGCCGTGATCGCGCAGGCGATCATCCACCATTACGGCCGGGACGAATTCCTTCGACGGCTGGCGCACCCCTTCTGGTTCCAGTCGTTTGGCGCCGTGATGGGCATGGACTGGCACTCCTCCGGCATCACCACCAGCGTCATGGGCGCGCTCAAGCGCGGCCTCGAGCCTCTGTCCGAAGAACTCGGGCTCCATGTATGCGGCGGTCGCGGACGACATTCGCGACGAACTCCCGACGAACTCGCCGCCGTTGGCGAGCGAACCGGGTTGGACGGAGGCGCGCTAGCTCGCGCAAGCAGGCTGGTGGCGAAGGTGGACAGCGCCGCCGTGCAGGATGGTTTCGAGCTTTACCTGCACAGTTTTGTCGTGGCGGATGACGGGCGCTGGGTCGTGATCCAGCAAGGCATGAACGACGCGACCCGCTATGCACGGCGCTATCACTGGCTTTCAGAGGGTTTGAGCAGTTTTCTGGATGACCCGCACGCCGCGATCGATGGTCCCTCGCGTGGCGCGATCGTCAACCTTGCCGACAGGCGCGCCGACGCGTCCCGCAACGCACAGCTTTCACTGTTGTCCGACCTCGGCCCCCACGGACTGACACGGGAGGTCGCCTTGCTGCGCGGAGAAGCCGACGCGGCAAAAGCACGCCCCGATGAACCGCAGCTTTTGCTGCCGCATCTGACGATGCCGGAGCGCCACGACGTGAGGGAGACAGATGTCGTCATGCGCCGCCTTCACGGCGCGCTGGCTGCGGCCGCCGACAGGGGGCCACAGAATTTTCAGGAGTTGCTTCTTACCCCCGGCGTCGGCGCACGAACGGTGAACGCACTCGCCGCAGTGGCGGAGGTGATCCACGGCGCGCCCTGCCGCTTTTCCGACCCTGCCCGCTTCTCGCTCGCACATGGTGGGAAAGATCGCGATCCTTATCCTGTTCCCACAAGGGTCTACGATCACACACTCGCGGTTCTGAAAGCCGCAATGGGGTCGGCAAAGCTTGGGCAGGACGAACGGCTGGAGGCTATTCGACGGCTGGACGAACAGGCGCGGCGGCTGGAGAGGCGCGCTTCGGGACCGGACTTCAACACATTCGTGCGAGCCGAACGCGCGGCTTCACACGAATACGGAGGACGCAGCGTGTTCGGATGGGAGCCCGCTCAGGAAAAAGGCCGCCATTCGACCGCGATTGAACCTCGCACGACGACGTCGAGTTCAAACTCTTCGAGAACGGGTAATTAACTGTCTATTATCTGGTCCAGAATAAGATACAGTGATCAAAATTCATTTCTAATCGGGGCCGAAATGACAGGCCAGAACGTTCGTTGCCGTAACGTATTTTCGCGACGCGCCGTTTCCGTGAGACGCGGATGAGACTGATCGCCATAACTGCAGATCAGATCGCCAACGAAGATCGCGCTCGCGATCTCGTCATGAATTTTGACGCAAATTCCGAAATATCGGAATTTTTTTCAGAAAACGACGCTTTTTCTCATTTTAGGGATACAAAAAACCTCAACCTTCTGGTCGTGAACGTGCGCTCTCCTCATCTGGATGAGGTCTCCGTTATCGCCCGCATCCGGGTCCAGGCTTGGGGAGAGGAAATACCCATCATCGTCATTTCAGACCATCAGGATCGAGAAATGCGACTGACCGTTCTTCGCGCCGAAGCGACGGATTTCTTACAATCTCCCGTAGATCCGGAAGAATTCCTTATACGTGCACGCAATCTCATTAGGTTCGCCGCCTGCCGGAATGAGGCGCGACGGAACGCCGGTGAGCTGGAGCGTGAAAGGAAAGCGCACCGCCGGGCCTGCGATGATTTGCTGCGCGCGAGCCATGAGCGCCTGTTGCAGGTCATAGATACAGCGCCGATCATGATCAGCGCCGTGGACGCCGACGGACGATATGTTCTCGTAAACCGCCGTCATGCAGAAATGGTTGGCGCGCCTGCATCCGCCCTGATGGGCACAATCGCCCGGTCATGGGGCAAGGGCGAGCAGCGGTCCGAGCAACAGGCGCGTCGAGTGATTGAAACCGGACGAGCTGGCCCGCACTACGAGGAGACTTTCGTCGACGCTACAGGCGTGGAGCGAACGCTCATGACGACCAAGGCGCCCCTGCATCTTACTCCTCCCGGAGAATCTTCCAGCAAGCCACTCGTCCTGACCACGTCGCTCGACATCACCAAACGCAAGGCGGCGGAGCGGGAGCTGCATGTCCTCGCTTATTACGACCAGATCACGCGCCTCCCCAATCGGCTGAAGCTGGAAATCGACCTTCTGCGACTGAATCTTACGAATCAGCATCAATCGTTTGCTTTATATGCAATGGATCTCGACCGCTTCAAGGCAATCAACGAAACGTTGGGACATCAGGCCGGCGATGGTCTGCTGCGAGCGGTCGCAGAACGCCTTGTGGCGACCCTTCCCGCCGCCATTGTGAGCCACATCGGCGGCGACAGATTTGCGATCGTCAGCCCGCTCGACGTCGGCGCGTCCAGAGACGCCGTGGAGCAGGAGGCGGAGCAAATCCTTGGCGCTTTCAACGACCCGTTCGAACTGGCCGTCTCTCATCCCGAGCGTGAGGAACCTGGCACCGTCCTCTCTACTTGCAGCCTCGGCGTCGTGATTTATCGCGGAGGCGCTCTCCGTTTTGAAACTCTCCTGAAGCGCGCCGATATGGCGATGTATCGCGCCAAGGCGCGAGGCGGCAGGGGCTATGCTTTCTTCCAGCACAACATGGAAGACGCGCAGGCCGCGTCCATGCGTATCGAGCTCGATCTGCACAATGCGGTGCGGCGCAACGAACTCCGTCTACATTATCAGCCGGAATTCGACCTCAAATCTGGAAAAATTTTCGCTGTAGAAGCGCTCCTCCGCTGGGAACGTCGCGACGGAACCCTTCTTTCCCCCGGCTATTTTCTGACCGTCGCCGAAGAGACGGGCCTGATAGCACCCATCACAGCATGGGTTCTCGACGAAGTCTGTCGTCAGATTGGCGTCTGGCGCACACAGGGGCTGGCGCCCCGCGTCGCGGTGAATATTTCCGGCGTCCTGTTCCGCCTTGCGGACGTGCATCAGATGGTGACCTCCGCCATCGAAAAGTCGGGCGTGGATCCGGCGTCTCTGGAGCTCGAATTGACGGAAACGGTGCTTATCGAAAACGTGGACTCCACCAACAGACAACTGGCGGCCCTGCGCGACCTTGGGGTGTCCATCGCTGTGGACGATTTCGGTACGGGCTATGCGTCGCTCAGCTACCTGACCAAGTTCGCCGTAGATAGAATAAAAATCGACGCCTCTTTTCTCAGGCAGATTGAGGAATCCACCAACGACCAGTTCGTGGTGCGCTCGATACTAAGCCTGTGCCGTAATCTTCGCCTGAAAGTTTTGGCCGAGGGCATAGAACGCGGCGAACAGGCTCTCTGGCTTGCACGCCACGGTTGCCGCGAGGGGCAGGGATTTTATTTTGCGCGCCCGAAATCTGCCGAAGACATCACGAACCTGCTTAACGGCCCGACGATGCAGCCGCCCCGCATAATAACGCGCGTATTGACGGCCGAACGGGCGGAACACGAAAGAACACTTCGAACAGCAGAGTCATAGAGAATCAATGCGAATTTCACTCAGCGACCAAGCGCCTTCCGAACCAGCGTCGGGCGGGCGTTGAAAACGTCTTTTCAACGATTGAACCAAGCCTTAACGACACAAAGAGGGCGAGAGCCGTCCACAACCACGCATATCGGAGCCCGCAGCCGCTCCATGCGTAAACACGAATCAGCGTGTAGACGACGAACATATGCGTCAAATAAATCTCATAACTCAGCACGCCGCATCTGCGGACCCAACCTGTCCAGGGCGTAAGCACAGCATTCCCCCAGCCCCCCTGAAACGCGATGAGGAGCAGCGCAACGCCCGTCGTCAGGACCAACATGCAGCCCGCGCCGAGATACGCGCTCAGGATATCGTCAGTCAGGACCATCAGGGTTGTCATGCAAAGGCCCGTCCACCCCGCGAGATGGAACAAGGCGCTGCTTTTCATACCGGGGCATTTCCGCGCAAGAAGCGCAGCGCTCGCCCCCATGGCGATGGCGGACACTCCCGGCGCATACGCCTTGTGTCGCCATATACGCGGTTCATGTGAAAGCGCGTCGAGCAAAAGCGGAAGCGACAACGCGAACGCTCCAACCAGCACCGCAAAGATCGCCGGGCGTTTGCCCACCGTCAGGCAGATCAACGGAAAAAACAGATAGAACGCTTCTTCGATCGACAATGACCACAAAACGTCCCAATTCCCCGGAAGATAACCGGTATGTCCTTCGTACCAGTTCATGTGCATGAACAGGGCTGCGAAAATAGCGCGAGGCAGACTCTGATCTGGTCGTGTGATGACGTAATCCGGCGCGCCCATCAGATCCAGCAAGGCCAGCACGGCGACGAGCGCGACAAGGCACGGCAGTATCCGTGCGGCGCGGAGCGCGTAGAACTGGGCGAGACGAACGCCACCCAGACTCTTCCAACGGCCCAGCACGGTTTGGGTGATCAGAAAACCGGAGATAACAAAGAACGCGAACACGGCGGCATGGCCGCTCGACCCGACCGCCTCCAGCAAGCGGGAGGGCAGAAACGATGCAAGATTTGTGCGGGCGAGAGGGATACGCAACGCCATGTGATTAATCACCACAAGGATGATCGATACGCCGCGAATCACGTCAACGCCCTGATTCCGCCTTTTGTTTCCAGTGGCCGACGTACTGCTGACAGTCTCGAACCAGCAAAGGGTTTTCAGCATTGCGACATCCGTGCCCCGCGCGCGGGAGCGATAAAGTCCTCAACCGTCCACAGGGACGATGTTCATCGTTACGGAACTGCATCTGTCAGGGTATTTCGTCATTTTCATGACGCGCCTGAAACGTCGGAGGCGCTCGCCGACCTGACGCATATCCGCTACCCGCGCTGTTCCAGACGCGTGACCAGAAGCTGGTTGATACGGAAGCCCTCGACGTCGACTACCTCGAACCGGAAGCCTACGGCGTCGATGCGATCAGCCTTGCGGGCCATGCGACGAAGGCGGTGCGTCACGAAACCGCCTATTGTGTCGAAGATGTCGCTGTCCGGAAGGTCCAGCGCGCCAAGTTCGCGGATGACGTCGCCAATCGGCGCCGCCCCGTCGATAAGCCACGAATTCTCATCGCGACGGACAATCGCCTGCTCGTCGAACGGGTTGGCGAGCCCGTCCATCAACGCGCCCATGATATCCTTGAACGTGATCAATCCGACCACGAGCCCGTATTCGTTCACCACGATGGCGAAGCCCGCCCCATGCGTGTCGAACTGGGCCAGAGTGTCCCACAGATTCAGCGTCTCAGGCACGGAAAGGACGTCGCGGCGAAGCCGCGATATCGGACTCACGGCCTGTTCGCCGGTCTGTATGATCGTCTTCGGTTCATCAACGACCGTGACCAGCACATCCTCTGCACGGATCGAGCCAATCACCCTGTCGAGGCCGCCATTGCACAGCGGATAGCGCGAATAGGGGCGGACACGGACTTTGTCGCGCTGCGCCTCGAGCGTTTCCTGCACATCCAGAAAGACGATTTCGTCACGAGGCGTCATGGCGGAAGTGACGGAACGGTCCTGCAGACCCAGCACGTTCTGGATCATCTGATGCTCTTGCTCGAGCAGGACGCCGGACGCCGTTCCGGCGGCGAGGATGGCCCTGAGATCTTCTGGCGTCACCGGTTCGACCGCCGAGGCGGCGGGTATTTTCAGGGCGCGCAGCAGGGCGTCAGAGATTTTCGAAAACACCCAGACGACCGGGTAGAGCGCCCGCAACGCGCCCGCCGGAAACCAGCCGATCGCAAGTGCGATTCTGTCTGGCGCGTTCATGGCGATACGCTTGGGCAGCAGGTCTGCGAACACGACGAATAAACCGGTGGTCGCGACGAACCCGATCGCCGAGGCGACGCTGCTGGCGGACGCTTCGACAAACCCCCAGCGCATAAGCATCTCGGTCAGCGGCGGCGCCAGCATTCCCGAACTGATCATGCCGCCCAGTACGCCGACCGAATTGAGCAGGATCTGCAAGACCGTCATCACCTGTCCGCTATTGCGGCGCAGGGCGAGGAAAGCTGTCGCGCGCTCATCGCCCGCATCGGCTCGGGCGCGCAACCGCACATCGCGCGCGGCAGCGAACGATATTTCCGACATCGAGATCAGGACGCTGACAGCGATAAGCAGGGCGAGGGCGATCAGGCCCAGAAACAGGAGAATCACAAGAACGACCGTCGGGTTAGCTGCTCGACGCGTCGAATGACGTACGCCGCTGGGCGAACATACCCTGTCCGCGCGGTCAAAGGCCAGCGTTCAGGCATTTTACGGGGTCTCGGGCGTTCTGTTCCCGGCGACGTTGATCGGGGGTACGTTCAACAATCTGTGAATTGCGCCATCTCGTTTCTCCATGCGGAGGTAGGAGCCATGTATATCGGACTCGATCTCGGAACCTCCGGCGTCAAAGCCATCATCGTCGATGACGAACAGGCAGTGATCGCGACCCGCACGGAACCTCTGACAGTCTCCCGACCCCATCCGGGTTGGAGCGAACAGGACCCAGAGGCGTGGTGGAAGGCCACCCAGGCTGCGCTTGCGGGTCTCCGGCGCGACGCGCCTGAAGCCATGGCGAAGGTTCGAGGCCTGGGGCTTTCAGGGCAACAGCACGGCGCGGTGCTGCTTGACGCAAGCGGCAAGGTCTTGAGGCCGTGCATCCTGTGGAACGACACGCGCGCCACGAACGAGTGCGTTGAGTTCGAACGACGCTTTCCGGAAAGCCGCTCGATCTGCGCCAATATCGCGATGCCGGGTTTCACTGCGCCGAAACTGCTCTGGGTCGCAAGGCATGAGCCTGAAATTTTCGCGGCGACCCGCCATGTGCTGCTGCCCAAGGCGTGGCTGCGCTATCGCCTGACCGGCGAGATGATCGAAGATATGTCGGATGCCTCAGGTTCGCTCTGGTTGGACGTCGGCGCCCGTCGCTGGTCGGACGAGGCGCTGGCTGCCTGCGAATTGCATGAAACGACAATGCCTGCGCTTTGCGAAGGAAACGCCGCCGCCGGACGCGTCAAGGCGGATCTTGCGCGTGAATGGGGCATGACGGATCGGCCCGTAGTCGCGGGGGGGGCTGGCGACAACGCCGGAGGGGCTGTCGGGCTTGGCGCGATCCGGCCCGGAAACTCATTCCTTTCGCTCGGCACCTCCGGCGTGTTGTGGACGACCACGGACGGTCTTCGTGTGGGAACGGAACGCGGCGTTCACGCTTTTTGCCACGCAGTGCCCGACACGTGGCACCAGATGGGCGTCACCATGTCGGCGGCGGCGTCACTGGCATGGTGGTCGCGCGTGTGCGGAATTGACGAGCCTGACCTTCTGGCGGAATTGCCAGAGCGGATCGAGGAACCATCAAAAGCTGTTTTTCTTCCCTATCTGTCCGGAGAGCGAACGCCCCACAACGACGCAGACATACGCGGAGGTTTTCTCGGACTGTCGCAAGATACCGATCGCGCCTCCATGACGCAGGCGGTTCTGGAAGGCGTAGCGTTCTCTTTCCGCGATGCTTTGGATGGGCTGCAAGCGTCAGGCTCTGTGGTGAGCGAGGCCGACGTGATCGGCGGCGGTTCGCGCAGCCCGCGCTGGGTACGCATTTTGGCTGCGGCGCTAGACATCCCGTTGCATCGACTGAAAAACGGGGAGCTTGGAGGCTCTTTCGGGGCAGCGCGGCTGGCGCGCATGGCGGCGACGGGCGAGGCGCCGGACACTGTATGCCTCCCGGCGGAGCGCTCCGAAACCGTGCATCCTGACGCCGCTCTTCGGGACGCTTACGCCGAGCGCGTAAAAATCTATCGAGCGCTTTATCCGGCGGTCAAGGCGGTGTCTGGACGGACGTAGCAGGTGATCGCGCTCGCGCCGCTGGGCAGCTTCATGCCGTTGCCCCCCTACTTATCGTCCACCGCTCTCTCTACATTGTTCGGGTTTGTAGCCCAGAAGATTGTCTTCCGAGCTTCGCCTCTGCCAGACCGCCGCCGACTGTTGGAGATTCTGTCTTAAAAGATACGCTCTCCAATCGGCGTAGGAGATCTTTGGGGCGTCGTCGCCGACCATCCGCCGCCGAGCGCCTTGTACAAGGTCACGCTGTTCGACATCATCTGTAGCCGCGCTGTTATTCCACCCAACTGCGCGTCATAAAGCGACCGTTGCGCCACGAGCGTGTCGAGATACGGATCATAACCAGCATCAAAACGCTGCCGCGCGAGCGAGTATTGCCGCGCATTGGCGCCAATCAGGTTGTCTTGCGCCTGAAGTTGCAGGCGATAGGTATCGCGCCCGACCAAAGCGTCAGCTACCTCCTTGAACGCCGTCTGGACCGTTTTTTCGTAGCGAGCGATTTCTTCCCGCTTGCGGGCCTTCGCCTGCTTAAGCGCTGCGGTCAGACGTCCCGCGTCGAACAGCGGCAACGTGATCTGCGGCGCCACGTTCCAGGCGCCCATGCCGCTCTGAAACAGCCGCGTGATACTGTTGCTCGCAGTTCCGTTCGTCGCCGTAATCTGAATCTTGGGAAAAAACTCGGCCCGTGCAGAGCCGATATCGTCATTGGCGGAACGGAGCGTATCCTCAGCCGACAGGATGTCCGGACGACGTCCGATCAGATCGGAGGGCAACCCGGCCGGCACTGTCGGAAAATCCACGACGTCGCTCAGCTTCGTCTTCGCCTGCAACGCCTGTGTCGTCGACGCATCCAGCGGCGTGCCTATCAGGAGCGTCAACTGATCGAACGCTTCCGCGCGTTGCCTTATATAGACTTGCAGATTCGCTTCGGCTTCATGCACCGGAGCCTCAGCCTGCGCCAGATCCAACTGCGTTCCGGTTCCTCGCGCCACCGTCTGACGAACGAGATCGTATGTGTTCCGGCGGCTTTCCAGCACATGCTGCGTCACAAGAGCCGCTTCGTTGTTGGCGACCCAGCTCAACATCGACGACGCGACCCCGGCGATGACACTGAGGCGCATGCTCTCGCGGCTGAACGCGTCGGCCATATAACGATCGAATGCGGCTTGAGAAGCGCTGCGAATGCGGCCCCAGAGATCCACCTCATACGCCGACAGGCCGAAACCGACGGCGTACTGACGTGTGTAGAACGGCCCGTTCGTCGTCGACAGACTTAGAATTCGTGAATACTCTTTTTGAATATTCGCTCCGGCGCTACCATTCAGCATTGGGAACAGAGCCGCGTTCTCGATATCGAACTGCGCGCTCGACGCCGAAACCTGCTGCCTCGCTATGCGCAAATCGCGATTGTTATCGAGAGACAGCGTGATCAGACGCTGCATCAGCGGATCGCGATAGAACGTCGTCCAGTCGCGCATATCCGCCGTGGCCGCAGCTTCCGTCCCGGACGCCCCCGGCCAGGTGGCGGCGATTGGCGCCGCAGGTCGGTGATAGTTCGGGATCATCGTGCAGCCCGACAGCGCCAGCGCGACCGCGCCGACGGCGTTTCTCATGACAACCCGCATTTTACGCGCCTTTCGCCGGGGCGTCGGCGACCGGTTTCACGTGGCTGCCCTCCCCCAGAAAGGACGGCGGGCGGACGATCAGACGGCTGCCGTCCGGCAGACCAGACAGAACTTCCAGCCGATCTCCGAAATCCCGGCCCACTTTGACGCCGTGCAGACGCACCTTGTCGTCATTATCGACAGTCGCGAGAGAAAGACCGTCCGCCTCATAAATCAACGCTTCCGACGGGATGACGATCGTCGGCGTAGCGCGCGGCAACGCGAACCGCGCCGCAACGTACAGGCCGGACGCAAGCTTCCCGTCGCGATTGTCCAGTTCAACCTCGACAGGCAACATACGGCTGCCTCGCTCGAGCGCGAAGCCCGTACGCGTGACGACGCCCGAGAAGCTCTCTCCCGGTCGGTCCGGCGTCGTCACCGCCACCGGCGCGCCCATCGTCACGCCTGCGGCATCTGTCTGCGGCACATGGACCCGCACACGCAGGCGGTCCGTGCGCGCCACGACGAACAGCGGCGTCGCCTGTGCGTTGTCCGCGCTGACCAGATCCCCAGCTTCGACGTTGCGCACAGTCACGACGCCATCGAACGGCGCCACGACCGTCGTATAGGCCTTTCGTTGCGCCGTTTCCGCCAGCGCCGCGTCCGCTGCGGCCTGCTCCGCCGCTCGCGCATCCTGCGTAATGCGGTCGACGTCAAAATTCTGGCGGCTGACGGCGCCGCCGCCGACCAGTCCGCTCGACCGCTGCGCCGTCACCTTGGCGAGCGCGAGATTGGCGCGCGTTTGCGCAAGGGAAGCCTGTGCACGCGCAACCTGCCGGTCGAGTTCCGGTGCGCGGATGATCGCCAGGACATCGCCCGCTTTCACCACACTGCCGATATCGACGTTTCTCTTCTCGATATAGCCTGACGCACGCGCGCCGATCGCCGCCGTCTCCAGTGGAGCGGTCTCGCCAGGCAGTTCCAGCGTCACGGGCTTTTCGTCAAAATGCACCGTCATGACGCGCACATCCGGCGCCTGCGACGCGCGCGTATTGGCCAGCGCGCGAACGCCGATGGAGCGCTCGACGTTCCCGTAAACGCCATAGGCGAGCAGGACCAAAACCCCGACCCCGACCAGCGGCGCTATGCGGGAGCCACCAGCGGGAGTCTCAGAAGAATGTTTAACCGGCTCAGACATTCTCATAATCCTCAAGAATGCGGCTCTCACGCCGACGTAAACGGCTATACAGCCAGGGGACCACGAACAGCGTGGCGCAAGTTCCGGCGAGAAGGCCACCGATCACCGCACGGCCGAGCGGCGCATTCTGTTCACCGCCGTCGCCCAGCCCGAGCGACATCGGCAACATGCCGATCACCATCGCCATGGATGTCATCAGAATGGGGCGCAGACGCGCGCGCCCCGCTTCGAGCGCCGCCGCCGTCGCATCCAGCCCTTCCGCCCGCCGTTCTTTTGCAAAGGTGACAAGAAGGATCGAATTGGCGCTGGCGACGCCGACGCTCATGATCGCGCCCATCAGCGAGGGCACTGAAAAAGTCGTTCCTGTGACGAAGAGCATGAACACGATGCCACACATTCCTCCCGGAAGGCCAAGAACGATCACGAAAGGATCTGTGAAGGACTGGAAGTTGACCACCATCAGCAGATAGACCGCGATCGCCGCCACCAGCAGACCTATGCCGAGCCTGCCGAACGCCGAATGCATGCTTTCGATCTGCCCTTGCACCACAACCGTATTTCCTGCCGACAGCTCATGACGATGCCGGGATACGACACGTTCTATCTCCCGCGCTATGGAACCGAGATCCCGCCCTTCGACGCTGGCGTCGATATCCAGCGTCGGCTGGATGTTGCTGTGCGAAATCACGTTCTGCGCCACGCCGCGCTCAATGGAGGCGACGTTGCCGAGCAGGGCTGACGTCTTGTCCGCGCCGACGGCCGACGCGATGACAGTGTTTTGCAGATCCCTCACGTCTCCGACTTTGTATTGCGGCGTCTGCACCGCGAGCGGATACTGGATGCCGGTCTTCGGATCGACCCAGAAATTGGGTGTGACCGTGTTGGAAGACGCCAGCGACACCATCACGTTGCGCGCGACGTCGTCCATCGTCAGACCGAGATCTTCCGCGCGTTGCCTGTCGATCGCGACCTTGAGTTCCGGCGCGGAAAGCTGTTGGTGCAACCGCACGTCCACGAGACCCGGAATGGTCGAAACCTCCTTGCGGATTTCCTGCATGACTTTGCGGTTATTGACTGCGTCATAACCGGCGATACGGATATCGACCTGCGCAGGCACGCCGAAATTCAGAATCTGCGTGACGATGTCGGCAGGCTGGAAATAGAAGACGCAATCCGGAAACCGGCGTGCAAGTTCTGTCCGCAGCTTACGCACATATTCCGCCGTGGGACGATGATCCTTCGCCAGTTCCACCATGACCTGTCCGTCGTTCGTGCCGACAGTGGTGCCGTCGTCGAACGGCATCGAATACCGGAACGGAATGCCGATATTGTCCAGCAGCAGGACGCGTTCTTCAGCCGGGACGACCTCCCGGATGACGTCCTCGACCTGATCAAACAGTTTCTCCGTCGTCTCGATCCGCGTGCCTTCCGGCGCACGGATGTGCAACTTGAATTCCCCGGCGTCGATGGACGGGAAGAAATCCTGCCCGACCTGGGTCGCGAGCACGCCAGCGGCGATAAGTGTCACGCCGCCAATTGCCGGCACTTTCCAGGAACTTTTGATCAGCCGCTCCAGCGTCACCAGATAACGCGCTCTCAAACGTTCGAAACGGGCGTCGAACCAGACGCCAAACCGCGCGAAACGATCCGGCGGCAAGCCCTTCTCACGCCTGCGTTCCGCCGCATCCTCCTCTGATCGCAGCAACAAGGCTGCGAAGATCGGCGCGAGCGTACGGCTGACGGCGTATGAGGCAAGCATGGCGTACACGACCGCCAGAGCCATCGGCGTGAACAAAAATCGCGACGGTCCGGTCAGGAATTCGACCGAAATGAACACGCAGGAGATCGCGAGCGTCGAGACCAGAGTGGGCAACGCGATTCCCGCCGCGCCTTCAAGGACTGCCTGTTGAAGGGCCAATCCCTCGTGTCGCAGACGATGAATATTCTCGATCGTCACGGTCGCGTCGTCGACGAGAATGCCGACCGCAAGAGCAAGCCCGCCCAGCGTCATCAGATTCAGCGTCTGGCCGGTCCATGACAGCACCGCGATGGACGACAGAATCGACAGCGGAATGGAGATCGCAACGATCAACGTCGAACGCCAGCTGGCCAAGAAGGCCAGGATCATTGCGGCCGTCAGGAGCCCAGCGATCACCGCCTCCGAGGCGACGCCCGTGATGGCCGCCTTCACAAACACGGACTGGTCAAACATCTCATCGATAGCCATGCCTTTCGGCGCGGCGGCGCGCGTGACCGGAAGCACCTTGTCACGGATCGCGTTCACGACATCGAGCGTCGAGGCGTTGCCCGCCTTCATGATCGACAGAAGGACCGAACGTCGCCCCTCTTTTCGAACCACGTTCTGCTGCACCGCCCACCCGTCGCGCACGGTCGCCACGTCAGCGACACGGGTCAGCGCACCCGTCGACGGATCGCGCTTAAGCGGCACATCATTCAGGCTCGCGGCGACGTTGGGCATCCCGTTCACGTGAATATCGTATTGGGTCGCACCGAATTTCACCGTCCCAGCAGGCAGGGTAAGATTTTGCGCCATGATCGCGCTCGATACGTCGAGCGGCGTCAGCCCGAGACCGGCGAGACGCACGGAGTCGATATCGACCATGACCTGCCTGATCTTTCCGCCATAGGGCGGCGGCAGCAGGGTTCCCGGAATTGGCGCAAGTTGCTGCCGGACGCGGTAAACACCGTAATCGTACAATTCGCTCTCGGTCAGCTTGTCAGACGACAAGGACAACTGAAGCACCGGCACGCTGGACGCGCTATATTGCATGATGATTGGCGGCTGAACCCCCGGCGGCAAAAATGCGCGGATGGAGTTCGTCGCCGATACCGTCTGCGCCACGGCAAGTTCGACGTTCACGCCGGGCTGAAAATACAGCTTTTCCAGAACGAGGCCCGGGGTCGTCTGGCTTTCGATCGTGCGCAGATTGTTGACGAAGAAACTTTCGGAAAACTCTGTATATGTCGTAAGTCTTTTTTCCGTCTCCGCCGCGTCGAGCCCGTCATAGTACCAGACCACGGTCACCACGGGGATATCGATGTTGGGGAACACGTCAGTCGGCGTACGGAAAACCGCCGTCACACCGAGAAGGACGACCAGCACTCCGGCGACAAGAAACGTGTACGGCCGTCGGAGCGCGAAGGCGACTATACCCATGAAACTCTCTGTCTGGCAGGCTCGGAAGGACGGCAATGTCCTTCCTGCCGTCGGGTTGCACGACGGTGGCTAGCGCTTCGCCATAACTGCGGAACGTGACGGCCCGCGCCCGATCGACGCAAGCGGCGTCAGTTCAGGCGGGCAGATCAGTGTCTGCGCGGATTATGCAAAAACCCTCGCGACAGGCGGTAGCGCAATCCGACCAGATGCTTGCACGATTCTCTCATCCACATGGAAAAATCTCTCATCAGGAGTCTCAACTCGACTGAAATACTCGCTGTTTAATGGGAGATTCAGGTATATTTTCTATCACCATGCTTTTCCAGATAGCCTAATGCGCTCAAATAATTGCACGATCCGATCAATTGCTGATTTTTCACCTCTGAGCGAATCGAGCATACGGCTATACTGTTCGACCAACAGGCTAAGGTCCGGTGCGCCAACCATTGGGGAGACGGTCATGCAGAATACGCTGGAACATTTGCGCGCCTCTATCGCGCGCCATTGTCCGGATGCAATATGCCGGTCGATCGTGCCGGGACTGCTGCTATTTCGCGCGGAAGCTCCCACCACGCCGATGGACGCGGTCTACGAGCCCCGGTTCTGCGTGATTGTTCAGGGCGCCAAGCAGGTCATGCTGTGTGACCAGACATTCGAATACGACTCAAGCAAGTTCATGGTCACCGCCGTCGACCTTCCCGTCACCAGCCAGGTCGTTCGCGCCTCACAAGAAGAGCCTTATCTCGCCCTGTGCTTCACGCTCGATCCCGTGCAGATCACAGACCTGCTCGTCGACATGCGGCATGACGAAGCGCTGTCAGGGCCATTGTGCCCTTCATGCATGCGCTTCAGCGATCTGACGCACGATATTCTCGATCCGGTCACGCGAATAGTCGATCTTCTGGACCGTCCTCAGGATATCCCTATCCTGTTCCCGCTCTACACGCGTGAGTTGCTGTATCGTATTCTGATGGGACCACAGGGGCAGGTGCTGCGCCAGATCGCGACGGCAGGAAGCAGCCTTTCGCAACTCAACCGCGCCATTGGCTGGATTCGCGAGCATTACGCAAGCTCTTTTGAAATCGCGTCTCTCGCCCGGCGCGCCGGCATGAGTCCTTCTTCCTTCCATCGCCATTTCCGGGCGGCGACCATGATGAGTCCGTTGCAGTACAGAACCCGCCTGCGGTTGCAGGAAGCGCGACGTTTGCTGCTTATTCCCGGCGCAGACGCTGCTGAAGTCGGCTTTGCAGTCGGCTACGACAGTCCCTCACAGTTTAGCCGTGAATACCGACGCATGTTCGGAAGCCCCCCGGCGCGAGACACCCGGGAGTTGCGTCTCCAGGCTGGCGCCATGCCGGAAATGACGATGACGAACTGAAAGTTCGTTCGATCCGGTCGTTACACGCCGGCGCACAGGAGCCCTAGTCCAGAGAGCAGCCGAAAACTCATACGAACGGGCAATGCTACAGGCGAGCCCGACGCTACAGAGATCGCCTCAACGGGGCGTCAAAAGCCAGGACGTCTCCGTCGCCGGACCGGCTTTCCTGAAGCCGCCGGGAATGTCGGCCCACTCAATCGTTTTGATCTCATACCGGTCTCCATAACGGCTTCGGATTTCCTCTTCCCCCACCGAGAACGGCGGCCCGGAGGCCATCGCCTGATCATAGGCGACCGTCACCAGAAGCTGCGGCGCGTGACCCGCCAACGCCAGCAACCGGTCGGCGTATCGTGCACGCATCGGCTCCGGCAGGGCGATCAGCGCAGCGCGGTCGTACGTCGCATCCACCCGCCCCAGCGTCAGCGCGTCGAGGTCGAAGATATCTCCCACAAGAAGCGCCAGCCCCTCGACTTCGAACCGCTCGAACGCGCCACACATGGAAACGACGGGCGTCAGTCCGCTCTCTTCGAAGAACTGCTCTACGGCGTTGCGCGCCAGTTCGACGCCGACGACCGACATTCCCTGCGCACGTAGCCAAAGCATGTCATGGCTTTTACCGCACAGCGGCGCAAAAACACGGGCGCCGGGACGCAGGCGCATTTTCGTCCAATGCCTGCGCAAGAACGCGTTGGTGTCCGGCTGATGAAAACCGATCTGGTTTTCACGCCATTTTTTCAACCAGAAATCACGGTCCACGGCGGCGGCTTTCGTCAGTGCGCAAGGTGGTCAGAGATAAATCCGGCGGCTGGGCGCCGCAAGCGGAGCAGTTCCTTTCGCCTTGCTGATCGTCGCCGGAGCATGATAGCAGCTCAATGCTACAGCGTATCGAAGTGAGATCCAGCACGGCGATGCGCGTCCACAACCGAAAGGCATACGGGACGCATGTCAGGTACGACACGCCGACAAATCCTCACTTCGATCGGCCTTATGGGCGGCGCGGCGGCGCTATATCAGGCAATGACCGTGCTTGGGCACGCAGCGGAATCCCGATTCACCGGACCGCCCAATCTGCAGACCCATCGCAAAGGCCAGACCGTGCTCGTGCTCGGCGCAGGGCTGGCTGGAATGCTCGCCGCCTATGAACTCCGCAAGGCGGGATACTCCGTCCGAATTCTCGAGTATCAGGCCCGCACGGGCGGCCGAAACTGGACCCTTCGTGGCGGCGACCGTGTCGCGGAAATGGGCGGCGCCATACAGGACGTGAAATTCGCTGCGGGTAACTACATCAACCCCGGACCATGGCGCGTTCCTTACCACCATCGGGCGCTTCTGCACTATTGCCGCGCTTTCGGCGTCAGTCTCGAGCCATTCATTCAGCTGAACTACAATGCGCTCGTGCATAGCAGCGACACATTCGGCGGCAAACCCCAGCGCTATCGGGACGTGGCGGCCGACTTTACCGGAAACGTTGCGGAGCTGCTCGCGAAATCTATCGATGCGCACACGCTCGACAAGGAGTTGACGCAGGAGGATCGCGCACGCGTCCGCGAGGCGATGCGGGGCTGGGGCGTTCTTGACGGCGACATGCGCTACACCAGCACCCTGCATCTCGGCTCCCGGCGCGGTTGGGAGCAGCGTCCGGGCGGCGGTCCGGATGGCGCGCCGATCCCGGTTCCCACCTCCTCTCTGCTCGACCGGCACGATCTGTTCGCGCCGCCAGTCTGGCAGGCGCTTTCCTATTTCATGAATTACGAGATGCAGACGACGATGTTCCAACCCGTCGGCGGCGTGGACATGATCGGCAAGGGATTCGCAGCACAGGTGTCCGACCTGTTCACGATGAACGCGCGCGTCACGCGCATCGCGCAGGACGATCACGGCGTGAGCGTATCATGGACGCACACCGAGACCGGGGCGACGGCAGTCGAAAAGGCCGACTGGTGCGTCTGCACCATACCGCTTTCAATCCTCAGCCAGATCGACGTGCAGGTCTCCCCGGCCATGCGCGCTGCGATCGGCGCCGTTCCCTACACCTCCCACATCAAGATGGGGTTGGAGTTCAAGCGGCGCTTCTGGGAGGAAGATGAAGGGATTTATGGCGGCATCAGCTTCACCAGCCAGGAAATTTCCCAGATTTCGTATCCAAGTTACGGGTTCCACAAGCCCGGACCGGCCGTACTGCTTGGCGCCTACACGAAGAACATGGCCGGGCTCGACATCGCGGGCATGACGCCCGCGGAACGCATCGAACTCGGACTCAGGCAAGGCGAGGTCTTTCACTCGCAATATCGCAAGGAATTCAGCAACGGCGTCGCCGTCGCATGGAGCCGGATGCCGGGTTCGCTCGGCTGTTGCGCAATGTGGAGCGAGGAGAGCCGCAAGCAGCACTACCACAACCTGACGACAATGGACGGGCGCGTCGTGCTGGCGGGCGAACACGCGTCCTATCTGGGTTGCTGGCAGGAAGGCGCACTTCTGTCGTCGCTCGACGCCATTTCCCAACTCAACAAACGCGCGCAGGCGAATTGAAGGCGGTCCCATGAAAACCCTCAGATCGACGCTTTCAATTCTCGCCCTGTTGTCCACCCTTCCCTCTGTCGCTGCACGCGCTGACTCTCCCGGCGCGGGCGGAGACCGGGACGCGACGATGACCTCCGGGGCCGAGACCTACAGACATGTATGTCAGGCCTGCCATATGGCGAACGGAAAAGGCGGCGTCGGCGCGGCCGTGATCCCGGCGCTTGCCGGCAACCCGAAGCTGGCGTCCCCGATCTATCCTGCTACCGTCGTGCTTAACGGTTATGGCGCAATGCCATGGTTCAACGGCGTTTTGACGCCGCAACAGATCGCAGACGTCGTGAACTACGTCCGGACGCATTTTGGAAATTCCTACAAGGATACGATTACTGTCGACACCGTGAAGGCGATGGCGGGGCCGCCGCCGCACCCCATGCACTGAAGTTTGCCGCGCGCTCAGGCCAGAAGAAGCGAAGGGCGTTCGCGCGCTTCGCGCCGCCCTGAGCGCGCTGGAAGCCACACCATACAACGGGTGCCGACTCCCGGTTCGCTCTCGATGCTGAACCGTCCTTCGTGCCGGTCGACGACATGACGCACGATGGCGAGCCCCAGTCCATAACCGCTGGCGTCCGTGACAGCCGGACCATTTTCGACGCGATAAAAGCGTTCGGTAAGACGCGGCAGATGACGCGCCTCGATCCCCGGCCCGTTATCGGCGACGATGAACGACACGCCCGCCTTTCCGCCCACTGCGACCTCAGCGACGGACAGCGTGACGCGCGGTGCGCGTCCCTTGACCGTGCTTGCGTATTTCACCGCATTTTCAACCAGATTCAACAGAATCTGTACAATCTGGTCCTCATCTCCGGGACAGGCGAAGGAGGTCCGCTCCGTCTCCATCGTCATCCCCCGCGCGGCGAGCAAGGGCGCTGACTCGTCGCGGACGCGGGCGACCACGTCCTCGGCGTTCACTTCGCCTCGAGGTTTGCGGTGCTCCATCATCTCGACCCGCGAGAGCGCCAGAAGCTGGTCGATCAGGCGCTGCATACGCCCGGCCTGTCCCGCCATGATCCCGAGGAACTGCTGTTGCGCCTCCGGATCGTCCGCGGCTGGTCCGCGCAAGGTTTCGATGAAACCGATCAGCGCCGCCAGAGGCGTGCGCAGTTCATGGCTGGCGTAGGCGACGAAATCCGATCGGACCCGCTCGACCGCATCCTGTTCCGAATGGTCGAACAGCATCGCGAGCACGCGCCCCGAACCGCCGGGCAGCAACCTGAACGCACCACGCACCACACGCCTGACCGGAACGTCGATTACGATGTCCGCAGCAGCCTCGATCGTTTCCGAGTCCAGACGCCGCAACGCCGCATAGACGTCCGGATGACGGATAATGGTGCCGATCACGTCGCCAAAAGCCGCCAGCGCCTCCGCATTGGCGAATCTGAGCACGCCCTGGATGTCGAGGAGCAACGCTGGTTCAGGAAGGAGATCCAACGTCTCCTCCAGGGTCGCACCCGCTGCGCCAACGCTCTCCACACCCAGAACCGGTCCGAGAACACCGCGCACCGCTCGGCGCGAAGCGACAAGATACCCGGCGACAAAGCCCGCCAGCGTCCCGCCGCCAAGACAAAGCCCCAGCGCGACATCCGTCATTTCGGGAGAACTCCCGTAAGGCCGGACGCCGCGGCCACCGCTTTCGGGTCAGTCAGGCGTGTTGTCCAGCGCATACCCGGCCGAACGCACGGTGCGGATCAGATCGGCCTCGCCGGGCGCATTGATCTCACGCCGGAGCCGACGGATGTGAACATCGACCGTGCGGATTTCGACGTGAATATTCTCGCCCCAGATGGCCTTCAGAATATCCTCACGAGAAAACACCCTGCCCGGGCGGCGCATGAAGAATTCCAGCAATCTGTATTCCGTTGGACCAAGCTGGATCTTGCGCCCACTCCGCTCCACCCGATGCTTGGTGGGGTCGAGCACGATGTCCTCGAAACGCAGTTCGTCATAGGTGACGTTCATGCGTCGAAGCATCGCCTTTATGCGCGCGTCCAGCGTCGCGATGCTGCATGGCTTGGTAAGGTAGTCGTCCGCCCCGTTCTCAAGCCCGCTGATCGCATCTGTCTCTTCGCTACGCGCCGTCAACATGATGACCGGAATGGCGTTGTCCCCGGGAAGCGCGCGCAGACGGCGGCAGACATCGAGCCCCGACATCCCGCCCGGCAGCATCCAGTCCAGCAGCACGAGGTCCGGCCGTGCAGCGGATACGGCGTTCAGGGCCGCAGCCCCGTCACTCGCCACATCAACGGCGTAGCCGAGTTTCTCCAGATTGTAGCGCATCATCACCTGCAGGGACGGATCGTCCTCGACGACCAGAAGCCTTGCGCCCCTGCCAGCCCCGCCTGCATCCTGCGCTTCCACGTTCATCGCCAGGCTTCCTTCAGGCGACGGTCGTCGGGCCGAGGCCGCCACGCGGCCTTACCGACGGCAGCATCTCGCCGGTGGCGGCGTAGTAGACACGTTCTGCAATATTGGTCGTGTGGTCGCCAATACGCTCGAGATTTTTCGCCACGAACAGAAGATGGATGCAAGCGCCGATATTGCGCGGATCCTCCATCATGTAGGTGACAAGTTCACGGAACATGGCGGTGTACAGCTCATCGACCGCTGTATCGGATTGCCATACCTCGATCGCGCGATCACGATCGCGCTGGGTCAGGGCGTCGATACCGCGCCGCAGGTTCTCCTGCACCAGCCGACCCATGTTGCGCAGGCCGATCAGCGAGAGGTTGTTTTCCATCTCCAGCTTCATCGCCCGACGCGCGATAGACGAGGCATAGTCGCCGATCCGCTCCAGATCGCCGGTAATCTTCAGCGCCGCGACGATTTCGCGCAGGTCCACAGCCATCGGCGACCGCAGGGCCAGAATACGGATGGCCAGCGCTTCCGCCTCCCGCTCCAGACTGTCAACTTCCGGGTCGAGTTCGGGCGCCTCGGCAGCCGCTTCTTCGTCCCGGTCGACGATCGCGCTTACCGCGCGCGCCGTCTGACGCTCGACCAGACCGCCCATGCGAGCCATCAGGCCACGCAGGCGCTCAAGCTCTTGCTCGTAACTTTTGACTGTGTGCGTGGCCTCGGTCATCGCAACGATCCTAACTTCGCCCCCTCGGGCTTAACTGCGCACAGCGACCGTTCGGGGCGCCGTCGTCCGAATTCAGCCGAACCGGCCGGTTATGTAATCCTGCGTCCGCTTCTCGCGCGGCGCGGTGAACATGCGGTCGGTGCTGTCGATCTCGACCAGTTCGCCCAGATAGAAGAACGCCACCTGATCCGCGCAGCGCGCCGCCTGCTGCATATTGTGCGTCACTATAGCGATCGTGAATTCCTTTTTCAGCTCGTCGAGAAGCTCCTCGATACGCGCGGTCGACACCGGATCGAGCGCACTGGTCGGCTCGTCGAGAAGCACCACTTCTGGCCGCGTCGCGATCGTGCGCGCAATGCACAGGCGCTGTTGCTGGCCGCCCGACAGCGCGGTCGCGGAAGATTTCAGGCGATCCTTCACTTCCGACCACAGGGCGACACGGTGCAGCACGTCCTCGACGCGCGCGTCCATTTCAGCGCGGGACAGCTTTTCGTGCAGCTTCACGCCAAAAGCGATGTTGTCATAGATCGACATAGGGAACGGGGTCGGCTTCTGAAACACCATGCCGACCCGGGCGCGTAGCCGGTTCATATCCATGCCAGGAGCGACGATGTTGCGTCCGTCGAACATCACTTCGCCAGTAGCGCGCTGCCCCGGATACAGGTCGTACATCCGGTTAAGGACGCGCAGCAGCGTCGATTTCCCGCACCCGGACGGGCCGATCATGCCCGTCACCTTGCGCTTCGGGAAATCCATGGTGATTCCGTGCAGCGCCTTGTGCTGTCCGTAATAGAAATCCAGATTCTTCACGGCGATCATGGCCGACGACGTCATGGCTTCCCGCAGATCGCCCGCAAGCACGCTCATAATTACGCTCCCTTACGGTCGAAACCGACGCGCACGATGATATTGATGGCGAGAACGCCCAGAGTGACCAGCAGGGCGCCGGTCCACGCCAGTTGCACCCAGTCTTCGTACGCAGAACCGGCGTACTGGTAGATCGTGACCGGCAGGCTCGCCATCGGATGAGCCGGATTGACCGACCACTCCTGATTGCCCAGCGACGTGAACAACAGCGGCGCCGTCTCGCCCGTCACGCGCGCGACGGCCAGCAAAATACCTGTGATCACGCCCGTGCGGGCGGCGCGCAGGCAGATGAACACGATCACACGCCACTTCCGCGCCCCAAGCGCGATCCCTGCCTCGACCATCGCCGTCGGCACGAGGGCAAGCATGTCCTCCGTGGTGCGAACGACGATGGGAAGAGCGAGAATCGCCAGAGCGAGGCCGCCGGCAAGGCCGGAGAACCGCCCGGTCGGCGCCACGACGATTTGGTAGATGAACAGACCGATCAGAATGGACGGCGCTGACAGCAGCATGTCAGAGACGAAGCGCGTCGTGGACGCGACCCAGCCGCGACCGTAGTTGGCCAGAAATATCCCGCACAACATGCCGAGCGGCGCGCCAATCGCGATCGCGATCACGGTCTGGATCAGGCTGCCCACAATCGCGTTCGCCAAGCCGCCGTTCAGGCCGGGAGAGGCCGTCGAATGCGTGAACGTGACCAGCGACAGCCCGGCCGCCCCACGCACAAGCAGGGTAAGCAAGATCGAGACCAGAGCCACAAGGGCGACTGAAGTGGCGCACAGGCTGAGCACCGTCGCCAACCGATCCATGAAGCGGCGTCGCGCAACAAGGGCGCTGCCGACGCGCCACCTGTCGGGTTCCGCTGCGACAGGCGTGGCCGAGGCCTGCTTCAAGGCTTGATCGGCGCTCATCGACGCGCCTGCCGGGAGGACACGCCGAGCATCAATCGGGACGCGCAGAGCGCCAGAAAGGAGAGCGCCATCAGGATCGCACCCAAAGCCATCAGGGATGAGAGTTTCAGACTGCCTGCCGCGCTTTCCGGAAATTCGAGCGCAATCAGAGAGGCTATCGTGTTGCCCGGGGCGAACAGGGACCAGCCGATGCGGTTGGCGTTGCCGATGACGAACGTCACGGCCATCGTCTCGCCCATAGCGCGCCCCATACCAAGCACGACAGCGCCGACCACGGCCCTGCGCGACCACGGCAGGATCACCTGCCGCATGACCTCCCAGCGCGTCGCGCCGAGGCCAAAGGCGCTTTCCTTGAGCACCGGCGGGATAGACGAAAAGACGTCACGCATAACGGCCGTCACGAACGGCATGACCATGACGGCGAGAATGATGCCGCCGGTCATCAAACCTGTGCCGAACGGCGCGCCCTGCACCAGCGCCCCGAGCACGGGCACATGGCCGATCGTATGCCGCAGGTTCGGCTGCACGTAATGAGCCATCAGTGGTCGCACCACGAAAAAACCCCACATGCCGAAGATAATCGAGGGAACAGCCGCGAGAAGCTGCACGGCCATGCCTATAACGGCCGAGACCCGCGCCGGAGCGAGCTGCGTCAGCCAGAACGCTGCGCCGAAAGCCAGAGGAACGGCGATCAGCAGGCCGATCACGCTGGTGACCAGCGTGCCAAAGACCGGGGCCAGCGCGCCATAATGGTTAGAGACCGGATTCCACACATTGGAGACGAGGAAGGCCGGACCAAATGTAGAGAACGCCTGCACGCCGCCGAACAGCATAACGAGGATTATGGCGCCGAGCAGTGCGAGGACCGTAACCCCAGCGCCCGTGACCAGAACCCGGAAAACGGCGTCGCCATCCAATCCGCGCCTCGCGCCAGCGTCGCTACGGGCGTTATGCGTGGTCGGCGATCCAGCCGGCCCCGACGTTACATCCATGTTTGCGTCGCTCCCCTCAGCGAGGCTGACCAATACTTAACGGCCCTCCGCCCGGCAACCGGCTAATGACTGTAGGGCCGTGACATTTTTATTGCACGTACAGCCTGAATGAGGACCGCGGTATTCACCGTTGGTGGGGCGAACCCTTCCACGGGGCGTTATTCTGCATGGCTGAAAGCCGCCATCCGGCCTCGCCTAAACCGCCCCCAGCACCAGCTTCGCAGGATCACCTTACTAAATAGATTGGGCCAATCTTTGAGCCGAGCGCCTGCCCGCGCTGCATCGACGCCATCCCTCCTGAATACAGCAACAGCGCCCCCCATGATGGACGAGGCGCTGCCGAACGGTTCCGCGTCGCCCGGCGTCACCCGCCGGGCGACTCACGATGTCAGCGGAGGCCGCCAGCTGCGATCAACGTTTCTCCGGTCAGCCATCCAGAGTCGTCAGAGGCCAGAAAAACGGCGAGCGGCGCAATATCGCTCACCTGCCCTGCGCGACCCAGAGGCGTTTGAGACACAATCGCCCGCTCCATATCCGAACCCGCGATGTTCGCCGTCTGAGTGCCTTCGGTGTTGATGATGCCCGGATTGATGGCGTTAATCCGAATCTGCTTCGGTCCGAGTTCACGCGCCAGAGATCCCGTAACAGCGTCAAGCGCCCCCTTCGTCGCCGAGTAGACCGCCGCATTGGCTGGCGTGACGCGTGAGGCGACGGAGCTGATGTTGATGATGCTGCCACCAGCGCCAATATGCGCGGCGGCGGCCTGTGTCGTCAGCAGCGCGCCCAGCACGTTGATGTTGAACAGCTTATGGAAGTGCTCCTCGGTGATGTTCTCAAGCGGCGCGAATTCATACACGCCGGAATTGTTGACCAGAATATCCAGGCGACCGAACTGATTGACCGCAGCGGCTACGATAGCTTCAGCATCCGCCTTGCGCGAAACGTCGCCTTGCACAGCGACGGCTTTGCCGCCCGCGTCTGTGATCGCCGCGACTACGGCATCCGCCCCTGATTTGCTGGATGCGTAATTGACCACCACTGCGGCCCCTTCAGCCGCCAGAGCCTTGGCGATTCCTGCGCCGATGCCCTTGGACGCGCCGGTGACGACCGCGACTTTTCCTGAAAGCTTGCTCATTGACTTCTCGCCTTGTTCGCATGAGCAGGAAGCGCCCGTGCTCCACATGCCCGATTTGCAGAAACGTATGGGTTTAAATGTGGAGCGCCCGCTCCAACATAAGGGATATGAGAGGGCGCGTTGCCGCGTTCAAGGATTTATGGAGCGATGACACCAAAAAAAAATGACGTCGAGCGACGTGGCCGTGGCCGACCGCAATCTTTCGATCGGACGCAGGCGCTTTACGCTGCGATGCGCCTGTTCTGGGACCGGGGGTATGAAGGTACAAGCTTCGACGACCTGATAGCGGCGATGGGGATCAGTCCCTCCAGCTTCTACAATGCTTTTAAAAGCAAAGAGGCGCTGTATCAGGAGGCGATCGAAGCATACGCCAAAGCCTCGGGCGCGTGGTTTTACGATATTCTGGGCGAACCTGCGGACACACGGACGACCCTTGAACGCCTGCTGACCTTCGCCGCCGCAGAATTTACGCGCGACGATCTGCCTGCCGGGTGCATGATCGCGGTGGCCGCCACCCAATGTTCCCCGTCCCAGGCGCGCCTGCGCGAACTGATGGCGACCCAGCGCACTCAGTATGAGACCGCGATGGCGAACCGCCTGCGTCTGGGCGTCAACTTGGGCGACCTCCCCGCCGCTACGGATATCGACGCCCTTGCCGCGTTCTATATGTCGCTGATACGCGGGATGGTGGTGCAGGCCCGTGACGGTGCGACGCGAGAGAGGCTTTTGGAAATAGCGCGGATTGGCATGCAGGCGTGGCCCGCGAAGGAAGGCCACCCGAGCGCCGCGTAAAGTCCCGGCGGCAATCCTCACCTGGAATTCTGCGACCCGCTTTTGAGGAATGGGCGCCTGCGGCCGATCACATCGTCTGTGCGCTTACAAGTCGAGAATATTGCGCAACGCGGCGCCCAGAATCCGCTCGTCACGCCAGATCGCCCAGAGAGGGGCGCTGATGTCGTCCATTGGCGGGACGAAGGTCACGCCGGGGACGCCCAGTCGTGCAAGCCCTTCTGGCACGAACCCCCATCCAATCCCTTCCGCGACAAGCCCGAGAAGACTTGTGGCTGACGAAACGCGCCACCCGACCTGAAGAGTGACGCCGGATTTCGCCGCATAGTCATGGATGATGCGCTCCGTGCCGACGCCCGCATCGTCCTGGAAGCTGATCATCGGATCATCCGCCAAGTCAGCCAGCGACAGGGACGCTTTTTCCGAACATGGATGCTGCTGCGGAAGAGCGATCATCAGCTTCTCCGTGATCGCCACACGGTGGGAAAGTCCTTCCCTGATCGGCAGCGGGCCCCGGACGAATGCAATGTCAATCTCTCCGGCCTCAAGCGCTGAGACAATCTCTTCAATGCCGCCTTCGCGCAGGAGAACAGTCAGGTCGGGGTAACTGTCCCTCATCCGACGGATCAGCAGCGGCAACTTGCCGCCAAACATTGCCGAAGTGATATATCCGACGGCAAGAGAGCCAAGCTCCCCACGCGCCACACGCCGCGCGACGTCGGCTGCATGTTTGTGCGCGGCAAGCAACTTGCGCGCTTCCTCCCGATAAGCAGTCCCTGCTTCGGTCAGATCTATCCCACGCTTACGCCGATGAAACAGCCGGACGCCGAGTGCGCCCTCAAGGCTACGAATCTGCTGGCTGAGCGCAGGTTGAGCGATCTGCATGATTTGCGCGGCCTTCCCGATGTGAAGCGTGTCGCAGACGACCAAAAAGGCGCGAAGGCGTCGAAGGGAGAGCGATACGAGGAGATCCATAAGTTAAAACATATCAAAAACGATGCTTCGTGTGGATGGATTATACGGCAGGCAATCGTCACCCTGCGTCGACAATTCGCAGGAGCCCGGCAATGACCTCCCCCAAGTCGCACGATACGATCACCGATGCACCCGTCGACGACCTTCGTTCAGCCATAGACCTGCTGTCCCGCCATCACGGACAGATCATCAGCACGCAACGGCCAGTAGATCCGAAAGGGGAACTGGCGGGCGTTTACAGGCATATTGGCGCCGGAGGCACCGTCATGCGGCCGACACGCATCGGTCCTGCCATGATGTTCGAATCGATCAAGGGATTTCCTGATTCCCGTGTCCTTGTCGGCGTCATGGCCAGTCGCGAGCGTGTAGCGTTGCTGCTTGGCGCGAAATCGGAGGATCTGGCGCGTCACATGGGGAAGGCGGTCGCCAACCCGGTTCAGCCCATCGTCGTCAAATCCGAACATGCGCCCGTGCAGGAAATCGTTCATCGCGCCGATGACGAGGGATTTGATCTCCGGACGCTGCTCCCGGCGCCGACCAACACCCCGGAGGACGCAGGCCCTTTCTTCTGTCTCGGCCTCGTTCTGGGTACGGATCCTGACGAGGGACATAGCGACGTCACGATTCATCGTCTATGCGTGCAGGGAAAAGACGAACTGTCGATTTTCTTTGCGCCTGGGCGGCACATCGACGTCTTCCGCCAGAAGGCCGAAGCGCGAGGAGAGGCGCTGCCCATCACCATCAACATGGGGCTCGATCCCGCGATCGCGATCGGCGCATGCTTCGAGGCGCCCACGACGCCATTCGGCTATGATGAACTGGCCGTCGCCGGGGCGCTCCGCGGCAAGCCGGTCGAACTGGCGCCCGCGGTGACGGTCGATCAACACGCGATCGCCCGCGCGGAAATCGTCATAGAAGGCGTCATTCTGCCAAACAAACGCATTCGCGAAGACATCAACACCGACACCGGCCTGGCGATGCCGGAATTCCCCGGCTACACCGGCCCCGCCAATCCGTCCCTCCCCGTCATCAAGGTGACGGCGGTGACGATGCGCAAGGGCGCGATTCTGCAGACGCTCGTCGGCCCGGGTGAAGAGCACGTCAATCTGGCGGGCATCCCGACAGAAGCCAGCATCCTCAACGCCTGCGAAGCCGCGCTCCCCGGATTTGTGAAGAATGTTTATGCGCACTCGGCAGGCGGCGGAAAACTGCTTGCGATCCTTCAGGTCAGCAAGCGCGGCGCATTCGATGATGGCAACGCCCGACAGGCGGCGATCATCGCGCTTGGCGCCTATCGCGAACTTAAAAATGTCTTCCTTGTCGATGACGATGTTGATCTGTTCGATACGAACGATGTGCTTTGGGCCATGCAGACCCGTTATCAGGGCGATATGGACACGATGTTTCTGCAGGGCGTGACAGGGCATGTGCTCGACCCCTCTCAGACGCCGGAATATAACCCTGCCCTCGCGTCAAAAGGCGCCACTTGCAAAACAGTGTTCGACTGCACTGCGCCGTGGCATTTGCGTAAAGAATTTGTTCGGGCGCAGTTTCAGGACGTTGATCCCCGCCCCTTTGCGCCGGACCTGTTTCCCGGAGGCGACGCATGAGCGCCAACCGTCCGCTCATCATCGGCATAACGGGCGCCACGGGGATCGTTCTGGGCGTGCGCGCGCTGGAAATGTGCCGTGAACTGGGCGTTGAAACCCATCTGGTCGTAAGCCAGGCCGGTGAAATGACCCGCGCATACGAAACCGATCTGGACCGCGAGCAGCTTCACGCGCTCGCGGATCATGTGCATCCGGTCAAGGACGTCGGCGCAAGTATCGCCAGCGGCAGTTTCCGGACGATGGGCATGCTGATCGCACCATGCTCGGTTCGGACCCTCGCCGAAGTGGCGACGGGCGTCACCACGACGCTTCTTACGCGCGCCGCCGACGTCGTCCTGAAAGAACGCCGTCGGTTGGTCATGATGGTACGCGAAGCCCCTTTGCACGCCGGACATATTCGCAACATGCTCGCCGTGACGGAGATGGGTGGCATTATCCAGCCTCCGGTGCCCGCTTTTTACACCAAACCTCAATCCGTCAGCGATATCGTCGACCACTGCGTCGCCCGCGCACTCGACTGCTTCGGCATCGACGTGCCCACGATGCAACGATGGGGCGAACAGACCGCCGAGGCGACCTCAAACGCTCCGCAGCGATAATCGTAGGGAATAGCAGTCACATGTCGATTCTGTCGCGGTTACATATAAGCGAGATCAGCACAAAAAATCTGACGCTCCGTGAGGACGTAGAGCTCTATCGGCGACATGGACTTGGGATCGAGCTTTGGGAATCAAAGTTCAGTCACGACAATTTTGAAGCGGAGATCGACTGGCTCGGCGAGCAGGACATTCACGTCAGCTCTCTGCAGCCCGATGTGATGACTGTTTTCCCATCCATGTCTGTGCTGGAGCCGCAGGATCCGGACGAACGCGTCAGATTATTCTGTCGCGCAGTGGATCGCTTTTCGCGAATTTTGAAGGGAGGCGTCATGCCAACCCAGACAGGGGCCTTACCGACGGGCGACGAGGATCTGGTCTGGAAAACCTCTACCGAAGCTTACAAGAAAATCGCAGACTATGCCGCAAGGCGGGACATAAAGATCGCGCTGGAGCCCCTTGGCGCGTCCCTGATGAACCGAAGCACCATCGTCTCGAATATTGTGACGGCGCTGGAGATGCTGGATGAAGTCAATCATCCGAATTTTGGCATCTGTGCAGACTCTTACAATCTTTGGGAAAGCACAGCACTCGATCAGGTTTCTCTCTGCGGCGAAAAACTCTTTCTGGTGCATCTCGCGGATTGGCGTCGCCCGCGTAATTTTCACGATCGCCATATCCCCGGCGACGGCGTCATCCCCAACGGAGAATTTCTCAGGCGTATTCAAGATATAGGCTATACGGGCGACTATGTCGTCGAGCTCTTCTCCGATGGCGTCCCCAACTCTCTGTGGTCCCAAGATCCGGAGTCTGTTGTAAGACGCATCAGACAGGGGGTCGCAGCCGCAGTCGCCAAATCAGGGACGACGGAATAACCGCAGCCCTGTTCGCACGGCGTCAACGCTCGATGTGTTTTAACGCACTCCCTGCTCGATCGAACAATTCTCCGTCCGATCGATCGACGCCCCCTGTTCTGGCCACTGCCCTCCGACGAAGACAGAACATGGCAGCATTGATCTCCATGTTACCTTTCTGTCCAGCACTATGCATTGGACGTGGCGGAAAACGATCCCCTGACAAGTTCGAGCGGCGCACAGTGAAAGCTTCTCCGCCCATGAGGGCGCCGAAGGCGTGCACGCCGCGGAAATCCGCCGAACAGCTACTCTGCCGTCGCTCTCAATGGAACCGACGCGCCACAGCTGACATCACCCGCACATGTGTGACGTCCATGCTTCAGCGAGCGCCAGAATCGCCAATGACTTCATTCAGGGCCTCAGCAACCTTGTTCATACCCGCCTGATTGGGATGATAAGCAACCGGCGCGGCCCAACCCGGGTTTTGCGGCGGATGATAACCCGCGACATAAGGGACCTCTGAGCAGGCGTCGTGACCGGCGCCGATCACGGAACTGGGCACTACGTCGATGCCGTTGCGTCGGGCGGCCCCGCCGATGATCTGGGCCAGACGCACGTAGAGCGCACGCATCCGCGCGGCGTCGTCCGGCGCAAGAGGTAGAGCCGCGCAGGATACCGCGGCGTGGCCGGGAACCGCCGGTAGATAACCGAGCAACACAATGCGCGCTGCGGGCGCCCGACGGCGCACTTCCATTACGACCCTGTCCAGAGATTCCGGCAGGATCGCGAGCCGACGTTCCACCTCAGCCGGATCCGTGACGCGGCAATTCGCGCCGCCAGTATCGCGGCATGACAGCCCCATCAGGTCGGCGACGTAATTGACGTCGTTTCCGCCAATGAGGATCGAAACAAGTCGCGCATCAGGAGTGACCGCTTCGATCTGGGCTGGCAGCCCATACTGGCCGTGATCAAGGATGTTCCCCGTAGTCGCGCCCGAACAGGAAACGTCGACAAGCTTCAGACCCCGCTCTCTGGCGACGATATCCGCGAAATTCGACTCCGAACGACGACACCCGCCAGAGGATGCGACGGGCGTGCCCACACCCGGGCCTGCGGCGTATGAACTGCCCATCGAGACATACAGATCGCCCTTGCGCGGCGCCGATGACCGGGCGGCGGCGGGCGCGAGCAAAACTGCGGACGCCAGAAGCGTCACGACGGTTTTCAGCCGCTGAGTAAAAAACGAACCGGAACTATACACATGACGCTTCATGGGCGGTCTCTCAGGAAAATCAGGCGAACCTGCGGCTGGCGGACGCGGATTGCAGAATGACTTTTGAACGCAACGCCTGCGCCCCGTCTGGCGCAGGACGTATCCCCTCCGAACGAAAACACTAGGGCCCACGAGGGCGCACGGAACAATGGCGGCCTGAAGCATGGCCAACGGCCCAATATTCGGTGCAAATGCCCCGGCAAGACAATGCTGACATGGCTATGAAAAAATACCGACGTTACGCCCCACCGCAGACAACAGGACACCCGGCATGACCGCTACTTCCTCCGCCGCGCCGGAAGCCGCCCACTCCCACGCCACGTTTGCTGGAGTTATTTGCGGCGCTGGGGCAGGCGCGCTTTGGGGGCTGGTGTTTCTTGCGCCCGAATTGGTCCGGACGTTCGATCCGCTGTTCCTGACGAGCGGACGTTACCTGTTTTACGGACTGATCTCGGCGGCCATGCTCGCGCCGCGGTGGCGCCACTTCGCGGCTACGGTCTCTGCTGGCGAGTGGCTGGCGCTTATGAAGCTCGGGTTCACCGGCAATATTCTCTACTATCTGCTGCTCTCGACCGCCGTTCAAAGTGGCGGCGTGGCGATGACGTCACTGGTCATCGGGTTCCTTCCCGTTGCGGTCACGATCGTCGGCAGCCGGGACAAGGGGGCTGTTTCGCTGGCGAAACTGGCGCCATCGCTCCTGCTCTGCGCCGCCGGGGCGATCTGCATCGGCTGGCAGACTGTGGCTGCGCCGTCCCAAATACCGGCGTCCGCGCGCCTGACCGGGCTGCTGAGCGCCATTGGAGCACTTGTGTCATGGACGATCTACGCCGTCAGCAACAGCCGCTGGCTACGACGCCTTGACCATATATCCGCCCATGACTGGAATTTTCTGACCGGTGTCGTCACCGGGGCGCAGAGCCTCGTGCTTATTCCGCTCGCATTCCTAATCGACCACGCCCATCACGACGCGGCCGAATGGACGCAGCTTGGCCTCGTGTCTTTGGGCGTTGCGTTTCTGGCGTCCATCGTGGGCAACGCGCTGTGGAACCGCATGAGCCGCCTCCTGCCGCTCACGCTCACTGGCCAGATGATTCTCTTCGAGACGTTGTTCGCGCTGATCTACGGATTTCTGTGGGAGCGACGCATGCCGCATGCACTTGAAGCGGCTGCGTTCACTCTGGTCGCACTCAGTGTCGTCAGTTGCGTCGGGGCGCACCGGAACGCTGGAGCTCAGGGCCAGACTGCGGACGCTGCGCATCCGATATAGAAAGTCTCCCGCCCCCGACGTCATCACAACGGCGGCACAGCGTGAACTGACTCAAGCGAAGCCGCGCAATCAGTGGGTGCGCAGGTTCATGGCGCCGCTCACTGCACCCGCCCGCAACCATGGTTACTTGCTATGATGTGAAGACGGCCCGCCGGGCAGGAAGTCTCATCCCCCCGCAGGAGCGCGGCGCATCGTGCGTCGGACGGACTCGGCCACAGTCGCCGCCAGCTTGCGATATGCCTGAGCGGCCTCACTCTCTGGCGCAGCCGCCACGATCGGCGCACCCGAATCAGCGCTGGATCGAATTTCGGCAAGCAGCGGGATTTCACCAAGGAACGGCGCGTCCAGTCGGGCCGCTTCCTCGCGCGCGCCGCCATGGCCGAACAGTTCGGTTCGATGTCCGCAATTGGGGCAGCAGAAATAGGACATATTCTCGATCAGCCCGAGCACCGGCACGCGAGTCTTCTCAAACATCGCGATGCCGCGCCGCGCGTCGAGCAGCGCAATGTCCTGCGGCGTCGAGACGATAATCGCGCCGGTCAACGTCGCCTTCTGCGCAAGCGTCAGCTGCGCGTCGCCTGTGCCGGGCGGCATGTCGATAATCAGAACGTCGAGCTTGCCCCAGTCCACGTCATTGAGAAGCTGCCCAATCGCGCCCATCACCATCGGACCGCGCCAGATCATGGCCTGATTTTCGTCGACCAGCATCCCGATCGACATGGCGGACACGCCCCATGCGCGCGCAGGGATCAGTCGGCCTTCGCGGACTTCCGGACGTTCGGCGACGCCGAGCATCCGGGGCAGAGACGGGCCATGAACGTCCGCGTCCATCAGACCGACTGAAAGCCCCTCCAGCGCCAGTCCGACCGCAAGGTTGACTGCGGTCGTCGATTTTCCGACGCCGCCTTTGCCCGAGGCCACGGCGATGACCGCTCCGACATCGAGCGACGATGCGCCGCCGCCCACGCCGCCGAGCGGGCGATGTCCGCCACCGGACGCAGCGGGACGCTGGGCGGGCGTCTGCTCGCGGTGGGCGGTCAACATGACCTGAGAACACATAGGCGCGAACGCGCCGTCCAGCGCATGCTCTGCGGCGCCGGTGAGGCGGTCCACAGCCGCAGCGTCGGCCGCAGCGACGGCGAGCACCACACGCAGGCGTCCGTCGACAATGGCGCATGACTCGACGCGCGCGATATCGAGAAGGCCGCGACCACTCGTCGCGTCAGCGACGTCGCGAAGGACAGCCTCGACCTCTGTTCGTTCAGGAACGCCACGCTGGGTCATAACACCACCTTAATTTCACCTTCAGATGCCCGCGTTCGAACGGACGCCGGAGCGGCAGGGCGTCCCCACGCGCCCGCGCTCTGTTATCCATGCTGTAAGAAAGCGCAACCAGACTGGCTTTCAAGTCGCCGATACCTTTTAATAGCACACGGCCCGGTCTAGATCCGGTCGATCTGCTGGGACGCGCCGCTCAGGACAGGATATGACGGACCAATCATCCACAGCCACGCTGAGTCGCGACGTCCCCTCCAGGCCCGGCCCGCAAGCCTCGCCTGACGACGCGGTGGACGCAGCGCCCGGTACGATCCTTACGATGGAGGATGGCCCTCCGGGCAGCGTCTCGCGGCCTCCTTCCGTTCGGCCGCGAGGAAGCAATCGGGACCACCGCATCGACGCCATGCGCGGCGCCGCATTGCTGATGATGTTCGTCGATCACATTCCGCAAAATCTTCTGAACCGGCTGACCATGCGAAACGTAGGTTTCGCCGACGCGGCGGAAATCTTCGTGCTGCTGGCCGGATACGCCTCCTGGCTCGCGTACGGGCGCGGGTTCGCCAGGAATGGCGTCAGGGACACGCTGATCCGCATCGCCCGCCGCTGCGGCAAGCTCTATGTGGCGCAGACGCTGATGCTGCTTGTGTCAGTTTTCACTATTCGCGAATGGCGCCGGTTCTCCCCGGTGCCGGTAGATTTTCTGGAACCCGAACTGGCCCACGGGGTTTCGGATCTGTGGCGCGTACTGCTGCTGGACGCCCTTCCGGCCAACCTCAACATCCTTCCCCTCTATATGGTGCTTCTGGGAGCGTTTCCGCTTATCTACCTCCTGATCCGAGCCAACCGTTTTCTCGCCCTCGGACTCAGCGCCGGGCTATGGTTGCTGATCAACGTCGACCCGACGGTTAATTTCCCTAACTGGCTCGATCCCGACGGGTGGTATTTCGACCCGCTGGCGTGGCAGTTCCTGTTCGTTCTCGGAGCCTCCGCAGCGATTGAGGCCGGACGGCATGGGGGCGACCTGCCATCGTATCGCTGGCTAAAGATCGCCGCCGCGCTTTACCTGACGTTCTCACTGGTGGAGGCGTTTCCGTGGGCGCAATGGGGGCTGCCCAAATTGCGGCCGTTCGCATTACCGTCCCCAGACAAAAGCACCCTCGCGCCGCTACGCCTGCTCGACGTGATGGCGATTTTCTATCTTGTTCAGTCATCGTCCGTCGCACGGGCGCTCTCCCACTCACGTCTGGGGCAGGCGCTGGCGCTGGCGGGACGACACTCCCTCGAGATATTCACGGCTGGCACCGTCCTCGACCTGTTCGGCAGACTGGTCTTCACCACCTTCGGAGCCGGGTGGCCACTTCAGATTGTGGTGAACGGCGTGGGGCTGGGTCTTCTGTTCCTTGTCGCGCAGTTTTATGAACGTCGTCGCGTGCGGCAGCGCGCCGCCGCATCCAGCGGAGGCCCGGCCGTCGAGGCGTAAGGCGGGGCGTATCCGCCCTCAGCCTCTTCAATAAATTCGAAGAGTTGTTCCCGATGACGTTCTTTCCTCGCCTGACCAGCCGTCTTGAAGCTGGCGAACCCGTGACTATCTGCCTGTTCGGTTCATCAACGACTGAAGGCGTGGGCGCCAGTTCTCCGGAACATGGTTTCGCGCCGATCTTCGCCCGGACATTTGAGCCTTTTGCACGAGGCGGACTGACGATCGTCAATCTGGGCATCGGCGGCAATGGGGCGCGCGAGATGCACGCACGTCTGCAACCGGTTCTGAACGCCAACGCCGATCTCGTCATCTGGCAGGGCGGCACCAACGATGCGTGGCAGAACGTCCCGCTCGCCGAGTTTGAGGACCTGACCCGCAAGGATCTGTCGACATTGCGCGAGAGCGGCGTCGATCTGGCGATGATCGGGCCGCAATGGAGCCGGATGATGGAGGAATGCGCCGCCTTCCCGGCGTTTCGCGACGCGACCCCGGCGCTCGGGCGGGAACTGGGCGTGCCTGTGTTCGACCGTTATGGCCGCATGAAGTCGTGGTGCGCCGAATACGGGATGACGCGGGACGATCTGTCGCCTGACGGCCTGCATATGGGCGATTTCGGCTACCGCCTGCTCGGCGAAGCCGTCGCGAACTGGGTGATCGAACTTACAGGAGCTGCGCAGGCTTGGGGCAGACCTGCAGTGATGTCGTAAGGTCTGGTATCTTCTGAAAGGGAATACAGCGCGGCTGTTGTCGCCAGTAGGTTGTGACCATTTGGACTGGAGCTTTGCTTTCAGATCGGCGGCCATCTGAACGCGACTCGCCGCCTCAACATCGGTCGTCGGACTTACCCGGCGTTTATCACATGATTTCCAAGCGCATTCGTGACGCACGACACTAGCAATGCCGATATACCTGCATGGCGATACGATCAAACTCCGCCGGAGTATCCGCATCCAATATATGCGAGACAGCATTAGGCTCAGGACTCATTCTTTGAGATAGAAGATGAAGGATGCGGCG
>NZ_JOPL01000052.1 GCF_002153745.1 Acetobacter sp. DsW_063 | reverse complement strand
TCTGTCGCGCCAGGTGCGAACTTCACCTCGAACGGCGCGGCAAGGTAATCGCCGTCAATCATCGTCTTCGCTCCCTGTTGAGTCGGGTTGTGGCGGATCGGGCGGCGGCTGGCCGCCTGCGACAGGCTTGAGCGTCGGCTGCACGGCCGCCTTGCCGATATCGGCGCGCGGGATCATCTGCGCCTGCACGCACAGGACGTTTCCGTCCGGGTCCGGCGGAAGGTTTTCCTTCGCGCGAACTTCATTCGCAGTCACGAAACCGTTCTGCAGACCTGCGACATAGAACGCAGTCCGCGCTGCCGTATCCCCGCGCATCAGGGCGTCGACGTTGTGCTTCGCGTAGAAACGCAACCGATCGGCCGGACTCAGCAGACACCGCGTTATCGCCTGCTCGATCCGGATCAGCCATGGCATCAGCCCGTATTGCAAAAACCACAGGTTCATCTGCTCCAATCCGGAGCCCCACGCAGTGGATTTTTCCATCCTGCCAATCATGACCGGCGGAACCGCGAACCAGCGGCACAGGGTCTCGACATTGAAACCGCGTGTCTGCAGCAGCTGCATGTCTTCGGGGTTGAGGCCGATGGATTCCACTTTCCAGCCTCCCTCCAGCAGCGGCGTCTTGCCTGCGTTGATGGCGCCCGCATAATCCGCGAGGATGGCTTTCGCGCGCTCTTTCTCAGGTTCCTTGAGGTAGTCGGGAGCCGAGATATAGCTTTGCGTCAAAAGGCCGTTTTTGAATGTCTTGCCCGCCGTCTGCTCCGCCGCCAGCGCCGTGCCGATGGACTGACGCCCGACAGAGATCGGCGACAGCCCCAGCAGGCCGTCGAACGAGAACCCCTTGATGTGGAAAATATCCGCCTCGGCGAGAACCAGATATTTGCCTTGCCACGCATAGGTGTAGGTCAGCGCGCCACTGTTCGGATCACGTCGGACCGTCATGCGATCCGGGCGTAGCGGGTTGATGGCGATCACCGACCCGTCGCCGCGCCGCATCACCTGCCCGAACGCGTTGCCCCATGTCACAAGACACGCGATCATGGTTCCCCAGAACTCGATCGGCGTCATATCCGCGTTGGGCGACGTCGCCAGAACCGAAAACAGCGGGTGGCTACGCGCGACGATCGACGTCTCGTTCGGCTGCCGCTCGTATAGTTTGAGCGGCAGCGACGCGATCGTTTCCGACAGCAGCCGCACGCACGCCCAGACCGTATCCAGCTGGATCGCCGCGTCGATCGTCACCGTCTGCCCGGAAAAGGTCGGACCGCCCGCCAGAAAAGCGCCCAGACGCAGATCTGTCAGGCTGACGCCCGTCGTCGCCAGCGCCATGACGTTCGCCGCCTTGAAAAACATGGCCCCGAAGGCCTTACGGATATTCATACCGCGATGATCCCGGTCCGTAGGAAATCCTCGACCTTTCCGCCGCCGCCCGGCGCTTCCGGATTTCGCGACATCAGGGTCACGGCGTTGTAGGTCGCCATCAGCGGGTCGATCTTGAGGTTTCCCGCCGCTTGCTTGGTGATGACGATCGCGTTGCCTCGCGGCTCGACCTTCGCGTTGGACGCCGCCCACGCCATGATCGGCCGCGCGCCGTGTCTGAACGTGCCGTCAGCGAGCTTGCGCTCCGCCGTCTTGATGGCGCCTGACAGCGTCCAGCCCTGCGAGACGCCGACGACGCGGTCGCGACCAATGCCGCGCACCGCCAGCGCGTCGACGATGGCGCCCACGCCCTGCGGATCGAGCCCCACCTGCGCAAGGCCGCCGCCGGCGTCGACAGTCTCCAGCACGTCGGCAAGCTGCTCGATGTCGTCTCCCGGCTCCGACACGATCACCAGATCGCCCTGCGCCTGAAAATCGCGCATCACGCTGGCCTCTTTCTTGCGGAGCGCCAGCACGCCCTCGAACACCCAGCTTTTTTGCCAGTGCAGCCATTCCTGCGTCGTCGCGTCGCGCCCGAGCACAACCAGCGACAGCAGGTCGTCGAGCCCGCCGCCGTCGATCCCGGCGACGACGACCTCGGCGCGCGCGAGAACGTCCTCCAGCGTCAGCATGTCGTCGCCTGCGCCCACCCAGTAATCCGCCCCGACCCAGCGGTCAGAGCGGAGCGCAAGGCCAATCTCGACGTTCAGATGCTGCGAGGCCCAGCGGGATAGTTCGGCAATTCCCTTGCCTCGCGCCGTCTCATACTCTTCGATAAGGCGGTGGATGGTGATCGAACGGCCCAGATTTGGGAGCACCATCGGCCAAACTGACGGGTTTTCCCAAGCCGCGAAATCACCGACCAGCGCAGGCTTCTGGAGTGCGTCCGGCAGTTCATAAAGGACAGGCAATATCCCAGTTCCGACCGGGATCAGCGTATCGCCATCGTCGCCTTGCCGGTGTGACTTCCCATCGCGGATCGCCCGAGCCTGCAGCAGATCCTCGCGAAAGCAGCCACGCGGCGGCTTGTCGCTTTGGGTCGTGATAATCGCCAGAAACGCTTCCGGCTGGCTGATCATGCCCCCCCGAATCTGCCCCATCACGTCGCCCGCGTCGGCGTTCAGGGCGATGACGTGTTCCTCGTCAACAAGGACGCCCGCCGGTTTGACGCCGGTCATCACCTCCTTTGAGAACGTTTTGATACTCAGGCTTGCGCCCAAACGCTTAAACGTGAGCCGCCTCTGGTTATTCTGAATATGAAACATGCCGCTGAGTTCGCGGTCTGCCCGAACCATGCCGGACGCTTGGTTGAACGCGAGAGCGGCGATCTCTTTGGTTGGGGCGACGATCAGAAACTCCGCGTGAGGACGCCGATTGACCATCAACGCCGTCAGCATCAGCGCCGCGCCGTTCGTCGTCTTCGAATTTTTCTTAGGCACCAGCAGAAACAGCTCACGGATCTGACGTTCTTTGGTCGCCGGATCGAGGGCGCCGAACAGCATCCGGACGATATCGCGGAACCAGTCCCCGGCAGCCTCGCCAAAAGTCGGCTGCCCGATCACATCCGGGATACAGAGCATGTCAAAAATTTCGACAGCTTGTTCCGCCAACGCAGGATTGACCGGCTGGACTTCAGGCAGCAACGAGCGCCCATCGCGCATGCGGCTTTCCCAGTCCGGCCTGCTAAGATCCAGCATACTATCCTCAGTTCATCGTGCGATCGGGAGACGTGGCGCGTTCCCATTTGCTCCCCGCTTCGGGCATATCCCCCAAATCCCCCTGCCCAGACGCGACAGGCGCGGGCTTTGCGTGCATGAAAGGGCCTGCCTTGTCCGCAGCCATCGCGCGTAATTCAAACGGCGTCCCAGGATCGCGCAGGACCGCTTTCCAAAATTCTAGGGGTGTCAAAGTCGAATATTCAGTGATGACCGGCCCGCTCCATTCCTCGGTCGTCTGCGTCTTCTTTTTCCGACCGGCACCCGGACGGCGTCCACCGCGTGCCATTGTTTCATCTCCTTTGAATTCTTTGATTGTTTTCAAACACAGGCAAAAAATCTGCGAATGAGACTGGCGCGGTTAGGGCCCCCGATCCGGCCCAGACTTTCGACCCGCCCCCCGCCCGGTCGGACCAAATCCACGAAAACCGTAGAAATCAGCCGTTTTTCAAGGCTTTTCGACGATCGCCGTTCTGATCGCTCGGGCTCGCGCCGTCTTGGTCGTGTGGCACGACCCGCAAAGCAGCTGGACGTTCGACGGATCGAGCGGAGCACCGCCGTCTTTCAATTCGTGGACGTGGTCACCGAACAGGCGAGTTCCCGTCCGTCCGCACTTCTCGCAGGACCGGCCACGCTTCTCGACCAGGCGACGCATGAGATCGCGCCAGGGCTTCGAAAGGTAGAAGGCGTCAGCCCGCTTGGGCGGCGGGATCGCGATGCGGGTGTCTATTGAGCGCACGAGCGCGCCGACGCATCTTAGACGAGCGGGCATGGCGACTGTCCGGAGTTCGAGTGAGACGAAGCAAAGGGCAGAGAATGAAGAGAGCCGTGATTCTATCGGTCATGATGGCCTTGCCGGGTGGAACCTGTCTGGCTTCAGATTACGACAAGTGTATGGACGCAGCTGGCGGCGTAGATCCTGCAATGATCGAATGCGGCAACGAAGAGTTGGCACGTCGCGATGCTGATCTAAATCGTGCCTATAAGGCGTTATCGGCGAAGCTGGGCCGAGGTGAACTTCTCGATCACCTTCGGACATCGGAAAGGTCGTGGATAAAATTCCGCGATGACGACTGTGGTCTGGTCGAGGCCGCCTATGGGAACGGCTCATTGACCAAGATACTATTTCGGGAATGTCTGATTAATGCGGCCAAGACTCGTACAAAGACGCTGGAGGATTACCTCCAACAGCCGGATTTCTCGCGAGACTGACCCCGGCTTCACCAAACAAAGAAGGCCGGGCAACCGTTTGGCTGCACGACCCCTAAGTATGGCTTCGCAAATACTGCAATTTGGATAATCTGGATAGAGGAAAATCACCCGTGGTCGATTTTTCTCGCAATGACCTCGCAGGCGCGCCTGTGCCACGCCTGCGCGGTCTGGTGATGTATTCCAAGGCTTCGTCCCAACTCTCGCCATTCCCAGCGGAACTTTCCGGAATAGGGGTTCACGATCAGGCGTTTGTTGACGACGGTTCGCTGGCCCATGTCAGCGAGAAGCCCCGGCCAGCCAAGAACGATATCCATGCGCGCCACAGCGTCGGCCGTAGGCGATGGAAGAATGTCGTCGCTCGCTCGCAGCCAGTCGAGATCCGAACGATCCGCGACGATATCGGGCCAGTTGATCTTCACGCCTGCAGGACGCAGATTTTTCACATGGAGAGTGGCAAGCGTGGTCGCCGCTTCATCCAGCCACTCCGCCACCTGATCCACAACCGGACGCAGCGTACTGAACTCGGTCGGCTTGCGACTACGGAACGCAAGGGCCGAGACATCCACGAATTCACCCTGATCGCAGGACGCAGCGACTTTCAGCGTAGCTACAGGCTGGCGAGAAATGGTGTGCCCTTTTGTGCCCATTTTTGTGCCCTTTATTATCTATATTTCTCAGTAAGTTAGTAAGAAAGGGTACAAGGGCACAAAGGGCACAGATATTTTTGCTTACTACAGCAAGAGGCACGGAGAATGCCAAATTGCACATTAGGGGCATAAATATGCGTGCCCTATGTGATTTCTGTGCCCTTTAGATATAATCACGAACTAAAGGGATCACGCGTTGTGCCCTTTTGTGCCCTTGTGCCCTATATCTCAGTCGCCGTCGTCAGAAAGCCCCAATTCGCAGCACCTGAGCCAGATGCAACCTCTCTGACTTCGACCATCCATTTTGATGATCTTTTCCTGTCCTCGACCATCTTTCGGGCAGGGGCGATAACTTTCCAGCCGCATCATTTCATATACGAATTTCTGCCCGGCAAAAGGCGTGTCCTTGAATAGAGACGTTAACTGCGAATTTTTGGGCGAGACCCAGATGCCATCGCCCTCACTCGCGCGCGGCGGCTCCTGCCCACTGCGTGGTTTGGGCTCATGCCTTCGAATGACACGAACGCCATAGGTCGCAAGAACATGCTCGACGTTCTTTCGCGAATAATTGAGATCCGCGCGCTCGACGTCGTTCGGATCGTCGAAGTCGACGTCGCCATCAGGCTTGAGCATGCGGCTAATCAGCGCGCCGATCGAACGGCGTTCCGTCGATCGCTGCATTTGCACCACCTGGGATAGCCAATGGTCGATCATCTGTTGCGTGCCGCTGACTTGCTGCACCTCTTCCGCGCCACGGATATAGCCCTCGATCCCGCGCACGGCATTATCCGCCTCGGCCTCTGTAGGCATATGGTCATTCAGCATCGTCCACCAGCCAGCCAGCAAAGAGCCCATCTGGTCCATTTCGCGCGGCTGGCATCCAGCCCGTGACACGGCGGCGCGGAGGATTAGCCGGGCCTCGCGATAGCGTTCCCATCCGGACAACGCACGGCCCCAGAGCGCAGGGCCATGCTCGCGCGCCCACTCTGCAAGCTCGCGATGCTGCGCCGTGTGGTCTGCGCCTTTCGCCGCCGCCATCATCTCGACAATCGTAAAACGCCCGAAATGCTGCGCCTCCATATCCGGCGGCCTGATCGACGCCATGATGATCGAGCCCGAAACCGAAATCTTCCGAGCGACGCCGTCAGATCCTCCGCGCGCGCCCTGCGTGCCGTCGCCACTGGTCGCCGACAGGACAAGATCCAGAAGGGCGCGGGCCATGCGCTGATCAATACGATCCGAGGCTTCATCAATAATCATCGGAATCGCACGCCCGTCGACCGTCTGCTCGATACCAGCTTTCGAGGCGTCATTCGTCGCGAACTTGAGCGGAATAGCCTCGGACAAAACCTTGAGCAGCGACGACTTGCCCGATCCGGCGGGTCCGGTGAGAAACCCGGCCGGACGCCATGGGATCGCGGCGCCGTAATAGGCGCACGCCAGCATCCCCATGACGATGATGCCGCTGCCCGGAATGCGGAAGTTGAACAATTCGTCGATCTGGCTGAGCAAGAGTCGGGCGATCATGGCGTCACACGGCTGACCCGGCCGGGGTTGCGCAGGCGACCCCGCCCATATCTGATTGCCGATCCGCGTGCCGGGGTGCTCCAGCCGAGATCCGATAAGCACGCGGTCGCCGCAATGAACGATCGGCATGCCATCGGGCGCGGGCCAGATACCCGGCTTTCGGATCTTGATGTGGTCGCCATAAAGTCCCGCCTTGAAGCATTCGCGCTGCAGAAACTCAGCCGAACGATTGATATTGAAATCGACGACAATCTCTTTTGTGACCTCATCGCCTGCGGCGTCCTTTTCCTTGACCTTGGCAGTCTTCGGAAACTTGTCTTTCAGCCAGAAGGTCGACCCGCCGAAGAGCCCGAGCAGATCAGGGCGCCGGGTCAGCTGGGCAGCCTTCAACGCGCGCGGCTGGCCCACCGTGTCAAGAAAATAGAAGACGCCGTCGAGATGCCCTATCGAATACACTGGGCACTGGGCCTCCTCTTTCGGGGCATCGGGCGGCGGTCCGCCGTTGCCATCCTTGCCGCCGTCAATGACCTGAAAGCATCTGTCCGCCGACTGGATGGCGGCGCGAACAGATTGAAGCCCGTCAGCCGACGCTGGCGTCTCACCGGATTGCATCGTTGAAGTCCTTGCCTTTGGGCGGATAGGCCACGCGTACGCCGCGACCGGCCGCCAGATGGGCGTCGATCGCTTTGCGCAGGCCTTGCTTTGCCGCCGGATGCTCGTCCCGATCCGCGAGAATCAGCACATTGCGCGCGTTCTCGGGCAGGGAAATGGTTGCGAGATTGGAGAGCGAAACCGCTGCGAGGATGCGGCGTTCAGGGCATGCGAGCGCGACCGAAAGGCACGTCTCGATCCCTTCACCGATGGCGACGGTTTCGGAAGGCGGCATCTTCGCGAAAGACAGGCCAGATTGCCCACGGCGAAGCCGTATGCACCCGCCGACAAACCGCCCCAGAACCTTCTTGGGCGTTTCGATTTTCGCCTTGGACCATTGTCCACCATGCTCGCCGAGCCACGTCTGATGGACGGCGATCGTGCGGCCCTGCAGGTTCGTGATGGCGGCGAGCATGGCGGGCAACGGGCCGCCAACCTCAACGCAGTAATGCGCAGGCGAAAACCTGATTGCGTGAGGCGGCGCGTCAAGGTGCGCCAGGTCGATGCCACGCCCGCGAAGATATGCGTCGACAGGAGAGCCGAGGATATCCGGTTGAGCAGCAAGCCAATGATCGCGAGCCCGCAGCAGCTTACGGGCGGATTCTTCCTCCGCCTTCTTCGCATCGGCTTCCGAACGTTCGCGGATCTCGACGCGTCGCTCTTCGATCTTCTCTCCAGTAAGGCCGAGCCAGTTTCGCGCCCATTTGAAGGCCTGTTTCTTGTCGCCGCCGCAGACGCATGCCGCGACGAGATCCAGAGCGTCGCCGCCGACGTCACTTGCAAAATCCTTCCAGACACCGGCCTTCGGGCCAGAGAGACGGACGCTCAGTCGCGTTCCGGCTTCGCCTGCGACGCTACCCGCGACCCATTCTGCGCCCTGACGACGTCCACCGGGCAGCAGTTCACGCGCGAGCGCTTCCATGCTTCCGGCGAGCATTTTCGCGACTTCCGATGCTGATATCTGATCGGTCATTTGACGGGCACAAACCGCGTTAGCGGGGCCATGAACCCAAGAGACGCCAGAACAGGGCGCAGGCCGCGACGCGCATTGATGATGTTGCCCAGATGCGCCTTGGTTATCCCAATTTTGTCAGCCGCAGCTTTCTGACTGCCGCACTCTCGGACAAAAGTATTCAGTTTTTCGTAAATGACCCGACCAGCGACAAGGGAGGCGGGATCGGCAGCAACAGGATAGCGCGCGACGGGAACCAGACCGACTGCGCGTGCGACATCCTCGTGGTATCGCACGGCTTCCTGCGTCTCGTAAACGCGGCGCGTATCGAGATTGTGCAAGCGGGCGAATGCCGTGACGCCGCCAGCGTCACGGATCGCGGTATTCAGTTTTCCGTAAAAATCCTTTGGGTGGATCAGGTCATCCGACATACCAGAAACCCCTCGGCGATTTCATCTTGCTATTGTCGACGCAAGTCATGCCGCCAGACGTACGCACCTGTTTCGTAAGGTCAGGCCGCACGCGAAAACTCGCCGCGATCGCGCGGACATCCAGTTCGCGGCGCGGAATAGAGTAAGGCAGCTTGCGCGGTCGCGAGCCAAATTTACGCGGCGATGGCATGTCCGGCCTTTCTGGCATTGCGCTTTTCGCGCTGCTTGCGGGAGATTCCCAGAATTATACGGCGCTGATAGATGGAGCGTTCCGACACGCCGAGCTTACGCGCCTGCATCGCGACGCTGACGCCGCAAATCGCAAAGTGCCTCAGGATCGGATCAATCGAGATCCAGTCGCATGATTCGCGCGCCATTACGCCGACGCCGCCACAATATGCGGCCGCGTCGCGGCGATGATCTTCGTCATCCCGGCGGCGATATGTTCAGCCACGCTTTTGACCCGCTGCATATGCGCCAGCATCGCCTGCGCTTCATGCACGTCGACGACACCATCCTCTAGAATCTCAAAACCCTTGCGGATTGCGTCCGACGTTTCCTCGGTGAATCGCTGCATGTCTCGCGGAAGGTTTCCCTCCCCAAAATGCGTCGGCACCAGCATGAAGTTCTCGGCGTGCGCCATGGCGGACAGGATCAGCGGCGCCTGCGCGCACAGATCGAGCATGATCGCGACATCGACCGGCACGATATGAGGCCGGTCGCGATTGCCGTAGTCCGACAGGTTCGATTTTCCGACCCGGACTATGGTCGCAGCAGCGTCCAGACCGCCGCAGCGCTTCACCGCTTCCTTGGTCGCCGTCTTGATCGAGGGGATTGGCATCAGACACTCCTGCCGTCAGGCGCGTCGGGGGCTGGCGCGTTAGCCGGTTGGCGCAGTGACGTCCGTGCCTGACATGCCGTTTCAACGCACACAGGCGCACCCCCATCACTTTTCTGGCGGCTGATTATCGCCCGTTCGTAATCTTCGTTCATGACCGCGCCCCCTTTCCGGCGACCCGATCACGCACCGTCACGATGTCCGTCTCGCGGATCGGCAGATCGACCGACAAATCCGCCATGTGGACGCCCTCCACGATGACGCAGTTTCCCGCGATCAACTGCGACGCATGACGCATGTTCCGGGCGAAATCTCGCATGATCAGGACTTCGCCGAGGGAAAGGGCCACCGGCTTCGGCAATGCTCCGACCGGGGCCACGTCTTCCGTGGCGACATCCGACGTCTGGGCAACCCGCTTCTTATCCAAATACGCTCTGACAATAGCCACGGCCCCATCCGAGGCGATCAAACCGTCGCTGACGGTAAGGGGCGCCGGAGCACCGGACGCGGCGCATTCTGCGGAATTATCGCCCGCGATCCACGACGCAGCGCGATCGAGGTGCGCGAACATGGCGTCGTCGGACGCCCATGCACGCTGCCGTGCTATTCGGTAGAGTGCTAGGCGGAGCGGTTCCGAGTGACCGTTTTCGGCGCACGTGACAGTTTGGATATCATGCGATGCGGTCATGCGGCGTGCTCCATAAATAAGCGAAGTTTCAACGGGGGATCCTATGGCCGAACATCAAGAACTCGATATGAAGTTGTTGGAAAAAAACGTTCTAGAATTAAAAATTGGAGAAGATTACGTTCATGTATCTCCAGAATATCTTTCCGGACTCATCAACACATTTATTTCAATTCGTAGGACAATGCTTCCCCCAAGCTGTTCCAGTTATTTACCCCAAGATGACGAGATAGTTCCGCAGACAGATCGGCTATTGCTACACGTCGCCGCTCCGGCCCAAGGAGCACATAGCCACGTTGATTTTGCGGTGGGAGCCGGGGGTCTGGGCTGGTTGGTATCACGATTGGAAAGGGCGAGAGCTCTGGAGTTCGCGCAGCAGATTCTCGATGCAGCGAATCAAGGACCAAGCACGGCTCATTAGCGCTCGCGCACTTCATCCAACGGGCAACCATTGCCAGAACAGCAGTTACGCCTCCCGCACTGTTCATCAATATACTTTGCTGTTTCAAGTCGCGTGCTCCGGAGTTGGAGAGGTGGAGGTCAGTGTCGGGGCGCCAGGACGCGCACACCAGTCATCCCTGCGCCTCCTGCGTGGTGCGGGATGTGGCAATAGCCCCAGCGATGAACGTCGTGATCTTTTCCCGCGTCCTGAACCGCAATTCCCGTCCAGAGCGCAGGTCGTGGACCAAGCGCGGATCGCCAGCGGCGGCTTTTCCGAACGCAGTTGCTGACATGCCTTCGCTGGACAGAAACGCCTCGACGCAGGGCAAAACGGGGTCGGATTTGTCTTCCATGAATAGGGAAATAGTAGGAATTTACCTACTTTGCAATAGGAAATATCGTATTGGATATTTCCTATATGATGGCGGATTATAGGGCATGGATTTTCTCGACGCCCCCAGGAAGCTCCTCCTCGAGCTTCTTTCCGACAACCCGGACCACGACATGAAGAGCCTGTCGGCGCTTCTCGGGAGGAACGCCGCGTATATTCAGCAATACATAAAGAGCGGCTCGCCAAAGTCCCTTGACGAAGACTCACGGGAGAAGATCGGGAAGGTTCTGGGCATTAGCCCGGATGCGCTGCGCCCTGAGGGTGACCCAAAGCGACGTCCTTATGTGAAGGCTCCCTCACCGCCGTCTCGGCGAGGCGAATTGGTGCGCGTCCCTTTATCGAAAATATCGAATGACGATGAAGCATCGCCTGACCCATCATCTTCCGGCGCGCGCGTTCAGATCCCAGAATACGACGTGAGCCCACACGCTGGAGCTGGGGCGTTTCTATCCGGTGATGACTACTACGAGGCAGCGCCGCCGACGGACCTGTGGACAATGCCAAAGCGGCTTGTCTCAGCCTTCGTGGAGCATCCTTCGAACCTCGTGATCATCCGCGTGACTGGCGACAGCATGGAGCCAGACTATATGGCGGGGGAGCGCGTCATGGTCGACATGGGTCACACGCTTCCTAGCCCGCCGGGCGTCTACGTCCTGCATGATGGGATGGGCCTTGTGCTGAAGCGGGTCGAAGTCGTGTTTGGGTCCAAAGACCCCGTCATGCTCCGCATATCGAGCATCAACCCCGGATATGGCACGTATGAGCGCGAGTTGAGCGAAGTCCACATAAACGGACGCGTCGTCGGCAAGTGGGTGTGGAAATAGAGCGAGGACCCCAGATATCCGCCGCATTTGGTTGATGGGGACGAACGGCGAATAATTGCCCGCATGGTATAGGATTTTGCTCGTGGCTATCGAAAAAGCCCCCAATTTGGGGCAGGTGCTACTTTGTGATTTTTCCGACGGATTTAAAGAACCGGAGATGATAAAGCTTCGTCCCGTCGTCGTGATCAGTCCGCCGATTAGTTGGAGGCCTGGGCTAACGACTGTGGTGGCGCTTAGCACAACTCCGCCGGACCCAAAGAGACCATACCACTGCCTCCTGCGGCTAAATCCGAAACCCCCCGCCCCTTGGGATGTAGAGGACGTATGGGTCAAAGCCGACTTGATTATGACCGTCGGCTTCCACCGACTAAACCTGATTCGCGACGGGAAGAACCCCCAAACAGGCAAACGAAAATACTATATGAACTGCGTTTCAAATCAGAACCTTAAGGAAATAAGAGCCTGCATCCTACACGGCCTCGGCCTATTTTCCTTGACACAACATCTATAAACTCCAATGTTCTCACCGTGCGCTGCTCTCTAGCCCTCTCGGGCGGATCAGCATCTAAGACCTCCTTGGAGGCCGTCGCTCAGCGGAGCCATCGCAAGCTTATGAGCGACGTAGATTGAAGAAGGCCCAGCATTTTATGCTGGGCCTTCTTTGTTTAATCAAACAAAATTACGCCCAAAAAATTTTTCGCGATTCTCATCGATAACGAACAAACACAGGGTGCCTACTCCGCCTCACCCGGCACATCCCCAAAGCTCCCCAGATAGACAGGCTCGCCGTAGTCTCCAGCCTCGTCGTCAATAGCCACCCTGACGACCTGAGCGCCATCTACGGATAGCGCCCCCTCCCTAACCTTCTCTAGTCGCCGCAAGCCGTCACCCTCACTAGGGCAGACGATGGGAACATTCGCCTGAAGCACGCTGCGGCGCCCCTGCGCCCGGCGCGTGTAGGTCTGGAAGATAATCTGTTCCTGCGCGGGCATGAGCGACTCCTGTTCTCTGTTCGTTCCATATATTCCAGAGCACGCCAGATCAGCAATAGAACGCCGCGAACGTCCAAAATACGACATTTCATATTTGATCTGAATTTTCTTATTGACGATATAGGAATTATCCTACTACAGATACCCTATCACCAGCGCCCACGGCGCACCGGGAGGATGGGATGACCAAAGGCAAAATCGGATCACAGGACAGCAGTGCTACAAGCGGTCCAAGAATCACCCACTTACGAGCGGTTACCGACGCAGCCCTTGAACGCTGTCAGTCCGCGAGCGCCCTGATCAGCGCACTATCCTCCCTGCTTGATCCCACAATCCCGACGCCGTCAGCCTTGCAGGCTGCTCGGGTGCAGCGCGCCGCCAGACGACTTGTGGACGCCGCACTGACGGAGCATGGCTCGTCGTCCACACGTCTTGTCGGCGCCGGACTGGCGGCGCTTTACACGGGCCTGTCACCTGAGCGGTTCGACGAGTTTTGTGAGAGCGGCCATGGCCCCACCATTGTTTTCGTCAACGGCGAAGCGCTGTTCGACGCGAGAGCGCTGGATGAGAGGGTGATGACGCTTTCGCGATGTGCGGGAGCCGACCGTGCAATGCGTGCGGAGGAAGATGCCTCTCAGAGGGGGGCATGATGAACCACGATCCATGGTCACCCATCGACGAAGAGCCGCGAGGCGCGCGCGCTATCCTGTATGCGATCGCGCTTGGGCTCGTGGTCTGGCCTGCCATTTTCCTGATTATTTTCTCGCCCGGCCGCTGAGATGGCCGCCAGTCCGCTCCGCAGCCATGTCCCGCGCTGGACTGTGACAGTCCGCCGCGTCGCCGCCGGGCGGTATCAAATCGTCGCGAAAGATCAGCACGGATGGGCCGTCACTTTCGACGACTGCGTCCGCCGCAATGTTGACGGAGAGGATCTGATCGTCGGCACGACAACGAATTTGGTTCCACCTGTCCGATCGCCCGAAGACATCATCCTCGAAGAGGAAACAAGACAGAATGCAAAACGTCCCAAATGAGCCAACCATGCCGCGCGTGGTGTCGCCGATGCTCGCAGGTCTGCCGCCAGCGGTACAGGCCAACGCCGAGACCCTGCGCAGGCAGGCTATATGGATGCGCCAGTTAGAGCGCATGGCATTCCAGCGTCATGACGCTCGAGCGGCGAAAATGTTCGGAGATCACGCGGAAGATACAGAGGCCAAGCTAGAGGCTTATCTTCTGCCGTTCGTCGCCTCTCGCGACATCGCCGCCGCAGACCTGCCCGCGAACGTCGTTCGGTTTCCGGGGGTGCAGTCATGAGCCAAATGATGAATGGCGACGTGCCAGTTCACCCTGTCCAAAATAACCGGCAACCCAGAGAACGTGCCGTCTGCCCTGTCGTGGTGACTTTGGCCGTTTATGAGGTCTACTCGCACGTCTTCAGTCCGCAAGAGAGGCTTATTACTGGCGAGTGTCGCGGTGGCTTCGGCGTCGGTGAATTGATTGCGTTCCTCTACGCGCGGTCCTTTCCGAAGTCAGAATGGCGCAAGAGGACTGACGAAGCGTTTAAGGGGATGAGGTTATGACCCGGACGCGCGATGAGCAGTTTAAAAACTGCCCCTTTTGTGGTGGAGAAGCCCGCAAGTTTGATCTTGATGATGGCGGTTCATGCATTTCCTGCACGAAGTGTCTTGCAAGTAGCAACGTCGAGTATGAATTCAAAGAAAACTTCGTATCTAACTGGAACCGACGCGCAACCGCCCCGGCAGATACGGCAATGCTGGATTGGTTGGAATCCCATAACGGCCACGTCTATCCGTCTACAGACTTCCGGACTGCCGTTGTTTCCATATGTCACACTGACGAATTGGTTCTTGGGCAAGGACCGACGCTCCGCGACGCCATCCGTGCGGCCATGAAAGCAGAGCTACAATGACCACGCTTCTCGCTCCGTGGATTCTAATCCTCTGCGGTTATATGGGGCACAGCGGATATTCGTATGTGCAAATCCCTCAGTCCTCCGAGGCCATCTGCCGACGAAACGGAAATGCCCTGATAGGCACAGAGACGCCGCACGACATTCGCTTCTATTCATTCACCTGCGTTCAAACAGGATTTGCCCCATGACCGACATGATCGCGGACCGCCTCATGACAGTAAGAGAAGTTCAGACCCGCACGGGATGGAGCAGGGCTACCATATACAGACAGATGAACGCCGGGAACTTCCCGAAATCTCTGCGCCTGTCCCCCGGATCTGTTCGGTGGGAAAAGCGCGAGATCGAGGACTGGATCACTAAGCGTTCGGCCCCTGCGGCCCCGAGCGCCTGCGCGATTTGATTAATTCATCGACTGGTCGCTGATCTTTGAGGATAAGATCAGCCCATATTTGGGCAAGTTCACGGCGTCTGCCCAGGTGTTGAGATCTATTATACGCCCCTTCGACTTGGTTCTTAATAATGTGCGCCAGCGTCGCATCAATAGCCTGCCTGTCGTCGGGGTGCAGATCGTTCATGACGGTGGAAAACGTTGCGCGGTAGCCGTGCGGGACGTGGCGATGATGATAGCCCGCCCGATTCAGTAAATACCCGATGGCGTTCTCGCTCATGGGGACCATTGGTCGGCGCGAGTTGGGAAATAAATGCGGCCACTGCGATGAAACCGCGCGGAGAGACTGCACCACGTCGACGGCCTGAGATGACAGAGGGACAATATGCTCTCTCTTCTTCTTCATCCGCTCAGCCGGGATGCGCCATATCGGGGCCTCTCCATCCAGATCCTCGAACTCAGCCCACTCAGCAGATCGAAGTTCACCCGGCCGCACGACGGTCAGAAACAGCAGACGATGCGCGAGCAGGGTGACGGGATGCGCGTCCTCGCTCTCAATCTTCCGGATCATCGTAAGCACTTGCGGCATATCCACCAGCGCGGGCTGCCTGCCCTTGATGACTGGACGCAGCGCCGGGGCGATGATCGCAGCAGGATCTGTCTTGCCGTAACCAGATGCGATCGCATGGACGAAGATGTCGGAGAGGCGCTGTCTGACCCTATGCGCAGTCTCGATCGCTCCACGCTCTTCGATCCCGCGCAGCAGCGCCAAGACGATCTGCGGCGTCAGATCGTTGATCGGTATCTCACCAACCTGCGGCAGCACGTCGCGCTCTAAACTGCGCCAGACGTCATCCGCATGCCGAGCCGCCCATATCGGTTTTCGTCTTGCAAACCAGTCTCGCGCCGTTGCCGCGAAGGTTTGGTCTGGGTCTATTTTGCCGATGGCGCGGAGGATCTGCTTTTCTTGGGCCGGATCTCGACCGGCCCTCAGAACCTTGCGGGCTTCATCCCGTGCAGAGCGCGCGTCCAGCAAGCGCACGTCCGGATACGCGCCTATCGTGTAGGTCTTTTCTTTCCCGTCCAGTTCGTAGCGCCAGCGCCAATGCTTGCCGCCTGAGGGAGTAATCTGGACATACAGGCCACCCGAATCGGTCAGCTTGTAAGGCTTTTCCTTGGGTTTGGCCGCCCGAACCTGCGTATCCGTCAGCATTCTGCTATACCCGGTCTGATCAGAAATTATACCCGCTTTATACCCGGTCCGGTGCGAGACAGACTGAGACAAAGCGAGAACACTTGAGATCGCAGAATGTCGAAAACCCAAGCAAACGCAAGGGTTGTGAGACAGATTGAAGCTGTTTGATTATGGTTACTGGCGGAGGGGATGGGATTCGAACCCACGGTACGACTTGACATCGTACAACGGTTTAGCAAACCGCCGCCTTCAGCCTCTCGGCCACCCCTCCGCGGAACGACGTGCCAAGCAGGCACTGTCGCAGCGCCCGTAGCTTTAGAAGCTTACATTCGCCCCGTCAAACCCCCACAAACGATTGCGTCAGGAATTTAGCTCCTCAAGAGCATGATGCAGGGTGGGGACTGCCATTAATCCTTCACAGAGGTGATTCGAGCAATCGCGCCGAATCCTTTCGCAAGCGGGACACACGTCCCTTCAGCTGTGATTGGGCAACAGGAACTTACGGATGAACTACTTCTTTCAGGGATGGATCGGTCTGCTTCTAGAAAATGGACGCGAAGTAGCGGTACCAGAGTACTCTCGTGTTCCCACGACTTTTCAGGCTCTCGGTGGCGGCAACGAAACGCGCGCCAATACCCAACCAGTGTTTAACGCCACCGCAGCCACACTGCCCGTATGCGCGCGCCTGGGATTGTTCTCCTCGGCTTCCGGACCCGATCCGGCGGTGATCTCCTGGCCTATCGCCTGCTGGTCGCCTGCCGGCGCTGGCGCGTCCTATGTAGTACCATCCGATGACGCCCACTTGATACTCAACCGCTCAACATCGTGGCAAAATGGCACGCAGATTGGCGTAACCGCAGCAGGGCAGCCCGTTTATGTAGCGCCCAATACAACACTGGTTGCTGCGACAAAAATTTGACAACGAATATTACGGAAGAATTTCAGCTGATATGCCATCTCTGAATTTCACTAATAAAAAGTAAATAAATCCTTACAATACAAAACGCTAATCGTTTAATATTTGAGTTTCTGCATTACGGGATAGGCACGTCGCATTGGCACTGATTACTCGATCCAGACAGCGCGCAGAACGTCACTTCGCGTTATTACATTGCAAGCATTATCAGAAAGTTTGAGAGGCTAGACGTTTACACTCACATATTCGGTGAAAGTCACTGCTTATTCGAAATTTCTTCAAATGATAAACAATATTCATAAAAATATCTACTCAAGAGTTCAGATGCTGAAGCTGAATAGCGCTAGGTAAGCACAAATCAACAACCAACCCCTCAGAATGCCAGGTCCGATTGATTGTCCCGCCTGCAGATCGCACGATACGATCTATCATTTCGCTCCCAAACCCCTCAGATTTGGGGGACGTCGAAATTTTTGGTCCCCCAACCTCAAGCCATGTCAGGTCCAACGACGCATTTTCCGCCGCGCACCGGACAGTAACCTGCCCGCCGTCACTGCCAAGAGCTCCATATTTCACAGAATTTGTAGCAAGTTCATGCAAGAACAACGTCAGCGTCGTCATCATGACGTTTCGCAGCAAGGCGTCTCCCCCGACAACCGCACAGCGACTTCCATAAGGACGCAGCACGGAATTGACAAGGGACTGCACCCCTATCAACCCAGTATCAGTGTCCGCCATACTCTTGTCTACAAAAGCCGCGTCCGTAGCACGCGACAACGCCTCAAGCTTTTCACGAAGAATGTACGTGGCGTCTTCCGGTGCATCTTCCGCAGCAGCCTCTTTCTCTGCGATGACAATGAGGCCGGACACAACGGAGAAGAGGTTCTTCACACGATGACGCATCTCTTTTGATAACAATTTTTCTCTGTTGATAGCTCCCTCCAACTCCCACTCAAGTATTGTTTTCTCTGTCACATCTCGAGACACACAAAGAATGAACTGTACGCCCCCAGACGAGTCCATTACGGGCGTCAACAAATTATCCCAATATTTCGTGCCTTCCGCAGACTCGCTCTTTCCGTGAAAGCGGGCATTTTCCCCGTTAGCCGCCCTGCCAAGCGCCGCCAATCCGGACAGATGAACGTCCTCTGGCAACAGTGGGATCCAGGGCATTCCAAAACCGGAATCCTCCGCAACGCCCAACGCCAGACAGCCCGCCTTATTCATCATCAACAAACGACCGCATGCAGATATCATCTTGATGCAGTCGGGCGTCGCGTCGAGCATCGCCTTTTGCAGAATCAATTGTGGCAGATCAGGGGGCGTCGGCAAAACGCCGGGGAATACGACCGACCCGTAAGCCTCGACTGGCGTTTTCATGTCGTCTTTTCTCCAGTCGGCGCATAGAATGATTGCCACCGGTAGCACAACGGGGCGATCACCTTCAATCACTGGCTTAATCTACAGGGATAGCTGCAACGTAGTAAGTTCCGACGACCAAGCGCCAGAACGTCAGACGTCTTTCCCTAACCTCACTGTTGAGATCTGCCATAAGCAGCCGCATTCGGTGTGTAAGGCGAATTCACGCTCCCACCTCACATCGGCCCACATACCACTCAGCGAATTGATATCGCGCAAAAATGCGGCACACAGCGGTGAGTAACGCCACTTTTGATTCCGATAATTTTCGAAAAACCGAAAATTTCGCTAAAATAAAAATATGAAATTCTCATAAAAAATTCATCTTGCCAATAAGAGGCGTCGTCGAACATTAGAGAGCAATCATTCAATGCGCCGCCAAAGAACAATATTCCGCATCAAATATCAAAATTAATTCCATTCAAACAATTTCTTTACAGATCAAGAAAACAACCAACCGAAATTCATCAGAGTCCCGCCATCCTATCAACCTTCTTTCGCCTGTGCGGCGACGGATCTAATGGCACGAGCCATCGCCTCCACGCCGTTGCCACGATTGGTTGACAACGCCTGCACCAACCCCAAATCACTCAAAAATCCTGGCTGCGTCGCGAGAATTTCTTCCGGATCCCGCCCTGAATAAACACGCAGCAGCAGCGCCACCAACCCGGACACGATCGCCGCATCCGACGCGCCGGCAAAGAACATCCGACCGCTAGAATCGACGCGCGCCTCGAGCCAGACCTGACTTTGACACCCGGGAACGCGGTGCGCGTCATCCGTCCAGTCAGCAGGAAACGGAGGCAATTTCCGCCCGAGTTCGATGATATACTGGTAACGATCCATCCAGTCGTCGAAAAGCGCCAGTTCGTCGCCTATCGCTTCAATAGCTTCAGACGCGGTACCATCGACCGGACGAACGAAAGGATCCCCGCTCACAGGATGAACCGGCTTAAATCGCTCTTGTTCGCCAGCGGTGCGACACGCTCCCGAACAAGCGACGCGTCGACGCGAACGGCCTCACCTCTGCGCTCGGACGCCGTGAACGACACATCCTCGAGCAGTTTTTCAAGCACAGTAGCCAGGCGACGCGCTCCAATATTTTCGACGCGCTCATTCACGTCGGCCGCAAGTTCGGCGAGTGCATCGATAGCGTCGTCGGCGAACTCAAGCGTAACGCCCTCTGTGTTCAGAAGGGCCGTGTACTGCTTCAATAGCGAATGCTCCGGCTCAGTCAGGATGCGGCGAAGATCATCGCGCGACAAAGGCGCAAGTTCGACCCGAATCGGTAACCGCCCCTGAAGTTCAGGCAGTAGATCGGACGGTTTGGCCAGATGGAACGCTCCCGATGCGATAAACAGGATATGGTCGGTCCTCACCGCGCCGTATTTGGTCGAGACCGTCGTTCCTTCGATCAATGGCAGAAGATCGCGCTGAACGCCTTCACGCGAAATATCGCCCCCGCGTACGCCGCTTTCCGAGGAGCGCGCGCAAACCTTGTCGATTTCGTCAAGAAACACGATCCCGTTGTCTTGTGCGTTTTGCACAGCTTCGCGGGTAAGCGCGTCCGTATCCAGAAGCTTGTCCGCTTCTTCACGAACGAGCAGTTCCCGCGCCACGGGGACTTTCAGGCGACGTTGCTGCGGCGCCCTACTCATCAGATTTTTCATAAGGTCGTTGAAGTTCACGACACTGCCCGGTTGCATGCCGGGCATCTCCGCCCCACTCCCTGCCGAGGTGGGGTCGGAAACAGCGATCTCGACTTCCTTCTCCTCCAGAGCGCCGTCACGCAGCATCTTGCGAAATTTTGACTTCGTCTCGGCGGATGCGCTCTCACCCACCAGGGCGTCTACGAGCCGGTTTTCCGCCGCTTCTTCCGCGCGAGCTTGCACATCACGTCTGCGTACATCCCGGAGCATATTGATCGACGCCTCGACGAGATCCCGAATGATGCTCTCGACATCGCGGCCGACATAACCGACCTCGGTAAACTTGGTCGCCTCGACCTTCAGAAATGGCGCCTGCGCGAGTTTCGCCAGACGGCGGGCGATCTCGGTCTTGCCGCACCCGGTCGGGCCGATCATCAGAATGTTCTTTGGCACCACCTCTTCGCGCAGAGCGTCTGGAAGTTGGCTCCGACGCCACCGATTGCGCAGCGCAATCGCCACCGCCCGCTTTGCGTCAGTCTGCCCGACGATGAACCGATCAAGCTCCGCAACCGTTTCCGATGGCGAGAAATGAAGGGCGCTCATCGTGTGGCTCCTTCTTTGCCAGACAGCACTTCAAGAGTGACCGAATGGTTGGTGTAGATGCAAATATCGCCAGCAATCTTCATAGCGCGCCGCGCAATTTCACCGGCTCCCAAATCCTCGACCGTCATCAGGGCGCGGGCGGCCGATAGTGCATAATTGCCGCCGGAACCGATGGCTATGACCCCGTCCTCAGGTTCAAGCACGTCCCCATTGCCTGTCAGCGTGTAGGAATGCGAACCGTCCGCCACCGCCATCATGGCTTCCAGCCGACGCAAATAGCGATCGGTGCGCCAGTCTTTGGCCAGTTCCACGCACGCACGCTCAAGCTGGTTCGGGTAACGCTCAAGTTTTGCTTCAAGACGCTCCAACAGCGTGAAGGCGTCTGCTGTAGCTCCTGCGAAGCCAGCCAAAATCAGGCCATTGGGGCCGATCCTGCGCACCTTACGGGCGTTTCCTTTGACTACAGTGTTACCGAGGGTCACCTGCCCGTCGCCTGCCATGGCGACTTCATCGCCGCGGCGCACACATAAGATCGTCGTTCCGTGCCACCCCACCGGGTCGTGGGGTGTCGTCTGATGAGTGTTCATGGACGTATGAAATAGGGCTTCGCGCGAGGATCACAAGAGGCCCTTGGTCCAAGCCCGGAGCCTTGTGACTGGGAGGGGAAATTCGGTCGGTCCAAATCCGCCAAGCCCTGCGACACAGCCGTGAAGCCGCAGACTGTACTGATTGCAAAAATCGAGATAACGATGCAAATAGACGCTTGAGATTACTCGATGAACAGCAGGACATCCACCATGGCGCCCTCGAAGGACGCGACTAGTTCACCCAAAAATTTTTACGTGCATTTTACAAAACAATACGCCCCAGTATTAAAACAAAACCAAAAAAAAATATTTTTGGGCGCTGGTTTTTTTCTTCTCTGTATTCTGTACGTCACCGCCTATTGGAACGATCCCGGAATGCCTTGGCCGTGTGGCCGCTACCCTGAAGGGTGGTGGGGCTGGTTCGATCAATCGAATTATTTCAAATCGACGGTAGCCCTTGCTCATGGCGATCTTCGCCCTGAACAACACTGGTATCCTTTTGGATACGCCCTCATCGGCGCCCCCTTCGTCTGGCTCGGGCGACAGGTATATTTTCTCCCTGACCTGATTTGCCTCCTGCTCGCAGCTCGCGGATTTATCAGCTTCGCACGGACATGCGGCGTAGCGAGCACATCCGCGATGTTGTTGTTTCTCCTGGGAACGTGCAGCAGTCATTCCATCCGTTCTGCATGGGCTGAGCCATGGAACACGACCTTGGCGGCTGCCCTTATATGGAACGCGCTCGCTCTCTCCGCCCGAGAAATATCGACTATCGGCAACCGCTGTGACACTTCGGCAGCGCGCGGAGGAGCCTTAAACCTCGCTCTGCTCGGTGCGATTCTTGCTTTTATGCCCGTGACGCGCCCCACTGACGTGACGCTCGCCGGCCCCATCGGGTTGACCACGCTCGGCGCGTTGTATCTACAGCGCGGAAGTATTACGAATAAAATCGCGCGTTCTATTACGCTCATTGGCGGATGTTTACTAATTTGGATTGCATGCGCCGCGCTATATCTTTCGATTTACGGCTTTCATCCGACCCAATACATGATCGTGTCGCGCAACATGGGGTTCCGTCTCGAGGGTCTCGGATGGAAAACCTATATGCTGCTTCTGACCCCTCGCCCATGGTTTCCAGACGGCGCAGGCTTGCTGGAGCGTCTTCCGTGGATTGCTCCAGGCCTTGCTGGGTTGATCGTCGCGCCTTTTGTGGCCGACCGAAAAGGACGCTGGGTCCTCGCGCTGCTCAGCGTCCTGATTACGGGATACTCTCTGCTGTTTTTCTCTTACGTGGACCTGATTCCAGCCGGACTCTGGCGCTACAACAATGTGCATTATTTCAAGTGGCTGCTGCCTGGCCTCGCGCTGCTGGGATTCATTGCCTGCCGCGCCCTGACTGGAGTCAACTGGCGTCTCGCGGCCGCAGCGCTTGCGGGCGTCTATTTGGCTACCTGCATTAGGTTTCTTCCCTACCGCACACTACCGGACGCTGCGCCGATATGGATGGTTCAGAAGTCCGAACCCCCTCCATCTTGGCCCGACGCCTATTTTGAACACAGCGTTCTTCACGATAATCAGCAAGCTTGGCGTAATATCAACGATTTCCGCGCAATGCCTGACTCACAAGGCGACCGCTGGATCGCTTTGCGCGCTCCTTTCTCAGGCGTCGTACGCCGCGAGCAGATGAAAAACGGACAAGCTGTCGCAGGAACAGAAACGCTCCCTGATGCGTCCAGTAATGAATTATATTGGGGCATGCAGCTCGGTTTTCGTCTCGACCCATGCTGGCTGCCGCCTTACGCCTGCTCAAGAAAGGACCCGCAGCCGTGAGCGCGGCCCGATACACTGACCGTGCATGCTAAATCACTAAGCATAGATTCACATGACTATACTCTATGACGACATTCCATCGAACGCCAACATGCGAGGGTCATCTCAAGGCCTCTGTCAGCACTCGAGGTCGACACTTCGAAACCGGGAGCCAATTGATGCGCAGACGGAAGGTTGGACGACCACAACCTTCATTTAGCAGAATATAACATCGCATCGATTTGCGATTTAAGATCTCGCAAGGCTGATCTGTGATTTCAAACTTCGTTCAACTTCGCAATAGGGGCCGCCGTTCAACGCTCGTCAATCAGATCGGCATGACACCCCCTCACGCCGACTGAGCCGCCCGCGCCACCAGATTCAACGCCATCGCAAGCATTGCCACCCCGACTACGCAGTCGAGCACTCGCCACGCCGCAGGTCGCGCCAAAACCGGAGCGAGAACGCGTGCGCCATACCCCAGCGAGACAAACCATAGCAGGCTCGCCAACGCGGCTCCCACGACGAACGCGGGGCGAGCGTCAAGCGGCTGGGCCGACCCGGCAGCGCCCATTAAAAGCACCGTATCGAGGTAAACGTGGGGGTTCAGGAACGTGAACGCCGCCGTCTTGGCCAGAGCCTTGCCCAACGGCAGCGGCGGCGCGCCATCGGTCTCCATGCCACCGGAACGGATCGCCCGACGTAGGGCCGACAGGCCATACCACGCCAGAAAAGCTGCGCCCCCATATGTCATAAGGCTAAGCATCGCCGGCGCCACATGGACCAACGCGCCCATACCGCTCACGCCGAGGCTGATCAAGGCGGCGTCGCAGATCGCGCAGAACATAATGATCGGCCCCACATGATTACGGCGCAGCCCCTGCTGCAACACGAACATGTTCTGAGCCCCGATCGCAGCGATCAGCGAACAGGATAACGCGAAACCGGCCAGCCCGGCGGACGACAACGAAGACATGCCTCCGTGTGACGCTCCACACAAAGAAAGTAAAACTTGATTTTCTTAATCAAATAAAGATTTTCTAATTTCATGCTCGACTATCCCGCCCTCTCCGCCATGGCCGCCGTCATTCGTGAAGGAGGCTTCGAACGCGCAGCCGAACGGCTCCGCATCACCCCCTCCGCCGTGTCGCAGCGGGTCCGCAGCCTCGAAGAGAAACTCGGCGCCGTGACCATCGTGCGCGGCAAACCATGCGCACCCACCGAACTCGGAGCTCTACTATGCGCGCATCTCGACAAGGTCAGACTGATGGAGAACGATCTGGCGGCGCAGTTACCACTGGGCGCGGTCGCACTCTCCGAAAGCGCCGTCACACTCGGGATAGCAGTCAACGCGGACAGCCTGGCGACCTGGTTTCCCGACGCTCTGGCCCGCTTCACCGCATCAACCAGCGTTCTGGTGGACCTCAAACTCGACGACGAAGCCCACACGGCGCAACGCTTGCGCTCCGGCGAAGTTCTGGCGGCCGTGACTGCCGATCCTGATCCTGTGCAGGGGTGCCAGATCACGCAACTCGGTGCATTACGCTACGTCGCCTGCGCCAGCCCGGCCTTCGCTGAGCGCCATTTTCCGAACGGCGTGACGCCGGATGCTCTCGCAGAAGCGCCAGTGCTCCGCTTCGACCGTCGCGACGCCCTGCTGGCTCGGTGGATGCGCGCCGCATGCGGGGTCGAGCCGTCTGCTCCGACTCATTGGGCTCCATCGACAGCCGCTTTCGTCGACCTCGCGATGATCGGTGTGGCGTGGAGCCTGAATCCCCTGCCCCTCGTCCGCCCACATCTAGCGGATGGGCGCCTGATTGACCTCGCCCCTGGCCATCAAATCGACGTTCCTTTGTATTGGCAGGCAGCCCGTCTTGAAGCCAGCGCCCTGCGCCGCCTCACCGACGCTGTGCGAGCCGCCGCCGCGCTGTCTCTGGAACCTCCGGCGTCAAGCCGCCCCTGACTGCGGAATATTTGCCTTGCCGCGCCCCTGAGAGCGGACCAACGCAGATCGTAGACGACGATTGAGCGGCTCCGAATACCCGCGCGATATCAGTGCCGTCAACCCGGAAGCCCCGACCATAAAAAGCGCCAGGAGCGCGAGCTTTTCGTCTCCATGCACGCCAACTGGCGGCCACACAGATCTCATCAACCCCAGAACGACCAGATGAAACAGGTAAAGCTCGTAGCTCTGGCGTCCGAACCATTCGACACAACGTAACGCGCCGCTGCGTCGGGCAAGCGCTCCCTGCGGGTGCGCGTCACCCGCCCACAGCAGAAAGCCGGCGAAGAGCGCCATAAGCGTCACGCCATACACATTGGTCAAGCCTATCGATTTCCATAAATACAGAGAGACCATCGCAGCTATGACCACAGGCTGCGCCAAGCGCGCCGCCCGCTCGTCGAGCCTGCGACCACGCGCCAGAAGCGCCGTGCAGCACCCGATCGCAACTCCGTCGAAAGACGCGAAATAAGCGAAGAGAAATCCGCCCTCGTCCCCCTGATGATACAAACGATAGATCGGCCCCGCCACGATCACTGCCAG
>NZ_JOPL01000051.1 GCF_002153745.1 Acetobacter sp. DsW_063 | reverse complement strand
CCTCTCGCTCAATTCAATACATTAATAGGTCCTGAACCTAGGAGAGCCTTCTCTCTTCTCCGACCTGGCTGGGCTACCATGGCTCGTCGCGTGCGGTTCGAGACTGGCGCGATCGGGCCCACGTGGTCCACAATTTCGGCTGCCGTCGTCTATCAAGAGCGCTCGTAAGAAATTCGTACGCTTTTAATAGACCGTATGATGGGGACTATAGTCAGACAGTCCGCGCTCCAGTCTCCGATTTTGATAATTGGAGAGAGGCGTCTCGGACCTTCTGCCCCCTCAGCCGCCATCATGCAAAGGGTAAATCTGCCCTATGGCTCCTCATCACCCGGCGAGCACCGTATCGATCCCAGACAGCAGCGCATCGCGGGTGAACGGCTTGGCTATAACAGTCGCGCCTGTCGGCAATGTCGCCCGATCCGCGAACCCCGTAACGAAAAGAATCTTCAAATCGCGACGGATTTCCGAGATGCGTCTGGCACACTCGTCTCCATTCATTTGCGGCATCAGCAAATCCATGACCACCAAGCCGATTTCGGGCCGCTGCGTCGCCAGGTCGATCGCTTCCGCCCCGCTGTGGCACTCGATAACGTCGAAACCGGACTTTGACAGGAAACTCGATGTCACAGACGCAACACTTTCGTCGTCATCCACGACGAGCACGCTTCGTCCGCCGCCGCGCGTCGGACCGACGCTCACGTCTTTCGCCGTATCTCCATTGGCGCCAGCAGACGAAATTTCCGCAGCAGGCAACCAGAGTTCTATGGCCGCACCCTGCCCCGGCGCGCTGTTGACGCGCACTCCGCCCTGATTGCGCTGCATGAAGCCGTAGATCATCGACAAGCCAAGACCAATACCGCCACCCACCGCCTTGGTGGTAAAAAATGGCTCGAATATCCGCGTCTGCGTCTCAGGCGACATGCCGACCCCACGATCCGACACGGTCACGATCACGTAGCGGCCGGGCGCGAGCGGCTGACCCGACTGCGTTTCGGGCGGCTCCTGCCCCGTCACGGCGGAACCGGCGGAGTTCGAAGAGGCGTGACCGATTCCCGCTTCCGGCGCGCGAACCACTGCCTCACGCGTCGAAATCAGGATTTCACCGCCATTCGGCTGCGCATCCCGCGCATTAAGGCACAGATTGACCAGCGCCACTTCAAGCAGCGCAGGATCGGTCGACGCCGCCGGAAGGCCTGCTGGCGCCGGGGCGACATGAACCGGCGTCATGCGCCTCCCGCCGCCGCCGACACTCTGAGTCAGCAACCCCTGCATCCGCTCAAGAAGTTTCGGAACATCAACTGATTGACGCGCCAAATCCCGCGGACGACTGAAGTCCAGCAACTTCTGCGTCAACGTCGCGCCACGGCGTGCAGCATCCATCGCATTGCCGAACAACCGCGCAGCCCGGGCGTCCAGATCCGGCGAAAGGTCGGAAACCAGTTCCAGAGAACCCAAGATAGCGGTCAGCAGGTTGTTGAAATCATGCGCGATGCCTCCCGCCAACGTGCCAATGGCCTGCATCTTGTCAGCCTGCCGCAACCGGCGCTCCATCTCCATCAGATCGGTCACGTCTTGATCAATCAAAACAGAAATTTCCGACACACCGTCGTCACCGGCTGGAGCCCCCGCGCGACCGCCCCCCAACGCCACGCGGGTGACTCGGTGCCAACGCGGCCGTCCAGACGCGTCGCGGCGAGCGACCAGTTCCGACGCGTCGCTGTCGCCAGAACTGGTCTTGTCGCCAAGGACCGGGGCCCCAGACGGCGTAAAATCTTCTTCCCTGCGGCCAAGGCATTCTTTCTGCGAACGTCCCAACGCCCGCGCCGCCAACGCATTTAGACGCGTGAAACGCCCATCTTCGTCCTTGAACGCAAGCCCGACGGGAAGATTGTCGAAAAGACTCCGCAGGATTTCCCGTTCTGTCGCCAACATCCGCCGCGTGCGACAGGCGGCGGCGGCTTCCCGCACCATCGCCCGTAAAGCATCAGGCTCCCAGGGCTTGGCGGCGTAAAACGTGATCGAACCCCGGTTGAGCGCGCTCGCCACCGTTTCGAGATCCGCATACCCGGTCAGCAGGATTGCAGCCGCATCCGACATCATCCGCGCCTCGGCCAGGAAGACGTCTCCTGTCATGTCGCGCATGCGCTGATCAGAGACAATGACGGCGAAGTCACTCCGCTCCGCGATCAACGCCAGCGCCTCACGCGCCGACGTTGATCGCACGATCTCAAACTCTTCCTCAAGCAGATCCGAGAGCGCGACGAGAATCTCCGGTTCGTCGTCCACCAGCAGCACGCGCTCGCGCACGGCCTCACCCTGATACCCGAAACTGTGCAACAGAGAGTCAGGCCCGTTCATGGCGAATCTCCATGCTTCCGGTTTCGCCTTCGTTCGCGCGCGGCGCCGCGGTGACGGCTTGCTGCGGCTCATCGTCCAACGATCCCGGGGCGCGGTAAGGCACTGCTATCGTGAAGCAGGCGCCACCCTCCGGCGAAACTCCCACCTCAATCCCGCCGCCATGGGCCTGTACCACCCCATAGGCTGTGGCGAGCCCAAGTCCGGTACCGACGCCGACCGGTTTCGTGGTGAAGAAAGGCTCGAACACGCGTTCGCGCATGAAGGGCGGCACGCCCGGCCCATTATCGCAGACCGTGATCACGTAAGCGTCTCCAGCCCAGTCAGGGGTCAAGCGCGAGGCGCTTCCCGCCACAACGACGCCATTCGCCGGGCACAGCGTCGTCTCTATGCGGATACGCGGTGCGCCGCCATGCGCGCCGCCCTCCGCCTCAAATGCGTCGACCGCATTGCTGATCACGTTCATCACCACCTGATGCGCCAACGCCGTCTGGCACCGCAATACAGGAGGCGCGCCGTACGCGCATTCGACGACAATATCGTCCCCTAACTTGGGACCAAGAAGCGACAGCACCGTGCCTATAGCCTCAGGCATGTTGACATCCATGAAAACACCCTGATCAAGGCGCGAGAAATGCCGAAGACTTGACACGAGATCGCGCATCCGCCCCAACCCGACCGACGACGCGCCCAGTCGATCACGGCTCTTGTCCAGCAGAACCCGCGCCTCCCCGGCATTGTCCTGTGCGAGCGCCGATATCGCTTTTTCCAGATTTCGCGCAACAGTATCCTCATGCGCCAAAACGAAAGCCAGCGGGTTATTGAACTCGTGCGCAATTCCCGCGACGAGTTCGCCCAGTGACGCCATCTTGGCCGATTGCACCAGTTTGGTCTGCGCGTCGATCAGCTTGCGGTTGGCGGCGGCAAGTTCCGTGTTCGCCTGCTCCAGCGCTTCGGCCAGCGCGGCCTTTGCGCGGGCGCCCTGCATGGCCGCCTCGCGCGCGGCGCGCTCCGCCTCGCTTCTACGGCTTTCGTCCTGCAGCACCTTGCGACGAAGCAATGCCCGCACGTGCAAAAGCAGGAAATCGACGTCTATGTCCGAGCCTACCAGATCGTCTACGCCCGCAGCATACGCGTCGGAGGCGTGGTCGCCCGCCGATCTGTTCCCGCCACCGAATCCCAACAGCCGTGTGGGCGCGCCGCCGCCCACACGCGCGTTTCGGCGCGCGTCCAGACTCCTGCACAACGCAAGGCCGTCGAAACCCGGACAGGTCAGATCGACGATGACGCAATCCACCGTGTCGATCCACAGGTCCGGCGACGCGAGTGCGACATTATCCAGCGCCATCGCCTCCATGCCGTCCCCGTGAAGCAACCGGATCACCGGAAGCCTGCCGAGGGCAGCGGAAGGATACACGGTCGAGTCATCCACCCCCTTCGGACCGCCATCGGCTGCGCGCGGTGCGTCGCCGCCAGGTTCTCTCTTCCCGGCGAGAGTCATCATCGAAGCATTCAACCGCTCCACAGATTCCCGCATCACATGCAGAACTGGCGGTCCCCACGCCATCAAAGCGCCACCTGATCCCGTAGCCACCGCCACCGCCGGGCGTCGGAACATCCCGCGCGACGGCGTTTGCGGCATCGGATGCTCGCGCAGGAGAGCTCTGATCCGAAAAGCGAGCAGACTGGTGTCCGCCGAGCGCGGGACGCAGGCGTCAATCCCCGCCAGCAGCACCTCTCGCTCCAGCTTCGGGTCGTGGCCATCTGTCAACATCAGAACAGGCACGGCGCGCGTCGCCGCGTTCAACCGAAGCTGGCGCGCCATCTGGCCGCCATCCATTCCCGGCAAACGAAAATCCGTTACGACCAGCAAGGGAATCCAGGTGTCCAGACTATCGAGAGCCGCCTCTCCGCTCTGCACGCTCTCGATCTCGAAGCCGTAAGCTTCAAGCATGGGGCCTATTCTCAGACCCTGCGTGGCGGCGTTTTCGACCAACAGAAGACGCGGCGCCTCATGCTTCATGATCGTCACCAATTTCACAAACCAACACGCGGGCGGCTGCGGAGGCCAGTTCGCCCAATGCTTCCGCCGACCCAACTCCCTCCGCCGCCGCCATACGAACGGCGATACCGGACGTAAACCGGTTCCGCGCAGGGGACTCCTCGTACGCCTGCCCGCCGGCATGCCGAATGGCAAAAAGCCCAAGCGCGCCGTCGTCCTCGACCTGCCCCAGAAGCACAGCCATCGCATCGGAACGAAGCGCCTCGGCCATTGAACTCAACAGCATATCGAACGATGCGCCGTGTAAACTCGGAGCCGACGTCCCTAAAGCGCCAGACAGAACGGGCATCGGCACAAGCGCGCCGGAGTCCGAAACCCGAAATCCGTCCGACGCGACGACGACCTGTACCGGCCCAGTGGCGATCGGACCCGCACGCCCGCGCACCGCCCCTCCCGGCGCCACGCCATTGAGCCAGACCACGAAATCATCAAGGAACGGCGCCGCGACCGATGTCAGAAACAGCGTCGGCGGACGCGCGTCGCCAGCGCTCTCCAGCATACGGAGCGCGGAACCCAGCGCGCCGCCGCCTGCAAGTAACGCCATCACCTTCGCAGGAGCAGAATCTGTTCTGCGCACAGCATTTAGCTTGCTGCCGTCAGCCGCTCCCCTAACGTCGGATCGAGACACATCTCCCGAACCTCTGGAGGCCTTGCAGGCAAGCGCCAACGCGGCCCCCAGCAATTCCCAAGCCACCGCCTCCTCAACGCCGCTCGAGCCCTCCAAGCCCGACCCGCCGACACTCTCCCCACCAATGCGCGGAACCAGCGCCAGGGCTCCTGACCGAAGGCTTTCGAAGGCAAGGTCGAGAGATGACGAATCTGGCGCGATCGTGACCACAATCGGCACAGGACGAGACGCCATGATCCGCCGCGTCGCCTGCAATCCGCTCATTCCCGGCAGGTCGGCGCGCATCACGACCACATCAAACGCAGTAGTTTCCAGCAGGGAGAAGGCGTCCTCAGCCCCGGCAACATCCCGACACGAAACGCCCCCTCCTTCGATGCTCGCCAGAAAATCCTGCAGCCTCGCGCGGACGGAGGCGTCGTCGTCGACCAGAAGGACACGCATGGACGGCAGGACGACGCGCGACGACGCTGCAGGTGGCGAAGCGGCAGTCATGCGGATGCACGGCCTGTGAACGCGACCAGCCAGCGACGACGCATCAACGGCCGCAAAGCTGTGACCAACCGCGGGCGCATCTGCGGGATGCGGAGAATCTCCTGAGTCATTGGCATATCTCCGTCGGGCCTTCAGGCGGCTTGCGCCCATGCGCTCCTTACGAAACGCAAAAGATACGACGGATTACCCTCCGCCGCTGTTCGCAACTGCGTGTACCCTGTTTCATCGTCGCGGTCTCGCGCATTGCGGGGGCTCCAGCACCGCTTCCCACGACGCACAAAGACCGGGACCGCAGGGCGGTTTCATTCTGTGCGGCTCCGCAATAACATCGACTGGTAAAATATGATCGACAGCCTCGGGCTGTCAGCCGCGAGGGTCCATGTCTCATCCCAGCCAGATGTCACCTGCCCCCCTGCCGGACGGTTTCGACCCCGATCTCGCCAATGCGGACCTGCTACCCGTTCCCCCCGGAAAACGCGACTGGTCCTGGATCAATATGGCGACCGTCTGGATGGGGATGGTCCACAACATCGTGGTCTACGAAGCCGCCTCCGGCCTGATGGCGCTGGGCTTCTCCGCCTGGCAGAGCCTGGGCGTTGTCGCCGTGGCCTACGGCGTTCTGTTTCTCGCCATGTGGTTCAACGCCCGACCGGGAACGAAATACGGCATACCGTTCTGCGTCCTCATCCGATCATCCTTCGGGCCGACCGGCGCGCAACTGCCTGTCCTGCTACGCGGGTTCTGCGCCGTGTTCTGGTTTTCCGTGCAGTCTTACGCCGCAGCGCAAGCCGTCGACGCGATCATGTCCACGCTCAGCGCGACATGGGCCGGATGGACCTTCGCGTTTCTCGGTATGCAGATCAAAACATGGCTTGGGATGGCAGTGGTCTGGGCGTTGCACGGCTGGATCACCAGTCACGGCGTTCATCGAATCCGTAACTTCGAACTGATCGCAGGGCCGTTGGTCATTCTCGCTGGTCTGGCGGCGACGATCTGGGCGCTTCGGGTCGGACATGGTCTAGGGCCACTATTCTCCCAGCCTTCGAAACTGCATGGACTGGCCTTCTGGAATGCCTTCGCACTTGGCGTAACCGGCATGATCGGCATGTGGGCGACGTTCGCCGTCAACATTCCGGACCTGTCCCGCTTCGTCCGCTCGCAGCGCGATCAGGTCGTCGGGCAGGCCATTGGACTGCCCCTTACGGCGCTGATTTTCACGCCAATGGGCATCATCACCACGTCCGCCACCATTCTGATGTTCGGGCGTCCGATCTGGAACCCGGTTGAGTTGCTGCTGACCCTGAATCACCCCGTGATCACGGTGCTTGGGGGATTGACGATCGTGCTGGCGACGCTCTCTGTGAACGTCGTCGCCAACATCATGCCCGCCGCCTACGATCTGATAAACCTCGCGCCGCGCCGTCTGGATTTCACCAAAGCAGGGCGGCTCGTCCTCGCGCTGGGCGTGCTGTTCGTTCCGTGGCTTTGGTTCGACCGTGCGGACGGAATCTACCGTATCCTCACCATCATCTCGTCCCTGCTCGGCCCTGTCACGGGCGTCATGCTGGCGGATTACTACGTCGTGCGGCGGCAGAACATCGCCGTGGACGATCTATACCGCCGCGACGGCCGTTACGCTGGCGCACGCGGCTGGGGGCACGGTGGCGTGACCGCCATGCTGATCGGCGGGGCGGTCGCCGCGAGCGGGTTCGTTATACCGGCGCTGGCGCCCGTCAGTGCGTTGTCGTGGTTTGTGGGCGTCGCCGTGGGAGGCGGAGTTTACATCGTGCTGGCGCGGGGACGACCTGCTGGGGCCTGAACAGGAAACTCACCCAGAAGTTTTCTCAAAAAAGTCGGTACCGCTTCAAAGGCCCTGAGGTTATCCCTCAAGACACAACTGGCGTAAGCTTTCCAGGATTTTTCTTCTTTGACAAACACGATACTGTACGAATAAAAACACGGTTTTCCACCCACATTCGCTCTGTCTGAGGCGACCTGACCGCCGTTTCCGGTCGAATACGGGCTGCTGAATTTTTTCTCCTTGTATCTTCCTTTCGCCCCTACATCCTTCAAATCCGTATTCGCCTGATAAGGCGCATCGAATGCCAGGTCGCCAAAATATCCACCAAGCTTGGGAACGCTTATTCCGTTCGCATCATGATAAAAACGAAGCGTATTCTCAACGTTTCGAAATACACGCACCGCGCATCCGGTCAGACCAGTGGTAATAACCAGTGTGCCAGTTGGCGCGTCCGATGGAACGTCGACATAACCTATTCCAAGCGCTCCTTCCGCTCCCACCGACCCCGCGGTCACGTAGGGAAAGTAATAGTAGGCACTAGGTCCGTTGGGATCGCCGCTGCTGCTCAGCGCCAGCGTCAGTATGCCTGCTTCTGCATCCCAACTACCCGTTGCGGCGTACAGTCCCCCTGTCGCACGTCCTGAGACCTCCGCATCAGCTGTGACGTGAATATCCGCCTGACTAAAAAATTGCTCTGGATACCCTTGGAGAGAAAGGAGCGTCATATGCGCTCTGGGCGCGCTTCGTGGAGGTGTATTTGTTTGCGACATATCGTGCAGTGTTCCCCTCACCGGCTCGGAGACGCGGCAATTTGCGCCTTCCAGATGCGACAGGGCGATCATTTCGCCGCCGGTCGCTCGACGAAAACAGTATCAACGCACCAACAGAGACGTGTCAATATTGATCAATACTCTCAATATTGATCAATACTCTCAATATTGA
>NZ_JOPL01000050.1 GCF_002153745.1 Acetobacter sp. DsW_063 | reverse complement strand
ATCAATACTCTCAATATTGATCAATACTCTCAATATTGATCAATACTCCATATTTATATAACATGCCCGCCGGTGGGCCGCCGTCACCCGCCGATAAACGCCTCCGTAATTCTCGTCTCGACCTGCATCACCTGCCCAAGCCGCGTGAGCCGCCGCTTCACCGCCTCTCCGCGCACCGCGACGCTGGCCGACGTCAGATGCAGGCGCAGTTCTCCGCCGTCATGTTCCAGCCGCGTGCCGTCGAGCAGCGCGCTCGCCCCGCCGGAAAGTGAATACGCCAGACGCAGCGCCAGCCCCAGCGTCACCGCCCAACCAAACCACACATCGTCGAGCAGCGCCCGCGACGGCGCGACGAACGCCGCCGTCGGCTCAGCCTCGTACCGAACGGCCAGAGCCAGCGCCAGAGCCGCCCGCGCCTCATGGTCGAAGCCGACACCCTGTATCCACAGCACCCGCATGTAGGTCTGCTCAGCCCGGTATTCCGGGTGGTCGTGACTGCCCACGTCCGACAGGCGGCATGCCGTCATGCGAAGCCGACGCTCCCGATCCGTTTCACCGGGAAAGAGCTTTGCCGTCCAGGCGAAAAGCGCCTCCGGGAGGGCCTCGCTGCGGCCCAGACGTTGGCAGAGATCCTGCGCGACCGTTTCCAAAGGATCGAGAGCCTGCAAATCTGGCGCGACGTTCATCGCGTACCAACCCTCGCGCAGGCCATCGACACAGAACACGACGCGATCCGGTTCAACACGTTTCAGCAGCCGCCGCAGAACGGTGGCGGCGAATGGCACGTCGTCCAGCCGCTTACGCGGCGCATTCGGCAAACGTTCAAGCGCACGACGATTGGATTCGATCAGCCACCCCGTCATCTCCCGCGCAGCTGCAGGCGTGAGAGAGTAGTAGTGAACGATATTGAGCGGATAGTTGGTTCTGGCGATCTGCAGCCGCGCCAAAGCGCGAAATGCTCCGCCGACGAGATACAGCGTGCGCCCCCGCATGTCCCCTAACCAGTCAACCCAACTCAGATCGGCGTCGGCGATGCCCTTGGCGATCGTCAGATCGCCGCCGGACCGATCGCTCAGCCGAATCACGCCCAGCGGCAATGTATTCGCGCTCTCCCGCCCGTCGCCGTCGAGCCGGATCAGTTCGAGAGAACCCCCGCCAATATCGGCGACCAGTCCCGTCGCCTCCGGTATGCCGCAGCGCACTCCAACAGCCGAATGGTCCGCCTCTTCCACGCCAGAGAGTATGCGGATGGGCACGCCCGGCATCTCCCTGCGCAGCGCCTCCACAAAATCTGGTCCATTGGTCGCGTCCCGCACGGCGGCCGTCGCCAGTATCTCAAAAGGATCGGCGTTCATACTGCGTGCGATCGCGTGATAGCGTCGCAGAACCTCCACAGCCATGGCGACGCCTTCGTCATTCAGGCGACCGGTCATCGTAAGGCCGCGGCCCAACCGCAGAACCGCCTTCTCGTTGAAAATCGACACGGGATTTCGCGAGACCCCGTCGAACACGACCATCCTGACAGAATTGGAGCCAAGATCGACGACGGCGGATCGTTTCGGGGCTTCGGCCTGCATTCATGGTCCTCTGGGAAGGAAACCGTCCACACGAACAGGGAGCGTCGCGCGGTCTGACCCCGTCGCTCCGGTCAGGGTCTCCGCCGTATAGCCGATCCCGGCGAGGATGCGAAAGCCGTGAATAACTGATGCTTGCTCCGCCCCGGAACAATCCGCCGCGCGCCCGTCCCTGCATCTTTATTAATCCTTCAAGCCGCTCCGCCGCCGAGGTACGAACGAAACGTATGATCGTCCGCGCTTCATCACTGTCTCTCTAAAAAAGTCACGCAGGAAAACCAGAAACTGGCAGTCGATTTGCGTGTCGACGCGCTAACCGCGACGATCCGGAATCTGGTCTCCCAACAGCCCTGCAGCAACAATGTCCTCAGCGCGAGTGGGACCGACTCAAGAAATTTTCTTTCCAACCCTGCATGAAGCCGCCAAACCCTTCGCGACCACAGCCGTTAGTACCCAAGCCGCCCGGCAAATCGAGCATGGAATCCGCCGTCACTGGCGTCATACCCCGCCCTTCCTCATTGCGCCTGCCGCAGGAGAGCCAAAGCTCCGACTGAAAGACGCATCCGAGGATGCCAAGCGGCTAAGAACCTCTCGGGGAGCAACCCATGTCTGTCGCAAGAAAAATCGCATGTGGCACTATCGCCATCGCGGCGTCCGCCGCAACGCTTCCAGCTTCCGCCGCCACGCCGCAAACAGCTTCCGGTCACGCTGACATCCTTGTCCAGAGCAGCACATCGTGGAATGGAAAACCTTACGAGCATTATCCGACCACTGCGCCGGAATTGACTGTTCTCAAGCTGACGATACCGCCGAATTCAGCCCTCCCGTGGCATGTCCACCCGGTCCCCAACGCCGGCTACGTCCTACAGGGACAGTTGACCATTCAAGACAAGGCCAGCGGCAAGGAAAAGACCTTTCACACTGGTGAGGCATTCACTGAAAGCGTCGAGGACGCACACCGCGGCGTCTCGGGCGATCAGGAGACGGTGCTGATTCTCGTTTACTCAGGCACTAAAGGGCAAAAAACATCTGTTCCGTTGAAAGGCGAACAGACTGAATATTGACGCAGCATCACCTTCGAAGATGAAATATTCCAAAAATACAATAATATTTCATCGACAACATCGTTCTCTCTATCAATCGGCATGACGAAGGGGTTAAAGGCGAACTTCACCCCTTCTGCCCGGCTCCTTACGAATGAGCCACGAAAGCTCCACGCGTCGTTTCAGCGCGTGCGGCAGACACCGCAGGGCCTAAATTCGGTCAACACGAATGTCCCACAATCGTGGACTGAACATCAAAACTTTCGCCTCGCTTGCCGAACAGGGTCACCCAACCAAGGATCATAATCATGCCAGTAATTCTGATTACCGGAGCTGCGACCGGCTTCGGCGCTGAAAGCGCCCTGCGTCTGGCGGCGCTTGGCCACGAAGTTATCGCCGCCGTGCAGGTTCCTGCCCAAGTCTATGCTCTGGAACAGGAAGCAAAGCGTCGTGGCCTCGATCTGCGTATCGAAACCCTTGATGTGACGAGCGAGAGCGAACGACGCAAGGCCGCCTCATGGAACGTTGAAGTTCTCCTGAACAATGCGGGAATATCGGAAGGCGGCTCAGTGGTCGATATCCCCGAAGAAAATCTTCGCCACCAATATGAAGTCAACGTTATCGGTCCAACGCTGCTTACGCAGATCGTAGTACGCGATATGGTGAAGCGAGGTCGCGGTCTGGTCGTCTTCATGTCATCTGTCGCCGGCTTGACCACAGATCCGTTTGCCGGCGCATATTCTTCGTCAAAACACGCGGTCGAAGCAATCGCAGAGGCGCTGCGGCAGGAAATGCAGGAGTTCGGCATCGAAGTCGCCACGATCAACCCCGGTCCGTTTCTGACGGGTTTCAACGACCGAATGTTCGAAACTTGGAAAAGCTGGAGGGACGATCCGTCAAAGAGGTTGTTTGATTACGAAAACATTGCTTTTCCGCACGAGCAATATGATCAGGAACCCGTCATTGAAACGACAATCGGAGTGTTGACCGGGAAGATCCGCACATATCGAAACGTTGAGCCGAAGAAAATTGTCGACGAACAGCGCCAGATGATGGACGCCGTCTGGGATCGAAAAATCGAAGACGGCGTAGGAAAGCGAAACCAACTGGTTCAGAAAGCCTACGATATCTCACCCGGCGTACCGGTATAAATTTCCGCCCGGCAAGGCGATACCGCGACGATCAACGTCTCTTGTGTAATTGTTTCTTTATTAGGCAAATTCGCCCCCGACGCCAGACTTATACGGCATCAGGGACGGACGCTTTTATTCAGGCGGAAAGCGCCGCTGCAACATCCTCGGGCAGATCGAAGTTCGCGTAAACGTTCTGCACGTCATCGTTCTCTTCGAGCACGTCGAGCAACTTGAGCACTGAACGAGCTTTTTCCTCGTCGAGAGGAACAGAATTCTCTGGACGCCAGTCGAGCTTGGCGCTCTCCGGTTCGCCAAAACGAGCCTCCAGAGCGTCGCGCACGGCGAAGAACGCCTCGATCTCGCAGGTCACCTCATGCGTCTCCGCCGTGGAGACCACATCGTCTGCGCCGGCTTCGATCGCAGCCTCAAGCATATCGTCCTCGCCAGCAACTTTCGCCGGATAGGTGACGACGCCGAGACGCGCAAACATGAACGACACAGAATTCGTCTCGCCCAGAGAGCCGCCATATTTCGAGAATGCCGCGCGCACGTCGGACGCCGTGCGGTTGCGGTTATCGGTCAGAGCCTCGACGATCACAGCCACGCCAGCCGGGCCGTACCCTTCGTAGCGGACCTCCACGTAATCATCCCCGCCGCCAGCGCCAGTGGCTTTCTTGATCGCCCGCTCCACGGTGTCCTTGGGCATGTTCACTTCGCGCGCTGCGGAAATGGCGGCGCGTAGACGCGGATTGGAAGCCGGGTCAGGCAGTCCTGAACGCGCAGCCACCGTGATTTCGCGAATAACCTTGGCGAATTGTCTGGCGCGTCGGGCGTCCTGCGCGCCCTTGCGGTGCATGATATTTTTAAATTGGGAATGGCCAGCCATGCCGCCCTCACAGTCCTCGTCTTGAGCGGAGACCGTCGTCCGCTCGTCAGTGCCACAGGGAGCCGTCAGGATCCCCGATCAATATATCATGACGTTACCGCGCCACACGTTCAGCGCAGTTCGCCCGCCTGAAAAGAGGCGCAGCCAACCCTGAGTCAGTTAGCCCTGAGCGGGGCTAGCAGCAGTCAGGTCACACGTGGCGGCCATGACAATGCTTGTACTTTTTCCCTGAACCGCAAGGGCAGAGGCCGTTGCGCGGCGTCTCTCCCCAACTCGAAGGATCATCCGGCAGAATCGCGCCGGATCCCGGCGGCTCCATCGTCACGAGCGTCGGAGCCGCGTTACCGACCGACACCGCGACCGGTTCGGACGCCAGACCCGGCACGCCCGGATCGGGGTGAAACTCAGCGATATTAGCGGGCGGCTCGAAGTCGAGGGGCGGCGCCACCTCGACACGCGCGATAAGCGACACGACCCGTTCCCGCATTTCGTCGAGCATGAAAGTGAAAAGCTGGAACGCTTCGTGCTTGTACTCGTTCAGCGGGTCTTTCTGACCATAGGCGCGAAGCCCGATGCCCTGACGAAGCTGGTCGAGCGCATGCAGATGTTCTTTCCAAACGCCATCGAACGTCGTCAGCAGAATCTGCTTCTCGATGAAGCGCATGATGTCGGGGCCAAAGTTAACCGTACGAACGGCCTGCGCCTTCGCGGCCTCGTCAGTGATCCTTACGGCGACCTGTTCGCGGTCCATGCCGTCCTCACGCGACCAGTCGACAATCGGCAGGTCGAGGTTGAGGATACGCTGGACGTCGTCCTGAAGCTCCGTGCTCTGCCACTGCTCAGCAAAGGATTTTTCGGGAATCCGCCGTTCCGTCAACGCGTGGATCAGTTCTTCGCGCATCTCGCTGACTGTCGTGGCGACGTCGCTTTCCAGCATGTATTCGCGACGTTGCGCATACACTTCCTTGCGCTGGTCGTTCATGACGTCGTCGTATTTGAGCGTGTTCTTGCGCATGTCGAAGTTGCGCGCCTCGACCTTCTTCTGCGCGCGCTCAAGGGCCTTGTTCAACCACGGATGGACGATGGCCTCGCCCTCCTGCATGCCCATCTTCTGCAACATCCCGGTCATCCTTTCGGACCCGAAGATGCGCATCAGATCGTCCTGCAGAGAGACGAAGAAGCGGGAATTGCCCGGATCGCCCTGACGTCCGGCGCGGCCACGCAACTGGTTGTCGATGCGACGGCTTTCGTGACGCTCCGTGCCTATGACATAGAGTCCGCCCGCCTCGCGCACGATCTTCTGATTGCTCGCCACCTCTTCACGCAGCGCCGCAATCGCGGCGTCGCGCTCCGCAGGGTCCTCGATATGCGCCAGCTCCTGTTGGATGCGCATTTCGACGTTGCCACCGAGTTTGATGTCGGTGCCACGGCCGGCCATGTTGGTGGCGATGGTGATCGCGCCGGGCGCGCCCGCCTGGGCGACGATGGTCGCCTCCATCTCGTGGAACCGGGCGTTGAGCACGTTGTGCGGAACGCCCGCGCGCTTCAGTTCCCCGGACAGGGCCTCGCTCTTCTCGACGGAGGTCGTGCCGACGAGAATGGGCTGACCACCCTTGTGGATTTCCTGAATAAGACGAACCACCGCAGCGAACTTGTCCGCCTCGTTCAGATAGATCTCATCGTCTTCGTCCTTGCGGGCGACCGGCAGGTTCGTCGGAATCTCGACGACGTCAAGCTTGTAGATTTCCGCGAATTCGTCCGCTTCCGTCATCGCCGTGCCGGTCATACCGGACAGCTTGGGATAAAGGCGGAAATAGTTCTGGAACGTGATGGAGGCGAGCGTCTGGTTCTCCTGCTGAACCTCGACATGCTCCTTCGCCTCAAGCGCCTGATGCAGGCCGTCGGAATAGCGGCGGCCATCCATCATACGGCCGGTATATTCGTCGATGATGATGACCTTGCCGCCGCGCACGATGTAATCGACATCGCGCGCGAACAGCGTATGCGCGCGCAGGGATTGCTGGACGTGATGAACGACCGCGATGTTATGCACGTCGTACAGGCCACCCTCGGCAAGCACCTCTGCTTCCCGCAGCATGGTCTCGACACGGTCCGAACCTTCCTCGGTCAGGATGACCGTGCGGAATTTCTCGTCCTTGTCATACGTCGCCGCGTCACTGACCAGCGCTGCGACCACGGCGTCAACGCTGCGGTAGAGGTCGGAGCTGTCTTCAGCCGGGCCGGAAATAATAAGAGGCGTACGGGCCTCGTCGATCAGGATCGAATCCACCTCGTCCACGATGGCGTGGAAGAACGGCCGCTGGACCATGTCCTCCAGCCGGAACTTCATGTTGTCGCGCAGGTAGTCGAACCCGAACTCGTTGTTCGTGCCGTAGGTGATGTCCGCAGCATATGCGGCGCGACGCGCGTCGTCAGGCAGGTTCGGCACGATGACGCCGGTCGTCAGACCAAGAAAGCCGTACAACTGCCCCATTTCCTCGGCGTCACGCCGCGCGAGGTAGTCGTTGACGGTGACGACATGCACGCCCTTGCCTGCCAGAGCGCTGAGGTAGACCGCCAGAGTCGCGACAAGGGTCTTGCCTTCGCCCGTCCGCATTTCCGCGATCTTGCCCGAATGAAGCACCATGCCGCCGACAAGCTGTACGTCGAAATGCCGCATGCCGAGCACGCGACGCGAAGCTTCGCGGGCGACCGCAAAGGCTTCTGGCATCAGCGCGTCCAGCGTTTCACCTTTGGCGAGACGCTCCCGGAACTCCACCGTCTTGTTGGCGAGGGCGGCGTCATCGAGCGGCCTGATCTGCGATTCGAGCGCATTGATCTCCGGCACGCGACGCTGATAGGCCTTCAGCGAGCGATCGTTGGCGGTGCCGAACAGGGCGCGAGCGAGCGAGGCGAGCATGTAAACCTTTCCGGAACGGCGTGCGGACTGACCGCGCCCGATTTTCTCCGCGCTCCTGCCGAAGACGCTCAAGCGTCCCGTCGACGGGCCGTGGAAGACGAACTCAAGAATGCTGGCGGCGCACAGCCAACCACACGCGCGCAATCAGATAAGACCCGCGCCGTCACGGGTCAACCGATGGCCGCACACAGAAACGCCGCCCGCGCGGGACGACTGCGCGGCCATATGAATAGTCAAATACAGCCCGCGATATCCGCGGGGCCGCTCTTGCGACCACATCCACGGTCGGTCATGATGCCCGCCACTCGAATATTCAGGGTTTGTTCTTATGCGGTTCACCAGCCCGGCCTCCCTCCTCGCGACGGCGGCCCTGCTTGCTCCTTCCCTTCTGGGTCACGCCATCGCAGCTCCCGCCCCGGCGACTGCCCCTCCCGCTGCGGCGACCGCCGCCGCTCCAGCCGCTGCTCCATCCGATCCCAACATGGTCGTCGCCACCGTGAACGGCGAGAAAATCACGCTGGGCGACCTGCGTCAGGCCGCCGCCACCATGCCGGCGCAGCTCCGCCAGCTTCCGCAGAATATGGTGCTGCCAATGCTGGTGAACCAGCTGGTCGACCAGAAGGCGATCCAGATTATCGCCCATAAGGAAAACCTGCAGAACGATCCTGAAGTGAAGACGGCGATGGAGACGGCGGCGACGAACGCACTCCAGAACGCATGGCTGTCCAAGCAGGTGACGCCGCTTCTGACCGACGCGGCCATCCAGGCGAAATACGATCAGGACTACGCGAAAAAGGCGCCTGAGCAGGAAGTTCACGCCCGTCACATCCTGCTGAAAACGGAACCCGAAGCGCTTGACGTCATCAAGCAGCTCAAGGGCGGCGCCGATTTCGGCACGCTGGCGACCAAGCTGTCCACCGACACTGGCAGCGCCAAGAACAATGGCGGCGATCTCGGCTGGTTCAAGAAGGGCGACATGATCCCGGCGTTCTCCGACGCCGCGTTCTCCATGAAGCCTGGCACCTACAGCCAGACCCCGGTGAAAAGCCAGTACGGCTACCATGTGATTCAGGTGCTTGAGACCCGCACCGTCCCCACGCCGAAGCTTGACGAGGTCAAGGACAAGATCCGTCAGCAGCTGATCCAGGAAGACGTCCGCGCTGCCGTCAGCAAGGCCGCCGCGCAGGTGAAAATCGTCCATTACGGACCGGACGGAAAGGTCGTCCCCGACGCGCCGGCGACAGCGCCCGCCGCGGCTCCGGCGACACCCAAAAAGTAAGCTCCGATCGACTTTCGGCGACGTCTTCACGCCGCCGAAAGTTTCTGATCGAGTATGGGCACCGCGAGAATACGGCGCTTCATATGTTGCAAAGGGCGCCGTTTACGGCGCCCTTCTTGCGTTCCGGTCCGATTTGCCCACACCGTTTCACCCTGCGATGCATCTCCCCACGGATGCACGCTGTTTCCATTCTGCCTTGAGGTCCCTTTCGATGGCCAAACCTTTGCCGATTTCTCCCCTCGCCTCGCCCCTGCCGCCTCTCGGCGTTGTTCGCGGTGTCCGGCTTGGCGCCATCGCGGCGGGAATTCGCTACAAGGGCCGAACCGACCTCGTTCTGGCGGAATTCGACGAGGGCGCCTCCGTCGCGGGCGTCTTCACCAAATCAAAATGCCCCGGCGCGCCGGTCGACTGGTCGCGCGAGTCGCTGCGTAACGGCGTGGCGCGCGCGCTGGTGGTGAACGCGGGCAACGCCAACGTTTTCACCGGCCGAGCCGGGATCGAGACCTGCCGCCTGACGGCGGAGGCGGAAGCCGGTCTGGCCAACTGCAGCGCTCATGAAGTCTTCCTCGCCTCGACCGGCGTCATTGGCGAAGTTCTCCCTGCCGACCGAATCACCAACGCGCTTCCCGACCTGCGCGCCGCCCTGTCGGAAGACGGGTGGGAGGCCGCCGCACGCGGGATCATGACAACCGACACCTTCCCCAAAGCGTCCGTTCGACGGGTTGAGATCGGCGGCGCCGCAGTGACGATACAGGGCATCGCCAAAGGCAGCGGCATGATCGCTCCGGACATGGCGACGATGCTGTCCTTCATCGCGACAGACGCGGCGCTGCCCTCTGCCGTCCTTCAGACACTGCTTTCGGAAGGCGTCGGGCGCAGCTTCAACGCCATCACGGTCGACTCCGACACGTCCACCTCGGACATGGTGCTGCTGTTCGGAACCGGTAAGGCGGGTAATGCGCCGGTGACGAGCGCCTCCGATCCGGCGCTTTCCGCCTTCCGCGAAGCGCTCGACGCCGTGCTCCTCGATCTCGCCCTGATGGTCGTCCGCGACGGTGAAGGCGCCACCAAGCAGATCCGCGTCGCCGTGAAGGGCGCGGTCTCCGACGCTTCGGCGCGCGTCGTCGCCATGGCGATCGCCAATTCACCGCTGGTCAAGACAGCGATCGCAGGCGAGGACGCCAACTGGGGCCGCGTGGTCATGGCTGTCGGCAAATGCGGCGAACCCGCCGATCGAAACCGCCTCTCCGTTGCAATGGGCGGCGTGACCATCGCACGCGAAGGCGCTGTCGTCGCCGGATACGACGAAACCCCCGTCGTGGCGCACATGAAAGGGCAGGACATCGAAATCGACGTCGATCTGGGGCTAGGCGACGGCGTAGCGACAGTCTGGACGTGCGATCTGACGCATGGCTACATCGATATCAACGGCTCCTACAGAAGCTGACGCTTTCAAAGCTTTCCGACGAAAATCCGGGCGGTTCCACGGTCCCAACCAGACGATCACAGGAACCGATCCGACGCAGGATTTTCGTCCCGATCTCCGCCAGCCAAGGAACACGCGCATGTCCAACAGCCTGCCTCCCGGATGGGGTCACACAGGGGGCTCGCAGGGAAACGCCTATGGCGGCGCAGCGCCCGATCCATGGGCCGCTGCAGCGGGTCGTCCATATCCCAGCCAGATCTGGGTTTACGCCGGCTTCTGGGTCCGGGTAGGCGCAGCCCTGATCGATCATTTCATTCTCGGGCTGTTCAGCGCCGTTCTCAGGTTTTTCTCGGCTCCCGCCCTGTCGGTCGAATGGATGGGACACGGAGACACTCACTCCATCGACGTCGCCTGGCGGCCAGACGCTCAGGACGCGGCGTCCTCGTTCCTGCTGACCCCGCACATCCACGGAGAGCCCCTAGCCTGGGCGCTAACCACGCTGATTCCGTTGATCTATTTCGCGGGTCTGGAAGCCTCTCCGCTATGCGGAACACTCGGCAAGCGCGCGCTGGGTCTGAGAGTCTGCGACCCGAACGGAGACCGCATCGGGCTTCCCCGCTCGGTCGTACGGACGCTGGTCAAGACGTTCATATCTTACCCGTTCCTCTTCATCGGCGTCATCATGGTCGCGTTCACGCGGCACAAGCAGGGGCTACATGATCTGGTGGCCAACACCATTGTTCTGCGTGAAGAGCGTCCGACACGGTTTACCGGCCCCGCCTGAGCGGTCTCTGACCGCTCTCGGGGTTGATCGGGCGCGGCAACGCTCGTAGCCACGGTAAAGGACAGTCCGAAGGAGCAGGAATGATCGTCACAGCGCCCCGCAGGCCGAAGTTACGTCACGCGAACGCTACAGCGCCTGTCACGCGACGTATGGGACGGCTTTTCGGGATAGCGAGCTTCCTGCTTCTGACATTCGGCGCCCTGTCGCCGGCGCGCGCCGACGCGTCCGGCGCGACGGCTGCCTCTTCGACTCCGAGCGCGCCGTCAGGCGCCCTTTCGCCGAAAGAGGCGCAGGAGCTGCTCGGCGTCCTCAACGATCCAAAACAGCGGGACGCCTTCACGCACACCTTGTCGCTGATGGCGCGCGGAGCGCAGCAGACTGGCGCCACAACTGCGCCTGCGAAAGCCGGCGCGACAAGTTCCTCCATCGTGACCCCCGAAGCGGTTGCGTTGCACAGCGGCCTTTCCTCCCTTGGCCAACGCGCTCGGGCTTATGGCCGCAACTTCCTTGGTCTGTTCAAAGACCTGCGCAGCGTCGGCGTCTGGTTCGACCACCAGATCGCCAACCCGACGACACGGCAGGTGTTGATCGACGCATTCACCCGCGCCGGGTTAATCGTCGTCGTGGCGCTCGCAATCGAACGCGCTCTGGTGCTTGTGATCGCCCCGAGGCTGGCTGCCATAGCCGCGCACGCCGCGACGCGCGAGAAGCGACTCAACGGCTCGGGCGCCGACGACGATGCGGCAACACCTCCTGATAGAGAGGAGTCCGCTGCGGACAACGCCGCGCTTACTGACGCGCTCGCCTCAGGCGCCAGCGCGGGGACCATCGAGACTCTGCAGACACGCGCCAAGGACCAGCGCAGACAACGAGAAACACTGCGGTTCCTGAGACGCGCGCCATACACGCTCGCACATTTTTGCCTCAAGCTGACGCCTGTGGCCGTTTTCATGGGCGTCAGCTACGGCGGTGCCGAGCTGGCGACAAGCACGCCGCAGGCCGAGGCGACTACGATCATACTCGCCGGAGCCTATGCCGTCGCGCGCCTCTTGTTCGTCGTCGTCGAATCCGTTCTCGCTCCGCGCTCCCCCGCCATTCGCCTGGCCCCGGCAAGCGACAGCGTCGCGCGCATCCTGACACGGTGGTGGAATGTCCTGGTCGCGGCTCCGGCCGCCGTGCTTTGCCTTTCGAACCTCGGAGAACAATTCGATCTGAGCGATCAGGGTACAGAGGCTGTTATCCGCACTGTCGTTCTCGTCGAACACGTCATCATCGCAATCTTTATATGGCGCATGCGCCCGCTCATTACGCGCGCGCTCAACCGTCAGGCGCCCCAGACCCAAAGCCCGTTCTGGACGTTCGCCCTGACCCTTGCGAAAGCATGGTGGATCCCCGCGCTATTCCTAGACGCCGCTCTGTGGCTGGTCTGGGCGGCCCATCTACGGGGGGGGTATCTCTGGATTCTACAGACGCTCGGCCTGACCGTGGCGATCGTGGTCGCGTCTCGCCTGATCGCCATTCTCGCCTACGGCGCGCAGGACCGCCTGTTCCGCCTTTCGCCGGAGATGCAGGCCAAACGCCCGGAGCTACAGAAGCGAGCGGACCGTTACTACCCGTTCGTCCGAGCTGCGCTTACTGCGGCGGTCATGTTCGTGAGCATCGTAGCGTTGACGGAATCCTGGGGCCTCTCCACCGCCCACTTCTTCCTGTCGACGGATCTGGGCCGCCACCTGCTCGGCGCCGTCATCACGTTGTTTATAGCCCTCGTCGTCGCAGCCATCATCTGGGAGACGGTGAACGACCTGCTGAACCGTCAGCTCGAACGCTACAAAGAGAACGCTCAGGCGGCGCGCGCAACGCGCCTTCGGACGGTGCTGCCGATCATCCGCACAGTGCTGCTGACGATCATCATCATCATCGTCGTCGTGACGTCGCTGTCGCAAATCGGAATCAACGTGACGCCGCTGCTCACTGGCGCAGGCATCATGGGCGCGGCGATCGCCTTCGGCTCGCAAAGTCTGGTGAAGGACTTCATCACAGGCTTCTTCATGCTGGTCGAAGACGCGATCCAGGTCGGGGACTGGGTCACCACCGGCGGCGTTTCCGGCGTGGTGGAGCACCTTTCAATCCGCGCCGTGCGAGTCCGCGCCACTAACGGGGACCTGCACATCATCCCGTTCTCTTCGGTGTCGACCATCGCCAACACGGGCCGCGACTACAATCAGGTCATCATCCACCAGAAGATCGACCTGTCCGAAGACGTGGCGCGCGTCGTCGCCGTCATGGCGAAAGTCGTAGACGAGATGCGCGAGGAGGACGACTTCAAGAGCATGATCTATTCCGGCTACAATGACCTCGGCGTCGACCTCAGCGATGGCGACGGCACGGTCACGGTGGGATCGATCCGCACCGCCCCCATGATGAAATGGAAGGTGCAGCGCGAGTTCTATCGGCGTCTGGGCAACCGTCTGGTCGAGGCTGGCATAAAATTCTGCGTGCCGATGGCCTACACGGCCACACCGCCAGGCGGCGCGCTGCGCGTCGCGGTGGACGGTGGCGCAGCGACGACCCCGCAGCCGACAAAAAACACGTAAGCGAACGACACGCCAGACAGAACGGAACACGACAATGGCGAGGCTTGAAGAGCAAGGTGCGCAAGATGCGCTAGAGAAAATCGAAACCGCGACGCGCGGCGAGCATTTCGCCATCGTCCCGGCCAAGGACATGTCGTCTCTGCTTCACGCGTATGGACTGACGGACTGGGAAGGCTTCGCCGCAAGCTGGGACCGGCTCGGGGTAGATCGCTACATGGCCGATGGAGGACGATATCGGCGACGCCGACACGCGAATTTCGCGCTTAGCGGAGACTCCGTCGTGCGCAAGGCGCATCAGCCGCATTACCAGAGCCGCGATTACAACGCCCTGAACGGCGGCGTAGAGCGCTGGTTCGCGCCAGTCGAGCCCAGGATTGGCGAACACCCCGCCATGCACGCGACGCTTCGCCTGACGCGCCAGCTGGCTGACGACCTGACCCCGGAAGCGGCCCGCCCGCCCATCTGGCATGCCGAGGTTCATCAATTTCGCATTGAGACCCAGGAAAACCAGACGGGGCGGCCGACCCCGGAAGGACTGCATCGCGACGGCGTGGACTGGGTGCTCGTTTTGATGGTTCGACGCGAAAACGTGGCGAGCGGCGACACCACCATTCACGACCTTCAACGCCATAAACTGGGAAGCTTCACGCTCTCCGCGACCATGGACTCAGCGTTCGTCGACGATAACCATGTGTATCACGGCGTTACCCCGATCACGCCGGTCGATCCGTCCCGCCTCGCATTTCGAGATGTTCTGGTCGTGACGTTGCGCCATCAGTAACGCGAGACAAGAAAGGTCGATACGCTACAGCCCCGCGTAGTCAGTAAGGCCAGGCGCCCGAATAATGCGCCGCGTGCCAGCCAACCAGCAGCATCGCCGTCACAAACGCCATTGCCCCGACCATCTGAAGAAGCTCGCGGGCCGCGGCCATATCCATACGGGCGTCCGCAACCACCCGCGCAGAGGACACCTCTTCTGACGAATCTGCGGGCCGCATGGGAAGGTGGCTTACGTCACTGACGGCGTGCGGATGCGGCGGTGCGCTCACTGTCTGAGATGTTTCAACGCTCGGCTCTGCTATAACGCTTTCGTCGAGATGCCGATCCCCGGTCACCGCTGCTTGATCCATCCACCCTCCTCACTATCCGTGTCTGTCTGCTACATCGCGTCGCGGACATCATACGCAAAGCGGAGCCGCGACGTCACTTAACGTCGCGGTAAGCTAATGCATTTAGGCATGTCGGGTGAACTCATATTCCCGCTAGGCCGCCGTTAAAATGCGAAGCTCCGTGACCGCCCAGAAAGACACCCGCCGTAGCGGCCGGATCACGCTGAAAAAAATGTTGCTGCTGGCGTCCGCCATTGCATCCACTATAGTGATCGACGCAGAGGCCTCCGGCGCTCAGGCCCAGACAATCGATTACGACACGTTCGAAACGATGTTCGGAGAACCCGTGACATCTTCCGCGACCGGCAAGCCGCAGCGCGAAAGCGAACTTTCGGCAGATACGCAGATCATCACAAGCGACCAGATCTCCCGAATGGGCGCGAACACCATCCCCGGCGTCCTGCGCATGGTCGCTGGATTAGACGTGCGGCGTTACGGCATGATCGACGAGAATGTCTCAGTGCGCGGCAATGACGCCGCGGGCGGATCGCATACGCTCGTGCTTCTCAACGGACGTCAGGTCTACCAGGATGGTTACAATTTCATGGATTGGGGCGTGTTGCCCGCCGCCATTGGCGATATTCGGCAAATCGAAATCGTGCGTGGTCCAAACTCGGCACTTTACGGATTCAATGCGTCCGGCGGCGTCATCAATATCGTCACGCGCGACCCGTTATACGAAAACAGGAGCTTTGTAAGCGTCAAAGGCGGCAGTCAAAATTATTTTGGCGGCTCTCTGGTTCTCTCTCATAAATTCTCTGATTTTTTTGCCGCAAAACTCACTGTCGATGGAATGCGTTCGAAAGAGTTTACGCCTGGGAACGCCATAAATGTGACGCCCACTGTCATGACGTTTAAAACGGCGCTGGATTTGCGAGGAAAAATAACACCCAACATCGACTGGCTTTTCTCCGCTTCAGCCAGCAAGGAGCGACAGGCGTTGTGGCTGGATTTTGGCTCCTACGTTCACACGGAGCCGACGATGAGAAGCCTTATAGCTCGGATAGACGCCGACACAAGTTGGGGACTTTTCGAAATAAAAGCCTACAGCAACCGATACTCCACAGAAAACGACCTTGCTGTTTCAGCCCTTGGCGAGAATTTTCCGATAAATTTTGATTACACCACCACGACCACCGTCGTACAGGCTTCCGATATCATTGCTGTGAACAACGCTAACGATATTCGTTTGGGAGTGGAATACCGCAATACCTCCCTTGCAGCGAAATCATCAGGCCAATTGCTGGGGTCTCAGATCGAAAATCTTGCCGCAGCATCAGCTACCTGGACATGGCGCATCGCGCCGCGCCTTACCATGACGACGGCCTTCCGGCTCGACGCCCTGACAATCCCCACCCGATCGTCACGAACCATATACCCACGAATAAATTCAGATTCATTTCAATATATAGAACCAACTTTCAATACGAAACTTCGATATGACGCTGTCGATGCAGGCATTTTCGGCATTACTGTCGCGCGAGGAGTGCAATTACCCCCGCTGTTTGATTTTTCTCCAAGCACGATGTTTGGGCCGGTCAATTTTAAAAGCAATTCATCCCTTGTTCCTGCAACCACGATCAATGTCGGCGCCGATTACTCACACAGAATCCCAAAGCTCAACGCCAACTTCACGCTGGCGCTGTTCGCCCAAAGAACGAACAATATGCTCGGCACGCCTTTCGCAACAAATTTCACTTTTGTTCCTCCCGCGCAAATTCTAGTCAGCCCCCACAACTACGGGCGTGTGGATGATATCGGTGGAGAGGCTAAACTGGACGGAAAGACCGACTTCGGCCTGCACTGGAGCATTTCCTACGCAATGGCGTCGGTCCGCGATCTGGATCAATCGTCACCAATCAACTTTCAGCGACAGACACCCGTAAACAGCGTTATTGGCGGCGTCGATTATACGCGCAAAAAGTTCGAAATCAGCACACACGCCAGATGGCAGTCTCACTATCAAGATGTACAAGCCAATTTCAAAACCCTCAGTCTTGAAAATGCCATGGTCAAAAATTTTGTCACGATAAATGCACGAATCGCATGGAACTTTAGTAAACACTTTGTGATTTCATTAAATGGAAATCAACTCAACGCTCCGTCCCTTCGCACAACCGGAGGCATCAGGACTCAAAGGCAACTTATCGGCATGCTCAAGGCTGATTTTTAAATTTCGTACAAAATAAAAATATATCAATACCTACATGTGAGAAATTTTTATTGAAAACAAAAAAAATACACCGTAAATATTATAATATAAAACAAGAATTTCATAATAAATTACTTCGAAACCAACCTAAAAACAATACTCAATGAACAGCGCGCCGGAGCCGTCAAACCTGAAATTCATTTTTGACGCAACCGCCGCATGTATCCACGGTCATCAAAATCCATCCTGCCCCGCTCACACCACGTCAACAATATGCGGCTCTGCGAGTATCCCTCCGTACGCAGTCAAGCTGGAAAGTCGGCGAAGCTGCCTGACCGTGCTATGAAGCAGCACACGTTTCATCCCTGCAGGACGCCCATGAAAATCGCTCTCGGTCAGTTCGCCGCCACCCCCCGTTGGGAAGAAAATCTCGCCATCGCCATTGATCTGGCGCGGCGTGCATCGGCCGAAGGGGCACGCCTGCTGCTGCTACCGGAAGACATCCTGGCAGCCGACATGAAAGACCCGGACCTCACGCTACGCGCAGCCCAACAACTCGACGGACCGTATGTCGCTGGGCTGATCGCTGGGCTGCAAGGCCTCGACCTTATGGTTTCGGGATGCATTTTCGTTCCTGACGGAAACGGTCGCGTCTACAACGTCCATATCGTCGTCTCGGCGCACGGTCTGATCGGCGCTTACCGAAAATTGCATCTCTACGACGCCTTCGCCATGAAGGAATCCGACAGGCAGACGCCGGGCGCCGAAATCGCGCCGCTGATAGAGATCGGCGGGTTCAAGGTCGGCTTGATGACTTGCTACGATGTGCGTTTCCCCGAACTCGCGCGAGCGCTCGCGCTGAACGGCGCAGAATTGATAGCCGTTCCGGCAGCCTGGGTGCGCGGCCCCGGCAAAGAATGGCACTGGGAGGTCATGCTGACCGCCCGTGCGCTGGAAAACACGTGTTATGTGGCAGGCATTGGCGAATGCGGCCCGCGGAATATCGGCTGCAGCATGGTCGTCGATCCGCTCGGCGTTGCGGTTGTGCGAACAGGACAAGCCCCTGATCTTCTGTTTTGCGAAATTTCCAAAGAACGAATCGCTAAAACGAGGGTCGCGCTACCGGTCTTGCAGAACCGCCGTTTTGCAGACCCCGCGCTACGATAGTCGCCGACACCTTCCCCGACGTAAACGCGAGGCGACGGCACTCACGGCTCACCACGTACCTTGTCAGCCCGTTCGTCCGGGCAACGTGCAAACAAATAGTGATCAATTAACGCACTCCGCACCTGAACACGCGTGGCACACAGCTGAAACCGTCAGCACGTTGACGGCGCATGTCGGCGCCTCCTCGACATTACGCGCGGGCGCTTCTGCGCCACGTGATATCTCTATACGCGTTGATTTTCCGGGAGTTACTGCCGCGAACCCGTTCAAGTTCCGCTTTCGAACGCCAGTCCGCGAACGTCGGCTGACACAGTTCCTAATCCGGTGGGAGAACTGAATTACGCTACCTGCCCGTTCAACATCTCCGCCCGACCAAGGTTAAGGCGCGTCACTGTCAGCAAAATGCGTGCAGTTCGTTTCATTCCGTTGAGCCCCATTCGCCCCGCAGTCAGTTTGCCTAAGCGCCTGAACGCGTCATAGCCGTGGACACTGCGTTACTGGCGCTCCTCTACGAAACGGCGATAACATGCGCCGACGCTTATGCCGCAACGCCACGCGCTGCTTGTTCGCCGATTGGAGGTTTTTCATGCGCCTGCTGGTTATCGAGGACGAGCCCGCCCTCGGATCGGCCGTGCTGACGAAACTCCGCTCCCACGGACACGCGGCAGACTGGTACTGCGCGCTGGAGGATGCGCGCTCCGCCCTCGCTGCGACAGACTACGACCTTCTTGTGCTCGACCTCGGTCTTCCCGATGGAAACGGCCTCGACCTTGTCCGCACCCTACGATCCGAAGGCGCCAAGCTCGGTATCCTCGTTGCGACCGCGCGAGATCAGATCAGCGACCGGATCGCAGGCCTGTCCGAGGGAGCGGACGATTATATCGTCAAACCTTACGACCTCGATGAGCTCATGGCGCGGATCGAAGCGATTTCGCGCCGAAATCCTGCCTATGGCGGCCCCGTTGTGACATTGGGCGACGTTGAGATTGACCTCACACGCCGCAGACTCTCGCGCGCTGGCGGGGAAATAGATCTGACAGCGCGCGAATGGGCGGTGATCGAGTTGCTGGCTCGACGACCTGGCGCAATCTGCTCGCGATCACGGATCGAAGATGCACTGTATGACCATCAGGAAGATATCGAGAGCAACGCCATCGAGGTCTTCATCAGCCGCGTTCGCAAAAAACTCGGACGCGACATTATCCTGACAGCCCGCGGCCGCGGATATCGCCTTGCCGATCCCTGAAATCCATACGCCAGAAAGTCCGGATGCCCACGGCTCGTGGAGTCTGTCCGCCCACATAGTGGGAGGGGTCACAGCGGCGGTGCTGGGGTCGCTGCTCGTGCTCGCTCTGGCGCTGGCGGCGTTCACCCGTTTCGAGGTGACCGAGCGTCTGGACGATTCCCTCCGTGAGGTGGCGGAGCGGCTTGTCTTTATCGTCGCCTTCACGCCAACACGACCGGACGGCCCTCAGATCGCGATTTTGCCGGGGATCGGTCCACGCGCCCTCGCCTATCAGGTCACAGATGCTGCTGGTCGCGTTATCCTGCGCTCCCAGAATGCGCCGGAAGAGCCCCTCGTCACGCCGCCTGTCCCAGGTTTTTACGACCGCCCGCATTTCCGCGTTTTCGTCAGCCTTTCCCCCGACAAGCAGCACGGCGTTCTGGTCGCCGAACCATCCTTCCACCGCCTTGAGGCCGTCCATCGCGCCATCGTCATCGCCACCCTGCCGATCCTCTTTCTCGCGCCGGTCGTATGGCTTCTCGTACGCTGGATCGTCCGGCGCGGCCTGCGGCCTGTCGACACGCTTGGCGCCGAATTGCGGCGGCGCGGCGGTGGTTATCTCGATCCCGTCTCCGCCCCGGATCTTCCTGTCGAACTGACCGCCATCCAGAACGCTGTGAACCTGCTGCTCCACCGGCTGGACAAGGCGCTGTCGGCGGAACGCGCTTTCGCCGCCAACGCTGCGCACGAATTACGCAACCCGATCGGAGCCATCCTCGCACAGGCCCAGTTGCTGCAAACGCTTCATGCCAATCGGATGGAGTTGGAGGGCGCACCACGGGCTCCGACCGACGCGACACCTGGAATTGAAACCTTGATTGCACAGGTTCGGCGTCTGGGCGGCATCACCGATAAACTGCTGCAGCTTTCTCGCGCATGGTCGGGTGTCGCCTTGCGACGGGATCGTTTCGACGTGGTCGATCTGGTGGCGTTTGTATCGGAGGAACTGGAGCGGCGCGACGGGCGCGGCGACAATCGCACACCCGCCCGCATCCGGTTTCAACCCGGCGTATCCCGCCGGATGATGGTAGAGGGCGATCTGGACGCGGCAGGTCTGCTTTTTCGCAACCTGATCGAAAACGCTCTCAGTTATGGTCAACCCCCAGCCGACGGAGGGCCGACCGTCACTATCATACTCGCGGCAAGCAATGTCGTCGAAATCATCAACGATTGCGCAGCGTTGACCCCGGATCTGCTTGCTGGCATCGAAACGCCGTTCGTTCGCGGTCGCCATGAAAGTCCCGGCAGCGGCCTCGGGCTCGCCATCGCGACCACCATAGCAGCCCAAATGAACGCACGCCTCGATCTCATCTCGCCAATTCCCGGAACGACCCGAGGATTTCTCGCCCGCATCACGTTCCCCGATCTTCAGGCGCCGTCAACGCCCGCGCGAACCATGAGCGCGAGCGCCCGACGTCACTGACGCCACACCGGACCGGGTCGGCAGGCGCGCCGTCACATCGAGCAGAGTTTCCGCCACGCGCACGCGCTCAACCGTGTTCAGCCCTATCGACATATCTCCAAGGTAGTGAGACGCGAGGCGCTCCACGAGAGGCCGGAAATCAGTCAGATGTGTGAAACACGCACCAAGAGAGGCAAGATTGCGCAACCGCCGCACGCCCCGCTCAAACACGGTCATGAGGCTATCTGGCCACGCGCCATCAGGCCACGAAATAAGCAAATCTTCCTCGACCAAAAAAACGAACTGTGTGTAAGCCAGACGCGCGGCGGCGTGCTTCAACTGCGCCGCGGCCCCCATGTGAAGACCGCATCGACTGGAAAACCGGATCAACACCGAAACTGCCGCGAACTCTGGAACGTCCATCCAGATCAACGGTCTACGATCGGTCCGGCGTGCCGGTCGAAGATTCTCGATCTCCCGCCGAAGACATTCGCAACGCGTCTCCATGATGTCGAAGACAGCCGCCAGCGCCTGATCGCAGATGTCGAGATGCAGCCCCTGATCCGTCGTAGCCAAAGCAACAGTGCGCGCGGTGGGAAGCGCTACGTCGATGTCAATCCGCCCGGTCAGCAGCAACAGAAGGCCGAACCGCCACGCCAGTTCACCCTCTGCAACGATTTCGGTCAGCGCCTCTCGCAACGCGACGGACGATGGACGGGCAGGCACTGGATCGGCGCACTGCACGCACAACAACGACGCGTGCCGGTAGATGGCTGCGAGTGGCGCGACCAACTCCGTTACCTGCGCTTCGTCGAGATGCGACGCTGCTGCGATTTCGGTCAACACGATCGGCGGGATCGGGCGAGAGAGGACCTCCGCCGCGCGCGCCCACAACATTGCCGTCGCGCATTCAAGTGGATCAGCCCGCTCCGGCTCGGTCAGAGGATCGCGTGGCGGAAGCCGCTCCCCAGCGCCATGGCTGATAAGACGCTCGACAATATCCGCATCCGGATAGCAATCAAAAATCCAGATTTTCAAAGGATTCAATAGCGTATCCGGCACAGCGCAAGGAGCTTCCGCGCGCCACCGCTCCAGCGAAGTAAGAAGCGGCCAGAGCGGTCTGAACAACAAACCGGACGCGCTCGCCCCGGCATGGTCTGGCATGTCGGGGACGTGGCTTTTGCTGTCGCGCCCGGAGGCGAGTTTCATCCTAGATATTTCCGACCTCCAGCATAATTTCCGCCCTCAGGATTCTTTCGTTGCGCGACATCGCATAGACAGTGTGGTCAGTTTCCGGGGGCCAGTCTGACAATCCCGGGCGCAACGCGTTGGCGAGAAACGCCTCGTCGCCCGTCAGATCTTTTTTGTGTGTGAGAAGCTGCGCCAGAGCGACGAGATCGCCCAACGCATGGGACCGCGATGGAGAGTGCGAGATCTCCCTTGCCAACAGGCAAAATCTTGTCCAGCCGCGCAGCGTCGACAAATCAGCAAAGAGTTGCGGCGCAGCATCGCGATAGGCCGCGATCATGCCTTGCGACGCAACAAGGTCGCGCAGCGTGTCATACATCGCCTCGATACGTCCAAGCGCCGCCTTTGCGACATTGCACAAACGGCGACGAATCGCCTCGCCCCTGTCGTCAGGCAGCGCCTCCGGGAGCGTCGCGACGGTATCCCGCAACAGGGTCAAACGGGGCGGCGACGCGGATTCAGGCGCAAGGAAGTCGGCCCCAGCGCCAATCAGGCTCGCCATTCCCGCTTCCACCAGCACCCCTGCGAGCCATCGAAACACCCTCGGGTCGATCATCCAACCCGCCGCATGGGAGACGAGGCGCCGGCGCAGTTCGACCCTGCGCCGGGTCATTTCCGGCGCCACAGCGCGGGCGAGCGTCTGGGCTTCCCGACCGGCGAACCCTGCTGCTGCGGCACGCAACGTTTCACGCATCACGAGACCGGACGTCACCCGCCGCAATCCCGACACTCCCTGCAATAGCGCACGGTCAAACACGCTCACTCGAAAGCCGAAATCATCGATACAATCAGCGGGCACAACCAGCACGCCGGTCCCGAAAACATTCAGGGCGAGAGCGTCCAGCGCTCCTCCCGACTGCGCCCGCACGGCGACGCCGCCGATCAGCGGGCTGGTCGTCGGAAGGAAATACGTTCCTGCAGATGAGGCCGCCGTGACGGCCAGCCCCGCGAACGCCACGAAAGCACCGGGATAAGGGACTAGGTGCTGCTCGAAGCGGGTCTCCATGGTCCGGGCTGTGATCCTGCTTGCGGCTACGGATGCCGGTGTTGCGGCGTAAACGGCTGGCGCCGGGACGGATGACGTGTCATGTCGTCGGCCAGCGAGCATTCAAACCGGAAACGATGAACATTCCGTCAAACCCCAAACCGGCCGCCCGATCGGCGTCACGTGGCCGCACAAAACGCGGCGCCTCCTCGGCCGCCGAACGTCCTGTGGCGTCGTCGGACCCGACACGCGACATCGCGTTCGATATCCTGCGCGGCGTGATCGAGAACCGGCGCATGTTGGAGACAACCCTGTCGCGCTCGCCCGAGGCGCGCGCCGCTGACACGCGCGACCGGGCCGCAGCCCACCGTCTGGCGGCGGCCGCGCTGCGTCATCTTGGGACTCTGACGACGGCGCTGGAGCCTTTCCTGCGCAAGGAGCCGCCAGAACCGGTGCGCGCAGCGTTGCTGCTCGGCGCTGCGCAGTTGCTGTATCTTGAGACACCGCCGCACGCCGCCGTAGGCACCACGGTCGACCTCCTGCGGCGACGCGGTCTTGCACCCTTCGCCGGGCTCGCCAACGCCGTGCTGCGGCGCGTTGCGACACAGGGGCCGGCGGTTCTCGAAGGACTCGATCAGGAACGTCTGGACATCCCGCCATGGCTGTGGACGTCGTGGAAGCATCTTGGACCGGGCGTGGCCAGGGCGATCGCGCGCGGACTGGCGCATGAAGCGCCGCTGGACATTTCCGTCCGCCCGGATGCGGAAGCGCCCCCCGAAGCCGAGCGACTGCCTACGGGCTCCTGGCGCCTGCCCGCCGGAACGCGCGTCACGACGCTTCCGGGTTTTGACGAAGGTACGTTCTGGGTGCAGGACGCCGCCGCCGCGCTGCCCGCGCGTCTGCTCGCGGTTCAGCCGGGGGAGCGGGTCGCCGATCTGTGCGCCGCGCCCGGGGGCAAGACCGCGCAGCTTGCCAACGCTGGCGCAGTGGTCACAGCTGTCGAACGTGATCCGGCGCGTCTGGAGCGTTTCAAGGAAAATATCGTCCGCCTCAAGCTGGACGTGACCACGATCTGCGCGGACGCCACTGCGTGGACGCCCGATGCCCCGCTCGACGCCATCCTGCTCGACGCCCCGTGCTCTGCCACCGGCACTGGTCGTCGTCACCCGGACGCGTTGTGGATCAAGCGGCCTCGCGATCTGGAGGCCCTGACCGAAGGGCAGGACGCTCTGCTTGCTGCGGCATTCCAGATGCTGAAGCCGGGAGGCCGTCTGGTCTACGCCGTGTGTTCTCTCCAAAAGGAAGAAGGGCCGGACCGCGCCGCCGCCGCCCTGCGCATCGGCTTCACCGCCGATCCTTTCCAGCCGTCCGAACTGGCCGACATTCCCGAAGCCCTGACGCCCGAAGGGTGGCTGCGGACGCATCCCGGTCTGTGGCCCGAACTGGGAGGCATGGACGGCTTCTTCGCCGCGCGCTTCATCCGCCCGGCGTAACGTGACCGGGGCGCCGCCGTACACTACGCTGACGAATCGAGAGCCGACATGACGGAAGACGATCTCTCAACGAAGCCGCTCGCCCCGTTCACCATTCACCACATCGATACGGTGGAAGGGCGGCGCACGTGGCGGGCCATGATCACGCATGCGCCGCATGTCGGAACCCTGATCAATTACATCGATGCCCGGCAGGCGGCGCCATCCGAACGCGTCTTGCGCTGGTATCAGCGAGAGTTGTTCGAAAGCCGCTTCTTTCGCATCCCGTCTCCCGTTACCGCCTGCATGATCAGGTCCGGCGACGCCATCACAGTGACTGCAAGAAAATCGGTCTGCGGACAAAAGACGGTCTTCCGCTTCCCCGACGCGCCGGATCTGCTGCTTTGCGCAAGCAATCTGGGCGAAGGCTTTCCCCTGAACACGATCCTCATGCCGTCCCTGCGATGCGGCCTGAATTTCGGAACGCGCACGTGGACGATCTCCCCTGAAGAAGCTGAAGATGCGATCGCGATATTCGCGACGGAGGAGTGGCAGCCTGTTCGCCCTGCGACCAACGTCGCCGCCGTTTGCGGCGATCCCAATTTCGCACATATGCTGTGGAACCAGCTTCCGGCCCTACGTGAAGCCGCAGGATTGTCGCGCCGGACGCCACCACCGACCACCGTCACGTTTTTCGAACCCCTTGGCGATATCGGACTGCTGGTCCCGGACATCGCGCACTGGCCGGTGGAACGCCCAGCCCACTATGCGATGCCGAACGCACCCGGGCGGGCCCTGTTCTGCTTTGGCTCGACGCAGATAGACCCGCAGACGCGCGCCGCCCTGCTGCGATCGGCGAGGGACGCGATCGCTACGGACGGCGCCAGCGCGCTGGCGGCTCGTCTTGAAGGACGGCACCCAATCGTTTGGGTCAGCGTCAGGACTCGCGACAGAACCCCGGTCAACCAGCGCGAATTTCTTACGGGCCTCATTGGCCGACTCCTCGCGATCTGGCCGAATGCGGTCACTCTTCTCGACGGACATTCCATCGCAGAAGACGTTCGCAAGCGCAGCGCCACTCTCTCTGCTCTCCCGGCGGAAAATGATTGCGAAGATCTGATCGCGCAGGAGAGCGCCAAGTCACTCCAAACCGCCGCGCGGGACGCGGAGGAGGTCGCCGCGATTCTCCGCGCGGTCGAAACCGAGACGCCCGCCTACGCAGGGCGCGTCATCGACGTGAGTAACTTGTCGATCCTGAACTCCATCGCCCTCGCGGCTCGCGCCGATTTCTACATCTGCCATCACGGGTCGGTGCAGCATAAGATTGGCTGGACAACGTCGACGCCGGGGGTGACGCATTCCAACCGGCGCGTGATCCAACGCCGCCCGGCGCACTGGGTCATGGATCAGGCCGGGCACGACACGGCCCCGGTTTATTTTCCTGAAGATCTGATCATGGACATCGTCGATACGGCGCCAGCGCTGCAGGACAGCGTCGACGACAACGTACGTTCGCTCCACAGCGAGAACTATCAGTTCGCGGACGTGACGGCGGCCATCGATTTCACGCTGGAAGAACTCGCCCGCGTCCATGCGCGGCCTCCCGTGCGTCAGTAACGTTCCCTCGAACCAGTCAGAAAACTCCACGACAAATATCTCAACGAACGGTGACGTGAATGTGCATGCGCTTAAAGAACGTTAACTGTTCTGCCGTTATCCTACCCAACGCCCGTGCGAACCAACGAAAGTCTCGCAGATAAAACAGGATGTGGCGGAAGTAAGGCGAAAAAGCCCCAACATGACCTTCTCCACCGCGCAGAAGACCTGTTGCGCGCCGCCTCGGGATTACCGATAAAGCAAAGATGACAAAGAACGCGCCGCTTCTCGTCGCTCCCAGCATTCTCTCCGCCGATTTCGCTCGCCTTGGCGAAGAAGTGGCGGCGATTGACGCCGCCGGAGCGGACTGGATTCATCTCGACGTCATGGACGGACACTTCGTCCCGAACATTTCCTTCGGCCCTGCCGTCATAAAAGCGTTGCGGCCGCATTCGCATCTGCCGTTCGACGTGCATCTGATGATCGAACCGTGCGATCCGTATCTGCAGGCTTTCGCCGAGGCTGGCGCCGACCACATCGTCATCCACATCGAAGGTGGGCCACACGTTCATCGCTCGCTGCAAACGATCAAGGCGCTCGGCAAGAAAGCCGGGGTCGCGATCTGCCCCGCGACCCCGGCCTCAGCGCTGTCCGAGATTCTCGACCTCATCGACATCGTGCTTGTCATGACGGTCAACCCCGGCTTTGGCGGCCAGAAGTTCCTGCAGAGCCAGCTTGGAAAAATTCGCGAAATCCGCTCGATGATCGAGAAATCCGGACGAGCGATCAGGATCGGCGTCGACGGCGGCGTCGATCAAGACACCGCGCCGATGGCTATCGAAGCCGGAGCAGATTTTCTGGTCGCGGGCAGCGCGGTGTACGGCCAAGACGACTACGCAGCGGCCATAAGTGCGTTGCGATCGGCCAGCTAGGGAACCGACTGCTGATTACCTTGAACGCCTGCGTCACACGTCACATCGACGCTGCGCCGCACATCATCGCCTCCGCCCCCTTCGGGAGACGGCCCACGCCCTTCGGTAGCAAGGCCAGCCGGATCGACAGGAATCCGGGCATAGTCCGCCGTTCCGAAAGGGAGCGTCCGTCATGGGCCTAGGCCGCTGGGCGCGTGATGCGCGCCTTTCCCTCGCGCTGCTCGGTCCGCTCGGCGGCCTGCGCTCGGTTCCCTCCGCTCCCGCGCTCACCGTACGCGACCTTTGGACGGGCGATGAAGCCGGAGGCGAGTTGATGGTGCGTGGCCACGCCTCGCACCGCGGCGTCACGCGTCCGCTGAGCCACGGTCGCTGGACCGCGCCGGACTGGCCCGACGAATTCCGTGACTGGCTGCAAAGCTTTACCTGGCTGCGCGATCTGCGAGAACTTGGGACCGATTCCGCGCGCAGCAAGGCGCGCGCAATGGTCGCCACATGGCTCGGGCAGCCGATCGGCGAAACGCCGCTGCAAAACCCCGCCGTCACCGGCGCGCGCGTCGCAGCGTGGCTCAGCCATTACGATTTCTACGCTGCCTCGGCGGACGAGGATTTCCGCAAGAACCTGATGACCAGAGTCGTGCTTGAAGCGCGGACCGTCGTGGCGCTGGCTCCCGGTGACCGGCGTGACTGGTCGGCGTTTCAGGCGCTCAAGGGCCTGTTGGCCGCCGCCATCGCGCTGCCGGAGCACTCGGGGTTTCTCGCCCGCTACATGAAGCTGATCGATACGGAACTGGAGCAACAGGCTCTGTCCGATGGCTGCCACGCCTCGCGCAGTCCCGAAACGCAGCTTCTCGTGCTTCAGGAACTCGCCGAGATGCGGGTGATGCTGCAAAGCGCCCGCATCCCGATTCCGACGACGATGGCCGCCACGCTGGATCGCATGACGCCTGTGCTGCGCGCCTTCCGGCATGGCGACGGACGGCTCGCCCTGTTCAACGGAACGCGGCCGCATCCCGCGTCCCGCATCGATTCGATCATCGCGCGAGCACTGCCGCGCGGCCATGTCGTCGCACGCGGCCTTCCGGAAGGCCGACTGGTCCGCCTGTCAGCGGGTGACACGCTGCTGTTCGTTGATGGCGGTTCTCCCGCACCGCATGGCTTCGACGCCCTCGCCCATGCTGGCGCGCTGTCTTTCGAGCTGTCCTCTGGCCGGTCCCAACTGATCGTCAACTGCGGCGCGAGCACGTTGCCGGGGTGGAGCGAAGCGCTGCGCGAGGCTGCCGCGCATTCGGTGCTGTCACTTCCCTCCACCCCGGCGTTGCGATGGGGCCGCGACGGGCGCCTCGAATCGCGCCCAAAAGTCGCCTGTGACCATGCTGTGCTCGATGCGGATCATCTTCTGGAGCTTTCGTCCGACGCCTATGTTCATGCCGGAGCGGGCGTCTATCGCCGCCGCCTGTATCTGACGCAGGACGGCGGAGATTTACGAGGCGAGGATCGCCTGGACGGCGAAGGCCCTGCGTCGGAGTTCGTACTTCGCTTTCACCTGCATCCCGGCGTGCGCGTGGAGCTTGAGGAAACCGATATCCTCCTTCTGACAGAAACGGAGACCTGGCGTTTTCGCAGCGATGGGTATTCGTCGATCGAGGAAAGCGTCTATCTGGGCGGTCGCACGCCCGCGAAGACCCTGCAAATTGTCGTACGCCCCGCCATGATCGAGGCGGCGCCGAATATCGAGACGCCTGTCGCCGCGGAGCCGCATGAAGAGGGCGCGCCGCCGGTAGAGCACGCCGAAACGACGGACAACCCTGATACCACAGATCACGAACCTTACGGCGAGTACACGGAGGCCAGTGTTGCCGATAATTACGACGCCGAAGGCTGGCCGCAGGAAACTGTGGAAGCTCTGGAAACACCGCCCGCGGAATTGCATGACCCGAACGTAGCGTCCGGCGAATGGGCGGAGGACCAGTCGCCGGACGGCGTCGACAAGCTGACCACAACTCCAGAGGAGCCGCCTCCCCCCGAGACGCGCCCTGCCGAGCAGGCGCGTGGCGTCCGGTGGGCGTTCTCCCGCCTCGACGGTTGAGCGCGCGCTCCAGGCCTGGCCAGAGCGATCCCGGGAAAAGCCCCCCGAAGAAGCCTCCGAGAGAAGACGATGAAAATTCTCGAAGTCACCAACGTCGACTTCTCTCTGCGCCACTTCATCCTCCCGCTCATGCGGGAGCTACGTGCGCGCGGACATGATGTCGTCGGCGTCTGCGCGGACGGCCCCCTGCTGGTCGACGTCAGGAAGGAAGGTTTTCGCGTGGAAACCCTGCCGATGGCCCGCTCCTTCTCCCCCATTGCACAGCTGCGCGCGTTCACCGCGCTGGTGAAGCTGATCCGTCATGAGCGACCGGACGTCGTTCATGCCCATATGCCGATCAGCGGACTGCTCGCCCGCTTCGCCGCCCGTCTCTGCGGCGTGCCCTGCATCGCCTACACATGCCATGGCTTTTTGTTCAACCAGCCCGGGTCGCGGCTGCGACGAATTGCAGCTCTGATACTTGAATGGGCGGCCGGACGCGTCACCGACGTCTATATGACCGTCTCTCAGGAAGAGGCTCAGGACGCCAAACGCCTCCACATCCATCGCCGGGCGCAGGCGGTCGGCAACGGACGGGATCCGAATGTGTTTCATCCGGATGCCGCCACGCGCGCGCGCATCCGTTCCGAACTCGGGACGCCGGACGATCGCGTCGTAATCGTCGCTGTCTCCCGCCTCGTGCGCCACAAGGGCTACCCCGAATTGCTTCGCGCCATGGAGTCCGTTCCCGGAGCCGAACTCTGGGTGGTGGGCGAACGCCTGTCGTCCGATCACGGAGAGTCGCTAGAGCAGGAATTCGAACGTGCGGCTCATGTTTTAGGCGGACGGCTACGCATGCTTGGCTACCGCAGAGACGTCGCCGCAGTGCTCGCCGCCGCCGACACCTTCACGCTGCCCAGCCATTTCGAGGGGCTGCCAATGTCGATCATTGAAGCGATGATGACTGGTCTTCCGGTGGTCGCGACCGACATCCGTGGTTCGCGAGAGCAGGTCGCGCCGAATGAAACCGGCTTCCTCGTACCGCCCGCGACCGTCACACCTCTGGCCGAAGCGCTGGCGCGACTGGTCAACGAGCCCGCATTGCGCGTTGCGATGGGTTCGGCTGGCCGCGCCCGCGCACTGCGCCTGTTTGACGAACGCGACGTCGTGTCACGCACAGCGACCCTGCTGGAGCAGGGGGCAGCGCGCTCTTGAGGCGTCGTTGAGCTGAGGAGACAGGCTTCGCCTGATAAGGCGCCGGTGCAGTGTCTGCGCGCGGCTTCGTACAGTTAGTCGGCCGATTTCTGCTTTGTGACGAAAGCCAAAAACTTTTTACCAGCCGATGCTGTTTTTCGGGACGCCCAAGCATTCCCAGACGCAAAAATTCTTTTTCTGAACAGGTAAATCCCTTCGAAGAACACGCTCCGATGTATGACCCTCATCGCCTTCATTCAGCAGCGGTTCTTTAGGTCAGTTCGCCTGACTGACCACCATGGGTTTCAGAAGATCGGCGATGAATGAATAATGCGGCGGGAAAACGGAAGCCAGCCCGTAGCAGATCAACGCGAAGACTACGGAAGCGCCGTACACCACAAGCGCTTTCCCCCAGCTAAGGCGTAGTCCGACTTTCGCAACGAACCACCCTAGCCACACCCCGTACAATTCCGCAGCCGCTACAACAGCCTGAACGAACGAAGGCGTATGAACCATAGCAGGCGCGAAAAGACTGGCGACGGCGAGCGCCACAACAGACACGAACACCGACACCCACTCGCACCAGGCGGCCGCCGTGGCGTAGCGCAGCCACAAATCTTCACGCCCCCAGCGACGCGCGAAGAAGTTCGAGATCACCGGCGGGGCCAGCAGGGCGCAGAACGACAGCTCGACCTTGGTCAGTCCGATCGCGACATGGTCCTGCATCGCCACCAGAAGCAGGCTGACCAGATTGATGGCGACTCCCGGCGCGATAGCGGCGAGAAACGAATCAGCGGAGCCCCGGAACCGATTCAGCCCCTCCGCGCGGCCGGACGCGAGCAACGCCATGCCCTGGACCACGGATTTCGGGTCCGGCGGGTCGCTCCTGCGTTCGGCGTTCACGTCATCATCCTTTCCAGCAACCGCACGTAGACGCGGGTCAGTGTCTGGAGGTCCTCCACCGCCACGCACTCGTCCGCCTGATGCATGCTCGCGCCGACCAGCCCAAACTCTGCGACAGGGCAATATCTGGCGATGAATCTGGCGTCTGACGTGCCGCCGCCCGTATCCAGACGCGGTTCGCGTCCGGTCACGTCCATGACGGCGTCCCGCAGCACGTCTACTTCGCCGCCGGGAGCCGTGAGGAACGATTCCCCGCTGCATTCGGTCGTCACGGCGACGCGTTCTGCATGCTGGCGACAGATCGTTTCAATCCACCCCCCAAGCGAGACGCTGGTGTGCAGGTCGTTGAATCGTATGTTCAAAGCAGCCGTCGCGGCTGCAGGAATGACGTTGGTCGCCACATTGCCCACGTCGACGCTTGTAATCTGCAGGCTCGAAGGCTCGAACCACTGGCTGCCCGCATCCAGAGGCGCAGCCGTCAGCGCGTCGAGAATTCGGACGAGCCTGTGCACAGGATTATCGGCCCGATGCGGATAGGCGACATGCCCCTGCCGCCCCTCGACAACGATCCGCGCATTCATGCTGCCACGCCGACCGATCTTGATGACCTCGCCCATGACCGATGGGTTGGTCGGTTCGCCAACGACACAGAAATCCGGCGTGTGGCCGTTCTCCTGCATCCACTCCAGCACCTTGCAGGTGCCAAAACGGGCTGGCCCTTCCTCATCGCCGGTCAGCAGGAAGCTGATCGATCCGCTCCACACGGGATTGCTGGCGAGAAACGATGAGGCCGCCGCCACGAAAGCGGCGACGCCGCCCTTCATGTCGCAGGCGCCACGCCCAAACAGGACGCCGTCTTCGATCGTTCCTGAGCATGGATCACGCCGCCACGTCGCAGCGCCAGGAGGAACGACGTCCGTGTGGCCGGCGAAACAGAGATGAGGCGAACCGGAACCCAGCCGCGCGAACAGGTTCGGCGTTCGCTCTGCGCCTTCGCCGAACGGAAGATGGACAACATCGAAGCCCATCTCCGCCAGAACTCCCGCCAGCATCTCCTGCGAGTGACCCGGATCAGGCGTGACGGATGGTATCCTAATCAGGGCGGCCGCCAACCCGGCGACGTCGAGCGGCGTGACCATGAGGGCCGATCAGTCCCGCAGCAGTTCGTTAATCGACGTCTTGGAACGCGTACGCTCGTCAACCCGCTTGACGATGACCGCGCAGGCGAGGCCCGGATTGGGCTGGTTGTCGTCGCCTGCAGTCTTCCGAGCGGGGAGCGTCCCCGGGACAACGACGGAATACGCCGGCACGCGGCCAATAAAGATCTCGCCCGTAGCGCGATCGACAATCTTGGTGGACGCGCCGAGGAAAACGCCCATTGAGAGGACTGAACCGCGCTCCACGATGACGCCCTCCGCCACCTCGGACCGGGCGCCGATGAAGCAGTTGTCCTCGATAATCACGGGCGCCGCCTGCAACGGCTCCAGCACGCCGCCGATTCCGGCGCCACCGCTGATGTGGCAGTTCGCGCCGATCTGCGCGCAGCTTCCAACTGTCGCCCATGTGTCGATCATCGAGCCCGCGCCGACATGCGCGCCGACGTTGACGAAACTGGGCATCAGCACCGCGCCCGGGGAAATAAAGGCGGATCGACGCACGACTGCGCCTGGCACAGCGCGGAAACCTGCGGCGGCGAATTTTGTCGCATCCCAGCCTGTGAACTTGAGCGGCACTTTATCGTAGGCAGGAGCGCCAGCGCAGCCGCCGTCCATCACCACGTTGTCGTAGAGTCGGAACGACAGAAGAACGGCTTTCTTTAACCACTCATGAACGGTCCAGCCAGATGCGCCTGGGCTTGCGACGCGCAGTTCGCCGGAGTCTAGTTTCTCCAGAGCTGTTTCGATCGCGGCGCGGTCCTCTCCCGAGGTGGCTGAAGAGACCGTTGCGCGCGCCTCCCACAACGTGTCGATACGGGATTGCAGTTCGTGTTCGGTCATCGTCCTCGGGTCCAGCAGATAGGCTGCGCATCAACTCTCCCTGCAGGGCCGGGAGTTCGCGTCAGGCGCGGTCGTCGCCGGACCATGCGGATCGCGCTCCCTCCTGTCAACGCATAGACGTTAACGCGCCCTCAACCTTTTCGCGTTGAAGTGCTCAGGTATGAACACCCCCCTTCGGCCTCTCTTTCCAGAATCAAATTCGCCCGCGAACAACGGCGAGATGATGGACGTTCTGCTGGCCAGCCGCCGCAGGTGGAAGAGCCTCACCCAGCTTGTCGCCGACGTCATTTTCGAAACCGACGAAGACGGACGTTTCACATTCTTCGACGCAGGGACGACGCTTGGCTGGGCGGACCATGACCTTATTGGAGAAGCATGCTCGCGGCTTCTCCCTTTCGTCGACAGCGCCCCCGGCCCCAACCCGTTCCAGACGCGCGCCGCCATACGTGGCAGACGATGCTGGGTCCGGCGGGCGGACGGTACGTTCGCCTGCCTGCTGATCTACGCCACGCCTCTGCAATCCCCCTCCGGACGACACGCGGGGGTAAGGGGGCTTGGCATCGACGTGTCTGACGACGCGAACAACAATGCTGACCTGTCCATCGCACGGCTCCATAGCGAGAGTATCCGGCGCATCACGCTGACCATGCGTTCTCGCCCGATGTTCCGGCTTGGCGTCCCACCAGCCCTTGAAGAACTTGGAGCCATGCTCGGCGCCACCGGCGGAATCCTGCTCGCGCGGCAGGCAGGCTGCGACGCAGAATGCGCCGAACAGGAAATTCTCGAAGCAGGGAGTTACGTCGGCGACGACGTCGTACATCGCTTTCCAGCGCAAGGATCAGCGCTCGACACCCAGATCGAATCTCTTTTACGCGATTATGAAGAAGGCGCATTAACCGCACCAAAAGTCACGCAGATCGAAGATCGGGACGTCATTTTCTGTTACAGCCGCATTCGCTACACGACGTCCGCAGCAATGGCGTTATGGAGAGAGGGGCTGGGCGTCTGGACGCAAGACGACGCCAATCTGGCAGACGCCGCTCTGGCGACTTTCGCTTCCGCCGTAGAGATGGAGGCACTCAACAAAGCACTGGCTCAAAACGCACGCTTTGACCCTCTCACCGGAATGCTCAACCGGACCGGCCTCATCGCCGAAATATCCCGCCGTCTCCCTCGACTGGATCGTGAGCGTCTTAGTGGCGCGCTGTTGATCATCGGCCTCGATCACTTTGGCGAAATCAACGCGGCGCAGGGATTTGAGGCAGGCGACCGCACTCTTCAGCAAGTCGCCACCTACCTCCGAAACGCCATACGCCCCACCGATCTCGCCGGCCGTCTCGGAGGCGATATTTTCGGCCTCTGGCTCGACGGGGCGGACCATTTCGTTGCAGCAGAACGTGCTGAAACATTCTGCCAGAACGGCGTCGTCGTATTTCTCGCGACGCCCACGACCCTGACTTTCTCCGTCGGACTCGCCACCCGCAGTTGGGAAACGGGAGAAACAATCGAATCCCTTATTGATCGCGCCAGTTTGGCGATGCGTAGCGTGAAACTGGCTGGCGGCGCCCGTTGGCACGCCTCTTTGGAGGAATCACCCCCATGACCGCATCTCTCGATCCGAAATTCTTTCAGATTCTCCCGACGCGAGCCTTGTCGCCAGAAGCTGCATCGAACAAGTCCAGAAGAGGCGGTCGCGTTCCGCTGACGATCGTAGAGAACACACCGACAGCATGCGAAGAGTTGCAGCGCAGAGTGAAGGCGTTACGCCCAAACTATGATCCTGAACGCATCGCGATGCTGGTCTCCAGACTTGAAGAGACCCTCACAGCGGCCCTCACCTCAAACTGGAAGCTGGCTCAACGCATTATCGCCCACGCCGCAGGCGATACCCTGGCTATTTCAATCATCGGCCCCCTCTCTGAATCTCCCGCCGCCCTCAATCGCCTCATGGCGGGGCTCGACGAAAATACGATCGACGACGAGTTGACAGGATATGAAGACTCATCTGTCATTTTTCACAACACCGTTTCGGCCGCGCCCGAGGTCATACGCACCGACCAGACAGGCCGTGTAATCGAGACAACCTTGGATGCGATGGAAAAGCATCATAGTCGACGCACTTCCCTTGATCACGCTTGCGTCGTCACCGTCCGATCGCTGGTACGCGAGCGGTGTGCATCACTGATTGCACCAGTAAGGTTGGCAATCGAAAAAGAACTCTCGTTCGAATTCGCTGCAACCTCAGAAATTACCGCCGCAGACCTTCCGCCGTCCCCGCGAGTATCCACAGCGAGTGGTTGCGCCGACGCAGTAAATGAAGCGCTTGAAGCGGGCGACATCCAAAAAGTCGCGCATTCCCTCGCCGCTGCGGACCGGATTAGACTGGCGACTGTCCAGAGGGCAATTTCCGAAAGCAACGCACGAGCGATCTGCGCCCTGGCATGGAAATCCGGATTGCCCGCCAGCATTGCCGCCGCCATTCAGATTCATATCGCGATGATTCCGCCGCACCGCGCCATCCGGCCCGCCGCCAATGGCGCCTACGCTCTTACCGCTCAAGAACTGGAGTGGCAGATGGGAATATTGGTCAACGACCCACGGCCGGTTTCATCGCCGAACTGAAAGTGGGCTGATCCTAGGCCTCCTACGAGCCAATTAAGTAAAAAAGCGTTTTACATCGTGTTAAAAAAATACCCGCAAAATCTAACGAATGAAGCTACTACCCTTGGTGCATCTTTATAGTCGGCTGGATGTCTGAACGGGGGGCTAAAGCCTGAAGTAAAGCTGCATTGAATTGCGCAGCATCCTGAATCTGGGGCGAATGCCCCAGTTCAGGAAATTCGACGAGTTGCGCATCCGGCATAGCTTGCACTGCCCGTCGTGCAATAACCGGGTAATTTCCCAATGCCGCGCGTAATTCTGGAGGAGCAAGGTCCTTGCCTATGGCCGTCGTATCCTTGTCTCCGATCATAACCACTGTCGGCATAGTCAAAGACCCGAATTCATACATGACCGGCTGGGTGTAGATCATATCATAAAGCAGCGCCGAGGCCCACGCGACGCGTTCCCGTCCTGGTCCGCGATACATACCGGCCAACATCTGAACCCAGATTTCATATTCGGGCTTCCACTGCCCAGCGTAGTAGGTATTTTTCTCGTATGTTCTTATCTTGTCTGCAGTATTCGTGATCTCTTTCCTGTACCAACCATCGACGCTTAGCCACGGAACGCCTTTGGCCTTCCAGTCCTCCAACCCGATCGGATCTACGAGCACCAGTTTCTGGACATCGGCGGGAGAAGCCAACGCCGCCCTTACAGCGACCATGCCGCCAGTGGAATGCGCGACAAATATTGCTTGAGACACGCCTACGTATTTCAAAAGTCCAAGAGTGTTTTCGGCAAGTTGCTGGAAGCTGTAGTGATACCCTTCAGGCTTGTCCGACTTGCAAAAGCCGATCTGATCCGGCGCGATGACCCGATACCCGCCTGCGACCAAAGCCTTGATCGTCTTTTCCCAAGTCGCTGCACAGAAATTTTTCCCGTGAAATAACACAACCGTCCGCCCGTTCGGGGTTGCTGGCCGAACGTCCATATACGCCATGTGCAGGGACAAACGTTGGGATTCAAAGGAAAAGTAAGACACCGGAAAAGGGTAAGAAAACCCCTCGAGGTTGCTACCGTAGACCGGCTCCTGTCCGAAGGCGCTGCAAACGGTAAAGAAGAACATGATACAGGACACCGCGAAACGCGGCATACGGATCAGATACCGCGAGCGCGAAAACGATTTGGCTAAACCCGCATACATCACCACCGCGACTGCGCGGAGATTTCTCCTGAACGGGCCCATAGCGTCCTCAACGTCGGCGGCACACATTTCGGACGGCGCAACGCCGCTGGCTGCGCCTCCGCAGGCTACCCACGTCGCGATTCAGGATGGCCTCAGTCTCGGAATACAAGCACATAATACACGTGTACATAAATGAGATATTATAGAAAATTTTACCAAAAACGGAGTATTTTGCGACAGAGCAGTCTCACAAAACGAAATATTAACGGTTTCGTCCCTTTCCATGACTGTGCCGGGCTCAACACAGCAACATCTCAAGGTCGCATCACGTCTTTACAACTTTAACAATTGCCAACCAGCAGCCAAACTTGCGCAAACAACACCCGAGCGTTTTCTTCAGAGATATGGCGAAAGAAGTCTTGCCCCGGAGTCTCGCAGTTTCATTAGATAATTTCGTTTATCAAGATCATGATGCGTAACCCGCCGGTCACAATGCCCGACGATGAAGTCATCGACCCTTTGCGAAAATTCCGCATTATAGGTTTCAAGGTTGATTTCAAAATTCAGGCGCAGGCTGCGCATGTCAAGATTTGAGCTTCCCACGAACGACCACTCCCGATCCACGACCAGCAGCTTGGAGTGATTGAACGGGGGTGACGCCGACCAAACCCTGCAGCCGGCGTCCAGCACCGGGTGGATATCCGCTCGACAGGCCCAGTCCATGACCACATGGTTACTCCGCTGCGGGATGACGATATCGACAGTGACCCCTCTCAGTGCGGCCAGACAAAGCTCAGTCGAAAGCCGCGTGCCGGGTAGAAAATACGGCGTCATCAAGCGGATGCTGCTTCTGGCGAGCGTCATGGCCTGTAACATGACGAACTCTATTTTTTCGAGATCAGTGTCGGGGCCGGCGGTCACGATCCGCATCAGATCCGTCCCACTGGCGTCGATATCGGGAAAATATGTCGGTCCGGCCAGATCCTCCCCCTCGGTGAAGGTCCAGTCCCATGCGAAGGCAGCCGCCAGTTGCCGAACGATCGGCCCTCGCACCCGAAAGTGCGTGTCCGACACAGGATCGCGGGGACGGTCAGCGACCATATTCTCATCCCCTATGTTCAAGCCGCCGATGAACCCCAGAACACCGTCAATAATCAGGCTTTTTCTGTGATTACGCAGATTTATAAACGGCATGCTCCACGGGAGCAGTGAATGCATAAAACGCCCGCAGGGAACGCCCGCCCGACGGAGACGCCGAGCGGTGGGGCAAGAGAAATAGCCGGCGCCGACGCCATCGACCAGAACCCGCACGGCGACGCCCCGGTTGTGGGCGTCAATCAACGCGTCAATAAACAGTCCGCCTACCCGATCCGCCCGGAAGATATAAGAACACAACAGGACACTGGTGTTCGCGCGCTGGATTGCATCCAGCATTGCCGGGTAAGCCTCGTCCCCATCATGCAGCATTTCGATATTGTTCCCGCCTACGAGCGAGCGGCTGGTCAGTTTCCCGACCATGCTCGCCAAAGGCGCGAACCGTCCCTCAACGCTCTTCTGCCATCGCGTGGCTGGCGCCGAACCCGGGGCGCCACGTTGTCTGACAAGCTTGCGAGCCAGACGCTTCACACGGTTGATGCCAAACATCAGGTAAAGAATTGAACCAAGAACCGGCATCAACGCGGCCATCCCGATCCAACCGATCGCCGCTGCTGTATCGCGCTTTGTAAGCAATACGTGAATGGTCACTGCCATCGCGAGAAGCACACGAAGCGCGGAGAGCGTCATATTCAGAACGTTGAGTGCTGAAAACTCCAGAACTGTCCCCTCCGCGCTTGATCCAGAACATCATTCGATCGGATTGAGTCAGTTCGTCGGAGGAAATACTCGCCAAAACAACGAGGTAAATACGACACAACCGGGTATGGCTCTAGATGAAGCGTCTCTCATTCATCACTACTTCATTTGCATAGCGTATGCTGGGCGGCAATGATGCAAAAGCCAACAAAAACCCAGTTGAAGCAGAGCCTCGCGCGGCGTGGCGAAAGATCTTATCGCGTCGGCTTGACTGCCGAGGCTCAGGCTGAAACGCTTTTGACGTCGGAAGGCTGGAAAATATTATTGCGGCGAGCCAGAACCGCGCGAGGAGAAATCGACCTCGTTATTTCCCGTGAGGGAATGCTGGCGTTCGTCGAGGTGAAAGCCCGCGCCTCGTTAACGGTGGCCGCCATGTCAGTCACGTCACGCCAGCAGGCTCGTATTATGGGAGCCGCCGAGGCGCTTCTCGCAAGCCATCCACAGTGGTGTTACGAAGAGATTTCGTTCGACGTTATCGTGATCGATGGACACGGGCGCGCAGCCCACATCCACGACGCTTTTCGGTTGCAGTAGAGGAATACAACCTACTTCGTGGGCTATTCAGGAAGAGCGTTAGCTCTCAAATCAGGTGCGGTGACGTACCGCACGAGCATGAGAAGCGGCTTTCCGGGGGCTGTGATAAGCCGCAAGATGCACGAGACCATGAGAATAGCTGCGCGAGGACGCATACTGGTGCGCAGACGCCGCACGAGAGCGCGCAGCCACATGATGCACGACGTGATAAACCGGCGGAGCAGCGGTCAAGGACGCCAGCGTGAGGCGGCTCGCCTCGTAATCAGAGATGATCCGTTCGGCGTGAGCGGGCTTCGCTCCGTAAAACGCACCCACAGCAACTGTGCCAAGAGCGAATATCGACAGCTTGCGGAGCATCCCAGTCATTGCAACTCTCATATTACATTTCAAAGAGACGATACAATGAACCTGAATTGGCGAGCAAGCCGGAACAACCAGATTTATCTGGAAATCTGGCCCAACTCCGCCATGAAATAGCCAGTTTTTATCGGGTCGACTTCGTTGAAGAACAAGCCGACCCTACTCTCTGCAATCAGACCGGAGCGGAAACGATTCCGTTTTCGACGAACAGGGTCTGCAACTCACCAGACTTCGCCATTTCGGTGACGATGTCACACCCGCCAACGAATTCACCCTTTACATAAAGCTGCGGGATCGTCGGCCAGTCAGAGAAGGTCTTGATCCCGTCGCGCAGCTCCGGATCGGCGAGGACATTTTCGTCCTTGAACGGAACCCCCAGGTGATTGAGAATCTGCACGACACGCGCAGAGAAACCGCACTGCGGGAAGTCCGCCGTTCCCTTCATGAACAGCATAACCGGATTGGCGTCGATCTGCGCCTGAATACGCTCGGCTACGGGGGTGGACATCGTTCAGATTCCTTTTTCTGGCAGTGGCCAATGGCTGCGGACGCAAAAGTCGGCGTCCGATTCAAGACACCCCGCCGACGGGCGTGCAGGGCAGAAAAGCAAGGCAGAACCTCAGGGAGCGGCGGTCTGCAACGCGAGCGCGTGCAGCGTGCCGCCCATGTGGCCTTCGAGCGAATTGTAAACGAGCTTATGCTGCTTTACGCGCGAAAGCCCGCGAAATGCTTCGCTGATAACGGTGCAGGCGTAGTGGTCGCCATCACCCGCCAGGTCTTCGATCCTCACGACGGCGTCGGGGATCGCCTTGCGGATATAGGCTTCAATCTCGGACGCCTGCATGGCCATCGGGGTAGTCTCCGTGTACGTTCTGCGGGCCGCCAGGAAGGGGACGACGGCCCGAGCCGTCACGCTTCCATCAGACCGGGGAAAAATGCCTCGTTCGCGGAACGCAGGCGCGCAATGGATATTGTAGCGCCATTGGGCAAAGTCAAACCGTCTCCGCCGATTGTCGCGATCACACGCGCGGAAACGCTCTGCGCTTTCGCCTGCGCGATCAGTGCGTCGGCGTCGCCTTCAATGGCGACCAGATAGCGGGCCTGATCTTCGCCGAACCAGAACGCCTCCGGACGTATGCCCGATTCCGCCGATTGCAGGACGCATCCGACCCCACCCGCCATCACCATTTCGGCGACCGCAACCAGAAGTCCGCCGTCCGAAAGATCGTGGCACGCGGTAACCTCGCCCGCAGCGATACGCTCACGCACGAAGTCGCCGTTACGCTTCTCACGCTCAAGATCGACAACTGGCGCATCGCCTGTTTCACGACCAAGCACCTCGCGCAGCCAGAGCGACTGCCCGAGATGACCGCCTGTTTCCCCAACCAACACGAGAACGCCAGACTTTGGCAGCGCCAGCCCGACCGTCTTTCGCACATCCGAGAGAACGCCAAGCGCGCCGATGGCGGGTGTCGGCAGGATCGCCTGCGTCGAGCCGTCGGGATTGCGGGTCTCATTGTAGAGAGACACGTTGCCGCTAACGACCGGGAAATCGAGAACCCGGCAGGCTTCGCCCATGCCTTCGATCGCGGCGACGAACTGCGCCATGATTTCAGGTTTTTCCGGGTTGCCGAAGTTGAGATTGTCCGTCACCGCCAGAGGCTTCGCGCCCGTCGCGGTGATGTTGCGCCATGCCTCGGCGACCGCCTGAGCCCCACCCGAGCGAGGATTGGCGCGGCAGTAGCGCGGCGTGCAGTCGGTAGTCAGAGCGAGGCCGATCTCGCTGTCCTCGATCTTGATGACTGCGGCGTCCGCTCCGCCGGGACGGCGAACGGTCTGCCCGCCGACCGCGCTGTCATACTGGTTCCAGATCCACGCACGCGACGACAGATCGGGACAGCCGATTAGACGTAGCAGCGACTGCTCCAGACCAATCGGATCATGAATCGGACCGAGCTCTTCCGGCGCAGCCAGCGGCGCAACCGGACGATCGTAGATCGGCGCCTGATCAGCCAGCGGATCCAGCGGAATATCCGCCTCCACCGCGCCGCGATGCCGGACGACGATGCGCCCCGTATCGGTCAGATGACCGACAATGGCGAAATCCAGCTCCCACTTCTCGAACACGGCGCGGGCCAGTTCGGTCCGCTCCGGCTTGAGCACCATGAGCATGCGCTCCTGGCTCTCGGAGAGCATCATTTCGTACGCCGTCATGCCCGGCTCGCGCTGGGGAACAGCGTCCAGATCGAGATCGATGCCGACCCCGCCCTTCCCGGCCATCTCGACCGAGGACGACGTCAGGCCTGCGGCGCCCATGTCCTGAATCGCCACGATTGCATCGGTGGCCATCAACTCAAGACAGGCTTCGATCAGCAGCTTCTCGACGAACGGATCGCCGACCTGCACGGTCGGGCGCTTCGCAAGCGCGTTCTCGTCGAATTCGGCGGAGGACATGGTCGCGCCGTGGATACCGTCGCGGCCCGTCTTCGACCCGACATAAACGACCGGATTGCCAACGCCGGCTGCAGCGGACAGGAAGATTCGGTCCTGACGAGCAACGCCGACGGTCATCGCATTGACCAGCGGATTGCCGTCATAAGCGGGATGGAAATTCACCTCCCCGCCAACAGTCGGCACGCCGACGCAGTTGCCGTAACCGCCAATGCCACGTACGACGCCATCGACGATCTGCCGCGTGCGCGGGTTCTCGGGCGAACCGAAGCGCAGGGCGTTCAGGTTGGCGACAGGGCGCGCGCCCATGGTGAACACGTCGCGCAGGATGCCGCCAACGCCCGTCGCAGCGCCCTGATAAGGCTCAATGAAGGACGGGTGATTGTGGCTCTCCATCTTGAAGATGGCGGCCAGTCCCTCGCCGATATCGACCACGCCCGCGTTTTCGCCCGGCCCGTGGATCACCCACGGCGCCGTCGTCGGCAGCGTGCGCAGCCACTTGCGGGACGATTTGTAGGAGCAGTGCTCCGACCACATCACCGAGAACACGCCGAGTTCCGTCAGGGACGGCGTGCGGCCCATGATCGTCAGGACGCGACCGTATTCTTCGTCGGACAGCCCGAATTCGCGCGCAAGAGCCGCGTCCACTGTCTTCTGTGCGGCAGTCACCGGACCAGAGCCTCCACCAAGCCATCGAATAACGGTTTGCCGTCGACACCGCCCATCAGCGGATCGACCAGATCTTCGGGGTGCGGCATCATGCCGCAAATGCGGTTATTGGCGCTGATCACGCCCGCGATGGCGTTAACGCTGCCATTCAGATTGGACGCGCGATCGCTGGCGTCAACGACGCCACCCGCCGAGGCGTAACGGAACGCCACGCGCCCCTCGCCTTCCAGTTCCGCAAGCGTTTCAGTGTCGCACGCGTAGTTGCCGTCGCCATGCGCCAGCGGCGCACGGAACACGTCACCCTTTTTCCAGTGACGAGTGAACGGCGTTTCACTGGTTTCCACGCGCAGATAGCAATCCTGCGACAGAAAACGCATGCCGCCGTTACGCAGCAGAGCGCCAGGCAGAAGACCGGCTTCCGTCAAAATCTGAAAGCCGTTGCAGACGCCAAGGATATGACCGCCACGCTCGGCGAACGCCTTCACTTCCCGCATGATCGGGGAATGCGCGGCCATCGCGCCGCAACGCAGATAATCGCCATAGCTGAAGCCGCCTGGCAACACGATCAGATCGAGGTCAGGCAACGCCGTGTCACGATGCCACAACATTTCCGGCTTGCGCCCGGTCACGCCGTGGAGCGCGATCGCCATGTCGCGCTCCCGGTTAGTGCCCGGGAAGACGACGATCCCTGTTTTCATTTCGCGCCGCCACAGGGATAGGAATCATGCAGCGCCATGAACACGCCCTCGCCCACCGGCTTGGAAAGCGAGTCCTGGTGCCCCTTCAGCCAGGCGACGACCTTGCCGCGCATGGCGACGCCAGTCTCGGCCTGAGGAATGCAGAAGCCCGCCGGCGCGTTGGCGTCGCCTTCGTTGCGGTCATTGACCTTGGCGAGCGCGCCCGCGTCAGCCATGCCGGTGATGTACGCGTCGCAGATCTGCCCACCAGCGGGCTTCGAACAGATGCGTCCGAAATTGCCAGCCGTCATGGGGGAGACACGTTGCGCGTCGGCGGCCGACGCCAGCAGGGAAGTCGCTGCTACGGCGCAGAAAGCCGTTGCAAGAGTCCGGACACGGTTCATTGCACGATCTCCGTTCTGAAATCTTCGATGACCTGATTGGCCAGAAGCCCCTTCGCCATCTCAATGGCGCGCTCCTGCGCACGCGCGGCGTCGGCCTCGTCGAGATCCAGCTCGATCACCTTGCCCACGCGAACCTCACGAACTTCGGGAAAGTCGAGAACATGCAGTGCGTGTCCAATGGCCTTGCCCTGCGGATCCAGCACGCCTTCCTTCAGCGAAACCGTCACCCGTACTTTCATATCACCCTCTTTTCCGAACTTTTCCCGACGTCAGACCAAGCCCCAACCTTTTGGCCCGGCCTTATTGCATGGCCTCCGGGCCTTTAAGGTCGCCATTGCCAGCCTCGGGCAGAATGCCCAGACGACGTGCGACCTCCTGATACGCCTCCTCGACGCGCCCCATGTCGCGCCGGAAACGATCCTTGTCGAGCTTCTCACTCGTCTTGGCGTCCCACAGGCGGCAGTTATCGGGCGAGATCTCATCGGCCAGAACGATGCGCATCTCCTCGCCTTCCCACAAGCGGCCGAACTCCAGCTTGAAATCCACCAGCGTGATGCCCACTCCGGCGAAAAGACCGCACAGGAAATCGTTCACGCGCAGCGCGATGGCGACTATGTCGTCCATATCGTGCGTCGACGCCCAGCCAAACGCCGTGATGTGCTCTTCGGCCACGATCGGGTCGTTGAGGGAGTCGTTCTTGTAATAATACTCGACGATCGAGCGCGGGAGCCGAGTGCCTTCAGGGATTCCGAGGCGCTTGGCGATGCTTCCGGCCGCCACATTACGGATCACGACCTCAAGCGGAATGATCTCAACCTCGCGAATCAACTGCTCGCGCATGTTGATGCGGCGGATGAAGTGCGTCGGGATGCCGATCTCCTGCAGGCGCAGCATCACATGCTCGCTGATGCGGTTGTTCAGCACGCCCTTGCCGGTGATGATCCCTTTTTTGGCGCCGTTGCCTGCCGTCGCGTCATCCTTGAAATACTGCACGAGTGTGCCGGGCTCCGGTCCCTCGAACAGGATCTTGGCTTTTCCCTCGTAAAGCTGGCGGCGGCGGGCCATCGTCATCCTTGCTGGCTGCGCACGGGCCTGCTTCAAGGCGCAGAATCCGTGCTGTTGTCGCCCCTGCTTGGGGGCCCCGTTGGCGCTGCCTCTTAGCAGCCTTCCGCGTCGGATGATACAGCCCATGCACGGCGCAGCGGGAGAAAGCTTACCACGCGCCCTCCCCCATAACCGCCGTTCAGGCCGCCGGGCCGGGTTCCCCGAACACGAGACGGAAACGCGCATCCACCGCCTTCAGGTGCGCGCGGCTGTCCATCGCCGCGTCGAGCACTTCCGGCGCCACCTTGCCCACGATGTCTGGGTCGTCGCCCAGATTTTCACGGAAACTGCGGCCTTCCGGCTTACCGAGCTTTGTCCAGGTCGCCATCGCGCAGCGTTGGACGATCTTGTATGCGTCCTCGCGAAGCACGCCAGCGCGGGCGAGCGCAAGAAGCACTTCGCCCGAGTGCACGACGCCCCCGAGGCTCTCCAAATTCGCCGCCATCTGCTCCGGGTAGACGACCAGCTTGTCCATCATCCCCGCGAGACGCGCGAGCGCGAAATCGAGTCCGATCGTGCCGTCCGGGCAGATATTGCGCTCGACGGCGGAGTGGCTGATGTCGCGCTCATGCCACAGGGCGACGTTCTCCAGTGCAGGAACGACATGCGAGCGGATGAGGCGCGCCAAACCCGTCAGGTTTTCCGACAGCACCGGGTTGCGCTTGTGCGGCATCGCCGACGAGCCCTTCTGACCCGGATGGAAGAACTCCTCGGCCTCCCGCACTTCCGAACGCTGGAGGTGGCGCACTTCGGTCGCCAGACGCTCTATGCCGCTGGCGATGACGGCGAGCGCGCAGAAATAGGCGGCATGGCGGTCGCGCGGGATGACCTGCGTGGAAACCGGCTCGATCTTCAGACCAAGCTTGGCGGCGACGAACTCTTCGATCTTCGGGTCGAGATGGGCGAACGTGCCCACCGCGCCGGAAATGGCGCAGGTCGCGATTTCCGCGCGCGCCGTCAGCAGGCGCTCCCGATTCCGGACGAACTCCGCATAATGCCCCGCCATCTTCAGACCGAACGAGGTGGGCTCGGCGTGAATGGCGTGGCTGCGGCCGATGGTCAGCGTGTATTTATGCGCGAACGCCTGTTTCTTCAGCGCAACGAGAACCGAGTCCAGACCTTCTAGCAGGATGTCCGTCGCCTGCGTCAACTGCACCGCGAGACAGGTGTCCAGCACGTCGGAAGATGTCATGCCCAGGTGCACGAAGCGGCTGTCCGGCCCGATCTTCTCGGCGAGCCACGTCAAAAACGCGATGACGTCGTGGCGGGTCTCCGCCTCGATCGCGTCGATCCGGTCCAGGTCGGCACTGGAGAAGGCAGCCATCGCCGCGTCTCCACGCTCGCGGATCGTGCGGGCGGATTCCTTCGGAATCTCGCCCAGCTCCGCCATCGCCTCGCAAGCCAGCGCCTCGATCTCGAACCAGATCCGATAGCGGTTCTCGGGGGCCCATATGGCCGACATCGCGGGTCTCGAATAACGCGGCACCATGAAACGGGTCTCCCTTAAACCTCAGACTGATCGCGGCCCGGGCCGGGGCCGCAGCGTGCTCCTAAAGCATTTTTTCGCATGACGGAATTGAAGAGCGGTTCAGGCGCGCTGTTTCCATAGCGTCCCGAGACCACATGGACGGAAAATTAATGATTTTCATCCATCAATCTGCTCTACCATTGAATTAAAGCGACGCCCTCTGGACTTCAAAATGCCGTATCAGCAGAACCAAGCAAGTTGGTCCGCCTTCAAGGCGGCGGAAGAGGCGCTCGCCCGACAACCGACCCAACTGGTCGAACACGCAAGACGGAAGCGTGGGCAGGAACGAACACTTTTCCGAGGATTGGCGATAGGCCTGCTTATCTGTGCCCCGTTCTGGGCCTTGCTGGCGTGGCTGGTTCTCTGACGCGCGTTCGCCAGTCGCTCAGAAGTACCTCTCATACACGGTCACCACATCTCCGGGCGCCAGAAGGCTCGCAGGTTTGACGCTGCCAGTGACCGGTCGGCCGCCCTGCATGCCTTCCGTTCGCACTGCGCCCGCCATATCGGTGACCGCCCGGTAAGTGTACCCTCCTGCGAGTGCGACAGCCGACTGCATGGTCATGCCAGGGCTGTAGGGATACTGCCCCGGTTTCGCCACCTCTCCGAGAACGAAGATCGGTCGGTACTGCGCAATTTCCACGGACACGCTGGGATGATTGAGGACGCCGCGCTGCCCCAGCACGCCGGACAGATCGGCGGCAAGCTGGTCTGGCGTCTTTCCTGCCGCTTTCACCGGTCCGACCAACGGAAACCCGATCGTCCCGGCGTCGCTGACCGTGAACGAATTGCTTAATTGCGGATCGTTATATGTCAGGATGCGTAGCGTATCTCCCGCCCCCAGAAGGTACGACGCGGGCGGCGGCGGCAGTGGCTGGAGATTGCCCGGCGCCGAGCAGGCGGCGGCGCCCAGCGCGCTGAGCAAAATCAGCGCCCTTGCGGCAAGGCGACCATCGCATCTGCGGCGGCTGGAGCCGACCGGCGTTACACGCTTCGACGTCGGGAAAGCGAAAGTGATGGTCATGCGACGAACGATGCCCTTCTCAACCAGGTGACGAGTGACGCGCCGCGCCGTCCGCTCTCCGCTCCGCACCGTCATCGCGCGAAACTCAGGGACAGAATGACCGCGTTCGCGGCGTATGTGGAGCGGCTGACGCCATAGCTGGTCGTCTGCGCCACTCCGTAATGGGAATAGCTGTTCATGTGGCTGTAGTTCAGCGACGCCGTGAAGTCGCGATTGATCTTCCAGTTGACGCCGACGCCGAAGGTGAATTGGGTCTGGCGTCGATCCGGCCCGTCGGCGTCGCTGGAACGCGACACGGTTTTCGCGGCGCTTGCAAACCCGCGCAGGTAAAGATCATGGTGAAGTTCGCGGTCGAACTGCAACCTGATGCTGGATGCCGTCTGGTTGCGCGAGAACGGGGACGTCGGATCGAAAATGCCCCGCCACCCCGTCAGGGTGATGGTGTTGCGGCGCCCAGGCGTCCAGATGACGTCAACCTCGGCGGTCGGCGTCACGATCGCTCTTGTCGAAGCGTTGGTGAAGTGACGCGTCTCTCCCCCGACGAGCGCGCGATATTGCAGAACTGCGTCGGAACGCAGATCGACGCCGACGAACCCGCCGCCATCTATGTAATTCGACGACGTTCCGCTCCCTTTAACGAACTGCGCTTCCGACGCCCGCAGGATCGCCACCACCGCGTCACCCTGGGATATGGCGAACCGCGACTGAAGCATTTGCGATTCCGTCTGGTGACTGATGGAGTGGAAATCTCGCGAATCATAAGCGACCGGGCCGATGGCGCTCCCAAACGAATAATCATCCCATGCAGCTCCGGGAATCAGAGAAAATCGCCCCCATGTTTTGGAATATCCGATACGAAGATCGTCCACGGCGTAGGGCACCGGATAGGCGACGCCGAAGTTGCCCAGATCGGTCGCTGAAAGATGTTGCGCGCTGTGAGAGTATCCTAGAGACACCCGGTCGCGGCCGATATCCAGCGCCCCGCCAGCGCCGACGTTCCAGTTGGTGTAGCCCGCCTGCGACAGAGACGGATACGCCTTGTTGGCGACGCCGACCGATACGCCCGCCGCGTTGCGCCGCCAGTCGGAATTCACCCGAAGACTCGCGGAAGTATCGAGTTGCGCACTGCCTGTGCCCGGCGTCGCGAGCACATTCGCGTTGTAGCCGACGGACTGACTGACCTTCGGCCGAACGATGAAATCGTGAACGGGGATACCTGGCTGGGAGTTCTCGATCATCTGTCGCATCACCACCGATCCTGTTGTGTCTGGGCCGTATCCGGGCAGATCGGACGGAAAGTAGCGGTCGATTAACTGCGCTTTCGCTTCGGACGACGCCCCGACAGTCACGACGATCCCGCCGAACGCCGCAAGAACGCGCATACTGGTCCACGCTCCCATTCCCAACTTTAGGACCGCCCTTGCGCACTCGCGCCGCGAAGGGACGCATGCCCTGACGGTCTCAGAATGTCCTGATATACGTTGGCGTAACGCTGTGCGACGCTTCGCCAGTCGTATGGTTCAGCCCCCTGCATCGCCAAACGTCGCACAACCGAAGCAGCACCCTCGTCTTCCACATGCGCCGCCTCGATCCGTATGGCCGCCTCGTCCAGATCGGCCGGATCGACCAATACGCCCACACCGGTCTGGGCGACGAGACGGCGAAACGGCGGAATCGGGCTGAGAAGCGGCGTCAGGCCCGCAGACATCGCCTCCACTGCGGCCAGACCAAAGCCTTCATGTTCGGAAAGACTGGCAAAATAACTGGCTTCCCCGATCGTCTCCCGCAGCGTCACGTCGTCGGGATCAATCACAAATCGCACGGACGAGGCGACCTGCGCATCCTGCGCCATGCGACGTAAATCTTCCGTGGAGACATCCGCCGGGCGTCCGGCGACGACCAGAGACCAATCCGGATTCTTTCTCTTCAACGCGACAAGAAGAGGAAATAGAAGATCAGGTCGTTTATGGCTGGCGAAGCGACCGAAAGAGACGATGGTTCGACGCGGAGACGGGGATGAGGCGTCGAAAAACTTCTGTTGATTGACGCCGTTCTCGATCGTCATCAATCGCGTCCCCGCGATACGGCGGAAAATGTCGGCGTCGTTTTCGCTGCACGCGATCACCGCATCGTAAGCACGCACGCTCATGCGCGTGAGCGTGTAAAACCAGAGTTTTTTCAACCGGGAAAAAGCGCCGGTATGAAAGAAGCCGCCATGCGTCGAAACGACCATTGGCTTGCGATGCAACCAGCTCGTCGCTGCGAAATAATCGAAAAAGAAATCAATTGCGTGCACATGAATCAGATCGGCGTCGCCAAGCGCCTGCAAAGCCGACGGCGCAAGCGGATAGCGCGTAGAACCGCGCCACGGAACGCGGCGCACGGGCACGCCGTCCACTTCATCCTCGTCTGCGAGAACGCCCGGCCTGTTAAAAACACGGTTGAGCGTCACGACCCGCGTATCGAGTCCCAGTTCGCGACGTTGTAGGGCCGCAAGCTGACGAACGGAATCCTCAAGACCGCCGACCGACGGACTGAACTGTCTGACGACATGAACAATTTTCACGAATTACCCTAGATTCTATCTGAAATGCTGAAGCAGGCCGACAGAGGCGCGCGGCGCCTGCCCGTCAGGAGACACTCCGGCGGCGCGCCCTTCAGCGGCGTTCAAAACCAGCCCGCTTACGCGCACACCGTAATGACGCAGTCGCTCGATGCACAGGGCGGCGTCGCGGCGGGATGTGTCGTTCCAGCGGCAGACGAACAACGCCTGATCAGCGATGGACGCCAGCACGAGGCCGTCCGGGTTCACCATGAGCGACGGCGCGTCGATCACGATCATGCGGTAGCGTGACGACAGCCCCCGCAGCACGGCGCGAAGCTTGTCGACGCCCGACGGGTCGAACGCGCTGAGATCCCCGCCCCACAGCACGTCGACGCCGGTTGTGGCGTCGCGCTCTATCGCTTCGTCAGCCGTCGCGCGCCCGGAAGCGACGTCCCATAGCCCATGACCAACGGTACTCCGGCCAGCCGCGTCTCCGATCACCAGCACATCCTGTCCACCAGCCTGCACCGTCGCCGCGAGCCAGGACACCAGCGTACTTTTGCCGTCTCCTGACGTTGGCGACGTCACAGCGACGATCCTGTCGTCGGCGTCGCCGCTTGCGCGCATGAGGGACAGTTGGGTCAACAGGCCGCGCGCCGCATCGCCGATCGGCGAATAACTCTGGCCGACCGAAAGCTTGCCGCTGGCCCTCGCAAGGCCACGCGTCTTCGGCAACACAGCCAGAAGGCGCAGCCCCCCGAAGCGACGTAATTCTTCGATATCCGTGAAGCCGGACGACAGCATGGCGCGTAGCGCAACTGCGGTGCTCGCCGAAATAAGGCCCAGAACGATGACGCCAAGTTCGAGCTTTTTACGATTGGGGAATGTCGGCGCGGCCGGGACCGCCGCGTGCGAAACAAACGCGACCGGCGGCCGCAGCAAAGCCGCGCGGTCGGCGAATTCCTTGGCGCGATCGAGGAAGGCTTCGTAAACGCTCTTTGCGCTGTCAGCGTCCTGACGCAGCGTGCGATATTCCGCCTGCGCCGCCCCCTGCCCGGTGTAGCTGCCACGCAGCGCGTCGAGCGAGCGGGTAAGCTGCGCGACCTCCGCACGGGACGCCACCAGTTCCGCGTTGACCGATCCCAGAGCCTGCCGTGTTTCCGCGGCGAGACTGGCCTTCGCAGCGGCGACCTGCCCCGTCAATCCGACTACGTCCGGGTGGTTAGGCCCGAACGATCCGATCTTCTGCGCTCTTGCGGCTTCCGCCTGCATCAGGGCGTTAGCCGAAGCCACGAGCAGCGGTTGATCGCCAAGGGCGATGATGGAACGCGGGTCGCCGTTCGCTTTCACCTCGTTCAGCACTTCCATGCGCGCCTGAGCGGCGGCGTATCGAGCCTGCGCCTGATTGAGGCTGGCCGCCATGGTCGCGATTTCATGCCCGACGAGAGGAGAGTCGCCGTCGAGATTGGTCAGACCATGCTGAGCGTTGAAGTCGCTCGCCGCCTTCTCCGCCTCCACCCAGCGCCGCCGCAGCGCCGAAGTCCGCTCGTCCAGCCACTCCGCGTCGCGCGCCAGATCCCCGCGCTGTTGCGTCAGCGACACCTGTTGATAGCTGCTGATAAACGCGTTGGCGATCGACGCCGCAGCATCCGCCGTATCGGCTTTGGCGCTCAGGGCGATGACGCGGGAATGCGGCTGCGGCTCCACCGTGATCGTCGCCAGAAGCCCGTCGATACGTGCGTCGTGTTCAAGTTGCCCCTGCTGTTCCGAAGGGGCAGGCGCGGGGCAGGCGAACTTCAGGCCGTGTGAACATAGCGCGGCGCGCAGGCCGCCCTTATGCCCGCCTTCTGACGCCGGAATCTGCTTGAGGACGAGTTCCGCGACGTCGCGCGACTGGATCAGCTCCGCCTGCGTCGCAAGTTCGTCATCCTCAAGCGTTTTGCCACCCTGGGCGGTCTGGCTGAACGGGTCGTCGACAGGCGCGGTCACGACCACCGTGGCGGTGGACACGAATGATCGCTTCAAGGAAAACACGACGCCTGTGCCGCCGAGAAACGCAACGGCGAAGACGCTGGCGAACAGTGCGCGATGACGCGACATGACTCCGACATAGCGCCACATGACCGCATATCCGTCCACCGGTTGACGATGATACGCCGCGCCATTGTCGAAGGGGTGGTCCAGTTCTCGTTCAAAGCCCATGGCGACGGTTCCTTTCCTGCGTGAGGTCGGTTCGAGTTTCGTCGTCAGAGATCACAAGGCCTCCGCAGCCCGGGCCGATCGGCGCCCGAACAGTTTCCAGCGCAACACATACAGGCCGAACACCGGCAACCCGAGCAGATAGCGACGCCACAAGCGTCTCGGTTCGCGCACGAGGCGCACCAGCCACTCCAGCCCCATATCAGCAACCCAGCGTGGGGGACGGGAGACCCGGCCAGCCGCGTGATCGACCAGAGCCCCGGCTGTAATAGCGACCGTGGGCGGCAATCGGCTCCAGTTATCACAAAGCCAACGTTCCTGACGCGGCATGCCCATATTCAACAACAGGACGGAAGGCCGAGCCTGCTGAATCTCCTGCAGCACTTTTTCCGAGTCCGGAGAGCCTGGCGTCGGGTCAAAGAAACCTCCATGCGCGCCCGCCGTCTTGCAGCCATACCGGGCGCTGTATATCTGCGCGGCAATCTCTGCCGCCTCCTCCGTTCCACCGAGCCAATACACTGACGCATCGCCGCCCAGACGTTCGAGGGCCGGCCCCACCCACTCAGGCGGCGTAGTGCGCGGCGGCTTGCGACCTGACAGAAACAGCGAGGCAAGCTGAACGCCCGCGCCGTCGCAAAATCTGATTTCTGCGTCGTGGAACATTCGCCGCAGCCACGGACGACGCTGTGCAAGGGTGACACAATGGGCGTTGGCGTTAATCACTCGCATGGCGCGACCGGCGCGCACGGCCTCCACTACGCGATCGACGATCTCCTCACGCGTGACCATATGAAGCCCCAACCCCATGACTTCAATAACCGGCGGCGGCGTGAGGTCGGACGGAGGGGGCATGAACGCCGGGTCCGTGGTAGTGGCCAGATTAGAACGCATGGCGGCTGAAAATCTCCCGAACGATTGTAAGGAAGATAATCTTCACGTCGAAAAACAAGGACCAGCGCCGGATATAGTCGAGGTCGTATTTTACGCGCCGCTCAAGGTCACCGACCGTCACAAGCTCTCCGCGCGCGCCGTTTACCTGCGCCCACCCGGTTATTCCCGGCTTCACGTGATAGCGAAGCACATAGTCCGCAAGCGCATCATCCAGAAGATGGCCGCCCGCCCGCGTCTGCGGAGCATGCGGACGGGGGCCGACAAGAGACATGTCGCCCGCCAGCACGTTGAACAGTTGCGGCAGTTCGTCCAGACTGAGTTTACGCAACCACTTGCCGACGCGTGTGACCCGGGGGTCGTTCCGGCTGGTCTGCCGCGCGGCTCCAAAGTCAGACATTTCCGTCCGCATCGAGCGAAACTTGAACACCATGAAACGTTTTTCGTTGCACCCGCGCCGAGGCTGACGGAAGAATACCGGCCCAGGAGAGTCCAGCTTTACGATAGCGGCGATGGCGAGCAGCAGCGGGGACAGCAGTATCGTCGCCACAAGAGCGAATACGAAATCGAAAGCTGTTTTCTGAAAATTCTGCATGTCGGACAAAGGACGCCGTTGCAGGATGAACAGCGGATGCGGTCCCAGATATTCAACAGGCAAGGCCGAGTCCACGCCACTGACGAGGTTCGGCACGATATATATATCAGAAAGAACTTTACGAAGTTTGTAACTTACGTCACGCACGCCACCCTTCGCGGAACCGTTGTCGGGCATAGCGAGAATAATCGCATGCGCCCCCTCCACACGGCATTTTTCGACAAGATCGTCCAGATCTCCATCCAACCCGGCCGATCCCGGCACATTATTGAAAATTCCCATGAGCCCATAGGCGCCATTTGCGCCAGCGCCATCAGCCGAAATACGACCGGCCAGCGCAAACGCCATCGAACCGCCGCCGACAATGGCGATTTTCCTCTGAAGCTTAACCTTGACGAGTGACGTCGCCAGCGCCAGCGCGATCGCCGCACGGCCAATCAGCAGTGCTATCGCAGCGGCAGCGCCCCACAATACGGCAACGCGAAGCGCCTCCAGAATCGGGCGCTGCAACGCAACCAGCATCCCTGCGTTTACGACACAGGCCATCAGAAACCCGGGGGCCAGATATCGAAATTGCGTATTGAGTTTTTTTATTTTCGGGTAAGCGAGCAACGAGCGTTTTTTTGGGAGCAGCACGAACGCCAACGCCGCCACGAAATCCGCCGCCGTAGCGGGCATCAAACCGCCCGCAAGCGGGAGATCAAGAACAAAATGAGAGGCGAAGAACGAGGCCAGAAAAACCGCGGCCGCGTCGACAGAAAATACGATCGAAGCCAGAACTGTATGCAAATACGGATAAGGCTCCCGCAGAAGCTGTCGCCCCGGCGATACGATCGAAAGCGTCCTACGCGTATCGCCCACTGGAAAATCGATCTCGACGTCCGCAAAAACAAGCTGCTCTTTCATGGCGACGCTCCCTTACATGACGCCAACAGAAATCGCGTCAAAATTGCGCCTTCCGACAGGACATTTCGCCGATGACACAAAAAGTGCCTTCACATGCGCCATCTTTCGACCGGAGCAACTTGCGCTCCAACCGGGCTCAACGTCTTCCCGTTTTCAAACAGAGCGTGAAAGAGATCACATTTTACAACGAAGACAAAGCGAAAAGTGCGCAAATTTTAACGATATTTTAATAGAAATAAATATAAAAATATTTACGGTGTATATTTATGTTGCTAGAAAGTTATTTTTATATTTTTCCAATTTATTGGAAAATCATTTTGGCTGGCGAACACCGCGACGATCGATAAATCGCCAACAATCAAAATTTTGCCGCCAAAAAAACAAAAATCACAGCGAAAGCCTCCCCTCCACAGACGCGGCATCACCATCTCATCTTCAAACACACCACGTCGCCACAGCCATGAGCGATGAAAAAGGCGTGGAACATCGTCGTTATACGAACGCTCCACTGAGCATGAGCGACGTCGTATCCCTGCCCTTTTTGTGTCTTGCTTATGAGCCCGTGAATAATCGCGAAGAAGCTTCTCGGCGGCCAGTTGCTCACACTTCGCCTACCCGAGCGACTCAGCGCCAACGCCACTTATCCACGACGCTCAGCCCTACCGCTGCTCTATCGCTTTTTCAGGCAACGGCTAACTTGGTAGCCTATGACACAAAATATTCATACGGAAAGTTGGCGCCGCCGATTTTTTTTCAAAGCAACACAGAAGAAATTTAGTAAAATTTCGTTTCTAATTACCTACAATCCAGTTGCGGCGTCACGCATGGCTGCAGAAACGACGCCTTCGTCCCTCAGCCGGGCGCTACGTTCAACGCGGCGCCGATACCAGAACGTCCACGCTCCCAGCGCCCCCATCGTGCCGTAACCCAGAAAATGGTGCACAATGAGGTACGCCTGAATACTCAATACAAACGTAAGGACACAGGCCACGCTCGCGGAGAGCAGCAGCCCACATCCCCACACCAGCGTCATGATGGTCATCACGCGACGGAAGCCTGCATTGTGACGCAGCGCCTCGAACCTCTCCAGAGAATCGTCCGCCTGCCGCACCATCGTGGCGCGAGCCAGATAATAGATCAGAGGCCTTCCTACAGCGACCGACCCCAGAAAGAGCAACCCAATCAGCGCCGAAACCAGATTTTCCCGCAATTGAAGGAAACGCGGCCCCCCGCCGCCCATCATTGCGAGCAAAGACAACGCTATGCCCGCAAGAACGAGCATCGAAATCGCGTCTACAGTGCGCCGGATTGCGAATTCACCCAGTGACCAGAGGATGGGCGGAGCGGCGGACGCGAGCAGCGCCGTCACATCGCCGTAAACCGGGGCTACCCGGTTATAAATCAGGAGGGGCAGCGCAAAGTTTACAGCCAGATCGGCGACCACATGAAAGCCACGGCCCCGAAATCGCGCCACGAGTCGGCTGTCCGAACGTTTATCCCGCACTTCCGCGCCCATGCCTCACCCGCCCCTTTTCGCCGCATCGCTGAATCCCGGCCCCATTGTTACATGATGAGGGCAACGCACACGATACCTTTCGACGTCGAATCAAACTGCCGGGCGGAAACCCTCACGTCGTTCACACGCCGACGCACCTCTCCACCGCAAGGACCGACAGAGGCGTCCGATCGTACAGCTCACCAGATAAGACGTCTTTTGACGACGGAGCCGGAACGGTGAAACATTCGTCCCATGCCGACCGCCAGAACGAAGCCCGCAACCAGATCCTCCACGTCGAAGCCCGCCGATCCGGAGCCAAAAGGCGCCGCGTTCGCGCCGAGGGACATGACAAAGAAGGAAGTCACGGCTTTTCTCACCGACCTGTCCCGCGCATGGCCGGACGCTGAAACCGAACTCAAATTCTCATCGCCTTTTCAGCTTCTTGTCGCCACAGCGCTTGCTGCGCAGGCTACCGACGCCTCAGTCAACCGGGTCACGCCCGCGTTGTTCGCGAAAGCCCCCGGACCTGCGGAGATGGCGTTGTTAACCCCGGACGAGGTTGGCGAGTTTATCCGCACGATCGGCCTGTGGCGGAACAAGGCCCGCAATGTCGTCGCCCTCTCGCAGATGCTGGTAGAGCGTTACGACGGCGAAGTCCCGACCGACCGCGACGCTCTGGAGACCCTGCCCGGCGTTGGACGCAAGACTGCGGCGGTTGTGCTTAACGTCGCGTTTGGAGAACCGGCGGTGCCAGTGGACACGCATGCGTTTCGCCTCGCAAACCGCACGGGACTGGCGCGTGGCAAGAACGTTCTGGACGTCGAGCGGGCGCTGGAACGGCGCGTTCCACTCCCCATGCTGCGTGATTCCCACCACTGGCTGATCCTGCAGGGGCGTTATGTCTGCAAGGCGCGGCGCCCGGAATGCTGGCGATGCGTCGCCACGGCGCACTGCCTCTATCCCGACAAGGAACTGATTGCGCCGAAGCGCGCAAAAGCATGAACCGTTCGCCGTTATTCTGCGTACGGATATTGCGCGAACCAGCGCCGCCGCCAATGTTATAGAGCAACGAAGTCGAACGCCATGCGGCTGTCACTGGGCCTCTCTTGATCTGCATCAGCGCGGGTTTGTATTTCGCTGTCGCTGCGCTAGACGGAAGTTCGATCAAGGATGTCCGGGCAGAAGGCCCGAACGCGGCGTAGCATAGCTGAGGCAGGATTCGAGACGATGGACTACATAATCGGCCAGAACCGCCCGAACGCGACCGGGACGACGCAGGGCTCCGGAATGCTTCAGGAGGACGGGCTTCCCGTTTCCGGATCAGCCGCGCCGGCGGTCATGGACGGCACTGAAGCCAACTTCATGGAACTGGTGATCGACGCCAGTCGCTCGGTTCCTGTGCTGGTCGATTTCTGGGCCGACTGGTGCGGCCCCTGCAAACAGCTTACGCCGGTTATCGAAAAAGTCGTTAACGCGGCTGGCGGACGCGTGCGGCTGGTCAAGATTGACATCGAAGCCAACCGTTCGCTTGTCGCGCAGCTGAGTCAGCTCGGCCTGCCCCTGCAATCGATCCCGATGGTGGCTGCGTTCTGGAAGGGGCAGATTCTCGACCTCTTTCAGGGGGCCCTGCCGGAAAGCCAGGTGAAGAAGTTCATCGAGGGCGTGCTGAAAGCCGCTGGCGGCGCGACCTTGCCTGCGGCCGATTTGCTGGTTGAGGCGCGCACGGCCCTTGACGACGAACAGCCCGAACAGGCGGCCCAGCTCTATTCCGCAGTCCTTGAGATGGAGCCTGAAAATCCGACCGCATGGGGCGGGCTGATCCGTTCCATGCTTGCGTTGGGCGACGAAGAAGCCGCTGAGGCTGCATTGAACGACGTCCCCGCTGCGATCGCCTCCCACGCCGATATCGAAGGCGCGCGTGCCGCTCTGGAACTGAAGAAAGAGGGTCGGCGCGTAGCTGGAGAGGCGCAGGCGCTCCGCGCCCGCATTGAAGCGGACCCCAAGGATTTCGAGGCACGGGTCGGGCTCGCCAATGCGCTGAACGCCGCGGGTCAGAAGCAGGAAGCCGCCGACGAGCTGCTGGCGATACTGCGCGCCGACAGGGAGTGGAACGACGGGGCCGCAAAGCAGCTTCTGTTCAAATTTTTCGAGTCCTGGGGACACGACGACCCGGCGACGCTGCTCGCGCGGCGGCGTCTCTCCTCCCTGCTGTTTTCCTGAAGGGACCGGGTTTGGACGACTCGGTGTTCAGCGAAGAGATACCGCGCCTCATACCTCGCATCCCGGACATGACCCTTGCCGATCTCCCTGCGGAGATCGGCCTGTTTCCGCTGTTCGGGGCTCTGCTGCTGCCACGTGGCAAGCTGCCGCTTAACGTCTTCGAGCCTCGTTACGTGGCGCTGGTCGAGGACGCGCTGGCGGATCGTCGTCTGATCGGGATCATCCAGCCGTTTAATGATTTCGACGCCGATGAGGACGGACGCGCGCCGCTGCTTTTCGACGTTGGCTGCCTCGGTCGAATCACATCCTTCTCAGAACGCGCCGACGGGACCTACGCCGTCACACTGACCGGTGTGTCGCGCTTCCGGTTCCTTCGCGAAAGCGGAGTGCGTCGGGGGTACCGGCGGGCGCGTATCGATACGTCGGCCTACTCCGGCGACCTGAGCGACATGCCGTCGGCCCCGTTCGACAGGGAGCATCTTCTCTCTTCGCTGCGGACGTATTTTCAGGCGCGCGGCCTGAGCGTGAGTTGGGAGGCGATCGACCAGATGGGCGACGACGCCCTCCTGGTCACGCTGCCCATGATCTGCCCATTCCCTTCCGCCGAGAAACAGGCGCTGCTTGAAGCGGAGACGCTGACCGAGCGCGCTCAGGTGCTGCAATCCCTGCTCGATCTTTCCGGACCGTATCCGGGCGACGGAGCGCCGCGTAATATCTCCCCATCTTAGACGGCCGTCAGAGACGCCGCCGTCCAGCATCGCCACACGGAGTCACCCAATGTCTGCCCCGACGCCCTCATCCCCGGACGCAACCCCGCACGACGCAGCGCCGCTGGACCCGAGACTTCTGTCGATCCTGGTGTGTCCGGTTACGAAGGGACCGCTCACATACGACCGCGCCGCCGGCGAACTGATCAGCGCGCAGGCGCGTCTCGCCTATCCTGTGCGGGACGGTATCCCCATCATGCTGCCTGAAGAGGCGCGTGCGCTGGCCGACTGACAGTTCGCATTATGGCGTCGACCCAAGAGAGCGGCCCGTGCTGACGGGACGGCGCCCCCTTCTGCTCGCTATGGCGGGTCTGCTTGCGACCGGCTGCCGCCCCACCGCTCAGGATCCCGGCGCGGGCGAGGACATCGACGTGCCGCCGGAGCGTCCCGGCCGAAACTTTCCTGAGGCGGCTGAAGCCGAAGAACGGCGAGAGCGCGAAGCAGATTACAGCGATGCGTCGGCGCCCCGCACCCGTGGCGGTCGCTACGAACCCGCGCCTTACGCAGGAACGTCTCTACCCAAACCCGGCACGTCCAACGTGACGCCGGATACTGAGGTCACGTACGGACGTCCTGACACGGGGACTCACCACCCTCGCGGCGGTGGTGCTGCTGGCGGAGGAGACGAGTAACCCCCGCGCCGGTGATGGTGGTGGTGATAACGGCCGCCATAACATGCACTCAGGATGAGAAGCGGGAGCAAAAGAAGGGGCTTTCGGATCAATGAGCGCAATTACGGCCTCGGATTCTGATGGACGACGCTCTGCCGACAAACAGCAGAAGCTACGACGCGAAAGCGCCAAGCCCCGGTCGAACCCTATGTGGTCGTTCGCGACCGGGTTTTCCACCCCGGCTTATGAACCTTGCGGAATGAACCTGCGGCGTCGCGCCCTTCTCGGCGTCGGAGCGGCGGCTTTTGTCCCCCGATCCGGACATGCCGCATCCCGATGCGAAAGCGGGCGCGAGCGGGTGCGCACCGGCTTTGAAGTCGCGATGGCGCAGGGATTCGCGTCGCTACGCGGCATGCGACTGGGCATGATCGCCAATCAGACGAGTATCGGCCCCGACTTTCGGCACATCTCAGAGATTCTCCACGAACGATCCGACGTCGATCTGCGTGCGTTGTTCAGCCCCGAGCACGGGCTGCATGGCTCAGCCCCTCCCGGCGCGACAGAAAAAGGAGGTCAGGACAAGCGGACCGGCTTGCCTGTCATGCCGCTTTACGGACTGTCAGGCCCCGCGTTGGAGCAGGTTTTCGTCCAAGCGAACATCGAGGCGGTGATCTTCGACATACAGGACGTGGGCGCAAGATTTTACACCTATATCTGGACGCTGTTCGACGCGATGGCGGCGTGCGCGCGGCTTGACCTGCGGGTAATCGTGCTTGATCGACCGAACCCGCTGGGTGGAGAGGCCGTACGCGGTCCGGTCCTTTCGCCACAGTATGCGTCCTTCCTCGGCCGGGCGCCTGTCGCGCTGCAGCACGGCATGACAGTTTGCGAACTGGCGCGTTTCTTCAACGCAGAGATCCTGCCGCACACAAATTACCCAGGACGGTCGGTGCGTCTGGACGTCGTCAGCATGCAAGGCTGGCGGCGCTGGATGACGTTTGGCGAAACCGGGCTGGCGTGGGTGCCCCCGAGCCCGAACATGCCGGCCCCAATGACAGCGACTCTCTATCCCGGCGTATGCCTGCTGGAAGGGACGCCTCTGTCCCTTGGACGCGGCACCACAACGCCATTCGAACTCGCAGGCGCGCCGGATCTCGATTCATCGGCATTCGTCCGACAGCTTAACGATTTCTCGCTTCCCGGCGTCGGATTTCGGGAGACAAGTTTTACGCCCTCCTCTTCCGTTTTCATGGGCCGAGAGGTGCTAGGGGCGCAGATGCTGGTGACTGATCCCCAGCGTTTCAATCCGGTAGCCCTCGGCGTCGCGTTGCTGCTCGCGGCGAAGGCCGTCTGGCCCGGTTTTGCGTGGCGCGAGGAAGGACGCGCGATAGACAGGCTGGCGGGAACGGACACCCTGCGGCAATCAGTGAACGCCGGAACGCCGCCTGCCGCGACCCTGCGTCAATGGAACGCTGAAACGGCGACGTTCGCCCGCGTCCGCCGTCCTTATCTGCTGTATTGACGCAACCGATCATTACGCATGTGACTGGGGCGAGCGGCCAATCGCGCCACGCCATCTCTTGCTGCATCACGAATTCAGACCCGACTGCCCATTCTCGCCCCAGCCCTGTCAGCCTGTCGCCTCTAACACATTTCACGCCAAGCACACTGGAGCCGAACCGACGATGATCACCTCCGACCGCCTGCTTCTTCGGCCGCACACCCCTGAAGATCTCGAGGCCATACTGGCGGTAACGACTGACGCCGCCGTTAATCAATTCATCCGGGGCATGCCAACGACCCGTGAAGAGGCGTGGCGCAGACTTCTTCAACACACGGGGCACTGGAGTCTGTTTGGTTACGGAATGTTCGCTGTCGTCGAGCGCGCGACCGGAACTGTTATGGGAGAACTGGGGCTGGCGAATTTTCACCGCGGGCTCGGCGCGTCATTCGACGGCTCACCGGAGGCAGGATGGCTGCTCCGGGGGGCGTTCCACGGCAAAGGGTTTGCGTCTGAAGCAATGTCGGCCGTACTTCGCTGGTTCGATGAAACGCGCTCCGAGTTACGGACCGTCTGTATCATAGATCCCGACAACGCCAGTTCGATTCAGCTCGCCACCCGACTGGGGTTCAGTCCCTTTGGCGCCTCCGAATATCGCGGCGCCACCGTCACCATGTTCGAGCGTCAGCGACCTCAGCTCGGGCGTGAACCATCCCATTTATCAAACTGACGGACGCGAACTGATTGTCCCACGGCTCGGCGGCTCCATTGTCGACAATCGATCGACGGGGCCGCCAACTGTGGCCCGAACCCCCAGCCTGCTTCTCGCATTCGTCTGATCGGGCGCGCTCTGCCTCACCGAACCCACGTAGCTGATGAGACTGTCTTCGTTAAAGCGATGTCCGGAAATTTTTAATGATTAACACCCAGATAACGATCGGCCAGCACCCGCGGGCAGGCGATTACCGCACCTTGCGTTGCTGAGTTTTCGACGGAGCACGGGGCGGCGATCCTGCGCGACGAAGAATCACTTCACGGAACCGGGCGTCACGTTCCGCCCATCCCTCGTCCAAGGCGTTACGCCAGAGAATCACCAAAGCAATCAGCAATGGCGCAAAAATTGACAGGAACAGAAACGTCATCAGCGCGACAAACCCTTGCCACTCCATACGTTTCCCCTCCGACGCCTCAGAGGGCGGCTGTCCATACGACGACGAAATATAGTTCTTTAAAGATAGGACTGCATTACGAATCGGCAAGATGGGACGATGGCGATCAGCTACGCCGCCGCCCTGCCCCCTCTTTGCGAAGACGGAATAGACGGCAGTCAGATAGCTTTAGTGACCAGACTGTTTTCGAAACTCCGGTCTGGCGTGCCGGTTCGCAAACGCTGGCTTTCACGACCGCTATTTGAGGCCCTTCGCCCAATCCGCAGATGTAGCGTTGATGCGCGTACAAATGCTCCACCGCAACCAAGCGATGAAAAGAGTAACGGCCCGGGAAGACAGGGCCGTTACTCTTTATTGCATGAGCAATTTTCTGCGAAAGTCGCTGACCGCCAACTTTGCGAACAGACTCCCTGACTTCAGGGTCGTCCCACAGACTGGTACTGCAGGCCGGCGGCACGCATGGCGGCCGGATCGAAGATGTTGCGCAGGTCGACCACGACGTCGCCCTTCATGGCCTCCTTGATCGCCTTGGGCGCAACCGCGCGGAACACGTTCCATTCGGTCAGGACCACCAGAGCGTCCGCATTTGTCGCCGCGTCGATCGCATCCGAGCAATATGCGACGGATGGAGGAAGGCCGGGCTTGGCCGCATCCATTCCGACCGGATCGTAAGCGCGGATCTTTGCGCCCGCCTCGGCCAGACGATGCAGGATCGGCAGCGACGGCGCCTCACGCATATCATCCGTCTCCGGCTTGAAGGTCAGCCCCAGCACCGCGATGCTCTTGCCTTCCACGGAGCCGCCGCACGCCGCGATGATGCGGCCCGCCATGCCGATCTTGCGAGCGTCGTTGACCTGCACGGTCGTCTCGACCAGACGGCAGGGGCTTCCGGCTTCTTGCCCAATACGAGACAGGGCGAGCGTGTCCTTGGGGAAACACGAGCCGCCGTAACCCGGACCAGGATGCAGGAACTTGCGACCGATACGCCCGTCGAGCCCCATGCCCTTGGCCAGATCGTGAACGTCCGCACCAAGTTTTTCGCAGAGACTGGCCATCTCGTTAATGAACGAAATCTTCATCGCGAGGAACGAGTTCGACGCGTATTTGGTCAGTTCCGACGTCTCAAGCGACGTGAAGAGAAGCGGCGCCTCGATTAGCGACAACGGGCGATAAACCTTGCGCATGACCGCTTCCGCGCGGGCGACACGTTCCGGACGTGTGCGGTCGAGACCGATGATCACACGGTCAGGCCGCATAAAATCGCCGATCGCGTTGCCCTCGCGCAGGAACTCCGGGTTTGAGGCCACGTCGAAATCCGCATCGGGGCGGGCTGCGCGAATAATTTCGGCAATTCGACGGCTCGTTCCCGCAGGAACGGTGGATTTCGTGACCACCACCGCATAGCCCGTCAGGGCATTGGCGATCTGTTCCGCCGCAGCGTGAACATACTGCATGTCCGCCGCCCCGTCGCCGTTGCGCGGCGGCGTGCCGACGGCGATGAACACCGCTTCAGCCCCCGCCACAGCGACGGCGATGTCGTCGCCAAACGTCAGGCGT
>NZ_JOPL01000049.1 GCF_002153745.1 Acetobacter sp. DsW_063 | reverse complement strand
GACCATTCTTCGTCGCTGATATCAGACGGATATGATTTGCGTGCAGTATTCATCCAGACGTTCTGAAACACTCACGCCAGAAAATACATAACACCCTCTAGGCGATAAGCTTTACTTGAAAAAACCTTCGAACAGATTGTGATTTCCAGAACCGGCGTGGTGCGACGCCGAGGCTACTGACGCCGTCGAACTGGCTCCTGCTGTCAGTGCATTGAGAACGCTGCCCGCTATGTTGACAACATCCGTCAAACCTGTGCTGACCACGTTTACGATGGGCGATAGAAAGTCTGACGTGAGTCCGTGAGAGATATCTGCAAGAATATCCTGCAACGTAGCGTCGACGATGTTCTGCGGAACGCTCGGGAGATTGAGCGACACGGATGAAGTGGTCTGGCTCGCGCTGATGGTTGCGCCTGGAGCTTTTTGTAATTCCGATGGCAAAGTCAGTTGTCCGGTGGCGGCCGCAGTCGCGGCTACGCCGATTGCGGAGTAGATGTTCGTAGCCGCATCTCCGGATTTCGTATCCTGCTCGCTGATGCGTGTAGCGCGAAGGGCGTCCAGTTCAGCATTGTCAGTTACCTTGATGGCGCTGGAACTGGCGGCGCCCGTCGCGATCCACTGGCTACCGCCGAACCAGCTATTGCCCAGGTAGAGATACCCATTGATATAATTGGGGTCGCCAGCGGCACTTTGGCCGAGAACGTCCTCTTCGAACGCCCTTGCGATGACCTCGGCCTTGACGTCGGTCTGGACGGCTGAATCGATGATAGTCGGAACACCGACGTTGAGAATGTTGAGAAACTCGTTGACTTCGTTTGCTACTGAGCCGGTGCTGAACGTAAGGCCAAGCTGTTCAATAGCAGAGTTTCCAGCGACGACTATCGCGTTGGCGGTGGTTGCTATGAATTTATCGTATTGCGCGGGGTCGGCCATGATGGCTTGTCCGACGGTCTCTGAGCCCTGATATGGGGTGTCCCAGTAGTAGAACGATCCCCCCCATCCTCCGACAGTCATTCCGCCGTATTGCAGGGACGTTCCAATATCATCCTCAAGCATCGAGTTGATTGTTTGAAGGCTTCCGGTCTCGATTGTTCCGGAAATGACGGCCAGTCCGATTTTATCGGAGAGATTTTGGAAAACTACAGACTTGTCATCCCACGCGAGACCATAATCGGTCGCGGCGTGGATGAAGATATTCCCAAAGCTTGTCGGATCGTTGCCGTTAACGGTGATGGCTTGTTCGTACCAGAAGGTACTTTGTGAGTCGAGTGTGTTGGTTCCATCGGCAATAGCTGTATTGAGGAATGAAAGCATGTCCTCATAGCCAAGCAGGGCGTTCGCCGTGCCGCCGTCCGTGTCGGCGCTAAGCTGCGCCAATTGTGAAGTTGTAAGTTTCAGGGGGCCTGTTGTGGACGTTGATTCCTGCATGGTTTCCTGCAATCGCGTTAGCGACGCCCTCTGGATTGTCACTCCGCGCAGGGCGTCGGTCCGCCGCAATCTTCAAGGCATGGCTTGCGCGCTCTTCCCCTGAAGAGGGCGCGCGCCTGGCGCGGAATACGTTCAGGTCGTCATTTGATTGAATGTGGAACGCCGACCGAGCGGCGCGCCGTCGGCCGGTAAGTCATGTGCGACTAAAGATCAGTCGATGCCTTTGATCCACTCGTTTACATAATGATATTCAGGCGTGATCGTGCCGCCCAGAGCTTTTCCGATAGTGTCGACGACTTGAGACGCCTGATAGATGGCGTAGTCGTTGAACTGATGGAGCGCGCCGGTGATCGGACCGCTGACGGCGGTCAGAGCGACGCCGATAGGGCTGATTGCGTCCTGAAACGCATTGACCGTGTTGGCGGCGCCAATGAGCGCGTTGCCAAGCAGAGCGCTTAGCCCTCCGGCAGTGGGCGAAATCAGCAGGGATCCGCCGCCGGATATGGTGCTTACTTCAAGATCAGACAAATCACGCATCGAGATGTTCCTTGGAATTGATCGTTCAATGCACACAGACAATGTAGAGCGCAGCACACGCTTCATCGAAGGTGTGGGGGTTATTCCCAAAAACAGCTAAGCGTCTATAAATAGATAAAACAAGCGTTAAATGAAACAAAATGAATCTTTATGCAATTTTAACGTCAACATCCTGACGCAATTGATATTGTTTCGTAACATATTTTTCGCACGAATATTTGACCTGCATGAGTGAATTTTATCGAAATAAACATGAAAAATTCGGCCGTATTTTTGAATAATAGCTTTATTTATTTAATAAATAAACATTTTACATTGTTGATTTTAGAATTTTTTCGGAAAATCTATAAATATTTGCGTTTTTCGCTATGATCTAATCTTGTTTGCTGAAGTTAACATCTAATCTAAGTCCAATCGTAATCGAGGACGTGATTTAGCGGTCCCCGTGACGAATGATCTGGGAGAGGCATATGGACGGGCAGTCTGTCTAACATCGGTTGCGTCTGCGCGGGCGAAAGCGCTTTTCCAGACGAATAGTTGACCATGGCCCCGGTCTCCGGCACGAGACCCACCCTATGACGCGGTTCGATCCCCTTTTCCAGGACGCGCTGGCGAGATTGGGCGGCGAAAGCCGACGCCGACGCTTGCGCGCCTTCTCGCCCGTATCTGGGGGCGTTCGCTTTAATGCGGCCAACCAACAAGTGGTTGACTTCTCTTCCAATGACTACCTCGGGCTGGCCTCGCACCCTGTGCTCGTCGAGCGTGCGTGCGAATGGGCGGCTCGCTATGGCGCTGGAACCGGAGCCTCTCGCCTTGTGACAGGCACGATGTTTCTGCACGAGCAGGTTGAAGCTCGTGTCGCGGCGCTCAAGGGCGCAGAAGCGGCGTTGCTCTTCGCCAGCGGCTGGCAAGCGAACGCCTCGCTCGTTCCGGCGCTCGCCAGACTGTCGGTGGAGCAGGTCGGTGCGCCGCCGCTGGTTTTTACCGATCGTCTGAACCACGCCAGCCTGCATCAGGGGTGTGCTGCGGCTGGCGTGCGTCAAATTCGCTTCAGGCATAACGACCTCGGCCATCTTGAGACGCTGCTCGAGGCCCGGCGGGAAGTGTCTGGTCTTCGGATTATCCTGACTGAGAGTGTCTTCAGTATGGACGGAGATCGCGCGGACGTGCCTGCGTTAGCGGCTTTGGCGGAGCGGTTCGGGGCATTTCTCTGTCTGGACGAGGCGCACGCAACCGGAGTGCTTGGATCAGGCGGGGCAGGCCTGTCTTCGCTCGCGCCGGGCGGAGTGCATTTGATCATGGGCACCTTCAGCAAGGCTCTTGGCGGTATGGGCGCCTATATCGCCGGATCGCGTGCATTGTGTGACTGGCTGCTCAACAGCGCATCAGGCTTTATCTATTCCACCGCCATGCCGCCTGCCGTTCTGGGCGCCGCGGACGCTGCCCTGGAGCTGCTGCCGTCTCTGGACGATCAGCGTCGACGGGTGGCTGATCATGGTGTGCTGTTGCGGGACGGGCTCATCAGGGCGGGTTTTTCGACCGGCGAGTCATCGACCCAGATCGTACCCGTAATGATCGGCTCCGCCGCCGACGCACTGAGCGTGGCGCAGACGCTGGAAGGGGAGGGGCTGCTGGCTGTCGCGATTCGTCCGCCTACTGTTCCCGATGGGCAGAGCCGTCTGCGCGTCGCGTTGTCCGCCGCGCATTCGGAGCAGATGGTCGAGCGGTTGGCTGACGTCATAATACGTCTTCACCGGCCTGTGTGATGCATATCGTTCTTGCGCATGGGTGGGGATTCGATGGGCGGGTATGGGGCGCTGTGCGCGACAGGTTACGGGGGGGAGTTTTCGACGACGAAATTCATGTTCTCGACTTTGGGTATTTTGGTTCTTCCGAATTATGCATCCCTCTGGATGAACCTGTCGTCGCCGTAGGACATTCCTTCGGCCTGCTCTGGTTGCTGTCTCAGGCTTCATTGCACGCGGAGAGCGTGATTCTGGGAATCAACGCCTTTACGCGTTTCAGTCGTGCGGCAGACTTCCCGGACGGTGTGCCACAGCGACTGATCGACCGCATGCTCGCTGGCCTTGATCGTGACGCGCAAGGCGTTGTCAACGCATTCCATGAGCGGTGCGGACTTTCGGAGGAACAGGGCCGCGACGTCGCTCAGGAATCTCGCACGCTCGACACGAACAGATTACGTCAGGATCTGATGCGTTTGCGCGACGGCGACGTCAGCGGACGGGCAGGGCGGGTCATGGCTGCGCTCGGCAGTCGGGACGACTTGCTCGTCACCGAACCGATGACCCGAGCGTCGTTTCCTACGCAGCGTATCCAGTGGGCGGATAACGGGGGTCATCTCCTGCCGCTCACGCGACCGGATCTATGCGCGGATTTTATTCGCCAGACTATCGCGCAGCAAAAAGAGATTGGATGACGCCAATGCGCTCCACCCAGTTCGGTAATCGATCGGCGAAAGTCCTGCGTGAGGAGCGCCTGCGTATCGCCGCGCGCTTCGACAGCGCAGCAGCATATGACTCCGCAGCGTCGGTGCAACGCACGACCGCCCGGCGGTTGGCGGCGCGCTTGCGGTCGGCCTTCGCTGGGCGTGCGCCGGGTCGCGTGCTGGAATTTGGCTGTGGTTCCGGATTTCTGACCGGGTTGTTGCGAGAAATGTGGCCCGAAGCGCAGATCGTGGCGACTGATATCTCTCCGGCGATGGTCGAGCGTGCGCGCGTCCGATGCCCCAAGGCGGATTTCGCGACAATGGACGCGGCCCAGCCCGAATTGCCGGACGACCTGTCCGGGCAGTTTGATCTCGTGTGCGGCAATCTGGCGCTGCAATGGATTGAGCCGCGAGACGAGGCGCTCGCAGGCTTGGCGCGTATGCTGCGTCCCGGCGGAATTTTGGCGGCGACGACGCTCGCAGACGGAAGTTTCGCCGAATGGCGCTCCGCGCACGCCGGGCCGGGCTTTGCTTGCGGCATGCGCGAATATCCCGCCGAGTTCGCCTTGCAGAACGGTTGGCCACATCGCGCGGCGACGCCGTGGCGGACGCCGGAGGCCAGTGGTCGATGGGACGTCGAAACTCTGGTGGAGCAGACCGGAGGCGGCCTGGCTTTCATGCGCGGTTTGCGCGCCATTGGAGCGACTGAGGCTGCTCCGGACACGGTCAGCCTGTCGCCCGGAGCGATGCGCCGCGTTATCGCGCGTTTTGACGCGGCGGGTGGAGAGGTAACGTGGCGGATCGCTTATGGCCTGTTCCGCACTCCGCCTCGTGCGGGCGTATTTGTGACAGGAACCGACACGGGCATTGGCAAGACCTTCGTTTCGGCGTGCCTGACCCGTGCGTGGGACGCCCTTTACTGGAAGCCGCTGCAGACCGGTCTCGCGGAGGAAGATGGGGATGCAGCGACAATCGTGTCTCTTGGCGCAGCGCCGCCCGACAGGACCGTGCCTGGCGCGGAGGGATTTCTGGCTCCGTTATCGCCGGAAGACGCCGCCGCTGCGGAGGGGCGGCGCGTCGATCTGGATCTGCTGGTTACGCCGATGGCGCAACCAGACCGGCCCTTGGTCGTGGAAGGTGCAGGCGGAGTTCTCGTGCCGCTGACCGCGCCATCCTCAGAGACGGGCGAGGCGGGCACGATGATTCTTGATCTGATCGAGCGCATCGGGTTGCCGGTAGTGCTGGTCGCAAGAAGCGGCCTCGGGACCATCAACCACACATTGTTGAGCATCGAAGCGATGCGGGCGCGGGGCGTCGCGATTGCAGGGGTGGTGATGAACGGGCCGCTGTCGCCGGGCAATCGCGCCGCGATCGAACGTCACGGGCATGTGGCCGTGCTTGCGGAAATTCCGCCGTTCGAGCAGCCGACGCCGGAGACCGTCGCTGAGGCGTCGCGTTTGTTGCCGCTTTGGCCTGTAAAGTGACGGTATGTGGATCGGCGCTCAAATGTCCGGCGTGCTGGAAGCTGGTGGGGCAAGCGTTAGCGTCACAAGCTTGTATTGCGGCCATGTCGCGAAAATCAATGTAGTCTGCTCAAAATTCAGTACCCCGTCAGTAGCATGACGAAACCTCCGCGCTCCGCCTTCACGCGCGAGAACAGCCTGATCATGCCACAGTCGGTCGAACTCGGAGCTTCCGGCACGCAACGTCTCGATCAAGCTTTTGACCTGTTCTTTTTCACCATGAATGCTGTCCGCGCGAAATTCTGCGAGAACGCGACGTGCGCTGTGTTCCCAGTCACTCAGAAAATTCTTCGCCTCAGAGGACAGGAATACGTATCGCAGTAAGTTTGGATCATCACCGTTCAGCCACTCGCCAAAGAGAAGACGGGCAGGGGCGTTCGCCACGCAGACGTTCCAGAGCCGGTCCAAAACGTAGCAGGGAGCTTTCACCTGCTCAGGCATGGTCAGCACCGGCGCTGGAATGATGTCATGGAGTCTCGCTGGCGTCTGTGGGTCCTTGAGTCGCGCCAGTTCGAACAGATAGACGCGTTCGGCTGTCGTGAGCTGCAAGGCGCTCGCGATGCGCCCTAGCGTTGCGGCTGAGCACGAGACGTCGCGCCCCTGTTCCAGCCAAGTGTACCATGTGGTGCTGATTCCGCAGATATGCGCGGCTTCTTCGCGCCGTAATCCTCTGGCGCGTCGGCGGCCCGGCGTTGGATGGAGACCGACTTCGAGTGGGGAAAGCGCGTCCCGGCGCGCCCGTAAAAACGCGCCGATGGCTGTAGCTGTACTGGAGCGGACGGTCATGATGGGAGTTTTTATACCATGATAAAATTGGACCTTATACTCGCTTTATGGGCGCGGCAGTGTCGCCGTGATTACACACGCACAGAGTAGGAACTCGACCATGACGGAGTCATACGCGGCGCATCATTACGGCGCTCGCGCTCAGAATTATGTCGCCAGCACGGTGCACAGCCAGGGTGGCGATCTCGACGCGATCGAGCGGGCGGCACAAGGGAAGCAATGGCGTCGCGTCCTGGATCTCGGATGCGGTGGCGGGCATGTCGCCTATCGCCTGGCCGCACATGTGGCGGAAGTAATAGCGTGCGACGTCACCGACCAGATGCTGCGCGCTGTAGACGCGGAGGCGATCCGCCTTGGCTTGACGAATATCAGAACGATACAGGCTCCGGCGGAACGGCTTCCATTCGAGGATGGCGTCTTCGACGCCGTCTTTTGCCGATTCACCACGCACCACTGGAACGATGCTGCAGCGGGGTTACGTGAGGCGCGGCGTGTTCTGGCGCGGCAGGGGGAGGCCATGTTCATCGATGTGACGGCGCCGACCGTCGCGGTGGCCGACAGTTGGTTGCAGACCTTGGAACTCCTGCGGGACGTCTCGCACATAAGAGATTATTCCGTCGCCGAGTGGCGCAACCTGCTCGATGACGCCGGGTTCGTTCTCAAGGAAGTTTCGACGGATCGTTTGCGCATGGAATTCGGGAGTTGGGTCAGGCGGACACAAACACCCTCGGAAAGGATCGCAGCTATCAGATCCCTTCAAGAGGCCGCGCCGGAGGGCGTGGCATGTATTCTGGAGATTGAGAACGATGGCAGTTTTACGATTGATGTTTCTATCTTCGTCGCGGATGCGGTGTGAAAATTCACGCAACGAACCACCCTGCGGCGTTGCCTTTAGGTAAATTTTGTGTCGTAAAATTTCTTTATCATGGAAGCTGACAGATGAATGTTGACGTATAAAAGAAGCGATTTTTCGTTTCTGAATTTCCTACACAGGGACACGGGATTAATGTGCAATTAACCGGAGAGGAGGCGATGATCGTCTCATCGAACGAGGTTGCACATTGCTTTCAAGTTTAACGATACATCGTCATTAATTTTATATTTTCCCTTTGTTTTGTTGTGTATTTCTTGTGTCGTATGAATTTCTTCGTGCGTCGAATTCGTTGCGAGCCGCTATCTCTGCGCTGGCGATCAGAAAAATATTATAATTCCGCGGATGGGGCTGCGGGCCGACAGTCTGAATCGGTTGCGTCGCGGGTAAGCAGGGTCGATTGCTTAGGCTCCAGACAAGAGGCGCATACCTTCATGTGGCTCCGGACGAGGGTTTGACGGAAAGTTCGCTCTCGGCAAGGTCATGCCGTTTTGGGTGATTTACTCCGCCCACCCTCGGAACGGCGCCGGTTTCTTGCCGGAGAGGTCGTAGGTTCAACGCGCGGCGTGGCTTTTTCCGGTGTAGAAATTTCCGTAGGTAAGACTGTCAGCTTTATGGACAGAGCGGTTTCAATTTTACGCATCGCGCTGCGTTCGTTCATTGCGCATAAGGTGATAGCCCAACCTACGCGCCCGGCCCGACCTGTGCGGCCAATGCGATGGACATAAGTCTCCGGCTGTTCGGGGGGCGTCATATTAATGACCTGGCCAACCTGTTCGATGTCCAGTCCGCGGGCTGCGAGATCCGTCGCGACAAGAACCGACGCGCGCCCGGAAGCAAATTCCTGCATGGCGCGATTACGATCTGGCTGGGTGAGGCCGCCGTGCAGGACCGCAGCTTTCAGGCCCCGCTTACGCAATTGCTTGGCGAGAGCGCCAGCCTCATCCCGGCTGGCGACGAAGACGATGGCGTTACGGTCCGGGTGACGACGCAAAACCGCTTCTGCGGCCAGAGGCTTCTGCGCAGCTTCAACGAACATGATCGCCTGCCGGATGCTCGTTTTCCCTGTTTCGGGGGCAATGGTCTGAGGTTTGTAGAGGAAGCGCCGGGAGGCCTCCCGCGCTGCAGGCGGCAGGGTGGCGGATACGAGAATCGTTTGCCGCTGTGGGGCTAACAGAGGGAGAAGGTCATACATCTCATCCCGAAATTCCGGCGACATCAATCTGTCGCCTTCATCTAGCACGACGTGGCGGCAGGAGGCGAGGTCGATCTGGTCCCGCCGCGTGAGGTCGAGCAGGCGTCCAGGCGTTCCGACGATGATACGCGCGCGCTCGGGAGTGTCGTCCTGTGCGCCTTCCGGCGCCTCGGCCTCTTCGTGAGCGCCGCCATAGACCGCGAAGGGACGCAATTCGGGAGTCGGCGCCAACTGACGTCCCATCGCGGCGATCTGGCGCGCAAGTTCGCGTGTCGGCGCGACAACAAGCACTCTTGCGGCTCGCCTAGCCAACAGGAGATGCATCAACGGCAGGAGATAGCAGGCGGTTTTTCCAGCCCCGGTCGGTGCGATAATCTCAGCGTCGCCGCCCTCCAAAATCACCGGTATAGCGCGGGATTGAATGGGCGTAGGAACGCCTAGTCCCGCCTGAAGGGCCATGGCCGTCAAACGGGGGGCTAAACCCAGTGTGGCCATATCGCTTTTTCCTGGCGACGGCGCATTCGTTGGGGAGGTGGAAGTCTGCGAAGGCATGAACCCGTCCAAAAGCGAATCAGACCCTCCTTATAGAGCAACCTGAGTCCATGCGGAATCAAACCACGCGCCTGAGAAGGCGCGTTCGCCCTGGTGAGGCTATTGGTCGCGGGTCGGGGGCGGGCTGTTGTTCGAGTGCGAGCAACAGCGGCGCTGTCGCCTGCTCGGATGCGTCCATCCGAGCAGATGCCTTTTAGGCGGCTTGTGCGTGATAACTGTTCTCGTTTGGTGGCAAGTGGACGGGTCTCTGAATCTGGATGGCTAGCCAACTGATCGGGTGTCCGGCGGCGAGAGGCTCGAAGCCGGCACGTTCACGCTCAACGCTACATGATCTAAAGTTTGTTTTCCGTTGTAGCATTTGACATCGTCTGTGAATAAAACTGCGACTTACTCCAAGAAATTTTGCAGCGCTTCTGATAGTCATTTTTTTATTATTTACTAGATGGTTCAGTTTTTCATCCAGTTCCGCGGACCAAATCAGGGCTCGTGGCATGGATACTCTCTCTTCATTTAAATGATGGGCGAACAATCACTATTATTCCTAGCCCCAGAAGAAAACGAAGAGGCAAATTGACGGTTCTTTAACGGTATTGAATCTGTGGTGATATTAATGATTAAAAAAATATACTATGTGTATAAAACAATACGATACATATATATAAATATTTTTAATCAATTTATCTTATTTTTTATAAAAAATATTCAACTATATTATTATATTT
>NZ_JOPL01000048.1 GCF_002153745.1 Acetobacter sp. DsW_063 | reverse complement strand
TCACAACCTCTCGCTCAATTCAATACATTAATAGGTCCTGAACCTAGGTTGCGCTGCCGCGTGGGCGGCGGCTTGTGAGGTCACTCACACAGTGATGTGATATTTGCATCATTATCACACAAAAAATACCACTTTACTGTGATCTTCATGTTCTCTATGTGATATTGTGTCGGTTGGGTGAACTCGTTCGCGCAGAAGACGAGACGCCCTCCTGCCGGGCTTTCTGGCCGCTGCGCGGCGGGAGGCCTGGTGCTATCAGTCATGAGGGGCACAAAAGGGAGAGCGTGATTTATGGCGCGTTCAGTCGATACAGGTGGCGTATCAGGAGCGGTGGCGGCGCGACGTCAGGCGTTGCTGCAGTACGTTACTGCAAACGGTAATGCGCAAATTGAGGAGTTGGCCGAACACTTCGCGACCAGCCGCATGACGGTGCATCGTGACGTTCAGGCTTTGGCGGCCGAAGGCTTGCTGCGAAAAGTGCATGGAGGCGTGACCACGCTTTCCACAGGCAGTGTGGAAACCAGCATTTTGCATCGTTCGCGGCGCGCAACCCACGAAAAGCGGGCGATTGCGAATGTCGCGTCCCGGTTAGTGTCGGCAGGCGATATCGTGGTGCTCGACGATTCGTCGACTGCTGCAATACTGAGCGATTATCTGGTCCAAAAGGCGCCGCTGATTGTCATAACCAACAGTCTGGGAACGGGGGCGCGTCTCTCATCCGCTCGTGGAATCGAGTTAATCTCACTGGGGGGGCAATATCGGCCGACATTCGATGCGTTTTTTGGAAACCTTTGCGAATTGTCGGTGTCTGCGTTGAGGGCGAACACATTGTTCATGTCCGTGTCTGCAATTCATGGCGCGGCGGCCTATCATCAGGAGCAGGAGGTCATCAAAGCCAAGCTTGCCATGATGGGGATCGTCGATCGGAGAGTTTTGCTTGTCGACAGTATGAAATTCGACGTCAGCGCTTTGAATCGACTGGCGGATTTAACTGCTTTTGACATCGTCATAACGGACGCTGGAATTGCGCCGGATACAAGGTCGCGTCTGGAAGATGCTGGCGTCAACTTGCAGATTGCCTCCCTGCGCCCCGAACGTGGAGCGAATCAGGCGGAGGTCATGCAAGTCGCTGAGGAATAAACAGAGGGAGTGGAAAGATGCGTATTGTGGTCGGAGGTGACAGCGCGGGCGAGGGGTTGGCGCATGTTCTGTACGAATACTTGTCTCAGAAAGAGGGTTTGACGGTCGTTGATATGTCACACCCGCGCAGCGGCGACAAGGAACTGTATTCCGAACTAAGTGAGCGTGTGTGTCTCTCCATCATCGACGGTGAGTTCGACCGCGGCATCTTGTGTTGCGGCACAGGTATTGGCGTGTGCATGTCAGCGAACAAAATTCCAGGAATACGCGCGGCGCAGACGCATGATACCTACTCGGCGGAACGCGCAGCACTTTCAAACGACGCGCATATCATCACGATGGGAGCGCGTGTTATCGGTGTCGAGTTGGCTAAAGTGATTGCTGACGCCTGGATTATGAAGAGCTTTGATCCCAAAAGTGCGTCCGCCAAAAACGTAGCTGGCGTTGATGCGTTGGGAAGAAAATATGGTGGTAAGGCGGGGCGCGAGGATAAGCTGGCCTGTTAAAACACCCGAATTGAACGTAACCGGACAAGACAGTTTCGAAAGAAAAATAAAAATGAAACATGTTTTTCTGCTTTCCGCAATTCTGGCCGCGGGCGTCATGGTTTCGCCGACGCCAACGAAGGCGGCGGATACGAGTGGTCCAATGCGCTTTGTGTTGATTCCGAAGACGGTTCACCCCTGGTTCGACAAGGTCAACGCTGGCGCGCAGTCGGCCGCCACGATGCTGAGTAAGGCAACGGGACAGCAAATTACGGTTGAGTATCGTGCACCGCAAAGTGCTGACGTCTCGATGCAAAATGACATCATCGAGCGAGCGATTGCGACGCATCCGAATGGAATTTTGTTGGATCCTCTTGATGAAAAGGGGAATCGTTCGACCATGGAGGAAGCTGACGGTCAGGGTGTGGGACTGACGGTGTTTGACTCGCCTCCACCGCAAGGCATGGACGTGACCGGCGTCGGCGCAGATTTTTGCGAACAGGGCACGTTGGCGGCTGAACGACTGGTCAAATTGATAGGCGAAAAGGGGGAGGTCGCGATTATGATGGGCGTACCCACCGCGCCTAATCATTCCATTCGTGCGCAGTGCGAGCAGAAGGTGTTCGCAAAATACCCCGCTGTAAAAGTGGTCGCCACGGGCATCGACAATGACAGCATTGAGACGGCGCAAAAGCAGGCGTCGGCGATCATGCAGGCTCACCCCAACCTGGCGGGATGGGTGGCTTGCGACGCTGCAGGGCCAGTAGGCGTAGGGCAGGCAATCCGGGAGAGTGGCCAAACCGGCAAGGTAAAGGAAGTCGGGCTCGACAATCTCAACGATATGATCCAGTTGATCAAAGATGGAGTCGCTGAGTCGTCGGCGTCAAGTCGTCCGGAAATGCAGGGTTACTGGGCTGTCGTTGCGGCCTGGCAGAAAGCAGCCGGGCAGAAGACGCCAAAAAATATCGATACCGGAATAGACATTATCACCAAACAGTCTCTCTAAGACTGTCCGGTGTCCGGAGGTGAACATGCCGTTTCTGAAGGTTGAGGGAATTCGCAAGGAATACCCTGGTGTCGTTGCTCTGGATCGAGTCGATCTGGCGTTGGAGCCGGGAAAAATTCACATCCTTGCAGGCGAAAACGGGGCAGGAAAATCTACGCTGATCAAGACCATAACAGGTCTTGTGACGCCTGATGCCGGGTCGATAGCTATTGAAGGAGAAGATGCGCTGGCGAACAGGGCGCTCTTTTCTAAAGTAGCTTACGTGCCGCAAGAGTTGAATTTATTTGCGTCGATGACCGTCGCAGAAAATATGTTCATGCCATTCGGGCGTGCGGGTTTTGGTGGTCTCGCGGTATCGCGGCGCGCCATGAAGGTCGCCGCGGGTAAATTTATTGAACGTTTCGGCATGCATTGCCGGGCTGACAAATCGGTGAGTGGCATCAGCGTGCCGGATCAGCAGCTTCTGCAGATTGCACGCGCTGCGTCGCGTGACAGTTTTGGCGTATTGATACTGGATGAACCAACTTCGTCTTTGACGGCGAACGAGACACAACATCTTTTCGGCATTATTCGCCAACTTTGTGCAGAAGGTGTTGCGATTGTATTTGTATCTCACAAAATGGAAGAAATATTCGAATTGGGAGATACGGTGACGGTGCTGCGAAATGGGCGTAGCGTCGGGACCTACTCCATGACGGATATGACGGAAAGCCGCCTTATTCATCTGATGTCGGGGAACAGCATATCCCTTGAGGAGCGCTTCCAGCCACGGCGGGAGGCAGGAGAAGTGCTGCTGTCTGTAGAGGGATTGGCGGGGCCGGGATTTTCCGATGCAAATTTCTCCGTCAGGCGCGGAGAAATCGTAGGATTCGCCGGCCTGGTCGGTGCAGGACGCTCCGAGTTAATGCAAACTATGTTTGGATATTATCGGGCGACGGGTGGCAAGTGCCTGCTGGATGGAGCGGCTATTCCACCGGGCCGTACTGACAAGGCTGTTGCAGCAGGTATGGTCTACTTGTCCGAAGAAAGAAAGCACCACGGAATCTTCCCGCTTCTCAGCGTAAGGGAAAATATAGGGGCTTCCATAATGGATCAGCTCACTCGGGGCGGAGTGATCTCCGGGCGCAAAGAGCAGGACAGAATCAAAAATATAGTTCGCGATTTCGACGTGAGAACATCGTCGGTCGAAAAAAGTATAAAGTTCCTTTCCGGCGGTAATCAGCAAAAAGCAATTATCGGGCGTGCGATGGCGAGACGCCCGAAAATTCTCATATTTGACGAGCCAACGAAAGGAATCGATATAGGAACAAAGTTTCAGATCTACAAAATAATGCAGGAGCTGGCGGAGGAGGGGGCTGGAATTATTCTGGTTTCTTCTGAAATGGCCGAACTGCAACGGTGTGCGAGCCGTATCGTTACAATGTACGACCGTCGAATCAATGGCTCGTTTGATCAGGCGTCCACCGACGTCAACACACTCGTAGGCGCAATCATTGGCGCCCGGGAGAGTCGTCATGTCGCATGAAACTACTGCCCCAGCCGCGGCTTCGCCGACAGCGGAAAAGAAGCTCCTGAAGACATTAATCGATCGCTTTGCAGGGAATTCGCTTGGCGGCGTTATGGCCGCTCTGGTCATCATTTTTATTGTCGCATGCTTCCTTTCGCCATACTTCCTGACGCGCTTTAACATGATGATCATCGCGCGTTCTCTGGCGTTTATTGGCCTGATCACTATCGGTCAGGCGATTTTGATGATTCTTGGTGAACTGGATCTCTCTGTCGGCGCTATAGGGGGCCTGAGCGGAATCGCCAGCGGTGTCCTGATGGTGCAATATGGAGTCAACCCTTGGGTTGCGATCATCTTGTGCCTGTTCCTTGGCGCGGCATGTGGTTTGTTGAACGGGTTGCTTGTGACCCGGCTTCAGCTCCACTCGCTTGTGCTGACGATTGGTATGGCTGGCGTGTATGGCGGCGCGATACTTGTGGCGACGAAGGGCGTTGCAATCACCGGAATCCCGCACGACATCACATTTCTCGGTAGTGGCATGATCGCGGGAGTGCCTATCCCCTTTGTCGTTTTGATGGCGATCCTGATTGTTGTTGGATTTGTAATGCAACGCACGCCGTTGGGAAGGTATGTATACGCAATAGGCAGTAATGCGGAAGCTGCGCGTATGTTGGGCCTTCGGGTCGCGGCAATCCGCGTAGGCGCTTTTGTGACTGCCGGATTTCTGTCGGCGGTGGCGGGCATCCTGATGGTGGCGAGGTTGGGGAGCGCGCAACCTTCGATAGGCGATACATGGGTTCTATCGCCTATTGCAGCGGCCGTAATTGGCGGTGTGGCGACGACGGGTGGCCTTGGGAGTCCAATCGGAGCTGTCCTCGGGGCCGTGATTATCGGCATTATCGAAAACATCATCGTTCTTTTTGGAATATCTCCATATTGGCAATCGATCGTAAGCGGCGGAATCGTCGTGCTCGCGATTTCTTTTGATTCCCTGACGCGTCGTTATCTCAACCGCAGCACGTGATGGCGATCCATTTCGCGCCGTGACCCAAAGACCAATTCCGAAAAATAAAAAATAAAGGAACCGCATCAATGACTCGGATTTGCGGAGATGCTTCTGATTTCGCGGCTTCGGCTCTTCATGGCTACTGCCTTGCGCACCACGATATCGTGAGGCCCGTGCGGGGAGGAGTTGTGCGTCGCACGCAGAGCGACAACGGAAAAGTCGCGTTGGTAGTGGGCGGCGGTTCAGGTCATTACCCGGCGTTCGTAGGGTATGTGGGCAAAGGGTTCGCCGAAGCCTCCGTAGCGGGCGATATATTCGCTTCCCCGTCTACGCAGGCGATCATCAACGTAGCTCGGGCCGCCAACAGGGGGGGGGGCGTTATTTTAGGTTACGGAAATTACGCCGGAGATGTTCTTAATTTCGGCATCGCTGCTGAGAGGCTTCGCGACGAAGGCATTGATGTTCGTGTGCTGGCCACCACCGATGATGTTGCGAGCGCTGACGATTCCAATCGAGCGATGCGGCGCGGAATTGCCGGTGATCTGACCATTTTCAAAATAGCTGGAGGCGCCGCGGAAGCGGGACTCCCGATCGACGACGTTGATCGTATTGGTCGACACGCCAACGACTGGACGCGGACCTTCGGCGTCGCGTTTGGTGGATGCACTATTCCCGGAGAAAAAGACAAGCTCTTTACGGTGCCAAAAGGTAGAATGGCGCTGGGCTTAGGCCTGCATGGCGAACCGGGTATCGACGAGCAGGATATTCCTGACGTTCAGCATTTGGCGAAACTGCTGTTCGAGCGCGTTATGAACGAGGCGCCAGCAGGCGCCCCGGCGAAAGTCGCTGTGCTTCTCAATGGCCTGGGCAGCACGAAGTACGAAGAGTTGTTTGTTCTGTGGGAGGCGTTAGGAGTTCTTTTTGTTGATGCTGGCCTTACTGTTGTGGCGCCACTTGTAGGCGAATATGCGACCAGTCTGGAAATGGCAGGTTGTTCTCTGACCCTTACATGGCTTGACGATGAGCTTGAGCAGTTTTGGCGGGCGGAAGTGCATACTCCTGCGTTGAACAGGGCGAGAGTGGACGGAGAGGCGCTGTTGGCTCTACCGGCTGAAGAAAGTTCGGTGTTCTCGTTTGAGAAAGCCTCATCCGTCGACGGCGAGGCTGGCGGACGTTGCGTCGCGGGGGCGTTGCTGAAGCTGTCGCATGCGTTGGCGAAGGCCGAGGCCGAACTCGGGCGTATTGACGCGCAGGCGGGGGATGGAGATCACGGGCAGGGGATGGCGCGGGGTTCGGCTGCAGCAGAACGTATGGCCCTGCTAGCAGCAAAGGCCGGGGCCGGCGCGATGAGCGTGCTCGGCGCGGCTGCGGATGCCTGGGCCGACAGAGCTGGAGGCACCTCTGGAGCGCTGTGGGGAGAGGGCCTAAGGGCCTTTAGCACCGCGTTGAGTGATGATGTTAAGCCGACAGCGGAACAGCTTGTGAGAGGGGCTCGTTTAGCGATGGACCGCATTATGGCTCTAGGCGGGGCTAAACCGGGCGACAAGACCTTGATCGATGCGTTGGCGCCGTTCGTGGAGGCGTTTGATCATGGGGTCAAATCAGGACGGCCTGTTGTTGATGCGTGGCGCATGGGAGCGGAGGCCTCCGAAAAAGCGGCTGACGGAACGAGGGATCTTACACCACGTCTTGGTCGTGCACGTAATCATGCGCAGCGGAGCATAGGGCTTCCAGACGCAGGAGCTTTGTCTCTCGCGCTTGCGGCGCGCGTCGTTGGTGAATTTATTTCCAATAAGACTGATTATTAATTTTAAGTATCTGACGATAATTTCTTCTCAAATATACGCGGGCGTCCATGTGTTCGAGAATTTTTAAGGCGTGGCTATGAGCAAGCATCCGTTTTGGGTCGGTACCAGTTGGAAAATGAACAAGACTCTTCCCGAAGCGGAGGATTTTTGTATTGAGTTGCGAAAGCGTTTTCCCCACCGCGATGATGGCATCCAACGGTTTGTAATTCCGCCGTTCACTATGGTTCGGGACGTCAAGCGTATGATCGCCGATCTTCCGGTCAAAGTAGGGGCGCAAAATATGCATTGGGAAGATTCTGGAGCATGGACGGGAGAGATATCCCCTCCCATGCTAATTGATTGTGGTCTTGATCTGGTTGAGTTGGGACATTCAGAACGGAGAGCGCACTTCGGCGAAACTGACGAAACGGTCGGACTGAAAGTCGCCGCGGCTCTTGCCCATGGGTTGACTCCACTAATCTGCATAGGAGAGACCGCAGAGGACAAAAGTAACGGGAGAGCGGACTCTGTCCTCGAGCGTGAAGTAAGGGCGGCTCTTCGGCATGTAGCTGCGAAAGACGCATCGACCATTTTGCTGGCATATGAGCCAATCTGGGCTATCGGTGAGCGCGGTACTCCTGCAAGTGCTGATTACGCTGATGCGCGGCACAAACATATTTCGACAGTCGCCGAAGATTGTCTGGGGCGGAAGTTGCCGTGTTTATATGGCGGGTCTGTAAATCCAAAGAACTGCCGAGAGTTAGCTTCATGTTCCTACATCGACGGGCTGTTTATTGGACGGTCTGCGTGGGACGCGATAGGGTACTGCGATATACTTGATCGGGTTTCGGGCGTTTTGTAGCAATCGGTTAGTTGGACTGTAACCTTGCTGCCTCAGGGCGATCGCGTGCGCCTTGACCATTCTTACGCGTCTGCCGCCGCAAAATAAATTTTATTGAATATAAACGATCAAATATTTCACGCTAAAGATTTTTATTTCAAATAATCAGTTTTTTGACAAAATCTACCTAGATTGAATTTTTGGAAGGCGAGGGCACAACTGAATTGGTCGATTAATTGTACCACACTTTCGTTTATGGAAGGCTGAATCGATCGGAAGTTCGATTGAAGGGAGACGACTATCACCCTTCGGATCTCTGTTAAAAATTCACGTGTTCAAGAAATTTTCACGCTCCGGCACGCGCTGATCCCAGATCCTCTGAAACGGGCCTTGGATCAGTGCGTAAACTACTCGGCATTAAAACTCGGCGGAAACTGTGCCGTAAAACTCCCGCGGCGCAGCTACAAATAAGTTGTAATTATCGTCTCCAGAGATGCCTGCGCTGCCAGTGATGCCGCCGATGTAATTTTTATTGAAAAGATTAGTTATACCAAAATTTGTCTTAATACCGTGGACAAAACCGACTTTACCGAAATTGTAACCCACCCCAAGACTGGCGAGCCAGTAGGCTGGGACTTTTTCGTCGTTTAAAAATGTGATTGGACGCGCACCTATGTAGTTGACATTAAAATTGAACGTTGCTTGACGCCACACGTAGGTCAAGTCTGCCTTGTACATAAATTTTGGATAATAAACCTGTTTTTTTCCTTTCAGGCTATATGTCGATCCAGCATAATTGATAGATTTTGTTTGATATTCGGCGTCGGCCCAGCTGAAACTGTTGGTGATGGAGAGTCCCTTGAAGGGGCGGACTGTACCTTGTACATCAGCCCCATTGACCGTTTCCCGTCCAACATTCAAATAAGCTGTATAAGCATTGCTAGTGGTTCCTTCTGTAATGGTTGCCAATCTATTGTAATAATCAGTGTGATAAAAATCCACGGAACCAGAAAATAAATTAGAATTATATCTGTATCCGACTACGTAGTTCCATGTTCTTTCCGGACGGAGTTTGTTTTTGTTTGCGTCAAACACATCCTGGGCAGTTTGTCCTGCGGCGCTGGTGCCTAGGCCACCCCATGGCCCACCGCTCGTTTGCGTTTTGAAATCATATGCTCGAAGGTTTTCAGCAATGTCCCAATAGAATTCGTGGTGATTCAAAAATAAATAATCGAAGTTGAAATGCGGTAGAAACGCGGATGAAGCCGTCATCGTGCCGTTCACCGGGTGACGATAATAAGGATTCCAGCCTTCAGCCTCAAGCTCAGCGGTATAGTCAGCTTTCGTTCCTCCATGAGTTGTTTGAGTGAGTGATTTAAAACCTGCGAGCAAATTCATCCCTGGAATGATAGTCCATCGATCCTGTAAGAAAAATTGGAAAGTGTTTGTATTAAATGAATCATCGTACCATGTGTGAGCTTGGCTTTGCTTGAAATCTGAATTCGAATTGTGGCCTTCATTTTCGTAATCTTCGTATAAGCGATACGCGTCACGCCAATAGTTGTTTTCATACCAAACCCCTGTTTCGATGTGATTGTGATGAGGGGCCTCGATGGAAAATTTTTGGGTGAAACCGAGGCGTCGGCTAAAGTAGTGCGGCATTCCGAGAGCCATAGGAACTCCGCTTACCGTGCCGTCTGCTAACAGGCTTACAGCGCCTGAACTGGGAGAGGTTACAAAGTTGTTTGTGTAACCGGATGTGCCGCTGCCGATTCCGGCGTAAGCGACGGTATCCGAGGTGACATTTTTAAATAAATCGAAATGACCGTTGATATATGAGAGGTATGTTCTCTGTATCTGGGAACCATCCCAGACATAGTTGCCGACATCGTCATTCGAAAGGATGCCCTGATAGCCCGGGGGGACATCCGAAGTATATTGCGCATAGTAAGCCCACAACTTGGCCTTCTCGTAATCAGGTTTCAGAAATGTCGCGTCGCGACCCATTTTTCTCCACGTGTTGAGATTCATGGGCATGTAATTTGCCTGGGTGAAATTCCCGTAGCCGAAGAACGCAGTTATTTTTCCAGTGTCGCCGACTGGCTGCACGACCTTCGCGTCTGCCTGTAACTCGCTCTGGTAGCCGACGCCCTTCCAGAGGTTGCTTTTGGTGCGAGCGAACGAAGCGTAAAACTTTGTGCCCGTTGAGTTGAGAATTCCACTATCTACGCGACCATAGGTGCGAAACGCATTGAAGCTTCCAAACGTCTGGCTGATTTTGCCGCCAGCCTTATCTTGTGGGTCACGAGATACGTACGATATGGCGCCCCCCAGATTTTGAGCGGAAAACATATCGAGAGCGCCTGCTCCTTGCGACATACTCATGCCGCCGATATCGTCCTGTATAATTGCCTGCGTAATAGCGACGCCGTTGGAGTTAAGGTAGCCTTGCCCGCCGAGAGGCATTCCATCCAGGCTCGCGCCGATTTGGTCCTGCGTAAAGCCACGCATATAAAGATTATTGGCCCAAGTATCGAGACCAAACGCATCCGTAGAAGTGAAATTTACTCCGGGTGTGGTCTGCGCAAGAATTTGCATCGGATTTGTGCCCGAAACAAATTGATCCATGGTCGCCCGGGTTATCGCCACTTCAGCGCCGTGGGTTCTTACCCGGCTTCCGTGGACCCCAAGTGTTTCGGCGTCGCTAGCCTCTATGCCGCTTCGATGGTGACTGGAGGCGCCTTTCCCGCTTTTGGGTGAGGATTTTACCGGGGAGTTTGCTGGGCGACTTGATTGTTTGTACTTTTTCGACACTCTTTTTTCGTGTTGTGAAATTTCTTCGGCCCATGATGGGGTGAACGGGGTTGTTGCGAGCAGAAGCGCGCTCAACATTAGTAGCGAGGGAAGGCGCGAATCTCTCATGTTCGATAACTCCGTCGATACTGTATATAAAAACATCAACGTATATTATAATATATCGTGACGCATTTTCGTTTGTGTGACCGTTACGATATCGAGTTAAAAATGATCATCCTAACCCTGTCAACTCCGACCGTTCGAGACCGAACTCCGAGTTTATGGGGTTGCTGCCGCCACCCGGTTTGGCGTCTGATCGGTCTGCATCGGTGCTCTTCGGGTGTGGTTGAGGTGCTTTTGGGGATGTTTGTCAGGATTAATGGACTGTGATCCTTCATCGAACCGGCGTGGATAAGAGGCCCAAGTCTGTCTCAGCGAGCCGCGAAGGCAGACCTCTGTGACAAGGTGCGCCGAAAGCGGATAACGCGCGGTAAGTTGTGTCAATACGCCCTATCCGAGAGATTGATGTGACGCGAAACTGCGTTCTTTCGTCGCCGGAAGTTCCGGGTAGGTAGGGCGATCAGCGCCTTATATATTTCGCTGGCAAATGGTTGACATACATTCTTTGATCGTAATATTGCTTTATCGAATCATTTTTCGTGGCTGCATTCTGTTCGTTGATTTCAGATCAGGTTCGGCGGCGGACTTTAAAAGCATTGCGTATAATCCAGTGAGAGGCCACTCTAGGATGATCGTTTCGCCTTCCACTGTCAGCGGTAGCTGGCGGTTTTTCTCGCCATTAAGCCGAGTGACGAAAGTTTCCAAAGTTAGCTTTTGTGCGACGCTTTTTCTCGGCACATTCTCTGTGCTCGCAGGTGGCGCGCGTGCCGCTGATACTTCAGTTGATCCTGCGGACTGGGCTGAGAGCGATGTCGGAATCCCGGTAACTGATACGTTGACCACCCAGCGATGTGGCAGTTGCCACACGCCGGATGCGAAGGGGAACTTGTCCCGAATCTCCTGGACCAGAGCCACGCCCGAAGGCTGGGCTCAGACGCTCAAGCGAATGGTGAAGCTCAACGGACTGTCGATCACGCCCGATGAAGCGAGATCCGTTGTCAAATACCTTTCGACCTCGCATGGTCTTGCGCCCGAGGAGGCCGAGCCGGTTATGTATTTTGCGGAGAGGCGGATTCAGGACGAAAAAATCATCCCGAACGACGTGCTGCACCAAACGTGCGCAAGCTGTCACGCATTCGCCCAGCCTATGTCATCTCGACGAAGCCACCGTGAGTGGGCCCTTTTGCAGAATATGCACAAAGCGCTCTACGCAACCGCGCAACGGACCTATGAGACGCCTGCAGCGGGCAGCGCGCATGAGGCCGGAGCGGAAGCGGAAACTCAGGCTCAGGTCGCGCTCGCTTGGTTAACAAAAAATGCACCGCTACACACGCCGGAGTGGGCTGCGTGGAGCCCCTCCATCCGTGCGCCGAATTTGGCTGGCAAATGGTTCGTGAGCGCGGCGTTTGACGGGCATGGGCGATTTGTGGGTGAGATGGACCTTGCGGCGAAGGCTGCGGGCTCCGACGAGTTTACATCGACGACTTCGTTGAAATCGCTTGATGACGGTAAGGTCGTGACTCGCAAGGGAGTTGGGCTGGTATATGCAGGGTACTCCTGGCGGGGGACGTCGCAAGGTGAGGAGGGAGACCCCGCGCGCCCGGACGATATTGCCGACAAGATGCGGGAGACCATGTGGTTCGCGCCTGATCAGGCGAAGTCCGTGGGGCGCTGGTACTGGGGCGAGTATCATGAATTTGGTCTGGATGTGACCTTGATGCGCGAGACGGGCGCGCCAATGGTCGGGGCGGTGTGGCCCAACGCGCTAAAGTCCGGCGCAGTGGGCGTGCAGATGCATCTCTATGGAGCCGCCCTGCCAGCGTCGGTTTCCGTCGGAGATGTGGATTTTGGCAGTGGGGTCACTGTTAGAAAAGTGGCTTCCATTTCCTCTGGTGAAATTGTCGCTACCGTAGATGTAGGGACTGCTGCGGTGGCCGGAAGTCGTAGCGTCGTCGTGCATGGCGCAATGCTGCCGAAGGCGATTACGGTATATTCGGGGATAGACTACATTAAGGTGTCGCCTGACACGGCTCTGGCCCATTTGGGCGGCATAAAATATGGTAAAGGATATCAGCAATTCGCCGCGACCGGTTGGTCGGCGGGGCCGGACGGAAAACCCGGCAATGCGGATGATTTTCCGATACGATCCGTCCCTGTTTCCTGGTCGCTCGCTGAATTCCCAACAGTCACTTATGACGATGACGTTCACTTCGTCGGGAAGCTCGATCCGGCGAGTGGTCTCTTTACGCCAAATGTCGAGGGACCGGATACGCAACGCCGGTTTATGAGAAACAACTACGGTGAGGTTTGGGTTGTCGCCACGGCAAAGGACGACAAGGACGCCGCCGGAAGGCCCCTAGTGGGGCGCAGTTACCTCGTCACCACCGTGCCAGCCTACAAGCGCTGGGACCAGCCGGAGGTTTCAGAATGAACGTCATTCGTCATCAGGACGCGCTTTCCGCCTCGCCGCGTTACCGTCGTGGCGAATTGCATGAATTCAATGCGGGTGGAAATGATTTTATCTACCTTGTGTCCGCAGGCGCTATTTTTGCCCTGGATGAAGCGGCGCGTGCTGTTCTTACAAACATGGCGGATGAGGGTGTTGAGCATGGGGTCCTTGTAGCGGCTCTTTGTGCTCAAGGTCAGCAAAGGCAAGACGCAGAGGACCTTATTCGTGAACTGGTGTTAGTGCAGGGCATTGTCGCGGATGCTTCCGGCGCGCGCCAATTTACCTCGCCCGAAGCACCGCCAACGGATTTTCCGCTTCAGGCGTTGGTTTTGAACATTACAAGCCAATGTAATCTTGCGTGCACGTATTGCTATGAGTTCGGTTCTGACAAAATAGCGACTCCGCAAGGCAAGCCAAAGTTTATGACGTTGCAGACCGCGAAGACGTCGATCGACTTTCTACTGGAGCAGTCAGCGGCCCGGAAGGCTGTGCATGTAACGTTCTTCGGCGGCGAAACGTTGATGAATTTTCGCCTGCTGCGTGACGTGGTGCTTTATGCGGAAAGTCAGGCGCAGCAAAGTGGCAAGGCAATTACGTTTAGCCTTACGACGAATGCGACATTATTGAATGACGAAATTATCGATTTTCTATCGGATCATCATGTCGGAGTCACCGTCAGTATGGACGGCCCGCCGGACCTGCAGAACAAGCATCGTGTGTTTAAAAACGGCAAAGGGTCTTACGACGTCATCGAGCCGCGACTACGAAAGCTTATAGCCCGTCACAAATCGCGAGCTATAACCGCACGCGTCACGCTTACGGATGGCGTTACGGACGTCGTGCGAATTTTTCGACATCTGAAAGACGATCTGGGTTTCCACGAAGTTGGCTTTGCGCCGGTGACGAGCTCGGAAAAACAGGATTATTCAATATCAGACCCGGATATGAACGCGGTTTTGCGAGGGTTTCACGATCTCGCCGAGGAGTGGCTGGAGTATGCGTTGCGCGGTCAGATGCATGGATTCTCCAACGTCTCGGAGACTATAGGTGAGCTGACGCAGGGTGTTAACAAATCTCATCCGTGCGGCGCCGGTCTTGGTCTGCTCGGAGTGAGTCCGTCAGGGGATCTGTCTCCGTGCCACCGCTTTACCGATGCGGACAGTCACACGCTGGGCAACATCAACACTGGAATCGACGTCGAAAAGCGGGGCGACTTTTTGGCGCGGGGCCATATAGGCACAAAGTACGATTGCCAGACCTGTTGGGCGCGCCCTCTTTGCGCAGGAGGGTGCCACCACGAAGCGTTCGTGCGCTATGGAGATACAGGGCACGCCAATCTGCACTACTGTGACTGGATTCGTGAATGGACGGATACATGTTTGAAAATATACGGAGTTCTTGCGATCCAAAAGCCTGAATTTCTTGATCGATTCGCCGAACGGAAGCCCATGACATGAAGCACCTGAAGCCTCTAAACCGAAAAGCTCGCAGGATTGACGACCTGGTTGCTTCTACAGATGAAGATTTTGTGGCCCTGCAGCAGACAACGCCGCCGCCGCGCCCCCATGTGCCAATGGGATGTACGCTCTCTTTCTCTCCGGGGTGGGAGGTGGATGCCGGCGGCGGTACCGCGGGACTTTGCCAGCCCGTGGAACGGGATATTTACGACTGCTATGTCACGTGTTTCTGGCCAGTCCAGGTTCCGGATCATGTGAATTATTCACCAGACTGGGCCAGCAACTGTGCATCAGCGACTAAAGATTGGCGGAATCTTGATATTGTTTTCCCCTGATTCGGCAATCCTCATTCGTTTTGTCTTAATACAATGTGCCGGGAGTTCGAGCCCGCGTCTCCTCGAGGAAGATTTTGCATCATGAATATTCCCGGCATTCGAAGCGTCATCGTGTTGCTTGCAACCGCCTTAGGAACACAGGCTGGTGCGGCTACGGTGGTTCTGGGGGGGTATCCGGACCAAATTCAATTCATTGACGATTCGACAGGGCACGTCGCGCAGAAGGTGACGATGGAAACGGGATTGCCCTCAAATATTCAGTTGTCTGCTGACCGCAGTAAAATTTACGTCATGACGCTGACTTCGTCGGGTTTCGAGGTGCTTGACGCCAAAACCCATAAGGTTGTGAATCATTTCACGCTAAATACCCCTACATTGAAGTATCGTTTCCTTGGAGGGGTTCCGGATCCAGCGGGGCGGTATTTTTATACTCTGGGGTGGCGTATTGATAAGCTCAATGATCGCTTTCGCTTTGGTAAGCAGCAATACATTGTCGTCGACCTGAAAGAACATAAAGTTTCTCAAGCGGTTGATGTGTCGGATGAAGATGGTTCCGGAAACAGACGACCCTCCTTTGGAATTTCTCCAGACGGCAAGAAGTTTTACATCTTTGATAAACAGGTCAGGGTTGTAGATACGCATAATATGAAGGTCACCAAACGGATTGACCTTGCGAAACCAGATCCGGCATGGAAGCAGGATATTAACATAGGTACGGCGATCAGTACACTGGGTAATGCTTCAGAATACGTTTCGCTGTTCATGTCCCAAGATCCATACATCCACAGCAAGACGTTTGGCGTCGGGCGTTTTGATCTCACCAACGCGACGTATAAGTTTGACCCTATAGGCGCTGCTCCCAATTCAGTTGAAGGGCTGCAAGTGACGCCTGATGGGAAGGACGGATATACGGTCGTCGAAAATGGCGAATATGGGAACCAACGTTGTGAGTTCTGGCACTACGACCTCACGGCCGACATCGCTGTTGGACATGCCGAATTTCCATGTAGACGTCGCTTTTATTTTGGGATGTCCCATAATGGAAAAAAATTATATATATACGGCGCAGGTTATGATGTCGCAGTTTACGACGCCAAGACGCTTAAGCCGGAAACGGATTGGGAGTTGGGGAACGACATCACGATGGCTGGCATAATAAATCTGCCCTGATGTCTGACAACAGCTGCCTACCGGCGTCGATTCCGCAAGCGCAGATGCAAGTACTGTTACAGGGCGGTGGCATTGCGTCGAGGTGTTGTGCTGGTCTGCTTGCGCGTATCGGAATTCCTGTATTTTCGCGCGATCTTCATGCGACGGATGGTCCCGCTGTAATGTTGGGCGAAGCAGCCATAAGGTTGCTTGGTGATTGCCTAGGCAGACCTTTTGAGCCGATGGGCGGCATGCGAATCTCCCGAAGAATTGTTGCGTGGGGGGGGAGGGAGCCGGCCTCGGTGCCACACAGTGGCGTTACGTTTGGGGCGGGAGAACTAAGCAGGCAACTGCCGCCTGTTCAAAGCATAAAGGAGCCGTTAGCCGGAGAAGTTTTTTCTGTTCGTTCCGATTCGACGGGAACGAATACGCCACTGAAATATTTCGGAAGGCGTTCCGGGTCGGCGGCGTCAGTCCGACTTTTAAGGGCGGATGAGAATGACGCATGCTGGATCGAGGCGCTGGATCGAGGTTGGTTGTTTTTGATACCCACGAGCCACGGCCGAGGTTGGCTTTTGGGAGTTGGCGACGAACTCTCTGAACTGATTGGTCGAAGTCGGTATATTTCTCGGAGAGTTGAAATTGTATCGAAAAAAGAAGAAATTTTTGAGACTGCCCCGAGAATTTTGTCTCAACTTTCCGGCCCCGGATGGCTGGCGTGTGGCGCCAATGCAATCGCATTTGATCCTCTTTGCGGCGATGGCGCGGGGCAGGCGGCACGCGAGGCCATTTTAGGGGCCGCCGTGATTCAAGCGGTGGCCGAACGTCGGCAACTGAAACATGAGCAGACGGCGGTTCTGTTGCATTATCACTCCATGTTATTAGCTTCAATGCGCCGTCATTTGCGTATATGTGCGCAATTTTATGACACCGGAGGGAGGGGCGAGTGGTGGCGCGAACAGGTCGAAACGCTTGCGCTGGGATTTGAATGGTGCACAGAGCGTTTGACTGAACTAAGCGAGCCGCAATATGAACTTCATGGTTTGCGACTCTATCCGAGAGCGCGTGCGGCTTGAGCATGCCTGCGCCCGTTGCACGGTGGAGTAGTTACCGGCTCCTGCTGCCTTTCATGCGCCGCTACATCGCGCCTCTTGCGTTTGTCATCGTGGTCAGCCTTGCTGCGACGGGACTGGCGTTGGCCCAACCGTGGCTGTCGAGGCTCATGATCGACAAGGCGCTTATTCCCCACGATACGGGCTATCTGGTTCGCATAGCCGCCGCCATGGTTGTGATCGCGATTGTTGGTTATATTTTGAATATACTGGCAAGTTATTGTTATGTTTCGACGTCGGCCGCTATGTTGTTCGATATTCGTGTAGCGCTGCTGCGGCATCTTCAAACTTTATCCCCACGTTTCTATAGCACGTTTCGGTTGGGGGATCTGATGTCGCGTTTGAACAGCGATGTCAGCGATATTCAGCGCGTCACCGCCGATACATTGCTGTCGATTGTAAGCAACGTCATGACGTTGTGCGGCTGCGTAGCGATTATGCTCTGCTTGAACTGGGGCATGTTTCTCATCAGTGTGATTCTTCTTCCCGGATGCGTGCTAATTTTCATAAAATATCAGAAGAGACTTACGCGTCTGACACGTGAAATGCGCGAGCGTGGCGCTGATCTTGGCAGCATGCTGGTCGAAAGTATATTGGGTATGCGGGCTATCACCGCCCTAAACGCCAGCAACGTCGAAATTATTAAATTCGAAAAACGTAACTCGGCTTTTGTGTCATCTATGCTGAGAATGCAGGTCGTCTCGTTTATGGCTGGCGCCGTGCCGGGAACTTTGTTGACGGTCACTACGTCCGGCATAGTGATCTATGGCGGACTGCTGGTTTTTGCGGGAAAGATGACAATAGGCACTCTCGTCGCCTTCATGAGCTACCAGACGCGTGTCTTTGGGCCAATACAGGTGATTATGGGTTTGGCTTCCGGACTTAGCTCGGCTCGCGTGTCTTTGGCGCGGGTTGAAGAACTGCTCAACACACCACCGGATGTGACGGAACGCCCGGCTGCGGTTCAGCTGAACGGAATCAGAAAGGAACTCCGGCTCCAGGGGGTTTCGTTGCGCCATGGCGCAAGAGAGATTCTGCGGGATATCGATCTCGTTATCCCTCAGGGTAAGTTTTGCGTGGTCCTCGGCCCCAGCGGAGTTGGAAAATCCAGTCTGGCTGACCTTCTTGTTCGTAATCTGGATCCGGATCGCGGCGCGATTTCTGTGGATGGCGTCGATTTGCGTGATTTGCGGCTGAAAGATCTGCGAAGGGAAATTTTGCTGATCGACCAGTCGCCGCATATCTTCAACGATACAATCGCTGCAAATATTGCTTTTGGTCAAAGTGAGGCGACTTCCGAAGATGTGTCCAGGGCTGCGCGCCTAGCCGGCCTACAGGCGCTTGCCGAGCGTTTGCCCGAGGGGCTCGATACCCAGACAGGTGAGCGTGGTCTGGCTCTCTCGGCTGGCGAACGTCAACGCGTCGCCTTGGCGCGAGCATTGCTGCGTAATCCCGCTGTTTTAATCCTTGATGAACCCACTGCAGCGCTGGATGGCCAGACGGAGGAGTTTGTGGCGGATAGTTTGCGGCGGGCGCTTCCGCACGCCACGTTCATAGTTATCACGCATCGGCCTGTTCTGGCTGAGCGGGCTGGCATGGTCGTTATGATTGATGACGGGCGGATACAGCTCAAAAGAAGCGTTGAGAAGCTTGATGCATGACCGTGCGCCCCTTGGGGAAGTCGCAGGGGCAATGCGAACCGGAGCAGGTATCCGAATTGCCGTCATCGATAGCGGGGTGCAGCCGTCGCATCCGCATATCGATGCAACCCGTCTATGTCGTGGCGTCGGCGTACTCCCTGATGGCGGAATAGAGACCGGCCCCGGTTCGACTGTTGATCAACTGGGCCACGGAACCGCTGTCATGGCTGCAATCCAGGAGAAGGCGCCGGAGGCTGTGTGCGTGCCTATCCGGGTATTCAGAGAAGCGTTACGCACCAGTGCAGCTGCTTTGGTGAGCGCAATTCGCTGGGCGGTGTCGGAGGATGCTGACCTCATCAATCTTAGCCTCGGATCGCTTAATCCAGCGCATGAGGCGGTGTTGGCTCTAGCCGTCCGGGAAGCTCGGGAGGGTGGTGCGACAGTTATTTCAGCGGCGGAGGCCGGAGGCTGCTCATGTTACCCTGGCGCATTGCCATCGGTTATCGGCGTCACGCTTGATTGGGACATTCCGCGATCTCGTTATGAGGCCACGCAAGCGCAGGATAAATTGACGGTCGCCGCATCTGGATATCCGCGCCCGATTCCCGGTGTTCCCTCACGGCGTAATCTGCATGGCGTAAGCTTCGCAGTGGCTCAGGTTACCGGCTTTGCGGCTTTGATTGCAGAGGGGAGTTCCGTTTCACACAATTTTGACGTGCTGCGAGAGGGTTTCATGTCAGGAGCAGTCATCTCCTGAAGTTGAGCTGATAATTGATAAAAATATCGCTGATGTAAGAGGGTAATGGTGTTACCGTGTGATGATGCGGCGCAGTTTTCTGGCGTCATGGTTTTCTGTTAATCCGCTGTTATTGCGAATAAAATATGACTCCTCCACTTGTTCATAAGGCTAACGACGTTCTGGGTGACTTTTCTCGGCGTCGTTTTTTAGCGACAGGCGGTCTTCTCCTCGCATTCGCCGATTTATCTCGCATGGGCGTTTCAATTGCGGCCGCGTCGGATACGCCAGCGCCAAGTAATACACAGATTGGCGGCTTCGTTCGGATATCGTCGGACAACGAGATCGCGCTTATTGTGCCGAATATTGAGATGGGACAAGGAATTTACACGGCAGAGGCGATGTTGATCGCTGAAGAACTGGAGGTAAATCCCGGCAAAATTACGGTTCTGACTGCATTGCCGCAGGATGTCACCGATATGACGCCCCCGCTTTTGAGATCACTTTCTACCGGCGGTTCGCGGTCTATTCGAAAAAGCTGGACCCCGTTGCGGCAGGCGGGCGCGGTGGCGCGTCTGATGCTGGTTTCTGCTGCGGCGGAAAAGTGGAACGTAAGTGCGGATAGTTTGATCGTAGAGGATGGAACGATCAAGAATCCTGCCAGCAATGAAGTCGCCACGTATGGCGACCTTGCCGTAGATGCGATCCGCAAGCCGGTGCCAGCCACAGTCAAGTTGAAGCCCCGGACTGCCTGGAAGCTGGTGGGGCAATCGATTCCTCGGGTTGATATTCCGGATAAACTTAATGGCCACGCTGTCTTTGGCATCGACGTTCGTGTTCCTGACATGGTGTACGGCGCTGTTATGGGATGCCCGTTTCTGGGAGGCAGCGTCGTTCGATTTGATGACCGCGCTGCAAGAGCGATTCCTGGCGTGCTGGACATTCTCTCCATAGGCTCCGCCATTGCCGTCATAGCAAGAAAGTATTGGATAGCACGCAAGGGACTTGCCGCTCTTGATGTGACCTGGAGCGAGGAAAAATATGCGCATCTCTCCACCGACGACGTCTTAGCTTCTATAAAAAGCGCTGCCGATCACGTTGCGCCGGTCACGGCGCGTGATGATCGCAGGGCCGATACGGACCAGATTTCAGGAAAAAAAGTAGATAGCGCCTATCAGTCGCCGTTTCTCGCTCATGCTGCGATGGAGCCCCTGAACGCGACAATCCATGTCCATTCTGAAGGGTGCGACGTGTGGATGGGGACACAGGTTCCTACGCGAGCACGGCAGGCAGTCGCCGCCGTAACCGGCATTCCTGAGAAAAACGTGGCGATACATAACCACATGATCGGAGGAAGTTTCGGGCGTCGGCTGGCGACCGATTTTCTCGAACAGGCAGCGAAATTCGCGTGCAAAACTCAAATACCGGTCAAGTTTATCTGGAGCCGTGAAGAAGACATCCGACAGGATCTCTTTAGGCCCGCTTATTATGATCGCGTGAGTGCGACGCTTGGGAAGGATGGCCTGCCTCTAGTCTGGACGCATCATGTGAGTGGCCCGTCGGTGATGGACAGATTCACGCCTGGGGGCCTCCCTGTGGGAAAGCTTGATCATGATGCGGTCGCAGGTGCCGCTGACACACCATACGAACTGCCGAATATGCACGTAATCTGGACCCGGGCGGACACGCCTGTTCCAGTGAGTTGGTGGCGAGGGGTTGGCCCGGCGCATAATGTCTATGTTGTCGAGAGTTTTATTGATGAGCTGGCGTTTGAGGCAGGAATAGATCCAATCGCGTACAGGAAACGCCTGCTGAAGAATAACCCGAGGTCGGTCGCTGTTCTTGATCTTGTGGCTGAGAAAAGCTGCTGGAATGGCGACATGCCTGAAGGTGCCGGACGCGGCGTGGCGCTACATAATGCGTTCGGCACTCACTGCGCGGTGGTGGCCGAAATTACAATAGAACCTACAAAGGCAATAAAAATCTTGAAGGTAATAGCTGTTGTAGACTGCGGAATGGCCGTGAACCCGGATACACTGGTCGCGCAGATCGAAGG
>NZ_JOPL01000047.1 GCF_002153745.1 Acetobacter sp. DsW_063 | reverse complement strand
AAACCGCACTCAACGCTCTCGGTATAAACTCAAACATAACCCAGAGCGCGTAATCGGTGGCTAAACGCCGCGCCGACCAGCTTCTTGTTGACCGGGGGCTGGTCGAAAGCCGCGCCCGCGCGCAGGCGCTGATCCTCGCGGGACTGGCCTACACGGGCGACAGGCGCGTGGCGAAGGCGGGCGACATGCTGCCCGAGGACGCGCCGCTGGCGCTCAAGGGGCAGGATCATCCGTGGGTGTCGCGCGGTGGCCTGAAGCTTGCTCACGCGCTGCCGTTCTTCGGATTTTCTCCACAAGGCCGCGTCTGCATCGACGTGGGCGCCTCGACCGGCGGCTTCTCGGATGTGCTGCTGACCAACGGCGCCGAACGTGTCTACGCCGTCGATGTCGGCCATGGACAGCTCGCGTGGAAGCTGCGGTCCGATCCTCGCGTCGTGGTCATGGAAAAGCAGAACGCCCGCGCATTGGATGCGGAGCTGATCCCGGAGCCCGCTGGCGTCGTGGTGTGCGACGCAAGCTTCATCGGTCTGCGGACCGTTCTTCCGGCGGCGCTCGCCCTGACGACGCCCGATGCGTGGGCCGTGGCTCTGATCAAGCCGCAGTTCGAGGCCGGGCGGGAGCATGTCGGCGCCAAGGGTGTGGTCCGTGACGCCGCCGTGCATGAGCAGGTGTGCGAGATGATTTCCGCATGGTGGCGCGATCTTCCGGGTTGGGAAGTGCTAGGCGTCGAGGCCAGCCCGATTACCGGGCCGGAGGGGAACCGCGAGTTTCTAATCGGAGCCAAGAGGACAACGCATTGATGGGGTGGATTATTGTAGAATATTGTTCAATACACGAATATCGGTTCTGAATTTTTATATATTTGGAAAAATTCTGTTTTCTCTCTCTTAGTTATCAGTTTTTGGGAGTTATAGTGACGGCGAGCCCTGAATGATCTGTGCCGGGGTAACCTGATGTGAGTGCGTCTACATGTTTCACACTAACTGACTCTATAGTGTTTTCGTTGTAAAACAAATAATCGATATGTTTGTTTAGTGTGCTGTTTGTGCTAGTCAAATCAATTGATGCGTTTTTGTAGGTGGGGTTTTTTCGCATGGTAACTATATCCATGGCGATGCCTCGCTTTTTATTTAATTCTCTTTTCTCTAGATTTTTTATTGAAGAAAGTTTGATTTTTTTTTCACCGCTCAATAATTTTTCCTGCATAGTTTTTCTCACAGGTTCTACGTAATTTGGTTCGTCGCTTTTTACATCGGCTCTTTGGAAAAATTTTGACACAGCATTTCTGATTTTTGCCGTTGGGGAGCCCCCCTCGTTTTTCGTGAAGACGGCGGAGTGTACATTTGTGTCGCCTACAATGATATCGCAAGGTTTTCCGAAATTGTCTTCTGAGAATTTTAATATTCGTTCGTAGATAATTGCCTTTTGCTGTGATTCATTTGGAGTGTGAACCGCCGCTATAACGAGATTTTTGAATTCTATGCAAGCAAAACCGACTTCTGTCTCGCCACTTTGGCTTTGGGGAATATTTATGTCACCTAAGGACTTTTGTGCAGCGCAGAAGGAAAATGATTGCGCCCTGCTGGGTTGGGTAATGGATTGCACTTCGGATCCGTTAAAAAAACTTGCGTCTATTCCATCGTGTTTTTTCTTCCGCTGCCTATCGGATCCTCTTTTGAAGGTTTTTGCATTATCGAGGGTTTTTGACATAGTTATAATGGCGGCAGCTTCTGCAAAACCGACCTCTGCTAGTATCAGGAGATCCGCTCGGAACTGATATAATGTTGCGACGACATGCATTGCTGCATTTTGAGCTCTTCGCGATTGGTCTGTGTCGGTGTCTTGACCTAGATATTCTGTGCGTTCTTGCGGTGATAAGCTCTCCATACTTTTTGTTCGAGGCAAAATCGTTCCTGTCGCATCTTGCCTACTTCCGCCTGGAAGTACCTTTAGATTCTGGGTATCTGGCATGGTATCGCTTAGGCTGTATGCTTGGGTGTAATTCCCCAGCGCTATATTCGCCTCGGCCCTGCTCTTCGTGTGAGCGACGTTAAATTTTGTGTCCGCTCTCGGTATAAATGGAGTGCCTGTTTCTTTGTGAAGCAACGCCCCACTGTCGTCTACCAGAAGTGCTGCAGTCATCGCGGAGTTATTGCACCGTGCAGATGAGGTCTCGAAGGATTGGAAGAGAATATTTATGCTCTTAGCCATGATAAATTCCTCATGAGTAATGTGTTTTTTTTGCACATTAAAGAGAAAAATCAACGTTAAAAAGACATTAATATTTCACGTTTTCCCGTATTTCATGGTTTTTATGAAGCAGGAGGACTGCTTTTGTGTGGGGTGTAGATGTTTGTATAAATTGATTCCTTTGCGGTTTTGTGAGTCAGTGCGTTAGGGTAGCCCAATTTTCTAATTTTTCTCCTCATCCGGCGTCGTCCGTGTTAATTGCTCGCCCCAACGCACAAAGCGCCCCACGCCGTCGGACCCAAACACTCATGTCGCTGCACGAATCCTCCGCCCTTTCCCACCAGCCGTCTGACTCCGCGCCCGCGGATCTGGATGCGGCGGATCGCGCGCGGATTCTCGCCAAGGCGGCGCTCTTCTCCCCGCCGCCGGCGCAGCTTGCGGACGGACGGCGCGATCTCGTGGGCATGTCGCGCGAGGAGATCACGGCGGAACTGGCGGAAATCGGTGAGAAACCGTTCCGCACCAAGCAGCTCTGGCACTGGATCTACCATCAGGGCGTGACTGACTTCACGAAGATGAGTTCCATCGCCAGGCCGCTGCAACAGAAGCTGGCGGAGCGGTTCATCGTCGGGCGACCGGAGGCGGCGACCGTGCAGACCTCGACGGACGAGACCCGAAAATTCCTCTTCCGTTTCCGCGACGGGCAGGAGGCCGAGACGGTCTATATCCCCGACCGGCGGGAGGATCGCGGCGCCGTGTGCATCTCCTCGCAGGTTGGCTGCACGCTCTCCTGCACCTTCTGCCACACAGGCACGCAGAAGCTGGTCCGCAATCTCGGCGCCGCCGAGATCGTGGGGCAGTTCATGGCGGCCCGCGATTCCTACAACGAGTGGCCGAGCCCGAAGGGCGAGACGCCCCGCCTGCTGTCCACCATCGTTCTGATGGGCATGGGCGAGCCGTTGTATAATTACGAGAATGTCGCCAAGGCGATGCGCATTGTGATGGATGGGGAGGGTATCGCCCTGTCCCGCCGTCGCATCACCCTGTCCACCTCCGGCGTCGTGCCGCTGATGGATCGCTGCGGCGAGGAACTGGGGATCAATCTCGCCGTGTCGCTGCATGCCGTGCGCGACGATCTGCGCGACCAGATCGTGCCGCTGAACCGCAAATATCCCATCGCCGAGGTTCTGGCGGCCTGCCGTCGCTATCCGTCGGCCAGCAACGCCCGGCGCATTACTTTCGAATATATCATGCTGCGCGGGATCAACGACAGCGAGGCCGACGCCCGCGAACTGGTGCGCCTGATCGGCGGCCTGCCCGCGAAGGTGAATCTGATCCCGTTCAACCCGTGGCCCGGCAGCGACTACAAGCCTTCCACGCGGGAACAGCAGGCGAAATTCGCGCAGATCGTGATGGATGCTGGCTTCGCTTCGCCGATCCGCACGCCGCGCGGGCGCGACATCCTGGCCGCCTGTGGACAGCTCAAGACGGAGAGCGAACGCCGCCGCGCGGCGGCCCCTGCGTCGGCGGAATAAGACGGACACGCCGCCAGCTTTCCTTCGGGACTGACCATGCTCTAGATTGCCCGCCTTCGGATTCCGTCCTTGGGCGAGGAGCAATGTCGATGTCCTATTTCGCGCATCTACCCGATCGGGCCGTCATCGCGGTGAGCGGCGCGGATCGGGTCAAGTTCCTGCAGGGGCTGGTCTCCAATGACGTGGCTGAGGCTCGCGACGGCAGGGCCGTGTGGGCGGCGCTGCTGACCCCGCAGGGGCGATGGAAGGCCGATTTTTTCATGGTCGCCGATCCGGACGGGGAGCAGCTTCTGCTGGACTGCCCGGCGTCTCAGGTGGAGATGGTGATCACGACGCTCAAGCGGTTCCGCCTGCGCTCGGACGTATCGCTGGTCCCGGCCAGTTTTGCGGTTCACGCCGCCTGGGGCGCTCTCCCTGACGCAGCGACCGTTGAAAACGCAATCGTCTTCGCCGATCCGCGCTTGCCCGAGGCGGGGTGGAGGTTACTCCTGCCGGATGTGGCGCAACGGGCCGATGCGGACGCCGCCGCATACGATCTCCATCGTCTGACGCTTGGCCTGCCTGATGGCCCGCGCGACTGCGAAGCGGACAAGACTCTGTTGCTCGAGGCCAATTTCGATCTGCTGAACGGCGTGTCGTGGACCAAGGGCTGTTACATGGGGCAGGAGCTGACGGCGCGGACACGTTATCGCGGTCTGGTGAAGCGTCGACTGGTCCCCTTCGCGTCGGTCGCGCCGTCGCTGACGCCAGGCGCGCCGGTCATGGCGGGGGGCGTGGAGGTTGGACAGGTTCGCTCGAGCCGCGACCATTGTGGGCTGGCTATGGTGCGCCCCGCCGCAGTTCTCGCGGCGGGCGAGACGCCGATGACGGTTGAGGGACATACGATTACTCCGCGCGCTCCTGAATGGCTGCGTGAGGCTCTGAGAGCGGGGCAGGAGCCGGAAGCGTCCAAGGGAAATGAAGTGGGATCATGATGACGCAGGCGATGGTGGGATTACCCTCTGAGGCGATCGAACGGGCCCTTGAGTCCGTTGCGTTCGACGAATCCGGCCTGATCTGCGGCATCGCGCAGCAGGTGGACACCGGCGAGATCCTGATGGTCGCGTGGCTCAATCGGGATGCGTTGCGGGAGACGCTGGAGAGTGGGCGGGTCTGCTACTATTCGCGCAGCCGAAAGAAGCTGTGGCGCAAGGGCGAGACCTCGGGGCAGGTCCAGCGTCTTGTCGAAGCACGTTTGGACTGTGACGGAGATGCGGTGCTGCTGCTGGTGGATCAATCGGGCGTGGCTTGCCACACCGGGCGCCGGTCCTGTTTTTTTCGGTCATTCGATGCAAATGGCCTGAAAATTATCTCGGAGCCGGAAGTCTCGCCTGAGCAGTTATACGGCGCGTCCGGGCACTGAAGGCGCCCGCTGATGGGCGTGGCGCCCAGCATGTGATTTGTTGGCGTCGGCGCTTTGGGCGATGGTCAGATCAATCGGTTTGAGCAGTTTGGGACGATGATTTGATGCTACATAACGAAGCCAAGGAAGCGACCGGCGATCTGACCATTCGTATGATCGCCATGCCGAGCAACACCAACGCTGCAGGCGACGTGTTCGGCGGCTGGGTCATGTCGCAGATGGATCTTGCGGCCAGCACGGCGGCCTTTGGGATTGCTAACGTAAAATGCGCCACCGTCGCGATCGACAAGGTGTCTTTTCTGGCGCCCATGATCGTGGGGGATGAGCTCTCTGTCTACACCAAGATTGCGAAGGTGGGGCGCACGTCGATCACGGTTGATGTTGAGGCGTGGCGGCGCTTGCGACACACGCCCGAGACCCAGATGGTCACGCGCGGGCGGTTCGTGTTTGTGGCTCTTGACGAGAATAACCGCCCAACGCCTGTGGTTCAGAATGAGGACGCCGACGCGTAGCAAATCCTTCTGAGGCAAGGTGTTTGGGCGAAACCGCAGTCCGGGTTTCAGGCCATGCGTGTGACGCCAGTGCGGCGCCACAGGCGTAATTTGCCGAAATGAACTCGTTTGAGCGGGAAGTGTCCGTAGAAACAAAGAGAAAGAGCGCTTCTGCGCCAACACCTCGTTGAAAGCTCTTTCCAGACGGGGGCGTCCGGCGGGAAGGACACCCCCTTAGTGTGCAGCCTGACGAAAAGCTCGAAATGGCTCTGCGAGGTCCGCGATTAAAGTCGCTCGGCGTATGTGTTCATAAAGGCGGCAACGGATAATCCTGCAGTTGCAACGCGGTATGCGCAACCGTCCGTCCATCGCCGAACAGATTTGCCGTTCCTTTCTTCGCAATTTCGGCAAGCATCCGGTCGCGCGCCTCGATGTCCTGCGGGGTGCGGGGCAGGAAGAATTCGCCATGCCCGTCGGTCGCCAACGCCTGATTCGCCTCTACGAAGGGCCGCATAAGGCGGTCATAAGCGTTGAATGCGTCTGTCGGATCGTCGTGCGTGGCCAGTTCGCCCGCCAGCACATACGCGCCCACAAGCGCCAGACTTGTACCCTGCCCCGAACGAAACGATGGAGCGTAGGCCGCGTCGCCGAGCAGCGCCACCCGGCCACGTGACCACGTGGGCATCTTGATCTGGCTCACTGTGTCGAAATACAGGTCGTCGGCATCCTCCATCGCATCGAGCAGGCGCGGAATCTCCCATCCCATACCCGCAAAAGCCGCTCGCGTTCGCCTGATCTGCTCTTGCGGATCGCGGTTGCCAGAGATCGACGCGTCGTCCGCAACAAATGTAAGAAAGGCGAACAGCTGATCGCTCTCCTTCACGGCGAACAGCCCGGCGACTTTGCCTGGCTCGGCGTGAAACACGCCGCCGTGGGATAGTCCCCTGTCATTCGGTAGAGTAAAAATATTAAAGGAAAAGCCCAGAAAGCGTGTGAACTGCGCCTCCGGTCCAAAAACCAGACGCCGGGTGAGCGAGTGCATGCCGTCCGCTCCGACGACGATGTCGTATCGCTCCTGGCGTCCGCTGGTGAAACGGATATCGACTCCGTCGCCATCGTCACGCAGCGTTTCTATGGACTCATTGAAACGATAATCGATCGCGCCGCCGAGGGTGGCGTCATAAAGCAGGCTGGCAAGCGTGCCCCGCGGCAGCTCGACGTCGCGGGACAGGTCGCTGCCGATAGCCGCATAGATCGGGACGGAGCCGATTATGTCGCCCTGAGCATCGACAAAAGTCATCATACGACTTTCGACGTGCGCAGCACGCACCTGGGACAGCAGATTCATCCGTTCGATCACGTCAATCGCCGTGCCGCGCACGTCAATTGGATAACCGCCGGTGCGGATGGTGGGAGCGCGCTCAACGACGGTGACGTCGAAGCCGTAGCGGTCGAGCCAGAACGCCAGTGCGGGCCCAGCGATGCTCGCGCCTGAAATCAGCACGCGTCGTTTTCTGGCTGGGGTCTGTTCAGCGGTCATGGTATTTCCGTGATATAAGATTCTTTGTGTATCTTATTCGCTGTGGCTTGGAAGGCAATAAGATTCTTCGTGCATCTAAAGGGGCGATGATGAAAGTTCAGGACGGGAGGAGACGGCGCGGCGCAGCGTTGGAGGAGGCCATCCTGGATGCGGCATGGGCCGAGCTTGCCGAAAGCGGTTATGCGGCCTTGACCCTGGAAAATGTCGCTCGCCGAGCCGGAACAAGTCGACCCGTGCTGCATCGGCGTTGGGCCGGACGTCTGGCTTTGGCGACGGCGGCTCTGGCGCGACAATTCGCGCGGGACACCATCGTCATTCCTGATCTCGGTAGTCTGCGCGAGGAACTCAGCCTGCTTCTCCGCTTCATGTCGAATCGCTCCAGGGGAGACGGGCTGCAACTGGTGTTCGATATGCAGCGGGATCTTGCAGCCGAAAGATCCAGTTTTGCCGATCTGCACGCGTGTATCGTGGATGGACATCAGTTTCGCGCCGTTCTAGCGAGGGCTGTGGAGCGCGGGGAGATCGACCCGACACGGCTGACGCCCCGGATCGCCGCGTTGCCTCTGGACTTGGTTCGCCACGAGTTACTGATGACGTTCGCCCCGCTTTCAGTCGCTGCGATCCGTGAGATTGTCGAGGATATTTTTCTGCCGCTGGTGTCGCCACGTCCCGGCTAGAGCCTCATCCGTTCACACCCCTTCACGGAAACTGCTCTGGTTTATTGTTTTGTCGAGACCCTTTATCCGATCAGCCGATTCCGTGTGATCGGATGATGCTCTAGCTGTGCCGTAGAGAGGGAGCTGCTTGTCTCAGGTTCGCGCTGTGCGCTCCGGGACGGCAATACACGACCGCCCGAAAGCGCCGACTCGCCCGGATCATCCCCGTCAGATCGCGCGACTGGGCGTCCGACGCGATGGCTTGTCTGAGGCGACGGGCATGCTGCCGCATGATTTGAGTATGAAAAACCCGCATAAAAAAAGCCGCCCGAAGGCGGCTTTTTTGTGTGTCTGGCCTTCAAGACCAGACCGGCTTCAGGCTGCTGCGAGAGCGGCCTGCGCCTTCTTCACGATTTCACCGAAGGTCGCGGCGTCATCGAAAGCGATGGCGGCGAGAACTTTACGGTCGATTTCGATGCCAGCCTTGTCCAGACCGTTGATGAAACGGCTGTAGGTCAGGCCATGCTCGCGGACAGCGGCGTTAATACGCTGGATCCACAGGGCGCGGAACTCACGCTTCTTGTTGCGACGGTCGCGATAGGCGTACTGAAGGCCTTTCTCGACGCGCTCAAGCGCAATGCGGTAGTTCGTTGATGACCGGCCGCGATAGCCCTTGGCGAGCTCGAGGACCTTCTTGTGACGGGCGTGCGACGTAACGCCGCGCTTAACACGTGCCATAGTTCAGATGCTCCTCAAGCCAGTCCGTAGGGGGCCCACTGCTTCACGGTCTTCGCATCCATGTCCGTCATGGTCTGCGGGCCGCGATTCGTGCGCTTCATCTTCTGCGGGCGGTTGATCAGGCCGTGGCGCTTGTTGCCAGGGCCGCAGAGCACTTTGCCGGTCGCGGTGATCTTGAACCGCTTCTTGACCGACGACTTGGTCTTCATCTTGGGCATTTCGGTCTCCTTGACGAATGGCCCCTCCGCATGGCGGAAAGGCAGAGCACGGCCGGGCATGCCCCACAGGCCCGGGCGCGTGAATGAGCGGCGGTCATACCCAACCGTCGTTCCGGTTTCAAGTCCGGTTTTGGCATGTCGGCGTTCCGATCCCGACATTCTCCGGCAACGCCTCATAACACGGGGCGTTTTGCGCGCATTGAGGCCCACCCGACACATCGGGCCTCTCGTTCTACATATAATTTATAGGAGTCAGGGTATGAAGGCCCACCTGTCGAACGCGACCCTTGAGAAACTGCCCGTGACCGTGGTCACGCCGGATTACGACAGGACGAAGGTCTCGGCAGGCGTCGCACATATCGGGGTCGGCAATTTTCATCGCGCGCATCAGGCGCTCTATCTGGATCGAATTCTGGCGCTCCCTGGCCAGGAAGCCTGGGGAATTCTGGGCGTCGGCATCCGGCAGGGAAAACGCGAGACCGAGCGCGCCGACGCGTTCGACAAACAGGACGGCCTGTTCACGCTGACGGAATTTTCGCCGGACGACCCAACCGTCGTTCGCGTCGTCGGCTCGATCGTGGACTATGTCAGCTGCAACGAAGGTTATGATGCGCTGATTCGCCGTCTCGCCGACCCTGCGATCCGGATCGTGACCCTGACCATTACCGAGGGCGGATATTTCGTCGACGCCGACGGCGCGTTCATGCTTGACGATCCATTCATCGCTGAGGACCTGAAGCGGGATATCCCGCAAAGCGCGTTCGGTCTTGTATGTGAAGCACTACGCCTTCGGCGGGACGCGGGCATTGGCCCGTTCACGGTGCTGTCCTGCGACAACCTGCAGCATAACGGGGCGGCGGCGCAGAGCGCGTTCTGCGGGTTTGCGGAGGCGCGCGACCCGTCGCTCGGCGCATGGATACGCGAAAACGTATCTTTTCCATCCAGCATGGTCGATCGCATCGCGCCATCGGTTACGGACGCGGATGTCGCACGCCTGAGCGATGCGAGCGGCGTCGAGGATCTGACGCCGGTTTATTCGGAAGATTTCAAGCAATGGGTGGTTGAAGACGCGTTCTGCGCTGGCAGGCCGGAATTCGAAGCCGTGGGCGTTCAACTTCGGGCGGACGTCGCGCCGTACGAGCAGGTGAAGCTGCGGATGTTGAATGCCGCCCACACGGTGGTGTCGCATGTAGGGCTTCGTATTGGTTACAGAACCGTGCATGCCGCGATGCAGGATCTGCGTGTCGTCAGCTTGCTGGAAAGTTTTCTGGATGGCGATGTGGCGCCGCTTCTCACGCCACCAGATGATGTCGATTTGGGCGAGTATGCGCGCAATGTGCTGCGGCGCTTCCGTAGCGCAGCGGTAGGGGATCAGCTTGAGCGCATTGCCTCCGACAGTTTCGCCAAACTGCCGGTCTTTCTGGGGACGACCGTGCGTGAATTAATCGATGCCGGGCGCGACTTCAGCCTGGAAGCGTTTACGCTTGCCTGCTGGGCGGAGAATGCAGCCAACGTCGACGATAAGGGCGTGCCGTTTGACCTGCGTGAGCCAAACGCCAGCGACGCGGATCTGGCGACATTGCGCGCTGACGATCTGGCGGCGCCGCTCTCGTTGACGCTTTTTGACGGTTGGGGAGTCGCTGGCAGCGAGTCGTTCGCTTCCCGGTTTGTCGCGTTTCGTGAAGATATTCGTGAACGCGGGGCGGCGAAGGTTCTGGCCGACATGCAGGCGTGATCGGTCAAGAGGACAGGCGCCTGAAGATAAGTCTTTGTTCTTCGGGCGTCTCTTTCATGTGAATGTTGGAGAAATAAGAACAATTCTCAACAATTAAACAAGTATTGTCTATATATGGGTGAATATAGACAATACTTTCAATTGCTAAACAATGCTGGCAAGCCGTGAGTCTGTTGCTACCATTTCCGCCATGACATAAATCATATGTCGTTTTCGTGGTTTTTACCCTTTTGATATGCATTTAATGCATCGCTTCAGGTGCTCGCGATCGCGTGTACGGCGACGATTTGTCGTCGTTCTGATCGTGAAGTCCTGTTTTCGGGTAGTGGGGGCGCAGTGATCAAACGCATACTCGCGGCCGTTGTCGGACTGGCAGTCGTCGGCGGCCTCGGCTTTCTTTGGTACGCGTGGTACCCGGCTTTGCCGAAAGTCGCGTTGCCGAAATCAGGGCAGTTTTCGGCCGCCCAGATAGAACGTGGCCGCATCGTGGCGGCGCAGGGCTATTGCGGGGAATGCCACACGCGGCAGGATCTTGGCGGTGGCCCGACTCTTGCAGGCGATTATGCGATGCAGTCGCCCTTCGGGACGATCTATTCGCCCAATATCACCCCTGATCCGGAAACGGGCATCGGGGGCTGGTCGGAAGAGGCGCTGGCTCGCGCGATGAAGCTGGGCGTATCGCGTTCCGGCGCGCACCTGTTGCCAGCCTTCGTGTACGATCATTTCACGAAGATGACCGACAGCGACATCTCGGACCTGTATGCGTGGCTGATGACGCAGCCTGCGGTCCACATGACGCATCGCGAGAACACGTTCCCGCTCTCGATCACGCCGCGCATCGTGCTCGCTGGATGGAAGATGCTGTTCTTCCGCCCCGGCGACTTCAAGCCGGACCCGAATCATGACGCGCAGTGGAATCGCGGGGCTTATCTCGCCGAGGGCGCGAGCCATTGCGGTTCCTGCCATACGCCGCGCAACCTGCTCGGCGCAGAGAAATCCGGCTCCCGTTACGACGGCGCCGTCGTCGACGGCTGGATCGCCCCCCCGCTCAACGAACACAACCCGACGCCGGTCGTCTGGACCGAGGACGAACTATTCGCTTACCTGCGCTACGGCGTAGCGCCGCTGCACGGTCCGGCGGGCGGCCCCATGTCGCCGGTGCCGCACCAGTTCCTGTCGCAGATTCCTGAGTCCGACGTTCGCGCCATCGCGCACTACTTCGCTGACATCGACCACTCGGCGCAGCGCGTCTCGGGCGATAAGGCTGCTCTTGAACTCGCCATGCAGCAGTCGAAGCGCGATCTGCTCGGTCCCACGACGGACGCCGACGCCACGCTCTATCAGGGAGCCTGCGCGGCCTGCCATTACAACGCCGCGCCGTCTCCGGTGCTCGGTCGGCCTGAGTTAGCGTTGAACAGCGCCCTGTGGCTCGACGAACCGAACGACCTGTTCATGGTGATGTTGCGCGGTCTCACAGCGCCAGAGGGACAGAGCGGCGTCGCGATGCCGAGTTTCTATAACGCTCTCAGCGACCACGACATGGCCCGCATCGCGGCCTATCTGCGCCGCACGCGGACGACGCGGCCGCCGTGGACGGATCTTGAGAAGAAGGCTGCGGAAGCGCGCAAGCTTGTCGAGATTCCTCCTGTGAACTCCTCCCATTGAGCCGCGGTCACGGAGCCGGATGATGATCAAGTTCAAACTCAATGGCAGTGACGTTTCGGTCGATGGGCCGGAAGACACGCCGCTCCTGTGGGCGATCCGTGACGATCTCGGGTTGACCGGAACCAAGTTCGGCTGTGGCGTTGGTCAGTGCGGCGCCTGCACCGTGCATGTCGGCGGGCGGGCGACGCGATCCTGCATCACCCCGATCTCGGCGATTGCCGGTGCTGAAATCACGACGATCGAAGGCCTCGACCCGGCAGGAGCGCATCCTGTGCAGGAGGCGTGGCGCGACCTTCAGGTGCCGCAATGCGGCTACTGCCAGTCGGGCCAGATCATGCAGGCGGCCAGCCTGCTCAAGGATTACCCGTCGCCCACCGACGAGGATATCGACGCGGTCATGGGCGGCAGCCTGTGCCGTTGCATGACCTACATCCGCATCCGCAAGGCCATCAAACAGGCCGCCATCGCGATGCGATCCGCCAAGACCGGGGAGACGTCCAATGGGTAGGCTCGAGCGCATCGCCGCCGAACAGGATCGGGCGCTGGCCAGCGCGACGGGACTTTCCCGTCGCGGCTTTCTCTCTGCGGGCGTCGGCGGGGCGCTGCTGTTCGGTTTCGCCCGACAGGCGCGCGCGACGCAGGTTTTCCCTGCGGGCGCGCCGTTGCCGCCGGAGCAGTTCGAGCCGACAATCTGGTGCTCGGTGGGTTCGGATGGCGAGGTCAACGTCAACATCATCCGCGCCGAGATGGGCCAGCATGTCGGAACGGCGCTGGCGCGCATCATCGCCGATGAAATGGAAGCCGACTGGGACAAGGTGAAGATCACCCACGTCGACACCGATCCGAAATGGGGAATGATGGTCACGGGCGGATCCTGGTCCGTCTGGCAGACTTGGGATGTTTTCCGGCAGGCTGGCGCCGCCGCGCGGACCGTTCTGGTCGAAGAGGCCGCCAAAATTCTCGGCGTGACGCCGGACAAATGCGTTGCGCGCAACGGTGTGGTGACGGCGGGCGACCGCTCCCTCGGTTATGGCGACATCGTGGGGCAGGCGCGTCCGACGCGCAGCTTCACGCCCGACGAACTGACGAAGCTTCCGCTCAAGCCTGCGTCCGAACGTCGCATGGTCGGCAAGGACGTCAAGGCGCTCGACATCCCGGCCAAGATCGACGGCACGGCGATGTATGGCATCGACGCGAAAATCGACGGCATGGTCTATGGCCGCCCGAAAATGCCGCCCACGCGGTACGGCTCGAAGGTTGTCTCGGTTGACGACGTCGAGGCGAAGAAGGTGCCGGGTTATCTGCGGTATATCGTGCTTGATGATCCCTCGGACACGGTGCCCGGCTGGGTCGTCGTGCTTGCGTCGTCCTACCCCGCGGCCATCCGGGCGACCGACAAGCTCAAGGTGGAATGGACGCCGGGCAAGACGGCGCATGTTAGCGAAAAAGACATTCAGGACCACGCGCGCGGGCTGATCGCCGACAAGGGCGTTGGCGTGATGGTCGTGAACGATCAAGGCGTGGACGACGCGTTTTCGAAAGCGTCGACAGTGTTCGAGCGCACCTATACCTGCGCCTCGGTGATGCATTACCAGCTTGAGCCGATGAACGCGCTTGCGCGTCTGAACGACGGCGTCTGGGAAATCCATTGCGGCAACCAGTGGCAAAGCCTGTTTCTGCCGGTCATCGAAAAGGCGCTGGGCGTCGCTTCGGGCAAGGTCAGGATGATGACCTATATGCTCGGCGGCGGCTTCGGACGTCGCCTGAATGGCGATTACGCGGTTCCGGCGGCGTTGGCGTCGAAGGCTTTGGGCGGCAAGCCGGTCAAACTGATCCTGACGCGTTCTGACGACATGATGTTCGATTCAATCCGGTCTCCGTCGGTGCAGACCCTGCGCGTCGCGATGACCGGGAAGGACACGTTCCACGGCATGCAGCATCACGCGGCCGCAGGATGGCCGACGCAGGTCATGGCGGCGGTGGCGATGGCCAAAGGCGTCGACGGCAAGCCGTATGATCAGTTCGCGATCGCGGGCGCCGATCACTGGTACGACTGCGGTCCCCTTCGGGTGCGGGCGATCAGTAATGATCTGGCCAACGACACGTTCCGTCCCGGTTGGCTGCGTTCCGTCAGCGCCGGCTGGACGAGCTGGGCGCTGGAGGCGTTCTGGGACGAACTGGCGCACGAGACCGGCAAGGACCCTGTCGCCCTGCGCCTGTCGATGCTCAACGGCGAGGGGCCGGACGGCCGTAACAAGGGGGAGGCGCCGGATTCCAATGGCGGCGCCCTCCGTCAGGCCGCTGTTCTCAAGCGCCTTGCCGAAAAGGCTGGCTGGGGTCAGCCTTTGCCGAAAGATACCGGCCTTGGCGTGGCGACAACCTTCGGTCAGGAGCGCGGCATGCCGACCTGGACCGCAGGCGCGGCGCGGGTTCATGTCGACCGGGCGACCGGTCTGGTGACGTGCGAAAAGCTGTGGCTGGTCCTGGATGCGGGCACCATCGTCGATCCGGGCGGCGCCCTGGCGCAGACCGAAGGCGGCGCGCTCTGGGGCCTGAGCATGGCCCTGTGCGAAGGCAGCGAGATCGTCGACGGGACCTGCAAGGATCGCAACCTCGACACCTACACGCCGCTGCGCATCGCAAGTGTGCCGGAGATGGATGTCGAGTTCATTGAAAGCACGGAAAAGCCGATGGGGCTGGGCGAGCCGGGCGTGACGGTCGTCGGCGCCGCAGTCGCCAATGCGATCTTCAACGCGGTCGGCGTCCGCCTGCGTCACCAGCCGATCCGCCCGGAAGACGTGCTCGCAGCACTCAAAAACAAGAGCGCCGCGTAAGCTGAAGGCGCTGGGCGGCGGCGTTACGCCCCGTCCAGCGCCAACGCGGCGAAACTGGCGAGCCAGTGCTCGCCCATATAATCCTCCGCCAGATGAGGCAGGGCCGCGTCGACATGAAGCGCCGCGGCTTCATTCATGATTTCCCTGCGCGGGTCATTGTCGGGAAGAGCGCCCGCCAATGACCGCCAGCACCAGGCGCGGCTGAGGTTCAACCCGTCGAGATGCGCGATCTTGCCGTCCGAACGGTCGCTGACCGTGGCCGGCAGGAACAGCGTCGCGGGCATGCTCTCGCCCAGTTCTGGCAAAAACGCGTCGAACCAGCCTGAAAACATCTTCGGTGGCGCGAGGCTGCGCATGCACTCGGCTTCGATCAGCGCGGACGACAGGAAATCATCGCCGCTCGGTTCGCCCCAGGCGGGGCAGGCTCGATCTTCGCCATACCAACGCAGCGCCGTGTCGGAGAGCAGCGCGGCGAACGTCTTGCCCGGCAATGTGGCGGCGTAATCGGCCGCCAGCCGCAGACCGAACGCCGTGTTGAAATGCGTACCGACACGAACGGGATAGGTCGCCTGGGGAAGAAAATCGGTGAAGCGCGCAACGATGACGTCGGCCAGAGGCGCGATTGCGTCTCGCCACGGGTTTTCCCGCAGCGCGCCAAGTTCCGCAGCGAGTTTCAGCAGCCATCCCCAGCCATAGGGACGCTCATACCCCCGCGCCGCCGGTTCGGAGAAATAGGCGCATTCACCGGCGACTTTTTCTGGCCTCAACTGCTCGTCGAACAGAGCTTTGATGTCGTGGACCGCGTCGGCGGTCGGGTAGCGTCGCAACACTCTCGCGAGCAGCCAGTAGCTGTGGACGCAGGAATGCCAGTCGAAGCTGCCGTAAAATACAGGATGCAGAGCGGCTGGCGTCCGGGCGTCGGCGTCGGCGCTCAGCACATGTCCGGGCTTGTTGGGGTATTCTCGCCGAACATGGCCAAGGGCGATGCGCGCAAAGCGGCTGGCCAGTTGTTCTGTGAATAGCGATGCGGGCACGATCATCGGTCTCCGGCAGGCAACGACGTCACAGCCGAAGCTGAGAGCAATCGTGAAGGGGGGCAATATCCGACACCGTTTTCAGCGGCTCCGCCAGACTGAAGCGAAAAGTGTGCGAAAATTAAGTTACCTGCCGCCTGTAAGACGCGTTTTGACGGTTCACATGGCCCGATTCTGTTATCCGTCGTCAGAACCGGATCAGAGAGGACGCGCCTCTTTGTAGGCACGAGGGCTGACGCCAGCGCGAGGGCGTCTCTCCAAAAAGGTGTGACGGATTCGGGGCGCATACGTAAGGCGTGTTCTCGTCGGACGAAGGCGGCGGCGCCTTTATGCGTGACAGAACATCATGACGCCGGTTGAAATCGTCGACGTGGACGCCAATATGTCCACACCGTAATGCCGGGCCGAGTCATGGCCGGCGAAGGCGATGTCCGACCCGGCCATATGGCGGGTCAGAGGCGTCGTTTGTCGATAATACAGGAGCCTGACCGTGCCGCCGACGGGCGACGAGGGGATGGTTTCAGAGAAAAGGACAGCGTCGGCAATGACCGAGCAGACCAGCAGCACCCAGTCCTCCGCGCCGCAGGGCGGAGCCGAACAGCATGAATTTAGCGCAGAGGTCGGGCGTCTGCTCGATCTGGTCGTTCATTCTCTCTATTCCGAGCGTGAAATCTTCCTGCGCGAACTGGTCGCGAACTCCGCCGACGCTACGGACCGCCGTCGCTTTGAGGCGCTGACCGACGGCGCGCGCGCGCTGCCGGAAGACGCGAAGATCCGCATCAATCCGGACAAGGAAGCGCGCCTGCTGACCATCAGCGACGATGGCTCGGGCATGAGCAGGGATGAACTGGTCAGCAACCTTGGCACCATCGCGCGCTCGGGCACGCGTGCCTTCGGCCAGCAGCTTGAGAGCGCCAAGCCGGAAGACAAGCCAAACCTGATCGGACAGTTCGGCGTCGGCTTCTATGCCGCGTTCATGGTGGCGGATCGTGTCGAGGTCGTCTCCCGCCGCGCAGGTTCGGAAGAGGCATGGCGCTGGGCGTCGGAAGGCAAGGGCGCCTACACGCTGGAGCCCGCGACACGCGAGAAGGCCGGCACGGACATCACGCTGCACATCAAGGAAGACGCCGACGAGTTCCTTGATACATGGCGTCTGCAGGCGATCATCCGTAAGTGGGCCGATCATATCTCCTGGCCGATCACCATCCTGAAGGAAGACGGCGAGAGCCCGGCGAACGAGGGAACGGCTCTGTGGCGCAAGCCGAAGAGCGAGGTCACGGAAGAGCAGCTCAACGACTTCTACCGTCACGTCACGCATAATTTCGACACGCCCTGGGCCACGCTGCACTGGCGCGCGGAAGGCACGATCGAGTTCACCTCGCTGCTCTTCATCCCCGGATCGCGTCCGTTCGAGTTCAGCGAGCAGTCGCGTGAGAGCCGCATTCGCCTGCATGTGCGGCGGATGTTCATCACCGACGACGCGAACCTCGTGCCGTCCTGGCTGCGCTTCGTGCAGGGCGTTGTGGACACCGAAGACCTGCCCCTCAACGTTTCTCGTGAAATGCTGCAGGCGACGCCGGTTCTGGCTCGTATCCGCAAGGCCGTTACGGGTCGCGTGCTGACCGATCTGAAGAACCGCGCGAAGGATGCGGAAACCTTCCTGCCATTCTGGGAAAATTTCGGCGCCATCGTGAAGGAGGGCGTCTGGGAAGACGCCGAGCACCGCACGGAGTTGGCTGGTCTCGCGCGCTTCCGTTCCAGCACGCTGCCGACAGATGGAGAGGACGCGGCGAAAGGCTGGACGACGCTTGGCGATTACGTCGCGCGCATGAAGCCGGAACAGGAAGCGATCTATTTCCTGACCGGCGACAACGAGGACGCGCTGGCGAAATCACCGCAACTCGAAGGCTTCCGCGCGCGTGGGATCGAAGTGTTGCTGCTGTCCGATCCGGTCGACGCGTTCTGGCCGGAGCGTTTGTCCAGCTTCGAGGGCAAGACGCTGCGCAGCGTGACGCAGGGCCATGCCGACCTTGAGAAGTTCGCGATCGAGGGTGAGGCCGATACTGGCGACGCTGCCGATCTCGACATCCTGATCCCCGCGCTCAAGGAAGCGCTGGGCGAGGCAGTGTCGGAAGTTCGCGGCACGGATCGTCTGGTGTCCAGCGCCGTGGTGTTGGCGGCGCCGGAGCATGGGCCGGATCTGCAGTTGCAGAAGCTGATGCGTCGCAGTGGACAGAAGATCCCCGAGACTGCGCCGATCCTTGAGGTCAATGCGCGTAATCCGTTGATCCGTACGCTGGCGCGCCGCGCCGCCGAGAAGGAGCCGATCGCGGAACTGGCGCAGGTGGCGCTCGATATCGCGCGCATTCAGGATGGCGAGGCTCCGAAGGACCCTGCCGCCTTCGCGCAACGTCTGACTGCGCTCCTGGCGACGCAGGCCTAAGACCGCGCTGCGTCGCGACGGCATGGCCGCCGCGACGCAGTTTATCTGGAAGCCCTACTCATCCGTCGGCTCTTTCGGATGACGGCCTGTTTCAGCGGCGCTTTCTGCGGGAAGCGCCGTTTCTTCGTCATGGGCAGGCGCGCATAAACCGCGTAAAATGCAGACATGACGTTCATGTCCTTTCTCGCGACCGGTGAGGCCGCCGCATCCGCTCTGACCACGCGCAAGGAACGCCACGCCGTCGGGCGACGGCTGCGCGAGAACGCGAAACGCAGCAGTCAGGCCGAGTGGAATCCCGCGCTGCGCCGGGCTGACCCCATAGCGCTTCTTATCGCTCAGGGAGAACGCCGGATCGCAAGCCTCCTGCCGATCCGTTACGAGCGCATGGCGGCGTCGCCTCTCGCTTTTTTGCGCGGCGCTGCGGCTGTCATGGCGACCGATCTTTCCGCGACGACTGCGGCGGGGCTGCGCGTGCAGAGTTGCGGCGACTGTCACCTCGCCAATTTTGGCAGTTTCGCGTCATCTGACGGGATACCTGTCTTCGACATCAACGATTTTGATGAAACGAGCGTGGCTCCCTTCGAGTGGGACATCAAACGGCTGGGGACGTCGCTGGTGCTGGCCGGGCGGGAAAATGATCTTGGCGACGGCCCTTGCCGGGCTTTGGTCGTGAGCGCGGCTGACGCCTATCAGAGCGAGTTGCAACGATTGAATCGTATGACGCCCTTGCAGGCGTGGAGCGAAAAAGTCGATCTGCTTGCGACCATCGACGCCATCGAGAAAAAATCCGTGCGAGAGCGGGTGCGCGGTATTCTTCAGGCGCGGCTGGAGAGCGCGAGCGGCAATTTCGGTCTCGTGTCGACGGAAAGGAAGGGACCGAGCTTGCGGGAGAAGCCACCGCTCATCGTGCGTCTGCCTGACCATGACGACGCAATCCGGGCTGCGTTCGGCCGATATCTTGCTGCGCAACCTGCCGAGCGCGCGGTGCTGCTTGGGCGTTATCGCCTGAAAGATGTGATCTTCAAGGTCGTGGGGGTTGGCAGCGTCGGCACGTTCTGCGCGATTGGTCTGTTTGCAAACGCAGATGGCGAGACATTGCTTTTGCAGATCAAGGAGGCGCAGGATTCCGTTCTTGCTCCCTATGCTGGCCGGTCCGGCTACGCCAACGCCGGAGAGCGCGTCGTGACGGGGCAGCGCGTGATGCAGGTCACGCCGGATCGTTTCCTCGGCTGGACCCATACGGATGATGCAGGAAAAGGCGAGGCTGTCGGGCGGCAGTTTTACGTCCGTCGCGTCAAAGATGCGCGTCTGGCGCAGATAGGAACTGTAATGCAGCAGGACGAGCTGCCGTTCTACGCCGCATTGTGCGGCCGCACTCTGGCGCGCGCGCATGTCCGTTCAGCAGATGTTGCGATGCTGACGGGTTATATAGGCAAAGGTGGGGTGTTCGCCGACGCGATTGCGGGGTTTTCCGTCGCCTACGCCGATCAGAGCGAAGCGGACTGGCGTGCGTTCAAGGACGCCCTGAAGGGCGGGCGGTTGGTCGCCGGATGATTCCAAGCGCTGCGATTGTGACCAGCGTCAGTATATCCGTTCGCCCAAAACGTCTCTGGCGAACGGCGGGGCTGTTGCTGCTGTTGTCCCTCCTGCCGCTTGTCCGGGCGCCAGATGCGTCAGCGTCCGCTGCTGACTCTCCGCCCGGTCTGGAAATCGTGGCTCTGGGCGTCCGTGGCGGGATCGTCGATGGTGATCTCTCCGCTTTTCTGATTCATCCGTCTGGCGATCCCCGCTCTCTCATGTGCGATGCAGGGACGTTGGGCAACGGCCTGCTCGTTGCGGCGAAGCGTGGCAATCTGGGTGGGCGGACGCCGGATCAGGTGCTGGGTTCCGATATCAAGGCGTTTCTCATCACGCACGCTCACCTTGACCATGTCGCGGGCATGCTGGTCGCGGCGACAGATTATCCTGGTAAGGCGGTGTATGCTCTCCCAGCTACAAATGGCGTGCTTAGCGACGATTATCTGAACTGGGTGGCGTGGCCGAATTTCTCTGACAGGGGCAAGGCGCCGCGGCTCGGTGGGTTGCGTCTGCGCGACATGACGCCCGGCGTCTCCATGCAGATCGCCGATACGGCGATGACGGCTACGGCGTGGCCACTGGAGCATGGAGGCGTGCAGTCTACGGCGTTCCTGGTGCAGGGAGGAAATTCCGCCGTCGTCTGTCTGGGCGATCACGGTCCTGATAGCCCGTCTGGTGGGAACAGGGGACACCAGTTATGGTGGGCTTTGGCGCCGCTTGTGCGGTCGGGTCAGCTTCACACGATCATCACTGAGGCGTCGTACGCCGATCCCCGACCCGACTCACAACTGTTTGGTCACATGACGCCCAAATATCTGATCGCGTCTTTGCGGGATCTCGCGGAGGAGGCCGGGCGGCCGAAGGCTTTACAGGGCGTGACGGTGATTGTGTCGCACGTCAAATACCCTGTTGGCGGAGACGCGGCGTATAGAAGGCTGATCCTTCAACAGTTGCGTGAAGGAAGTGATTTGGGTGTGAAATTTATAGTGCCTGAGCAAGGAGATCGTTGGGGCGCGTTGTAGTGGGAAGTCGCGTCATCTGCGCAGGTGAGGCCGTCGTCGATGGTGACCGATCGTGAGCCTCTCAAGAGTGGATGTCGGCATAAAGGCTCACGCAATAAATCGCTCTTTCACTAACCGGTCCCCAATCCTTCCCGTTTTACCTCCAGTTCCAGCCACTGCTCCTCGGCGTCCGTCAAATCGCGCTCGGCGGCTTCAAGAGCTGCAGTGTGACGTATGAACGCCGCGTGATCGCGGGCATACAGACCCGGGTCGGCGAGCTTTTCGCGTAATTTGACGATACTGGCCTCAAGATCTGCAATCTTGCCGGGGAGCTTCTCCAGAGCGTGCTGATCTTTGTAGCTGAGTTTTTTTGTCGCGCCGCCTTTTGCAGGCGTGGCGACAGATGTTGCGGCGGGGGGCGGTACAA
>NZ_JOPL01000046.1 GCF_002153745.1 Acetobacter sp. DsW_063 | reverse complement strand
GAATCACAGAGCCGGTTTCAAAACCAGGGGGTTTTTCGAACACTCCAGCTGTCGCCAGCCGATCAGGCTACGCGCCCAGTATCGGCGGCGCACGGCCTCGTCCTTCATGAACGCTTGAAAGGTGACCGGTTGGGGGCGTTTCCATTCGCCGCTCTCGTCACGGTAATCGGCGATGCCCGATTCGGTGCTGCACCCGGCGCCGGTCAGCACGAAGATTCGCTGGTGATTGTCAATGAAGGCGCGCAGGCCACCGTTATTGGCGGAGACGGGCTGGGTCTCTGTGGCGGCGTCGGAGACGGGCGTCGCCACGTCACTCCGTCTCGGGCTTGAAGCCGTAGTCGAAGCTGTAGCGATGCGAGCCATCGGACTGGTCGATCGTCATCGAACCGTAGAGGCCTGTCAGATCACCGGTCCCGGAGTCGGGCACGACGGTGACGCTGCTCTCGGCTCGTCCGCGGGTCAGCGTTCCAGAATGCTGCAGCGCGAACGTGCCATCCCGTCCATTCAGGCGCCCCGAGATTCGCTCCATCGCGACGTAGCCGGCGGAACCCGGCGTGTCCGTACGGGCGCCGAACATCCCGCCGGACGACGCGCCTTCGAGATCGCCTTGAAAGCGTTTGGTGAAGGATAGGCGGCTGAACAACCGGTCGAACTCGGCTTCAGGACGGAGATCGACGGTGAATGTGCCAACGGCGTGAGCCGTCATGTTCGGCGGAGTCATGGGGAGCCGCTCTCCTTGCTGGTTCAGGGCAGGCTTCCGTAACGGAAACGCGATCCACCATAGGGCCGAACGAAGCGGGGGCGCCAGCGGCTAAAGAGAGCGTGTCGGCGCCATGTCGGCGCCGAACATCAGTTTTCCGGGAATTATTTTTTTGCGGCTTCGAGCGCCGCCTTGATCAGTTCCCCGGCGCGCTCCTTGTCGCCCCAGCCGGTGACTTTCACCCACTTGCCCTTTTCCAGATCCTTATAGCGTGTGAAAAAGTGCTCGATGGCCTTCACGGTGATTTCGGGCAGGTCCTCGATCTTCTCGACCTTCGAGAACTGCGGGTGGATCTTGTCGTGCGGCACGCACAGGATCTTCTCGTCCTGTCCGGCCTCGTCCTCCATCAGCAGCACGCCGATGGGACGCGCACGGATCACGCTGCCCGGCACGACGGCCTGAGGCGTCAGCACCATCGCGTCGGCCGGATCGCCGTCGGCGGCCAGCGTGCCAGGGATGAAGCCGTAGGCTGCAGGGTAGGCCATCGGCGTGAACAGGAAGCGGTCGACGAACAGGGCGCCGCTCTCCTTGTCGATCTCGTATTTGACCGACGAGCCCTGAGGGATCTCGATCACGACGTTGATGTCGTTCGGCACGTCCTTGCCGGGGGAGAGTTTCGAGACGTCCATGGGTCGCTCCGTCAGAAGAATTTGTGGCCCGAAAATCGGCTCGCAGACCCTATCCGCGCTGTTTCTTGTTGCCAAGCGGGCGCCATGTGCGGGTTGCGTCTTGCAAAATGCTTCTGGTTGAGCGAATCAGGGGCCGCCTGCGCGCCCGTAGCTCAATTGGTTAGAGCGGGCCGCTCATAACGGCTTGGTTGCGGGTTCAAGTCCTGCCGGGCGCAGGCGCATGTCCGACCTGCCGTATTATACTTTACGTTCAGGCGCGGTCCCTCTGGTCCCCTTCTCAGGAGTTCGTCCCATGGCGGCTTATCAATATGTCTATGTGATGAAGGACCTGACGAAGTCCTATCCGGGCGGGCGCGAGGTCTTCAAGGGCATCACCCTGTCGTTCCTTCCGGGCGTGAAGATCGGCGTGCTGGGCGTGAACGGCGCCGGTAAGTCGACCCTGCTGAAGATCATGGCGGGCATCGACAAGGAATATGGCGGCGAGGCCTGGGCGGCGGAGGGCGTGAAGGTCGGCTATCTGGAGCAGGAGCCGAAGCTCGATCCGAACCTTACGGTCGGCGAGAATGCGGCGCAGGGTTTCGGTGATCTGAAGAAGGCCGTCGACCGCTTCAACGAGATTTCGATGAAGTTCGCCGAGCCGATGGAAGACGAGGAGATGAACAATCTCCTCGCCGAGCAGGCCGAGCTTCAGGAAAAGATCGACGCCGAAGACGGTTGGGAACTGGACCGCAGGCTCGACATCGCTCTCGACGCGCTGCGTTGTCCGCCAGCCGACAGCCCGGTCGACAAGCTTTCAGGCGGCGAGCGCCGTCGTGTGGCCCTGTGCCGCCTGCTGCTGGAAAAGCCCGACATCCTGCTGCTCGACGAACCGACCAACCATCTGGACGCCGAAAGCGTCGCGTGGCTGGAAAAGACACTGCGCGAGTATACGGGCACCGTCATGGTCATCACCCATGACCGTTACTTCCTAGACAACGTGACCAACTGGATTCTCGAAATCGAGCGCGGTCGCGGCTACCCGTTCGAAGGCAATTACTCGTCCTGGTTGACTCAGAAGCGCAAGCGTCTGGCGCAGGAAGAGAAGGAAGAAAGCTCACGCCAGCGCGCTCTTGCGGCTGAGCAGGAGTGGATTTCCTCCAGCCCGAAGGCCCGTCAGGCGAAGAGCAAGGCGCGTATCACGAAGTATGAAGAGCTGCTGGCGCAGAGCAACGAGAAGGCCAACGGCGTCGCCGATATCGTCATCACGCCCGGGCCGCGCCTCGGCGGCGTGGTGATCGAGGCCGAAGACCTGCGCAAGGGCTTTGGCAACCGTCTGCTGATCGACGATCTGAGCTTCAAGCTGCCGCCGGGCGGCATCGTCGGCGTGATCGGCCCGAACGGTGCGGGTAAGTCCACGCTCTTCAAGATGATCACCGGCGACGACAAGCCGGATAGCGGTTCGCTCACGGTCGGCGACACAGTGAAGCTTGGTTACGTCGACCAGTCGCGTGACAGCCTCGACGATAACAAGACCGTCTGGGAGGAAATCTCCGGCGGCACCGATGTGATCTATCTGGGCAAGCGCGCCGTGGCGTCGCGCGCCTACGCCGGCGCGTTCAACTTCAAGGGCGCCGATCAGCAGAAGAAGGTCGGCGTTCTTTCGGGCGGTGAGCGTAACCGCGTTCATCTGGCGAAGATGTTGCGCAAGGAAAGTAACGTCATTCTGCTCGACGAACCGACCAACGATCTTGACGTCGATACGCTGCGCGCGCTGGAAGACGCCTTGGCGGAATTCCCCGGTTGCGCTGTAATCATCACCCATGATCGCTGGTTCCTCGACCGTCTGGCGACGCATATCCTGGCCTTCGAAGGCGACAGTCACGTCGAATGGTTCGAGGGAAATTTTCAGGCCTACGAAGAGGACAAGCGCCGTCGCCTCGGCGCCGACGCGACCGAACCCAGCCGTATCAAATATCGCCCGCTGGCGCGCTGAGACCCGCGCCGCCTGAGGGGCGGAGGGACAGCTTCATGCCCTGCGCCTCTCCGGCGTTTCGCTTATTGCGGGCGCAGGACGCTTTCGGCGTACGGGGAGGTTGGGCGTGACCGGGCGTTCGTTACGGACGGCGAGGCTGACGCTTGATCCGGTATCGTGGCGCGACATGGATGATATCGCGCGTCTGAAGGCGGATGGCGGCGCGTTCGCCATGATGCTCGGCGGTGTGCGCAACAGACAGCAGGCGGAAGCCGAAATGGCTTCTGACGTGGCTTGTTGGGCCAAGCATGGCGCTGGCATGTTCGCAGTCCGCGAAAACGGAAAGCTTGTTGGAATCACTGGTGTTCACGAACGGCCGGATGGCCGGGGCATGGCGTTGCGGTTTTCGATCTATCCATGGGCCGGCGGACGTGGACTGGCGCGGGAGGCGGCGGCGGCGGCACTACGGCAGGCGCACGCTTCCGGTCTGCGGCGTGTGATAGCCATTGCGCGTGAGACCAACATTGCATCGCGTAAAGTGCTTGGTGGCATCGGTATGCATGTTGTCGATCAGTTCGATCGTGACGGGCACGAGATGCTGGTATTCGAGAGTGTGTCCTCTTCGGCGGACATTTAAACCCCATGGTTTAACCGGGCGATATACTTAGTCTGGGTTTGTTTAATTGGTGATGTCTGGGTGTCTAATATGTGAATATTATTTTCTGAATAAGGAAGTTCTCAAAATGTGACTCTCTGGTCAGATTTCTTGCGTTTGTTTCGAACAATGGCGACGCATTCGAAAACAATGAGAAAGTCACAAAACATTCCTTGCTTTGCGAGTGGGATCACTTTTTAAAACTTTATCGTAGTTGGTGAGGGTTTTTCCCTGTGCAGATTCTGGCGTCTCCGGATGCTCGCCTGAAGAGCAGTGCGAATTGGAATGTCGTAAAATACGAGTGACACCCACGAGAGACATATAGCGGTAATGGCGCTCGCCAAGGCAATTTGGGCAGAAGGCGTGGCGCCGAGTTGCCTGGAAAGCCAGACGTGAACCGGATCGTGCAGCAGATAAAGCGGATAAGACATTTCGCCTATCCAGGAAAAAATCGAGTTTGTTCTGAGTGAGTCGACTGATTTCAGGCTCGCAATGATGAGTGCTGGAAAGCCAAATATGATCGCCCCCATGTCCATGGACAGGTCAATTGCGTTTTGGTGCGTCAGGGGGCATGTCAGGCATGCGATCAATCCTGCGGTTGCTACGGCAAGCCCTCCCGGGATACGAGGAAGGCGATGCTTCTGATGAAAACGCCATATCAACACGCCTGCCGTGTAGGAATAGCCTACTCGGGCGACTGCGCCGACGGCCGTCGTTGTCCGGGCGCCGAGGTCGAGCGTTCCGAAATGATGGCCGCATAAGACCAGCATTACGGCGGATGCGGCCATGACGCCTGTCAGACCGGCAGTTCCCATGCGTCTCAAGAACAATACGTGGCACGCATTGGCGAACAACTCGAACAAAATCGACCAGGTTGCGATGTCATAGGGGTATAACGTGCGCCCCCCGGACACGGCCGGGATGAGAAAAATTTGGGACAGAAACGATAAATTTGGTGAGGCGGGGAGCTGATGTGCGAGATATGCTGCGGCGCAACCGGCACATGTCGAGAGCAGAAGCAGGGGGTATAGACGGGGGAGGCGCACTTTCAACATGAAGTCGGACAGGCGTAGCCCAGCGCTCAGACGTTTTTCATATGCAGCACCCATCACCATACCGGAAAGGGCGAAGAAAAAGTCCACTGCGAGATACCCGCGCGGCGCCCAGCGCGTACTGTCTGCAATCTGATAGTGAAATATCATAACTGCGATGGCAGCGACGCCGCGTAACCAGTCGAGACCGTTGAAGCGTGCGTTGCCCGTCATGTTCTGCCTTTGCTGATAAATCATCGGTATCAGGCGTCATTTCGTAACGAAAAGCTGCTCGTGTGCCGCAATGAAACAAAGTGGAGGATATGAAGCGCTCCCAAGTCAACCCGGTTATAATAAAATCGGCTAATTGGGAGCATATTTCAGGATATATTTGATAAAAATTCCGATTATTACAAAAATATTTGTATAATATATTTTTATGGATCACTTGCTTAGTGTAGATTTTTCGTGCCTGTTTTGGATCGTCGCAGTGTCGGGTTAATCGCAAGATCCATAAAATAACTGATTCATGCGTCGTTTGCCACGCATACTAAAGCTGACAAGTTCACTGCGTTTCCGTTGTGGTATGGAGATGTCGTAACGTCGATGGATATTATTTCGAAGAGGAAAAAATACTGCACAACGCGAACAAAAAATTACGGTGAATGACCGTTGTGGCTTACCGAACGCGTTTCGCGCTCGGTAAGCTGCTGTAAATGAGAGCTGATACGCTCGACTGCCGACGTCCTGTTTCGCGTCGACTTCAGTAGTAAAAAAACGATCGTGTAGCGCTAGACGTCAGCACGGGTGCGAGCGCGGCCGCCGCACGGGGCGCAATTGACGCGGCGGTTGAAATGCCCAGAGGATGGGTTCCGTCTGCGGATGGCATCGAGGCAGTAAACCACCCCGTCGTCGGCGCAAAAGTTACGTTCGTATTGTTGACTGCACCAACGGCGGCCTGCAGTCCGGTTGTCACGGTGGCGAGTTCATTGGCGGTCATATAGGTCGCGCGGCCCTGATATGGTTGGAGGACGACGATACGGGTCGCAGGACACGTGGCGACAAGATTTTGCAGCACAGTCGTCATGGCCTCCTGCACAGCCGCCGCCGTGGCTTTTTTTGCGCCATCGTTCGTCCCCTCGTTGAGAACGATGAGATCAGGAGCCGGTGAGAAATTTCTGAGCTGCCCGTCCCAGAGCATGTTCCACGTCGTCGTGAGCGGCGGAACATTTCCGTTCCCTGTGACTGTCAAACCGGAGCCGGTGAATGCGACGACGCCAATATTTGCGCCGAGCGCCGCCCGTTGCCTGTAAGCCCAGGCGAGCGAGGAATCGCTAACGCTGGCGTCGGTCGAACCGCCAACGGCCGAGATGGACAGATACCCTTCGCTGATGCTGTCGCCGTAGATCAGGACGTTTTTCGTATATGCGGTCATCGGGCTGACGGCCGCACCGAGGGCGAGCGTGAAGCCGGTGATTTTCAGGCTGGTATTTTGCGGAGACCAGCGGCTTTGAGTGCATGTCGCAGACTTGAATTGAATCTCGATCGTGTGGACCGGCCAGGATGCAGTCGCGGCGGGGATGATGGGCGTGATGGTCGCTGCGGCAGTGAACAGTTGCGGCGCCTGTCCGTCGATTGTCACCCAAATCTGCGGGAACGGCGCAAGATTTTGCGTTACGTCGCATGCGATCTGCAAATTGGTCCCGGTGAAGCAGAAGTTCAGATATGCGCCCGGGTTGACTGAGGTCGCGACCTGCGAACTGACCTGCCAGTTGTAGGGTGAATACGTGATCGCTGTGTTGTCGGGCGTTATGATCACCTCCGTGCTGGGCGCGGCGGCGGTTACAGCAAGCTCCGCAGGATCGAGAAGACCGCCGTTATTTGTGACGCTGAGAGCGCCGGCCCCGGCCACCGAAGGCGTGAATGCGAACGTGTGCGCGGCCGTCGAACCTGCGGGCAGCGTCACCGTCAGAGGGGAGAAAACGCCGCTCAGCTGCCAGGAGGGCGTTACGACGACATCGGCGGACGGTCCCGTAGAGCCGTTTGGCGTCAGCGTGTAAGTGGAGGAACTGCCGACAGTGAGTGCGCTGGGGCCGCTCAATGAATAGGTCGTGCTGGTCGTCGCTCCCTGCGGATAGACGACCGAGGATGTGGCGAAATACGCGGCGTCGCCCGATTGATCCGAGCCTTCGATGGCGTAGTAATACGTGGCTCCCGTCGCTCCCGTCGTATCGGTGAACGAAGGCGTCCAGCCTGCGCTGTGATCGCCGACGGACGGCCCGGTCCATGCGAAAAGCGGCGTCGCTGTCGTGCTGGCTGGCGGCAATCCCGCCGCCGTGGTCGCGCGATACAGTCGATATTCGTACCCTGAGGCGATCCCATCGCCGCCCGTCATTGCCGCAGTAGTGGCGATGGTGACTGACGCAGTTCCCGCCGTGGCTGCGACGCCGCTCAGGGAAAGGGGTGCGTATGCTGTGACGGATAGCGCGGGCGTGTTGATGACGCCGCCGCTGTTTGTCGTAGACAAGGACACGATACCGGCTGCCGCAGGCGTATAGGAAAACGAACCGGTCGTGGCGCCGGCGGCGATGCTGATCGTGGTCGGTGAGAACACACCGCCGGCGCCCGCATCGGAAGGCGTGAATGTGACCGCAGAGGTCAGGGCTGCGCTACCAAGTGTCAGAACGAATGTGCTGGCGCTCCCTGTCGGTGCGCGCGCAGGGCCGGAGAGCGCGCTTGTGACAGTGGCGGAGGCGGAATCAGTTCCATCTCCATCGAGGTGATACAGCGCGACGAGCCCAGATTCAGCGCCGGTGTAAGGGCTGGTCGTTGGCGTATAGGCGCCGCTGTCCCGAGCGGGAGAGAAGATCGCCACTTCATCGATGACGCCAGCATTTGTGTATGGTTTGCTTGAGCCTGGGTAGAAACCGACGCCAAAAACCTGCTTGGTCCACGACATGGCCGCCTGCACCGTGGATGAGACGGCGGCGGTGGCGACGGCCGCGCCATCCACCAGTAACTGCATGGTCGCGTTGCTGTAGATAAGGGCTACGCGGTGGCTCTTGCCGTCAGCGTAGGTGTTTGGGCTGGTTATGCTCGCGTTGGTTCCGCCGACATAGCCGATCCACGCCTGTATTTTTCCGGCCGACGTAAAGGCCAACGCGAAAAGATAGTCCTGCATTGCGATAATCGCATTGGTTGACGGAGCGTCCGTATATTCAATGACACACTCAATTTCCAGCGACGTGCCGGCAGCCGAGAACAGGGCGGCGGCGGAGACTCCGGATCCTCCGGATTGCAGGGCCTGTCCGAAGGTCGAAATCGAGCTCGTCGCGAATGTGGCGGCGCTGTTGAGGGTGAGATTATGCGCCATGGGTCAGCGTCCTTCCAAGATTATGATGAAAAACCGCACGCGACATTCGTATCCGGGAAGATGAAAGGTTTTTGAAAACGAAGGGAAGGACATGCAGTGCAGCTCTCGCAAAAGCGGACCTGCCGTTGCGGCCGTATCGACGCGCAGGCCGGTGCTTTTTCTCAATATTTGTTCAAACGGCTCGGTCCGACGCGCCGCCTCCCGACCTGCAGGAATGGCGCAGGAAGCAGAGGGGGTAACAGCGGAACGGTGAAGCGTATTTATCCGACCCCAGAACGATGTTCCGAAAATTCCCGATCGTGTGCCTTCTGACAGCACTGTCTTTATTCAGGTTATTTGACGGCGCAGGTTTTGCGGCGCCGGGTTGTCATTTGTATTGGTCGTCGTTGTCGGCGGAGCAGGCGCATGCGTCGGATCACCATCTGATGACATGCATCCTGCGCAGTATCGTGCCACAGAGAATGCGGCTCCGATAACGGGGATGGCGACTCACGTCGAGGAATGTTCGGCGTCTCGCATTATGCAGGGTCGTCCCCTGTCAAAAAGAAATGTAGTCGAACGGACCTTCCATGCCCGCCCAGACGCCCAACTCCGTCGTTTCAGAGGCTGTCGCCGCAGACGGACTGCCCCCCGCCACAAGAGCAAAGGCCGTGATCGCGGTTTCGCTTTCCCTGCTGCTGGCTCTCCTCGATTATGCGATCGCCAACGTCGCTCTCCCGGAAATCGCACAGGATCTGCATGCGTCGTCCTCGGCGTCGATCTGGGTAGTGAACGCGTACCAGTTGGCAAGCTTCGTCTCGCTTTTGCCACTCGCGGCTTTGGGCGCGCGGGTAGGTTATGCGCGTCTCTGCCTGTTCGGAGTTGTGCTGTTCATGGCGTCGTCGGTTGGATGCGCCATGTCGACAAGCCTGTTGTTCCTGTCGATCGCACGCGCGGCGCAGGGCCTTGCCGGAGCCTGTATCCTCAGCGTGAACACTGCGTTGATCCGATTTATTTATCCTCATGCGGAACTGGGGCGTGGCCTCGCGCTCAACACTGTCATTGTCGGCGTTGGGCTCGCACTGGGGCCGACCGTTGCGGGACTGGTGCTCGCGGTGGCGACGTGGCCATGGCTCTTTTGGATCAACATCCCTCTGGGCGCGCTGACACTCTTTCTCGGCTACGCGTCGCTGCCGCGCGTAGCCGCTCACGGCTCCATGCCGGACGCGTTGGGGGCGTTGTTGTGCGTGATCGCTTTCACGGCGCTCGGTCTGGGCGCTGACGGCCTCGCTCATGGTGCGAGTTGGTCTGTGCAGTTGATGTTGTTGGTGGCAGGATCTGCGGCGTTAGTGGCGCTGACCCAGCGTGAATCTGGTCTCGTCCACCCGATCTTGCCGGTCGACCTGCTTCGCGGCCCAGCGTTTTGCGTCGCATTTCTTACCGGCCTGATCGGATATGTCGCCTCGAATTTCTTCATAATCTCGATGCCTTTTACATTGCATCAGGATTATGGATGGAGTGCTACGGCCACAGGTCTTTTGATGACGTCGTGGGCGTTCGGACTCATAACGTCGTCAACGATGACGCGACGTCTGTCAGACAAGGTTCCTGCAAGCGTGCTGTCTTCTGCGGGCTTGTTGTTGACGGCGGTGGGTTTCGTCGCGTTGCGGTTGCTGCCGGATCAGCCGGGAGCGTTCGCGATCGGGTCGCGCATTTTCGTCGCGGCTTTCGGGTTCGGCCTGTTTCAGGTCCCGAATAATCGCGCGATGATGCTCGGGGCGCCAGCGGGACGGGAAGGTGGAGCGAGCGGTATGGTGCAGGTTTCGCGGCAGGGCGGACAGACGTTGGGAGCGATCGCCGTTGCGGCGACTTTGCGGATTGCGGCGCCGAATGGCGGAGTCGAATGCCTCGACGGCGCGGCGGCTTGCGCCGCATTGGCGGCTTTGCTCAGCGCGTCCAGACTCGTTGGAAACAGGTCTCGCGCGACCTCAGGGTAGGAGCGTTCTTCGTTGTCAGGCTGGAATGCCGCCTCAGGTCTTCTGGTGAGGGTTGGACGGGAAGCAGATGCGCCGTTGCTTCCCGATGTGGAGCGATCAGCCGCACAGGCGTTTCTTCAGGTTCCGGGGTTAGAGTGGATCGCCGCCGATGCCGTAATGTCGGAGGCCGAGCATCGTGCCGCCATCCGTGACGGGGTAAGTTGGGTCGGAGAAATTTCTGGCGAGTTGGTGGGGTTCGCTGTCGCGACCGACGCCGGGGAAGCCCTTCATCTGGATGAATTGTCGGTGCGTTTCGACGCGCAGGGAAGGGGCGTTGGGGCGGCCCTGTTGCAAAAGGTGATTGACGTCGCGGTCCTGCTGGAGCGAACGTCCATCACATTGACGACTTTTCGTGATCTTCCATTTAACGAGAAATTCTACGCGCGCTTTGGTTTTTTGACGTTGACGCAGGACCGTCTGTCCGCGCGTCTGCATAATCTTCTTACGGAAGAGGCGGAGCGGGGGCTGCCGCCGAATCAGCGGTGCGCGATGTCGTTAAGTCTGGGGTAGGGTGAGGCTGGATGAGGAAGCTAGGCTCAGGACTCATTCTTTGAGATAGAAGATGAAGGATGCGGCGA
>NZ_JOPL01000045.1 GCF_002153745.1 Acetobacter sp. DsW_063 | reverse complement strand
CCGCATCCTTCATCTTCTATCTCAAAGAATGAGTCCTGAGCCTAGACGACGTCGGGCGACGCCACGGACATCTTCGCAGCCGTCAACGTATTACGAAGCAGGCACGCGATCGTCATCGGCCCGACGCCGCCCGGCACAGGGGTGATCCGGCCAGCGACTGGCGCCACTTCGTCGAACGCGACGTCGCCAACCAGTTTCGTCTTTCCGGAGTCCGTCGGAATGCGCGTAATGCCGACGTCGATAACTGTCGCGCCGGGCTTCACCCAGTCTTTCGTTACGAGCGCACGATGGCCGGTCGCGACGACCAGAATGTCTGCCGTGCGCGCCAGCGCCTGCGGGTCGACCGTATCGATATGGGCGACGGAAACCGTGCAGCCCTCGTTTAGCAACAGCAACGCCATCGGCTTGCCGACCAGATTCGATGCGCCGACGACAACGGCGTTCAGGCCACGCAACTCTCCGATGGCGGATTTCAGCAGCATCATGCAGCCCAGAGGAGTGCAGGGGACCAGTCCGGGTAGTCCCAGCGCCAGCCGCCCGGCGTTCACCTCGCCCAGCCCGTCTACGTCCTTCTCCGGCGCGATCGCATTGGTCACGCGTCTGGCGTCGACTCCAGCGGGCAAAGGCAACTGCACGAGTATCCCGTGAATCTCGGGGTCGTGATTCAGCCGATCAACCAGCGTCAGCAACTCTGCTTCGGACGTAGTTTCCGGCAACATGTGCATGAATGAGCGCATACCGGCGCGATGCGTCTGCAGCGCCTTGTTGCGCACGTAAACTTCGCTGGCGGGATCGTTGCCGACCAGAACCACAGCCAGTCCAGGGGTGACGCCGTGCTCGGCGTGGAAGGCGCGAACCTGCTCGGCAGTCTCTTTCGTCAGCGCCGTGGCGAACGCTTTGCCATCTATCAGTTTCTCACGGCCTGCCGCGGCGCTGCCGGAGGCGCCGCCCTCGGGATGCTCCGCAGCCTTGCGGGCGTGGGGAAATTCGGGCGAACTGAAATCGGACATGGTCTGGTTTTCGCTCAGGCGGCAGGTCATGGAAATGGAACGGACAAGCGGAAGCGCGAGATGGAACAGAACACCGGCGAACAGATATCCGCCAACGCCCCGGCCCCAGACGCACAGGCTGCCCGTCAGGCTGGGGAACACATACGCAAGAACTTCGCCAGCGACAACGTCGCGCCGGTTTGTCCGGAAATTCTGGCGGCGATCAGCGAGGCCAATGTGGGGGCCACGCCCTCTTACGGCGCAGACCCTTGGACCACGCGTCTGAAGGCCCGGGTTGCGGAGATTTTTGAAACCGATGCGGCCGTCTTTCCTGTGACGACAGGGACAGCGAGCAACGGGCTCGCCCTGTCCGCGCTATGTCCGCCCTGGGGCGCGGTGTTGTGCGACGAAAGCGCACATATCGACAACGAGGAGTGCGGTGCGCCAGAGTTTTACACCCATGGCGCGAAGCTGCGTCCGCTCCCTTCCGCTGACGGTCGCATCGATCCGGCGTTACTTGCGCGGGCGCTCAACGGACATGCGGACAGGGGTTTCCATCTAAGCAAGCTTTCCGCTCTCAGCGTCACGCAGGCCACGGAATGGGGCGCTACATACTCACTGGAGCACCTGCGCGAAGTCACCGGTCTGGCGCGGGGAGCGGGCCTTGGCGTGCATATGGATGGTGCGCGTTTCTCGAACGCGCTGGCGCATCTCGGTTGCTCGCCCGCCGATATGACGTGGCGCGCGGGCGTCGATATCCTGTCGCTGGGCGCCACAAAAAACGGAGCTCTGGCGGCCGAAGCGCTCATCGTCTTCGATCCCGCTCGGGCAGTGGAGATGGAGCGGCGGATCAAGCGCGCTGGACATGTCTGGTCGAAGCAGCGTTTCCTCAGCGCGCAGTTGCTCGCATGGTTCGCCGACGATCTGTGGCTGCGCAACGCCCGCAACGCCAACGAGATGGCTTCGCGCCTGGCGCGGGGCCTGCTGCGCCAGCCCGGCGCGACGCTGCCCTATGCGATCGAGAGCAACGAGGTGTTCGTCGTATTGCCTGAGCCCCTTGTTCAGGGGCTGGAGCAGGCCGGATACGATTTTTATCGCTGGACGACGCCGCCGGGCGTCGAAGGCGTGCTGATCCGGCTGGTTACGCGTTACGACACGACGCTGGGCGATATCGACGCGCTGCTGGCTTCCCTGTCAGCCATAGCCTAGCGACAAGCCGCGCCCCAGCTTGTCTACCGGGTCGGGGGACCTGCAACACGCTGGAGCGCCGTCCGTCGGCGGAATCAGTGTTGTTGCGGGGTGCGTGCGTATTGCGTGGTGAAAGAGAAACTTTGTTCGTGATTTAATACCGAAGAGTTTTTAAATATATATTTTGTTCGTGGATGCCGTCATTTTTAAATAAAAGACGATCTATTTTGTGCAAAAATACTTTGTATCGTAGATACTTTATGAACTTCGGAGCCGGATTTTATTTAAAGCATGGCGTCGCGTAGCTCCGATGCGCTTGACGCCAGCCCACGCGGATCATCCTGCGGAGATGGTCCGGTGGTCTCCGCTGAACGTCCACGAGGTATGTTTCGGTGAATATCTGATTGGCCAATATTTTTCAGAATTTCCGGTTCTTATTTATGGGGCGGGGCGGACGTCGGGCAGCGGCATGGCCGTTCGCAGATCACGTTCGTGAGACCGATCGAGATTACACCCCCCGCGAGGACACCGTCGGTTCGCATGTCAGACACCATCATAGATAAATGTCTGTAACTGTGGAAAATTTATCATACAGGGGCTAACTGGCGCCCAATGTCGCCGCTAAGCCACCCACCGTCCAAGGGGACGAATTTGTCGCGAAAAGCGGTGTAAATGTTCCGCCTCATATACTTGAGTATAATCGATCCGCGTCAATTTCGCAGCTAACGGTTCAGGTGCTTGAATACATTTGGGGGATTGACCCATGGATCCTTTACAGCGTCGCGGTTTCCTGTCCGCCGCCAGTTTGCTCGGTGTGGCGGGCGTCGCCAACGCCGCCACTTTCGGGAATCCCGATCGTCCACTGGAAGGTAAAATCAACGCCAAAACGGCGTCGAGCCTGTCCGATCCGGGGCCTGTGAATCCGGCTCTCGCATCGCAGTTCCCGTCGTTTCAGAACCCTCCCGCGACGGACGTCAACGGCATGCCCCTGTTCTGGGCGTCGTTCAACAACGCGCACAGACGCTACCAAAATGGCGGATGGGCGCGCGAGGTTACGCAGGAAGATTTCGCGATTTCGGAAGACATATCCGGAGTGAATATGCGCCTCAGTGCGGGTGGAATTCGCGAAATGCATTGGCATCAGCAGGCCGAATGGGCGTTCATGATCGCCGGAAAATGCCGCATCACCACTCTGGACGAGCAGGGGCGGCCCAGCGTCGAGGACGTCGAGCAAGGCGATATCTGGTATTTTCCTCCCGGCCTCCCGCATTCGCTGCAAGGGTTGGGGCCAGACGGCGCTGAATTCGTTCTTGCCTTCGATAACGGCATGTCGTCCGAGTTCAATACATTGCTGCTGACCGACTGGGTGGCGCATACGCCGCCGGAAGTTCTGGCGAAAAATTTCGGTGTTCCAGCAGACACCTTCAAAAATATTCCTCTCGATAATCTTTGGATTTTCCAGGGGGACGTTCCCGGCGATCTTGCGACTGACCAGAAGAACTCTCGCGTTCAGCCGGGCGCACAGAAGGTTATCTATCGCCTGTCGCGCTCCAAGCCGGTTGCGCTGAGCAACGGTGGACAAGCGCAGATAGTCGACAGTCGCAATTTCCCGATTTCGAAGACGATAGCGTCGACTCTGGAAACCATAAAACCCGGAGCCCTGCGAGAGATGCATTGGCACCCCAATGCGGATGAATGGGCGCTCGTCCTAAAGGGGAAGGCGAGGGTGACCGTGTTCAACACGGGGCCGCGTGCTCAGACGACCGACTTCAATCCGGGAGATATATGGTACATAAAGAAAAGCTTGGGACATTATATAGAAAATACTGGGAATGAAGACTTTGTTGTTTTGACCGTCTTCAAATCGGATCGCTTCGCCGAGGTCACCTTGACCGACTGGTTGACACATGTTCCGCCGGAAATGGTCGCCCAGACGCTCAACCTGCCTTTGGATGTGATCAAGCGCTTCCCGACGAACAAGCCTGACTTCATGCCTGCCTGAGCGGAAGGGCTTCGCGTCCTGAGTAGGGGGCATTGCATCGCAACACTCTGTGGAAACCCTGTTTTCGCAGAGCAGGCGACAGCTACCGGCTCCCATTCGGCATGTTTGTTGTGAGGCGTCACGCGGCTGAGAAGAAAAATCTATCCCGCTGCGCCTCGTGTCGCAAAAACCTTTTGTCGTAATCTGGGCGCACAGCATTGTCTGACCACGCTGATCCGTGGACGATGCTGTGCTCTGGCTGAGCGAGAAAAACGCCCGACTGGCAACCGCGTCCAGTCAGGCGGGCTTCGAAAATGATGGCTTCACCACGTGAATCCGATAGTGGCCTGCGCGTTCCGCCGTTCGCCGTAGTAGCAGAACTCCTGCCCGTAAGAGGCGTAGGCCAGGCAGTTCGAGACAAATCGTTTGTCAAAAATATTGCGGACGCTCGCACCGACAGTCCACCCTCGCAGCGAGCGGGACAGATTCGACAGATCGTATCGTAGCGAGCCGTCGAACAGGGCATACTGCGGAACCCAGACACTTCCGTAAGTCGCTTCGCCGCCATAGGCTTTAGAGGTGTAACGCATGCCGGCGCCAAACCCCAGTCCCTTTGCTGGGCCGGATGGCATGGTGTAGAACGCGAACAACGACGCGTTGCCCTTGCCAGATTGGATCAGCGGTTTTCCCGTTGAATCGTCGCGAACCTTCTGCACGCTTACAGCGGCCGTAATTAACAGGTTCTTGTAGAGGTCCGCGTGGGCTTCGAATTCGAAACCATCAGAATGAACCTTCCCGCTCTCGGTGCTGTAGCCAAGGTTGCCGACGGCGACGAGAACATTGGTCTGTTCGATGTGAAATCCCGCCGCAGTCAAGAGAACCTGCGTTCCGGGAATCTGATACTTAACGCCACCCTCAAGTTGCTTGCCGATTGACGGGTCGGCCTGACGGAGCGTGGCTCCGCCATCGTTAGAAACCAGCCCTGACTGTGGCTGGAAGGATGTTGAGTAGCTGATATAGGGAGAAAGACCGAAGTTGAAGTGATAAAGGCCTGACGCACGCCACGTGATCTGACTGGGGCTTTCGCGAGTATCTGATCCTGAAAGATGCTCTACTTGCCGCGAACGATACCAGTCGTTTCGCAGGCTCCCTGTCAGGATGAGGTTACGCCAGTGAATCTCGTCCTGACCATAAGCGCCGATCTGATGTGAATCAGCCGTGTAGCGTGCGCCGACCTGTTGGGCCGGGAAAACCATGTGGTAATCCGGATGCAGCACGTTCAGATCAGGGGCGTCTCCGGACGTATAAGTTTCGGAGGCGCTTTGCCACATATAGTCGAAGCCGAACATCATCGTGTGCGTCAGGGGACCGGTGCGCACATGACCCTTAAACTGGCTGTCGAACGCCAGATTATGGACGTGCTCGTTCGTGCCGTAGGCGTATCTGGGAACGGTGTCCGGGGTGTCGTAATATCCCGCGTCATAGACACTGCGGTTGATGACCTTGATATCGTCGTAGCGCCCGCGCGAGCTGAAGCTCCAGGCGTCGTTAAATCGGTGATTGAAAATATACGTAAAGGACCCGTGCTTTCGGTTGAATTTTTCTACGCCGACGTCTCCGTCATAGAAATTGCGCGGCAGATAGCCGAAGGACGCCCGCTTAAGCGACCCGACCAGCGGTACGCCGCCATACGTGCCGCTTTCGGGGTCGTATTGGTAATTCCCTAGCAGTGTCAGCGTGGTTGGCCCGTCGCCGCCAAACGTGAAAGCCGGGCTGATGGAAAAACGACGGCTTCCTGTTTTGGACAACTGGGTGTGCTGTCCGTTCACCGTTCCATAAAGCCGGTAGCGTACAAAGCCGTTATCGGTAGCGTAGCCCCCCACGTCGGCGTCGACGCGATAGAGGTCGAACATGCCGCCAGTGGCGTTTACGCCGCCATAAAACCGCTGGTCCGTCGGAAGCTTGCTCGATAGCGCGGCCAGACCGCCGGGGCTGGACTGTCCATAAAGCGCAGAGGCCGGTCCCTTGAGAATCTCCACACGATCGAGACGAGACGTATCGGTTTGGGCAACCGCATAACCCGTCGGACTGTCCTGCAACTTCAGTCCGTCGAGAAAACTGGGTATGCTGAAGCCACGCAACAGGTATTGATCGTAACGCGTGCCGATGCCGCCGCGCAGATCCGGGGTGATTCCTGCCGCGTAACGCACGGCCTGATTGAGGGACAGGACGCCCCGCACATCCATCTCGTCACGAGAGATGACAGTTACGGACTGTGCTGTGTCTACGAGGGGAGTGTCCGTCTTGGTGGCGGAGGACGCGACAGTAGCGGATCTTTTCCCACGGATTTTCACCTGTTCGACTGTCGTCGCCTGAGCGCCGGACGTTGCAGGCTTTCGCGCGGACTTTCCGCCGTCGGCGGTCGTTTTTGTTACAGGCAGCGGTGATTTCTGGTCCGCAGCACGAACCTTGCCGCCTACGCACAGCGACAGGGAGATGAGGAAAAGAACTCGTGCGCGGTGTCCGCCGGATATCATGACTGGCTCCTGCCTGATTTCGCAGGGGTTCTAACGATAGTGCGAGTCATTTGCAATACGTGCGCAACTTAAGCGATATGAAGCTTACGATTTGTGACCAGGAAGCGTCACGCGAACAGATTTGGCTGATTACACGAGTGAAAAACCTCGACGTTGTAAGAAGTTTGCTTCTCAGCGCGGAGCCTGTAGGCGTGGGTCAAGATCCTCGGCGTAACGAACGATGCGTGTGATTCATGTATAGCCAGCAAAAGGAGAGTTTAGAGAAAAATTTCCAAAAACATGAATTATAGAATGGTATTTTTATTATCTGATTCGGAGTTTCTCGGGGCAGCCGATGAATTCGCCTGATGAATCGATTTTCGGTTTTTTGTTAAAAAAAGTATCTGATCACGCAGCGTATTATGGCGTCGATATCGCCGTCGCGCATTACGGGCGGTGACTTCAGAGGGCGTCGCCAGCTCTCTCCAACCACCAGACTGGTCCCTGTGAAATAGGCTCCGATACGTCCCGCAGGCGCGCCGACGCGACCTGCGGCGGCAACGGTTGCTCCCACATCAGGCGCCAGGGGCTGTGCCGGGTCGAAAGCAGTTTCTGGGTCAGCCGGTCGACCACATTGCGTTCGCTGAACTCAGCGCCTTTCCAGAAACTTCTGCCGCGAAGGAAGTCTTCGGCATAATCGCTCCATGATTCGTAGGTGCGCTGGACGTCACGGGCCATGTCGAAAAGATATGGCCAGCATTCGTCTTCGCTTAGCCAGTCATGCAGCCGGCCGCCATAAACCAGCATGACGGCGCGGGCCGTGTCGAAGGCGAGGAATTTGGCTTTCAGCATCCCGAGATGATCGCTGAGAAGCGCGTCGATCCGATAGAGTTCGGCGCGGGCGTCTTCGTCGTAATCGGCAGTTTTCCCTAATTCCTTGCGCCGCTCAGCGATGTTCTGCAAGGGGCTGACGCTGTAATCGGTCAACCGGGCCATGTGTCCGATGCGATGTCCCTCTCGCCCCAGCCAGTTGAGTGTGGCGATCAGCGTCCGGCGATCCTGCACGCTCCAGAATGTCTTCATCCGGGCGGCGACGCGCGCCTTCAACGAGGCGGCCCCCGGCGCGTCGGGTTGTGTCAGCGCGTCCAGCGCATACCCTTCGCTCGCGACGAGCGGCGCTCCCATGGCGAGCGCCCATGCGCGTTGCGCGTTCTCCGGGTGACCGGTGGGAAGGGCGAAGCGCAGCTTCGGGGTCGCGGTTCTGAGCAGCATCGCGTTTTCCCGTCAGATCTCGTTGCTTACGAGATAAGTTCGTACCTCGGACAGCGTCCCGTCACGAAATTTCAACTGGACCGAGACGCTTTTCGCCGATGCGGGACCGCGGGCCGATAGCTCGGCCCCAGGCCCCAGCGGTTGCGGCCACTGGTCCTTGCCGCCCGCAGGCAGTGGAAAAAGAAGATTGGGCGCTTCCGTATCGAATCCATACCGTACTTCTGAAAGAGCTGCCCGATTGGCGACCACCGTTGCAAACCAGACTGTCGTCCTGTCGAACCGACGTGTCACCGTGGTCCATCGCACGTTCTGGCGCTCGAGGGCCGCGCGAGCGCGCGTCGGTGCGTCCACAGCGAAAGCAGGAGAAGGGGCGACGTTGGCGACGACGGTCGTATGCCGGGTCTCGGGTGCTCTGTGCAGCAGAAATGCGCCGAAGAATGATGAGGCGACAAGAAACACGCAGGCCGCCGCAACGGCTATCGGTATCGACGGAAGGGCGAAGCGCCGCCGGTTCTTCAAAGAGCCTGCGGTAGTCTCGGCGTCGATCAGATGGCCGCGCCCGACATTGAGGGGCGCTGCAAGCACCGGCGGCCCTTCCACGGCGGTTCGCAAGGCGGCAAGCGCCGCCGGCGAAAGGCGACCATGCAGAAAGCGGCGACGGTCCCAGGCGTCGCGCAACAGGGCCTGAGCACGGGCGCGCTCCGCGCCATCCAGTCGCCCGCCAGGCGGCAGCAGCTTCGACAGGTCCTCCGAAGTGGCGAGAGCAATCGCGGCGGCCTGCCCATAAGGGTGGCGTTTTGGATCGTGGAGCAAGTCCAGCCAATCTTCCGCCTCGAGGCGGTCGAGGAGCGCCCTGTGCCATTCGGGCTCACGTCGTGCGGGTAGCGATGCTGGGTCGCGCCAGTCGAAACGATCCGCAAGAGCGCGAATTAGTCCGGCTGAGATCGTCAGGAATGGGTGAAGCCGCCCGAACAAGGCCCACTCGAGCCCGTCGCTCCGGCCGGGTCGGGGGGGGATGTCGCGAATGGTCTGCTCCAGCAGCGCCATCGCAACTTGAGCACTGCCCGTTCGGCGTAAGGAGTCAAAACTCTCGAGAAATTCCTCGATCGGCGGTTCGCCGGGGAGTTTTTCGGGCTCAGGCGTTGCGTTCGGCAGGCGCGCAAGAACGCAGGCGGACTCGTAAGCGGCGCGAAGAAGCTGGAACGCTTCCTGATCGTCTTCCGGGTTGGTTGATCGCAAAAGCCGGGCGTAGGCTCGCTTGATCGCCCGTTCGTCCCGGGTGGCGTCGATGCCGAGGATTGACCAGCAGTCGCGTCCGCCCGGCGCGTGTCGCTCGCCAGTCACAGGGATGTCGCTGCGAGAGATTCGAGCGCCGCTTTCAGCCGGTCCGCCGCGTCGTTGATTGATTGACGATCCTGCGCCGTCAAGGCGCGCTCGAACAGGCCGATTTCGGTCGCCAGAGACGCGCGTGTCGCGCCGAGCGTTTCTTCATAGAGCCTTTCCGCCCGTGCCAGCAGCAGGCGGGTTGGCACTTCCTCGCGCGGATGAATCTTGATCTCCGCCAGCGCCTCCAGCCGCTCCTCGATTTCTTCCTGGCTGAGAAGACCTGGGTTTTCCTCGATCACCAGCCGTTCGATCGACTGGGTTTCGACGTCCTGCGCAGTTACTTCAAGAATGCCGTTTATGTCATAGGTGAAACGAACGTCGATGGCCTGCTGCGCTGCTGGGCGGGGCTGAAGCATCATCTGAAGCTTGCCGAGAAGAATGTTGTCCTTGACCAGGCGACTCTCGCCCTGGAACACCCTGACCTCGACGCCGCCCTGATAGTCCTTGGTCGGCGTTACGCGTTGCACGCGGCTTACGGGCACGACGGTGTTGCGTTCAATGATCGGCAACAATCGCCCTGCGGCGGAACCGGAGGCGCCGGTTTCAGAGACTTCGATGCCAAGGGTGTAGGGTGCGACGTCGGTCAGCACCACGTCGTCCAGCGCGGCGTCGCGCATTTTCAGGCCCGCTTGCACTGCGGCGCCGCAGGCCACGACTTCGTCCGGGTTGATCTGTTGCAAAGGAAATTGCCCGAACATGGTGGCGGCAAGGCTGCGCACGAGCTTCATACGTGTCGCTCCACCCACCAGCACGACGCGGCTGAGTTCCCTCGGCTGTATGCGGCTGTCGCGCAGGGCGCGCTCCACAGGGCGGCGCAATTGTTCCAGCAAGGGGGCGGTGATGACCGCAAATTCGTTCGCCGTCAGGGTGGCGTCGAAGTTTTCGGCGCCGCTGCGCAGAACAATCTCAACGGAACTCTCGGTGTTGAGCCGATGACGGGCCTGCTCCACAGCTGCCCGCAGCCGTGCGATTTCTACGATCCCGGCGGCGGACAGCGGATCGGCCCGCCAGCCGGTCTCACCCCGAAACCAGCCGATCAGTGCATCGTCGAAGTCCTCGCCGCCCAGAAAATTGTCTCCGGCCGTTGCGCGAACCTCCATAACGCCGTCGAACAGTTCGAGAACCGAAACATCGAACGTGCCGCCTCCAAGATCGAAGACGAGGATACTCCCGTCCTCCTCCTGCTCCTGCAGCCCGTAGGCGAGGGCTGCTGCAGTCGGTTCGTTGAGCAGGCGTTCGACCTTCAGTCCTGCGAGTCTTCCTGCGGCCCGCGTTGCGTTGCGTTGAGTGTCGTTGAAATACGCGGGCACGGTGATGACTGCCTCGGTCACCCGCTCGCCCAGAAAAGCCTCTGCATCGGCTTTCAGGGAACGGAGAACAAAAGACGACAGTTCCTCCGGGCGGAATGTCTGTCCGCCAAGCGCCACCGTGCGTGCTGTTCCCATGATGCGCTTGAAAGCCGCGGCGGTGCGGTCGGGATGCGTCGTCAACCGTTCGCGCGCGGTCTGCCCGACCAGTACCTCACCATTCCTGTCAACGCTGACGACCGATGGCGTGAGGTGGCCGCCATGCGCCTGAGGCACGAGCACAGGCCTGCCGTCCTTCCAGACGCTGGCCAGGCTGTTGGTCGTTCCGAGGTCTATCCCGATAATCACCGTGTGCTCTTCAGCAATGAATCGCGAACCCGGCCGTTCGTCATGATTGTTTTGACCGGAAGAGGCTATAACTCAAGCATCCGCTGTGCACTTTGACAACCGTTCTATCCACGACTCAAACCGGTCGCTTGCGGGGCGGCCAGCGCAACATTTCGATTCGGCTGTTTGTCTGAAGAAACGCCGCCGCCACGCATCCGCATATGTCCTAACGCGGATACCGTGGCGGCAGTTGCTTGCTTGCTACGTGTGCTCAGCAACACATTTTGTGAGCAATCGTTCAGATGTCGACGATCACGCGGAGAACTGCTCGGTGATGATGCGTTCAGAGAGATTCTGTCCCGGGTCGAACAGCACCGTTGCGGATTGCTCGCGATTTTCCCGCACCGTCACCGAGACGACGTCACGCACCTCCGTGAAATCCGCCACGGCCGCCACCGGTCGCTTTTCCGCCTCAAGCACTGTGAACGTGACCTCCGCCGTCGACGGCAGAAGCGCTCCACGCCAACGCCTGGGCCGGAAGGCGCTGATCGGCGTGAGGGGGAGCAGGTTGCCCGACAGCGGGACGATGGGGCCGTGCGCCGAGAGATTGTAGGCTGTTGAGCCCGCGGGCGTGGAGACCAGCACGCCGTCGCAGATCAGTTCCGGCATACGTTCGCGCCCGTCGATGTCGATGCGGATCTTGGCCGCCTGCCGCGTTTGCCGGAACAGGAAGACATCGTTCAGCGCATAGGCCTCGTGCTCGGTTCCATCGGCGCAGACCGCACGCATGATGAGCGGGTGCAACATCGCAAGCTGGGCGACGGCCAGACGAGCAGGAAGATCATCTTCGTCGAACGGATTCATCAGAAAGCCGACCGATCCGCAGTTCATGCCGTAAACGGGGATGCACCGTCCGGTCGCCCGCCGCAGCGTCTCCAGCATGAAGCCGTCGCCGCCAAGGCAGACCACCGCCTCCGCATCGTCAAACGCGCAATCGCCGTAGCGATCGACAAGGCGCTGATAAGCCTCCTGCGCGACAGGCGTCTGCGTCGCCAGAAAACAGAGCCGGGCCGGGGGATCTCGCAGAATAGGAAAGGCGGATGGATCAAGGCTCATTGCGCTGAGTCTACCTGTATTGCGGCGTCGGGGCCATCCGCGTGCGGAGGACGCCTCGCGCCATCGTAATTCAAGCCTTGCGACGGAAAACGCCCGCGCGCATCAGCCTGATCACGACCCCCGGCGCGGCCAGCAACGGGTGGCGTTCGGCGAATGGCGTCAGCGTCAGCGCTACGCCAGTGTGGCGCGATATCTTCCAGACCAGATACCGGGCTCCGCCCGCAAAGGTGAAAGACGCCTTGATCAGCCGTGCAACGTTTAGCGGCCGGCCCATTCCGGCCCGGACGCGCCAGCGGCGAGACGCGGGGGAGCGCATGGCCGTCGGCAGGCCGGGATCGAGCATGGCCCCGTCCGCCGAAGCAGGCAGATTTCCGGCCAGCCAGCACAGCGGCAGCAGCCTGCGGTACCGCGCTTCCGCCCCGCCAAGCAGGCTGGCCGGGCGCCGCGACGATTCCACGCGCAATTCCGCTGCGTAGGTGCGTTCGAACAGCCCGAGCCAGTAACGCTCCGCATCTCCGCGTTCCGGCCCGAGTTTTGCCGCCCATAGGGCCGCCGTGGCGACGGCCCGCACCACGCAACGCAGAATCGCGTCGGCCGCCGTCGCGTCCCTGACCCATACAAGGCGCGCGGGTTGCGAGAAACGCGCCCAAACCGTCGTGTCGAAGGCGTCCGGGCGCGTCAGGCGGCGGAACTGCGCCAGCGACAGAATAGCGACTTTGGCGCGCATCACGCGCCCGTCGATTGATCGCTCATGATATTCGACGTTTGGTGGCAGTAGGGCATTGGCGATGCGCGCGACCCGTCCGCGCGGCCAGTCGCGCTGACGCTCCACGATCACGTAAAAATCAAGCACGCTGTCAGAAAGGTCAGCGTCGTCTGCCGTGGAACCAACTCCGACAGTTGCGCCAGAGTCCTGTTCCGGGAGCGTATCGTCGAGCAAACGGGCTGCGGAGCCATAGAACAGCACGCCCAGCGGTCGCGCCGCACCGACGATCGCCGCTGCGAAACGTGCGACCGATGGCGGTGTGGGCCGCGTCAACTCTGCCACCAACGTATCCGCAACGGCACCAGCTGCATTCAATGACAAGCCGGGGCGGGTGGAGTTGATCATGGAGAGACCCTGCTTCTGGATTGTCGTGTTTCCCGGACCTCAAGCCTGACGATAACGCCTGTGAGTCGTCCGAGGCGGCGCAAACGCGTCAAGGGCGACGCCATTGAGAGTCACCTTCATAGTCAGTTTGCTCAGGCGTTAACGAAAGCGATACCCGGCCCTTGTGCGAGCAGGATGCAGCCATCCGGGCCAGTGTCCAGCTCTTCGCCGTCGAGCACGAGCCGATCGCGTGTCTCGATCCGGACCGACCCTGCCTGACCGCTGCGGTAGGTTGATGATGACCGGAGCCAGCCGGGCTTCTGGCTGCGCATGAGCGACGCGAGGGCGCGGGGCAGCTTTTTCGGATTGGCGAGAATATCGAGGTAGAAGAAACCGCCGTTCGCAGGCGTCGCGCTGTTCCAGAACGGCCATACGCCGTGGCCCAGTCGGTGCAGGGCGGAGCAGAGAAACAGAAACCTGGCGGCGTCTTCCGGCGCACCCTCGTCGATCGCAAGCGACATCACTTCGCCGTTCATCCAGCGACGCCGGGTCTCCTTGCGGAGCAACTGGCGCACTGCCCAGATCACCGTCGCCAGCACCGCCATGTCATGTGAATAACGATTGAGGATCGCAGGCTGATGGGCCAGTTCGATTCCGCGCGTGAAAGCGGCCAGGCCGCAGAACATTCCGGCGATAGGCGCGCGGTTCGAACCCGGCCAGGACACCACGATGGGATGCCGGGTCTGCGTGTTGGCGAACAGCGTCCCGTTCCGCTCGCGTTCGAGCAGCGTCGTGAGCGCGGCGACGCCGCGATTCTTCAGGCCGACGTCCTCGGCGATCAGATTCGTATTTCCGGACGGCAGAATCGCGAGGGCGGGCAGTTCGCCGGGAGGATAGACGGCGATGATGGCGCTCATCACGTCGCTGACCGTGCCGTCGCCGCCGTTCACGACGATGCAGCGAACGCCCTGAGCGGCCAGCGCCTTGATCTCGGTGAACAGTTCGTCCCGGTCGGACGGGGTAAGGAACATCGGACCGAGCTGACGCGCAGCTTCCCGTTCGAACTCGCCGTCGCCGTCGCGCGCATTGCGGCGGCTCCGCGGGTTATGAATCAGGGCGAGGCGTGACGTCACTGGATATTCCGCAAATCTTGCTCGTCGTGCGAGGCGTCGCGACAGGACGCCTCAGTGTCGGGGCAGGCGGGTCTCCCCGGCTGGTCGGCTGATATAGACAGGCTGGCCGCAATTGTCACACGCCGCCCGTCCCGCTAATTCTCCGCCGGATGTCGTGCATTGCGGCGATACGTGCCCCGCATTTGATCCGCTGGCGGGTTTAAGTGATCGATGGCGGCGTCGACGTGCTGCGGCCGGACGAAACCCGGAACGTATGCTAGTGTGCGTGGACCGTGCCTCGATCCGCTATAAAAGCGCTTCGGGGAACAGGGTCGCATGAAGAGGTCAGGAAACACCGCTTTGTCAGCCGTTCTGGCGCATCTCTCCGATCCGCATCTGCCGTTACGGACATATCCCGGCGTGCGTGAATTGATGAGCAAGCGCGCCCTGAGCCTGCTGTCATGGGGGTTGCGCAGACGATTCGTGCACCGTGAAGGACCGCTGGCCGCCGTGCTGGCGGATATCGAGGCGAGTGCGGTCGACGCTCTGGCCGTGACCGGCGACCTGACCAATCTGGGCACGGGGTCCGAATTTCGCGCCGCCGCGGCATGGCTGCGACGCTTCGACCGACCTGTCGCGGTCATCCCGGGCAATCATGATGCGATGGTGCCGATTGCATGGAACGAGGGGCCGGGCTTGTGGGCGGATCTGGGAGGCATGGCCGATCCCGGCGAACCAGCCGTCACGACGGTCGGTCGCGTGGCGCTGGTCGGCATCAACTCCGCTATTCCGACTCCGCCCTTTATGGCCGGAGGACGAATCGGCCGGGAGCAGGCGGAGCGGCTGATCGCGACATTGCACCGTCTTCGGACCGAGGGGTTGTGCCGGATCGTGATGATCCACCACCCGCCGCGCCCCGGTCTGGTGGTTCCGCGCAAGGCTTTGTGGGATGCAGGGATGTTCGCGGAGGCGATAGCGGAGGCGGGGGCGGAGCTTGTGCTGCACGGCCACTCTCATCGCGGCACCGACAGCGTCGTGCCCGGTTCCGACACGCCGCTGATCGGCGTGACGTCGGCGTCGCATAGCCCCGGCAGGCTGGATCGGGCGGCTGGCTGGAATCGGATCGTCGTCGAGCCTGTGGAGCGTCGCGCCGATGTCTCGGGCGTCGCTGACGCGTCGCTCTCAAGCGGTCGGCCTGCGTCTTCTCCTGCCGGTTCGGGTCTCGCCGCATGGCGGATTGGCGTGGAGCGACGGAGACTTGGGACCGATGGTCGACTTCACGTGCTGCCTCACCTTGAATTTCTTCGCCCATGCGCCGAAAGCGGCATATCGTGACGCGCCAATCGCGTCTTTACGAGCCGCCTTTCGCGCGCGTTCCAGCGTTGATCCGTCCGAACACGCTCGATTCATACCTGCTCGCACAGGCCGTGCCTCCGTTCACGATCGCCCTGTCGGTCGTGCTTATCGCGTTATTGCTGGAGCGTTTGCTGGTCCTGCTGAACCTTCTGGCGGCGGAGGCGAGCCCGTTCTCGACGCTGCTTCGGCTGCTCGCCGATCTGTTGCCCCACTATATGGGACTGGCGCTTCCCGCTGCGCTTTGCGTGTCGATCTTCGCAGTCGTGCGCAGGATGAGCGACACGAACGAACTCGACTCCCTGATGAGCAGCGGCGTATCGCTCCTGCGTGTCTGTCGTCCGTTCGCCATCGCGGGGGCTGCGCTCGGGGTGATGTCCATGTTGCTCTACGGCTATATCCAGCCGCACGCGCGGTACCAGTTCCGTGAAGGGTTCTATCTGGCCAGCCACGCGGGATGGGCGCCTGTGTTGCAGCCGGGCGTCTTCGCAACGCCGTCTCCCACCATTTCGTTGAGAGCCGATGGCGTCAGTCACGACGGCACGGATCTGACAGGCGTGTTCATCCGCGATACGGGCGACGGGCGTGAGCGTGATATCGTCGCGAAGCGCGGCCACGTCCGCGTAAACACGGCGAAGGCCGAAGCCCAGATCGATCTGACGGATGGCTCCATCCTGACCATCCCGCCAAAAGGCGAGCCGAGCGTCACATATTTCGATCACGCGACCCGTCTGATCAGCCATGCCCAGCAATCGCAGTTCCGCAATCGAGGCGATGACGAGCGTGAGTTGACGTCGGGCGAGCTGTCGCGGGAGTTGCATCGTGACGCCCGAGCCGCCAGGGGCCTCGTGGACACAGTCCCGCCGCCGTCCGCTTCACAGCAACAGTTCGCTTCGGAAGACATCCCGCCGCAAAGCCTGCGGGCGGAGCTGAATTTCCGGCTGGCTCGCAGCCTGTCCATTCCTTTCATCCCGATCCTCGCCGCCTCGCTGGCCATCCTTGGCAAACGCAAGCGGGGCAGCGCCGGGCTGGCCGTCGCGGTCGTCATCCTTGTGACGTATGACCACGCGCTGCAATTCGGAGAAAGTCTGGTGGCGACGGGACGCAACTCGCCGCTCCTCGTCATCTGGGCGCCGACGCTTCTGTTCTGTGGCGCCTGCACGGCGTTGATTCTGGCGCGGGCGGACATGATCGCGCCGGCGAATCTTCGGGCGGCCCTGCAGGACGTCGCCCGGCTGCGTCTTTTCCGGCGGCGGCTATCGGGCGAGGCTCAATGAACGCCCTTTCGTCCCGGTCAGCCCGCCCCCGCCATGTGCTGCTGCGGTATCTCTCGCTCCTGCTGACGACACGCGTGATCATGTGCTGCGCGATTTTGATCGCGCTGATGGAACTGCTGGGGTTGCTGGAGCAGATGACGCCGATCCTGCGCCGTCATCTCGGCGTGACCGGCGTGCTGACCTACATGACGCTGCATCTGCCGCTCATGCTCCAGACGGCGCTGCCGCTCAGCGTTCTCGTCGGAGCGTTGCTGATGTTGACCCAGATGACCGTCAGCAACGAGACGGCGATCCTGCGCGCTTCCGGGCTTTCCACTCTGGGTCTTGTCTTGCGTTTGGCGCCAGCCACGCTGGCGCTTGGCCTGTTTGGCGTGGTGGTGGAGGACCAGCTTACGCCCCGGTCCGAACTGGCTCTGGCTGCGTGGTGGAGTCACAGCGACCCGCATCCGGAAGACGGACGCTCCTTCTGGTTCGCTGTTCCCGGAGACGCATCGCGAAGTGGGGGCGTGGCCAGCGAACTGGCGCATGTCGGGTATGTCAAAGACGTGGGTAACAGTGCGTTTGGCGTCGACTTGTACGACAGGGACACGGAGGGCAGACTTCTTGGCATGACCCACGCCGCGCGTGCGACGTTTGGCGAGAACGGCTGGACGTTGTGGGAGGTGAAGCGTTCCGTCGTAGCGCCCGACGGCGACGCCGCGCGGGTGCAGGTGAGCACAGAGCCGCAGGCGCGCTGGGGCAATACGTTCCGCGCCAGTGATATGCTGCGCCTGTCCATGGACACCGCGCCGTTGTCCTCGCTCGACATCTGGCGGGCGCTGGACGGCCGGGTAGCGACCAGTCTCGCTCCCGGTTATCTGCGCGCTGCGCTCATTGAACGTCTCCTGCGCCCGCTTGCATTGCTGGTCATGCTTTTGCTTGCGACGCCGGTGGTCTATATCCCTCCGCGTACCGGGATGCGCAGCTGGCTGCCCGTCTGGTGTCTGGGGGGCGGGCTGCTCTTCATCATCGTGCAGGGCATGTTCCGCGCGATGGGCAATGCGGGGCTTCTTCCTGCCCCGGTCGCGACCGTTCCCGGACTGCTGATCTTCACCATGGCGGCGGGCGCCGTGCTTTTGAGGAACGAAGAGCAATGAGCGGGACCTTGCGCAACTCGACCATCCGGTCCGGGCGCAGCTTCGATCTGGGTAAGATGAACCTGCGGCAGCTTTGGGTCGCGTATCTCACCTACCCGACGATCCTTCTGTATTTTGCGCTTGCGCTTGCGAGCCTCGTTCTTGCGGCGCGCAATTTCGCCGGATGGGGAGCTACCTGCGTCTCGGTTGTGGCGGTCGTGCTGATCTATCCGGTCGTCTGGTATTTGCTGCACCGCTATGTGCTGCATGGGCAGTATCTCTACAAATCTCGGTGGACGGCGGGCTTCTGGAAGCGGATTCACTTCGACCATCATCAGGATCCACATCTTCTGGACGTGCTGTTCGGGGCTCCGGCGACCACTCTTCCGACCATCGCCGTAATCACTATTCCGGTCGGCTGGATGATCGGCGGCCCCGGCGCCGCGGCCACAGCGTTCGGAACAGGGGTCGTGATCACCTGTGTCTATGAATTTTTTCACTGCATCCAGCATCTGAACTACAAGCCGAAAGCCGCGTGGATACAGCGCATGAAGGCGCGCCACGTCCTGCATCACTTCCATGACGAAGACGGCAATTTCGGCATCACGAGCTACGTGGTCGATCGCGCTCTGGGCACCTATTACGTTGACGCCCGCGCCCGAACCCGCAGCCCGAGCGTCTTCAACCTCGGCTACAACGTAGACGAAGCCAAACGCTATCCGTGGGTCATGCGTCTGACGGGCTCCGCGCCGAAAGACCGTCCGGATGGAGCGCGTGGCGACAGCGATGCGCCGCGCGGCGCGGGGAAACACGCGTGAGGCGCTTCGCGTGATTGAAGCGCCGCGCGGCGCCGAGCCGCTTACCGCGCTCGTTCTGGCCGGTTCACGCGCTGGTGCGGCTGACCCCATGGCGGTAGCGGCCGGACTTTCGCACAAGGCGCTGATTCCCATCGCCGGACGGCCCATGATCTCTCACGTCATCGACACGCTTCTCGCCACGCCCGGCGTGGGTCGCGTGGTCGTGTGCATCGAGACTCCGGAGGCGTTGACCGGGGTTTTGCCACCGGGCGTCGAGACCATGACGGCGGCGGCCGGGCCAAGCGCGAGCGTTCTGTCCGCTCTGGCGGCCTACGGCGCGCCGTTGCTGGTGACCACGGCCGACAATCCGCTGCTGCGTCCGGCCTGGGTGCAGGCGTTTCTGGACGGCGCTGCGGGCGCGGACGTTGCGGCCGGCGTCGCGGGCGCGGCGGCTGTAAGGCGGGACGTGCCCGGCACGAAGCGAACCTTTATACGCCTTGCCGACGCTGCATTCTCCGGCTGCAACCTGTTTCTGTTCCGGACGCCGGGCGCTGCGCGTGCGGCGGCGCTGTGGCGGCGGATTGAACGCGAGCGCAAGCACCCGCTGCGGATGGGCTGGCTTCTTGGTCCCGGCGTCCTCCTTCGGGTGTTGACCAGACGGTTGACCGTGCGTGCGCTGTGCGAGCGGATCGGACGTCTGACCGGGGCGGAGGCTCGCCTTGTGTTCATGCCGGATGGTCGCGCCGCCGTGGACGTGGACAAACCCGCAGATCTCGAACTGGTGAAAGCGTTTATGGCCGCCGGGGCCGCCTGAGCCAAGGTTACGGGCGAGGTTCGCCTGCGTCATGTCTTTCGTCTTCCCTGTCGTTGCCAAGCTAGGGAAACGTGCGCGGGCGCCCGGCGCGCCTACCGCTGCGCCGTTTTGCCTTCAATGCGCGTGGCGGTGATGCAGGTCCGGGTAGTGAGGATGTCGGTGGGTCATGGGCTGGTGGCGGTGCCAGTGCGTGTGTGGCTCTCCCGGTGGATCGTTTGGTCCATGCGTATGTTGGTGGTGTTCGTCGTGAACGTGGCGGTGGTTATGCTCCAGCGCCTCATGGGTGTGTTCGTGGTCGTGCCGTTCGACGAGATGCAGATACAATCCGACGCCCATTAGAAGGGCCGCGACACCAAGCCGCCATGTCATGGGCTCGTCGAAAAGCGCAACCGCCAGAATTGCGCCTATAAACGGCGCTGCAGAGAAATAGGCGCCGGTCCGTGCTGCGCCGAGATGGCGTAGCGCCAGTACGAAGAGCACAAGGCTTACGCCGTATCCGAGGAAGCCAATCGTCCCGGCTGCCGCCATCTGGGGGAGCGGCGGCAAGCGCGCGCCGCTAGACAGCGCAAGAGACAGATTCACGGCGCCAGCGACCAGTCCTTTGAGCATGGCGATCTGCACAGGGTCAGATGAGGACAGTTTGCGGGTCAGATTGTTGTCGAGGCCCCAGGCGACGCACGCGCCGACGATGGCGAGGGCGCCCAATCCCAGACCGTCTTCTGTCCCTGCGCCGCCCGCGCCCTGCCACGAAAGAAGCGCCGCGCCGGAAAGAATTGCGAGAGCGCCGAGCAGCAGGCGTCGATCCACGTTCTCCCGAAAGGCGAGCCAGGCGATCCCCATCGTCGCAAGACCTTCGACGTTGAGGAGCAAGGCGGCGCTGGAGGCGGGCGTGTGCGAAAGCCCGAGCATTAGCAACAGAGGACCCGCCATGCCACCGCAGAGAATGACCAGCGCTAGCCATGGCGCGTCGCGGCGCTCCAACGGCGCCTCGGCGGGCGCTTCGCCTCTGGCGCGCAGAATGAGGTGAAGCGCGGCGAGGCCGATCCCCGAGCCGAGATACAGCAATCCGGCGAGAAACCACGGATCCACGCCGCCGCCAAGGAGCATCTTGGCGAGCGGCGTACTGGCTCCGAAGAGTCCCGCCGAGGCGATTGCTAAAGTGGACCCCGATTGAACTTTCATACGGCCTCTCCTCAGGTATCAGGGCGCATGAAGCTGCGTGCTCCGACCCGTCGGTCAGGCCTTTGGCCTGGCCGACGGGCGATCGCGATTCAGCCCGCTGCTCCACCAGCCTTCAGGGCCGTGTAGTTCTTCTCGAACAGGGCGAGCAGATGGCGCGCGGTGCGTTCGTATTCTGCGCTGTCGGACCAGCTTCGGACGGGGTCGAGCACCTCTGCCGGAACGCCGTCTACAGCTTTAGGAAGCGAGAGACCGAAGAGCGGCTCCGCCTCGAACTCTCCGCTGGTCAGACCACCGCCAAGAATGGCGGCCAGAATCGCCCGCGTATGGGTCAGCGACATCCGTTTGCCGACGCCGTAGGCGCCCCCGGTCCAGCCGGTGTTCACCAGCCAGCATGTCACGTCTCCGCTGGACAGGCGCTGCTTGAGCAACTCGCCATACACCTGAGGCGGGCGCGGCAGGAACGGACCGCCGAAGCAGGGCGAGAAGGTCGCCTGCGGCTCGCGCCCCAACCCTTTTTCGGTGCCTGCGATTCTGGCGGTGTATCCAGAGATGAAGTGGTACATCGCCTGATCAGGCGTAAGCTTCGCCACCGGCGGCAGGACCCCGAACGCGTCCGCCGTCAGCATGATGACATTGCGTGGTTGTCCGGCGCGGCTGCCGGGGCAGATGTTCGGCACGAAGTCGAGCGGGTAGCACGACCGGGTGTTCTCCGTCTTGGAGGAGTCGGTGAGGTCGAGCGTACCGCCGGACCCGATGGCGACGTTCTCGAGCACAACGCCGAAACGGTGAGACGCCGCCCAGATATCGGGCTCGGCTTCCTGATTGAGGTCGATGACCTTGGCGTAGCAGCCGCCTTCGAAGTTGAAGACGCCCTCATCCGACCATCCGTGCTCGTCATCGCCGATCAGTGGACGCGCACGATCGGAGGACAGGGTCGTCTTGCCGGTTCCCGACAACCCGAAGAACAGCGCGACGTCGCCGTCGACACCGACATTCGCCGAGCAGTGCATGGGCATGACGCCCTTGGCGGGAAGCAGCCAGTTCATGACGGTGAAAATCGATTTCTTGATTTCGCCCGCGTACTGCGTCCCGGCGATGACGACCAGCTTCTGGTCGAGGGAGAGAGTGACGGCCGTGGAGCTGCGCACCCCGCATGTCGCGGCGTCGACTTCGAACCCCGGCGCATGCAGGATCACCCAGTCAGGCTCGAAGCCTTCAAGCTCGGCGTCGGAAGGGCGGATGAACATGTTGCGGGCGAACAGGGCCTGCCAGGCGTTCGTCGTCACCAGACGCACGCGAATCCTGTGGGCGGGGTCCGCACCTGCGTAGAGATCTTGTGTGAAGAGGGGTTGGCCAGCCAAATATCCCCGAACCTGATCGGCGAGGCGCTGAAATTGCGCCGGCGCAAGTTTCTGGTTGATGTCGCCCCACCAGACCTCGTCGGTCGAGGCGGGTTCGTCGACGACGAACTTGTCTTTGACTGATCGTCCTGTGTGTTCGCCGGTGTGGGCCACCAGCGCGCCGTCGGCGGAGAGGCGAGCTTCGCCGCGTCTGACGGATTGTTCGACCAGCTCCGCAGCTTTCAGGTTGGCGAAAACTTCAGGAACGTTTTTCAGGCCGGTTCCAGCCAATACGTCGCATGCATTCTGGGGGGCGGTGGCATTGTTCATTGATTATTCCTCGCCTGATGGACGTTCGTCTGCGGAAGCCGCTGCCGACGGAACAAGGCGAAGACGGTAACATCTCGATTGCGAAGAGTCTTGATTTACGCGTGTGGGACGCAGTTCCCTCGACGCATAACGTCACGCTTCTGGCGTGGAATATGCCTGCTAGCGGTCGAGGTCCGCCGCTATGGGGAGGTTCCGGAGCGGATGCGCTTGGAACATTCCGCTGTGTACGAAAATTAACAATGCAGTGTGATGGATTGCGGCGCGCGGGCTTGTTTCAGCGCGCCGCAACATGTTGATCTGTCAGCCGGTCAGATCGGAGCGAATGCGGCTCTGGCGACGACGCGGCGCGTCAGCCGCGCGCGGAGCGCGCGCGGCGCCAGCGGCAGTTTTCAACGCCGGAGCGGCGGACACTTCAGCTTCAAGCTGGGCGATGCGCTTGCGCACACTTTCCCGCAGAGCGGGGGCTGTGTGCGACTTCATCGACGCCAGCGTTTCCTTGAGATCGCGAAGTTGCTTCTGTTTTTCCTCGAGCGTACGGCGGATCGGCTGATTATCCGAAAGCTGACCATGAAAAGAACGCATGACTGAATAACCTATCAGGCAGGACAAAAGGATGACGTCCCGCAGAGTGGGGACAAAACGACGAACAACAATTTAAGAAACAGGGATCGCCGGGAGCGTTTTACGATAACCGACCCTGCCGATCGGCGCCTCGAAAGACGACGCCTCCGGTCTGGTCCCTGGTATGCGCCCGACTTTCATCAGCCGGGCGTCCGCGCTCAGGAGTTGCTGAGCAGTATGCCCCTGAGCGAATCGAGCAATGTGGCGCATTGCTCGTCGGCGCCAACCGTCACCCTGAGCCAGGGGGCAGTGCGCGGGCCTTTCAGATGGCGCACGATAATCGCCCTTTCTCTCAACGCGGCAGCCAGATGGGCTGCGTCACGGTCTGGGTGTCGAGCGTACACAAAATTGGCGGACGAAGGCAAGACCTCGAACCCGAGCTCTCGCAACCCGCCGGACAACTGCTCACGTGTCGTTATCAGCCGTGCGACCGATTCGCTGAACCAGTTCTCGTCTTCTATCGCAGCCTGCGCGCCGACCTGTGCGAGGCGATCCAGCGGATAGGAGTTGAAGCTGTCTTTGACCCGGACGAGCGCCTCGATCAGCGCAGGATCGCCCAGAGCGAATCCGACACGCAGTCCGGCGAGCGCGCGCGACTTCGACAGGGTCTGCACCACCAGCAGGTTTGGATGCCGACTGATGAGCGAGACTGCAGATTCCGCGCCGAAATCAACATATGCCTCGTCCACCAGCACGACACGTGACGGGTGGGCCGCCAGCAGCGTCTCGATGGCCGTGAGCGGCAAAGCAATTCCAGTCGGTGCGTTGGGGTTGGCGATGATCACGCCGCTGCACGGGTGGGCGTAATCTTCCACACGCACACGCATGGCCTCGTCGAGCGGAATCTGTTCGAACGGCAGCCCGTAAAGACCGCAATACACCGGGTAGAAGCTGTAGGTGACGTCAGCGAACAGCACCGGGTCGCCATGATCGAAAAACGCCTGGAAGGCGTGTGCGAGAACTTCGTCCGAGCCGTTGCCGACGAACACATGCGCGGCGGTCAATCCGACACGGCGGGCGATCGCATCGCGCAGAGCTGTGGCTTCAGGATCCGGGTACAGACGCAGATCGCCGCCAGCAGCCTCCCGGATCGCCGCGATTGCGCGTGGGGAGGGGCCGTAAGGGCTTTCATTCGTGTTTAGCTTGATCAGGTCGGCGATCTTTGGCTGCTCGCCGGGAACATAGGGCGTCAGGCGGCGTACCAGAGGGCTCCAGAGTTCGCTCATCGCGCGGTTCCGTCGCCGAGCAATTCCTGCATAGGCTCGGATCCAAGAGCGACGGCGATATCGCGGGCGTCACGCCCCTCTCCATCGCGCAGAGTCGGGTTCGCGCCCGCCTCGATCAGCAGCCTCGCCATGTCCAGCCGTCCGAACATAACCGCGAACATGAGCGGCGTACGTCCGACCTCGTTCGCGGCGTCCACCTGCGCTCCCGCTTCCAGCAACATGCGGGCGATCTCGATCTCGCCCTTGAACGCCACGCCTGCGAGAGCCGTGGCGCCTTTGGCGTCGCGCAGGTCGATCGTAGCTCCCGCGTCGAGCAAGACTTTCGTGGCCTCCGCATGGCCGTTGTAGGTGGCGAGAATCAGCGCCGAGTGGCCTTTTTCGTTGGAAAGATCCGGGCTCAGACCCGCCGCGACAAATTCCTGCACCAGATCGGCTTGTCCGTCGCGCGACGCGTTGAGAAACAGCGCCTCGACCTCAGCCAGATCGAACGCCTGCTCTTCGGGCGCAGTGGCGTCAGGCTTCCCTGTCCCGGCGTCGTGCTGACCTGTCATGGGCGTTCTCCTTCGCAAACTGTGGCGCCGCAACGCGGCGGCGACAGGCGCCCATCTTACCGTATCCGCAACCGGGTTGCGAAGAGTCCGGCTTTCGGGAGGCGCCAGACCGCTCCTGCCAATGGGCCGACGTCGGGGAACTCAGGCCAGCGAGACCAAGCGTGTCTCGCCGAACGACAGGGGTGTGAATGCGTCAGGGGGTAAGCCAGCCCAGGCGACCGTGTCCGCTAGGCAGCGTTCAGGCTCCCCGAGTGGTTCCCGTGACAGTGGAAACGTGCCGAAATGCATGGCGACCGCCTTCTTCGCCTCCAGCGTAAGAAAAGCGGCGACCGCTTCCACCGGGTCGGCGTGGACCCTGTGAAGGAAGGAACGCGGCGAATAGGCGCCAATCGGCAGCAACGCCAGATCCGGCACGCCAAGCTTTTCCCGGATTTCTTGCCAATGCGGGCCGTGGGCTGTGTCGCCTGCAAAAAATATGGCACTCGGGCCAACGTCGCCCACAGCGGGCAGTTTCAGTGTCAGCCCGCCCCACAGACGCCGCCCGCCGTCGAAGGGCGTCCGCTGCGCGAAATGACGCGCCGGTGTGCAGGTCACGGCGACGTCGCCGAAGCGCATGCTGTCCCACCAGTCCAGCTCGGATACGCGCCGAAGCCCTGCCTTCGCCAAAAGGTCGCTGTTGCCCAGAGGCGTGATCACGATCGGATCATCCCGACGCGCGATGGCGCGAAGGCTGGGCAGGTCGAGATGATCGTAATGGCAATGAGAGATGAGCAGCACGTCGATCTTGGGCAACTCCGCCAGCGTCCGTCCCGGCGCACGCAATCTGCGGGGACCGATGAAAGAGAACGGTGAGCAGCGTTCCGAGAAAATGGGGTCCGTCATGACCGTCAGCACGCGCCCCCCGGGCAGCGGCGCACGCAGCAGGAACGTGCAGTGCCCGATGAAAGTGATGCTGATCCGCCCCGGCTCAGGCGTTGCGAACGGGTCTCCCTGAGGCGGGGGATCGATGATCCGTTCCGGTTTGTCGGTCAGAGAGGACAGCGCCCAGCGCAGGAAACGCGTAGGTTTGACGCGTCTCGGTCCGTCAGGCGACCCTCGTTCGATGAATTCCGGGTCGTCCGGCTCTTCCGGCCATGCGTCGGGTCGCGGCGCTGGCGCCCAATCCTGCGGGAGCGGAGGGTTGAAGAACGCCAATCCGTCGGAATGATCGGAAGGCCGATGAGGTCGGAGCGTCATTCCGACCAGCATGCCCGATCCAGCGCCGCAAGGCGAGGGAGGGAGGCGATGCTCGCGACCGCAGTATCTGCGCTTGTGCGTCAGCTGTTGGGGCCGCTTTCCTCGCGCACGAAGCCGCCGTTTTCGAACGGAGTTTTAAATATTATTTCGATACAGAAATATAATAAAATTCTTTAATCATATCGATATTTTTTTCTTCGTGTTCGCGTTTGCGCGGGCGCGGCGTTTGGGAGCGGAGTCGTCTAACACCTCTCAGAACACGTTGGCGTCTTCATTCCGAGCACGAAAATAACGTTCGATCTCGCGGCGTAGGCGAGGCTTGTTTCCGGCCAGTTCCCACGCCTGCCAGACGTTGCGCTTCAGATCCTCGTCTGGGTCGAAGTGATTGCGCGCAAGAATATCCCAGCGGCTTTCATAGGCCCGATCGCGCTTGGCTCCATGGAAACTGTGTTCGATCGCTCCGCCAAGCGCGCCGATATTTCCGTTGATTGCCTGCATCGCTCGCGACTGCCAGCGCAGGACGTGGCGCTTGTACCCCTCCGAAATGTTGCCAGGGTAGGATTCCTGCGCCCGGCCGATCAGTCCCAGCGCCATATGGTGATCAGCCGAACCCAGAGCGGCTATGTCGAGAAGGCCGCCTGTGGCTTCCAGCGCCGAACGCGTGGCCGCCCACGCATAGCCGGGATGCGCAAAGCGATACGGCGACCGGTGCGCGCGTGGCCCTTGCATGATCGGCTCACCGTCCATCCAGAGACGGCAGAACGAGCGGTGAAGCTGCATATGCTCGCGGTTGGGGCCGAGGTCGTAGCAATCGGACCAGGGTTGGATCACGTCGAAAAGCTGCAGCGCCTCCACTGTCGCGCGCGCCCAATCTGGTTGGCGAAAAAACACGTCGCTGTCGATCCACGCGACCGTACGCCAGTCATGGGGAAGACAGGCGATGCCGATATTCAGCAGCCGCTCCTTCTCCCACACCATGGAGTTCGCGCGCACGCCGACATGTCGGACGCCAGGAAGCTCGCAGGTGAACGGTCGGTCGCCGTACTGGCACTCGACGACGGTGAGCTGCGCTCCGCTGTCGAGAATGTGCTGCGCCCAGTCGCGATAAATGCGATCCGGGGCTCGCCAGCGCAGCGGGTTCGAGCGGGAAGTGACGACGTGCAGTTGCGAAGAATGCATTCAGGAAGACCGGCAATGGAGGGGAGGGAGCGCGGCTGCGTGGGGCGCTATTTGGTCGCCAACGGGATGGGGCCGCTCGGGCGGGACGCGATTGCAAGGATAGCTGTCATCACGTCTGGACCGACGGGGCGGGCAGATTTTCGCTCCGCCGCCCTTGTAATGGTCACAGGAAAGCCAGCGCCTCCTGAAGGGCGGCGATGGCCCCAAGCCTCCAGACAGGTTCCGGGCGAACAGGATCGACGGTCTCTCAGGAGCCGTGACGTCCGAAACGCCCTGACACGCGTAAGGGCCTGCCGGGCGCACCCGTCCCCATTTCGCGGGCAGAACTATCGTGAAATACTGGGCGCCAGTTGGAAACTCAGGAACGCCCATACGTATGACTGTTACGCAGGAAGCAACGCCGCCCGCACGCAAGTCGCCACGCTTCGGCGTTTTCTCTCAGGTCGCGGTGGCGACGGCGCTGGGCCTTCTGGCCGGTCTGCTCGATCCGGCCTTCGCCGAGCAGACGCGCTGGCTTAGCGCGCTGTTCCTGCGCCTGATCGTCATGGCGGTCGGGCCGTTGCTGTTCTGCATTATCGTAACGGGCATCGTCAGCGCGGGCTCGCTGCGTACCGTCGGGCGGCTGGGTTTGCGTGCGCTGCTCTATTTCGAGGTCATGACGACGGCGGTCCTGTTGCTCGCGGTCGGCGCGGCGTTGCTCATCCACCCCGGCGCAGGCGTCGATTTTCACGCGACGGAAGCGGACGCGCAGGCGGTGGCGTCGTTCGCGGGCAATGCGCATCTGTTGCACAATGGCGGCGTCTCCGGTTTTCTGTTGGCTCTCGTGCCGCGTTCGCCCGTTTCGGCTTTCGCTGACGCGAATATTTTACAGATTCTCGTCTTCGCCATCCTGTTCGGCTGCTGCCTCGCGCAGATTGGGCCAGCAGGAGCCCCGCTCATAAAGCTGACAGACAGTCTCACCGCGCTCTTTTCGCGGATGATGCGCTATATCATCACGACCGCGCCTTTGGGGGTGTTCGGCGCCGTGGCGTCAACGACCGCGCAGTACGGACTCGAGGCGATCGAGAGTCTTGCAGCGTTCGTACTGATATATTGTGTCGCGATCACAGTGTTCATGGTCGTCGTGCTTGGCGGGTGCCTGCTCGCCTGCGGGATCAATCCTCTGCGTTTCATGCGTTACCTGCGCGAAGAGATCGTCATCGTCGCCGCCACGACAAGTTCGGATTCGGTATTGCCCAGCGTCATGGCCAAGCTGGAGCGTATGGGCGTGTCGCGTCAGGTCGTCGGACTGGTGACGCCTGCCGGATATTCTTTCAATCTTGACGCGCTGTCGATTTATCTTGGCTTCGCGGTCGTGTTTCTTGCGGAGGCGACGCACACGCCTCTGGGCTGGGGTCAGATGTTCGCCATGCTCGCGACGGCGCTTATCACGTCAAAAGGCGCGCATGGCGTGCCGGGCGTCGCCATCGTGGTGCTGGCGGCCACGCTGGGCGCCGCGCCTTCCATCCCGGTGGCGAGTCTTGTGCTGCTTCTGGCGGTCGACTGGTTCGTCGGAATTCCGCGATCCGTCGGCAATCTGATTGGAAATTGCGTCGCGCCTGTAGTCATCGCGGCGTGGGAGGGCGCTCTGGACCGGGAGCAGGCGCGGCGGACGCTGGCGAACTCCTAGGTTCAGGACCTATTAATGTATTGAATTGAGCGAGAGGTTGT
>NZ_JOPL01000044.1 GCF_002153745.1 Acetobacter sp. DsW_063 | reverse complement strand
TCGCCGCATCCTTCATCTTCTATCTCAAAAAATGAGTCCTGAGCCTAGAAAAAACTGTGACGATTTCGACCTCACACCGTCCCCTTGCACACTTACGGCTCTTGCAATTCTTGGGAAAGGAACGAAACGTTACCTCTTCCGCCTGAGACGCAGGGCGATCAATGAAGCGAGCGGCGACAGATGTCCGACACTGCCGATAAAGTTCCTCAGTTCTCCACTGTGCGCGACGCCCTCAAAGGGAGACGTCGAAATCTGACATCACGTCCTTTGCACGTTGACTCTGGCGACGAAGACTCAGACAGCGACGATCCTCTTGTTTTTTATCGGGCGTTACGGCCCGACGAAAGGAACAACGTTTACGTAACTGGATTATCTCCCATTGCCTATCAAAAACAAACGTCCAAAAAGGGAGCGTCTACTGTCACTCCCATCCCCGAAGACCCGGGCGTGACCCAATATCAACATGTAAGGCACTCCAGTAAAGCTGCTAAGAGCCAATATATATCAGCGTCAAGAAGTAAAAAGCTTGCCTGCGCTTGGGCGGTATCAGGCGGCCAAACCGGCTACATCGCACGGATAGAGCTGGATGAGGCTGACTATGACGGAAAAGTATTCGACTTGACGGACACGAGCGTCAGAGACGCCCTGGGCTTTGAGAGTGGAAACGATAGAAGCAGTGGCCCTACAGCCACCTCATTCGCCACAAGCTCCCAAGAGGTCCTGATAAAGGGCGTGGTGCCCCCCGAATCACTGACCCTGATTAAAGTTACGCGCGTCGACAGAAAAAGCGCCGAAGGCGCATCGAGCTATGAGCAGGCTGGTGCGTCAAACAGATTTACAACCAGAAGCAAGAAAACAGAATCCGGAAAAAAAACATCTCCCTACTCTATGGTTATTAAAACAGTAAAAAATCAAAAAAAACGCGGCAGAGAGTCTGTTGAAACAAGTGCGGGATTCGTCGAATTCGAAGAAATCCCCAACAACAAGCGGAGGCGAGAAGCAGACGCTGCCCTATAGCGCAATGACAGGACATACGACGAGGGACAACCTGCGAACGAACGAGCCGTAACCGCCCTGTCTACCGCCACTTACCGTCTCATCGAACCGGACAACAGATACGCGTCTTACAAAGCGGGGCTCTTTGTCGCCACAACGGATTACTAACAGCTCGGGCCAGACCTCTACAGTCGTTGACGTTCGTCCCCCTTCTTCTTGGGTCTACTACCGCCGATCACGATTTAAACTTCAGCTGAAATTCAACAGGCGCCCACAGAACTCCCACGAACGTCACGGATAACCTCATCCACCTTCCCGATCACCATCTCACCGGTGATGAGCCGCGTGCATTCAAACTGCCTTGGCGTCTCCTTGTGCTTCGGACACCACAGAAAGTCCTTGTGGTCGAACCGCTCCCTAGGGTCGTTCCAGCAGGAGTTGCACGTATGCCAGTTAATGACGCGATAAGGCGTGTGGAATTCATTGTTCGGATGCGTGAAGCCGGAGATCAGGACGGCAGGACAGCCCGCTGACCAGGCGAGCCACGCCAGCCCTGAACTGTTGCCTATGAAAAAATCGGCATGTTTCAGCCACCGCGCGCGCTCGGCCAAAGGCCGGTCGCCCGTCTGGTCTTCCGCGCCAAAAGGAATTTGATTCCAGACGATGCCAGTTCCGTGCACCTTTTTCTGGTCTATGCAAACGACACGATATCCCTGCGCCTTGAGATGAGCGACGACGTCCAGCCAGCCACTCGGGTTGTTCCAGTACTTGCACTGCGAAGACGCCTGCACGGCGATGCACACGTAAGGCTCATCAATTGGACGTCCTTCGTCCGGGAAGGCTATCCGGGCAGGCTCTTCCTCCGGCGAAACGCCGAGAATATAGGCTGCGGTTCGGTGCAAACCGACAAACCTGAAATCGGTGGGCTGATGGTTGCAGTCCGCGTCGTCGAAAAACAGCCCCAGACTATACGTCGCATAGAACGTCTCGGCGAGACTTTTTTCGACGATTTCTTCATGCGTGACAAAGTCGATATCAGGATATGCGTCACGAAAAAGTGGCGCGATCAAAGAGGACAATCCACACGTGACCTTCGCGCCGTGCGCCTCGGCGAAGCGCGCCGCGTAAGGCATCCAGGCAAGTGTGTCGCCAAGCGTTCCGATTGGAAACTGGACCAGAACGCTCTTTCCCCGCGCATCGTATTCGTGACGAAAAACCTCCTCTCCCAGACCTCCCTCACGCTCGTTTTTCCACACAGTCACGCCAAAGCGCACGAACCAGCGCTTACTGGAATGGATCGTAGCGCCCTTAATACCCGTCTGATCGAAAAGAATGTTGCCCGTATTCAAATCCCGCAGTTGAACACGCCAGGATCCGCTTTCAGGATGAGGCACGGCGACACGACAGCCGACGTTGAAATCGAACCGAACGCCGGATGGTCCTTCCTGCGTCGGCCGGGATGCCGGATCTGGATAGGGCTTGATCGACGCTGAAGTTACGCCAGACGTCGTGTTGTCGTCCGTCGCGATCATGTCATCGGCGGCCGATGAGTGTTCAGGATGAGCAGCCCCAGACATAGACCCATTCACTTTGAGGATTTGATCGAACGCCCCAAAATGTGGACAAAATAGAAAACAAAACGCTAAGAAACCGCCCGGGCTTGGGTTTATTTACGTCTCGCGGACGCATCACGCCGCCCTTCGAGTTTGTTTGTAAATTCACGCTGGTAGCGACCTAACCCACGTCTCCTGAGCTTCGGTAATCACGGTCTCAAGGCGGCGCAGTCGTGCCATCGGCGGCCCCGCCGATCATGCGCTTCAACGCGAGCACCATTCGCCGATAAGGGTAACTAGCGACCCGCCTGTCAAAAGACGGAAACGCACGACGCGTCATTTACTCGCCTCCTTGCCCGCAGTGATTTCCATCACAAGAATATCCGTTGGCACACGAACGTATGGCTTGGGAAAGCTTCCGGGATCTTCCTCGATATGCTCCAGACCTTCGACAGTCAGGCCATATCCATGACGCGCAAATGCGTTCGCTACGGGCGATTTTTTCAGGACAGAGTTCAACTCTCCCGTCAAAACGTCCTGCAACGCCCCGTGTCCGGGCTGCCCTGTATCGACATTCCAGTTGGCGTCCGGGCGCAGCAATTCGTCCTGCAACTGGCGGATCAAACCCGTCCGGGAACCCGCCAGTCTTACGGAAAAACTGTCCGGTAAAGCCCGGTGCGCGATCATCTTTCCAAGCAGCGCGTCAAGCGCCTCGCCCTGAACCGTCAACGCCTCTCTTTCGTCGCCGACTTTGAAGACCAGCATCGTCCCGCGGCTGTCATCAATGCGCGACAATGTTTCCGCGGAAACGCCAGCACCCGAAGTAACGGACACACTGGTCGGAAGCTGCGCGTGCGCGACGGACGACAGGTGCAGAACAACAATGGCGACCAACAAAACAAGGCGACGCATTACCCCCCGAGACGGCGTCACATTTCAAAACGCACCCAAAAGAGTCCCAGCATCGCCAAGCGTCTAAAATTTTCTTCAAATAATATGAGATATCAGGTTTGTATTCTTCGAATCCTGCAACTTATTATACGCGCTTCATTCTGGAACGCCACGCTCCAGTTCTTCCAGCCACGCCCGCGCGTTCCCGTCCGACGGCGCGCGCCAGTCTCCACGCGGCGACAGCGCTCCGCCTGCGACAATCTTTGGGCCATTCGGCATGGCGGAGCGCTTGAACTGGCTGGTGGAGAAAAACCGCCTCAGGAAGACACCCAGCCAGCGACGGATAACGGGCAGATCATACTCGCGTCGATCAGCCTCGGGGTATCCCGGCGGCCATGCGCCGCGCGACGCATCGCGCCACGCGGTCTCCGCCAGAAACGCGATCTTCGATGGACGAAACCCGTAACGCAGGACGTGAAATAACGTAAAGTCGTGCAGCGCATATGGCCCGATGGTCGCTTCGGTGTTCTGCGCGCCATTTTCACCTGCGGGGATCAACTCCGGTGAAATTTCTGTCGCGAGAATTGCACGCAGAATTTCAGACGCCTCCGCGCTGAACTGCCCGGAAGAGATGAACCAGCGGATCAGGTGCTGGATCAGTGTTTTCGGCAGGCCGCCATTGACGTTGTAATGCGACATCTGGTCGCCGACGCCATAGGTGCACCAGCCGAGCGCGAGTTCGGACAGATCCCCGGTACCGATCACTATGCCATTGTGTCGGTTCGCCAGCCGAAAGAGATAGTCCGTCCGCAGCCCAGCCTGCACGTTCTCGAAGGTAATGTCGTATAGCGGTTCGCCGTCGGCGTAAGGATGGCCGATCTGCTCCAGCATCAGTAAGGCGGAAGACCGGATATCCAGTTCCTCCGCAGAGACGCCCAGAGCGTTCATCAGGGCGTGCGCATTGGCGCGCGTCTCGTCGCTGGTGCCAAAGCCCGGCATGGTGAACGCCAGAACCGATTTCCGCCCGATGCCCAGTTCGTCGGCGGCCCGGGCTGCGATCAGAAGCGCCTGTGTCGAATCCAGGCCTCCGGACACACCGATGACCATCGTCCTTGCGCCACTGGCCTCCATCCTCCGACGAAGCGCCGCGACCTGTATGGTGCAGGCTTCATAACAATCCTGCGCCAGCCGCGCCGGATCGTCAGGCACGAAGGGAAAACGCGGCACAACGCGACGCAAACCCAGATCGCCCGACGGCGGGGAAAAGCGACGCACGATCCGCCGCCACCCGGCATCGTCAGCCGCCGATGCGTTGTGGGCGAAAGACGTCATGCGCGAGCGTTCCTGCCGCAGCAGATCGAGGTCGATATCGGCCATGACGAGCCGGGCGCCCGCCGGGAAGCGATCACTTTCCGCCAGCTTGCGCCCATTTTCGAAAATCGAGACCTGCCCGTCCCAGGCGACGTCGGTTGTCGATTCACCCTCGCCCGCCGCCGCATAAAGATAGGCGGCGTGACAGCGCGCTGATTGCGACAGGCACAACATGTCGCGTTCGTCAGCCTTGCCCACGGTGATGTCGCTGGCGGACAGGTTCGCCAGCACCGTAGCTCCGGCAAGCGCCGCGTGCGTGCTCGGCGGCAGAGCGACCCACAGGTCTTCGCAAATTTCGACGCCAACGCGGAAACCGGCAATATCGCTCGCCTCGAACAGCAGGTCGCAGCCGAATGGAACCTCCGCGCCTGAGACTCGAATGCTCTCCCCGCGCAACCCGGCTCCGGGCGTGAATTGCCGCGCCTCATAGAACTCACGGTAATTCGGCAGAAAAGATTTCGGCACGACGCCAAGAATTTCACCACGATGGATCGCAACGGCGCAGTTATACAACGCGTCCCGATGACGCAGCGGTGCGCCGACCAGCAACAGCGGGAGCAATGTTTCGCTCGCGGCGGCGAGGCTGGCGATCGCTTCCTCCACCGCGTCGAGCAGCACGTCCTGCTGACGCAGGTCGTCGATCGCGTAGCCAGAAAGGCCAAGCTCGGGGAAGACCGCAAGAACGGCGCCTGCTTCTCCGCATTCCGTCGCGGCTTCGATGACACGCGCGACGTTGGTGCGCGGATCAGCGAGCGTCACCGGCAGGGTGCAGGCGGCGACACGGGCGAAGCCATGACGATAGAGGGATCGGAAGTCCCGCATTGGGCGCCTCGCGCTTGAGTTGGCCTCCCGCCGCACGTTGAGGTCGGCGGGATTGAATGTGTCGTCCATTATACCGTGACCGTGTGGCCCGACAAAACGTCGCCTTCCTGAGCCCGACGCGCCGCGAGGCAAGCGGAAGCATGCACCTCCTTTCGTTTGTTTCGAACATTTTCGCGACGGCGAAGGCCACGCAGGACTGTGTGGCACGCTGAGCAAAGGTCGGATCAGCGCCGCCCAACCTTTTCAGGCGGCCGCTTACTTGGCAGCGCGCCACAGCGACGCTATGCAATTGCCCCCGCGCAGATGAGCGTGGCCGACGAGCGGCCGCGCCGCACCCGCAGGGCGCCGCCCGGTCCGCTTGGTCTTCACGCCGTCCGGACACAGCGCCCAAACATTTAACAAGCTGAGGCCGCGGCCGCCGCTATGGCGACGGGGCCGCAGATGGAGTTCAGGCATGAGCTGGCTGACCACCTATGTCCGCCCCCGGATCAGGGGGCTCCTCAACCGGGAGGTCCCCGATAATCTGTGGACCAACTGCTCTTCCTGCCATCAGATGGTGCTGAACAAGGACCTGCGGCGCACGCTGAACGTATGCCCGCATTGCGGCCACCACATGAAGGTTGTGGCGGCTGACCGTCTGGAATGGACGTTCGACAAGGACAGCTACACGCTGATCGAACTGCCGAAGGTTCCGAACGACCCGCTCGGCTTCCGCGACCAGAAGCGCTACTCCGACCGTCTGAAGGACGCGCGCGCCAAGTCCCACATCAATGAATCGCTGGTGGTGGCCCACGGCAAGATCACCGGGCATCCGGCCGTGGTCGCCGTGCAGGCTTACGAGTTCATGGCGGGCACTATGGGCTCGGCGCTGGGCGAGGCGTTCCTCGCCGCCGCGCGCCTCGCAGTATTGCAGCGTTCAGCGCTGGTCGTGTTCACCGCGTCCGGCGGCGCGCGCATGCAGGAGGGTCTGATCAGCCTGATGCAGATGCCGCGCACGACCGTAGCCGTGCAGATGCTCAAGGACGCAGGCCTGCCCTACATCGTCGTCCTCACCGACCCGACCACGGGCGGCGTCACCGCGTCCTTCGCGATGCTAGGCGACGTGCACATCGCAGAACCCAAGGCGCTGATCGGTTTCGCCGGCCCCCGCGTGATTGAGGATACGGTGCGCGAGAAACTGCCGGAAGGCTTCCAGCGCTCCGAGTATCTGCTGGAGCACGGCATGCTGGACATGGTGGTGGAGCGCCGCGACCTGCGCGCCACGCTGGGCCGGGTGATCGGTCTGCTGACGGGCGAAACGCCGGAACAGACAGCGCCCTCCCCCAAAGACTCGCCATCAGCCGGAACGGCGTCTCAGCCGGAAAACGGGGCGGCACGCACGGCGGCCTGAGCGCTCGTCCTACAGGACGCGGAGTTGGGGGCGAACGCCGTCACGCCGCCTGTAGGAGACGTGCACGGTTCAGACGACGGCGCCAGCTATTTTTCGCCGCCCTATGGACAATCACTGGACGCGTCCGCAGTCGGCGGCGGCGAGCGGATCCGGAAGCGGACAAGACCGATGACCCAGCCTCCCTCTCAAGCCGCTTCTCCTCCGGCAAAGCCCTCCGGCGGCGGACTCGGCGCGGAGTTCACCGGACGAACCGGCGTCGTGCTTGAGCGGCTGAACCGGCTGTACCCGGCGCTGATCGACCTGTCCCTCGGGCGACTCGAGACTTTGCTGACGCGTCTGGGCAACCCGGAGCGGCGGCTGCCGCCCGTGATTCACGTCGCAGGAACCAACGGCAAGGGCAGCACCTGCGCCAATCTCCGCGCCATCGGCGAGGCGGCGGGATGGCGCGTGCATGTGATGACCTCGCCGCATCTGATCGACGTGACGGAACGGTTCCGCATCGCCGGAAAACTGGTGAGCGAAGAGGAACTGACCGCCGTCCTTGAAGAGATTGAGCGGGTCAACGACGGTGCCCCGATCACGGTGTTCGAAGTCCTGACCGCTGCCGGTTTTCTCCTGTTCTCACGACATCCGGCCGAACTTGCGGTGATCGAGGTCGGACTCGGCGGTCGTTTCGACGCGACCAACGTGCTGGCGCGCCCGGCGGCATGCGCGATCACGTCCATTTCCATGGACCACGAGGCGTTTCTCGGGTCGACGCTGACCGCGATTGCAGGAGAAAAAGCCGGGATCATCAAGCCCGGCGTTCCCTGCGTCACCGGGCGGCATGGCGCCGAGGTCATGGCCGTGCTGGAACATGAAGCGGCGGCGCGGGGCGCACCGCTTTTGCGGCAGGGGCATGAATGGCTGCTGGAGGCTGCCGGAACCTCGGGCGCGCTGCGCTATCGCGACGACCGGGGCGCGCTCGCCCTGCCCACCCCTGCGCTGGCAGGCGAGCATCAGGCCGACAACGCAGGACTCGCCGTCGCGACGTTGCGCGCGAGCGGCCTGAACCTTCCCGATCAGGCGTGGGGGGGCGTCGGGCGGGCGCGCTGGCCCGCACGCATGCAGCGGCTCAACGGCACGCTGGCCACGTCCATGCCCGATGGCTGGGAACTGTGGCTCGACGGCGGGCACAATCCCGGCGCAGGCGAGGCTCTCGCTCCGTTTCTCGAACGCTGGAGCGATCGACCGCTGCATGTGCTTGTCGGCATGAAGCAGACCAAGGACGCGCGCGGCTTCCTCGCGCCGGTCGCCCGCCATGCGACGACGCTGTGGGCGGTCGCCGAGCCCGGACAGCACCTGGCTTTGCCCGTAGAAGATATCGTCGCGGCCAGCGGCGGCGTCGCTCGCGTCGGCCCGACCATCTCCGCCGCGCTGGCCGCTCTGGCGGAGATGCCGCCTGCGCGCGTGTTGATATGCGGCAGCCTCTATCTGGCAGGAGAGACGCTGAAACTGGACGGGTGGCGAGCGGAATAAGCCCGCGTCAAGATTAGCTTAACCGCACGCGACTACATCATGACGCTCGCCGGAGATTCGATCCGGCTCGGTCCATGATGAGAACGAGGCGCGCGTGCGCAAGATTGCTCTGTGTTTTGGCGTCGCCGCCTGCTCTTTGGCCCCGGTCAAGGCTGCGTTCGCCCAGTTCGCTCCCAGCCACACGACGCAGTTTCTGGACCAGCGGCGCGAAGACGAACTCCGCCACCGCGACATGGCCCGGATGCTGATGACCATGGGAGAAAACCCCGGCTACGTGCGCCCCCTGGTCGACGCCGCCGTCAGTCCCGACATCACGCCGTATCGCCCCATGCCCGTCCATCGACGCGCCTATGGATCGCGGATTCCAGCTGTCGTGCAGGTGAACCGCGAGATCGGCCTGTCGATGACGGGCGCGTGGAACAACTACAAGGAGAAGGGGTTGTACCAAGGCCCCTTCGCCGGGCACGACCGGGAAAACGGATGGGTTCCCGGTTTTCAGGCGGAGGTTGCGGCGATGTTCGACACATACGAAGTCGAACATATCTTCCTCGCGCTGCATTTCGCGCTTGGCGACGGATCGGTGAAATATCGTGGTTCCGCACAATCCTTTGCAACCGGGGCGATAAGCCCGTTCAACTCCACCAGCGATTCCCTGACGACCGACACACGGCTTGAGGTCGGCAAGGGTATCATGGTCACGGATCGATTCATGATTACGCCTGCGATGCAGGGCGGCTACTGGTCATGGCGGCGCGCTGTCGGCGGCTCCGATATGGTCGCTGGGTCGACAGAAACATATGGAGGGTTCCTGGCCGGAATCACAGTGCGTCTCGATTACGCGCTGACTGATGCTTTCGTTGTTCGGGGGCGTCTCGGCTGGGCTGAACTCGTGGGGACACGCATGAACGCCGTGGGGCAGGACGGCACGTTCCATCTACGCCCCCGGCCCGAATGGGAAGCATCCCTGGGCTTCGATTATCGCCTGATGGCGACGTTGCATTGGACGATCGAGGCGGAATACCGTTACCGCTCCTTTGGCAGAAGCCAGAACCTCCTTTACCGGCATGCGCTGTGCTGCATCTATGAACCGAGCAGTTGGAGCAATGGCGTCCAGCTTCGCACCGGCCTGGCTTATGCGTTCTGAGCCCGGCGCAGGCGGCCCGCGACATTGCTCCCCCCGGACCCTGGGTTCATAAGAGCCCATCCCGGCGCTCAGGCGCCGCCCTGTTGCTGACCGGAGTACGCCGAGCCCATGCCAGAAGCCCCACCGCGATCCCTTTCCGGGTCGCTGTTCGTCATGCTTCTGCTGGGCGTCGCGCTATCGATTATCGTCATGATCGGTGGAGCGGTGCTTGCACTGCCCACGCATATTCCGATCAATTACAACGAGGGCTGGAACGCCTATGCGGCGCTCAGGGCCGTCGGACTTGGCGGCGGGCCGCTCTACCCCGCTCCGGGCGGCCTGATTTTCAATAACTACCCTCCTCTGTCTTTCCTGATCGTCGGCGAACTCGGACGGTTTAACGGCGACATGATCGTTGCGGGCCGTATCGTGGCCCTTGTCGCTCTGTTCATATCGGCATTTCTGGCTTCGGTGATCTCTCGCCGGTGCGGCGCCACGCCCCGCGGCGCCTTGTGCGCCGCTCTCCTGCCCCTGCTCTACGTGGCAGCCTTCAGCCATGACTACGTCGCGATGGACGACCCACAATGGCTGGGGATCGCGCTGATGCTGGGCGGGGTCACAATCTTCCTCGGCCACGCCCGAAACTGGCGGCTGATTGCGGCGGCGGCGTTGATGGTGACGGCCGGATTGGTGAAGCACAACCTCATCGCGTGGCCGCTCGCCATAACGATGCAACTGGGCGTCGACGCCTTCGGATCAAGCACAGACGATGGCAGGCGCTCTGCGCGAACACGCTTGTCTATCTGGCTGGCAAGCGCCAGCGCATTCGTTCTGTTCGCCGTCGGCGTGTGCGTAGCGGCTTATGGTCCGGAATTCCTGATCGCCCTGCTCCGACATCCCCGTGTCGTCGATCCGTCACTGGCCCTGCGCGGGATGCGCCGTACGTCTGAAATTCTGACGCTCGCTCTTGTCGCCACGACTCTGGCGCGGCGCGCGACCCCGCTTCGTCACCGAACGTTCGCCGTCAGCGCAGCTATTTTCGCGGTGGCGTCAGCCCTGCTTCAGAGATGCGGCGAAGGCGTCGCCCTGAACGCATGGTTCGAGGCGCTTGTCGCCCTGTCCATCCTGACGGGCGTAGCGCTCTCGCCTCCTGCAACGCCTTCGGGCGACGCCAGGCGAGAACGCAGCGCCGTCGTCCTGTTGCTGCTTGCGATTGCGCCGTTTTTGATCGGTGCGCCGGTACTTCTGCCGCGGGGCGTAGCCGCTATTGCCTCCGTTGGCCGATCTTCATCGGAATGGAACACGTTCATCGCCAAGATTCATGATGAGCCCGGCGACGTGGCCTGCCATATGAACGCACTTTGCTATTGGGCGGGAAAGAGCAACCAGATAGACGTCTTCAATTACGCCGAATATGTCCGGCGAGGCGGCTCGGATGCGGCGTTCCGGCAGTTGCTTGCGAGTGGGCGGCTCGCCATGTTCGTGCTGCCCGCTACGTTCGAGCAGCCGCAGCGGCGTGGCCGCCCGGAGCCGGAAAAGCAGGGGCAGCGAAAGCTCCTGCAGCCTGTGCTCGACACCTTTCGCGCCGCCGATCTTTCGCCAGATGGACAGTCCCGGCTGTATCTGGCTCCGCCGCCCTAAACGCCAAAACGGCCGGCCGGTATCAACGCGCGGACCAGCCAATCGCTACGCGTTGACGCGACGCTCCAGAAACGCGTCTATTTTTTCGAGAAATTCTTTCGTCCCCATCTCGCGCGCCATCGCTACGTAACGCTCCGCCTCTGCGTCACGTCCTTCCTGAAAGAGAAAGCGGGCGAGGTTGAAGCAGCCACGAAAATCTCCGCACCGCGCCGCGCGCACGTAATAAGCGCGCGCGCGGCGCAGGTCTCGTGCGACGGCCCAGCCATCTTCGTAAAATCCGCCGATAATGTTGAATGATTTACAATGACCGAGCGCAGCCGCACGCCTGTACCACGTGAGGGCGGCGGGCAGATCTTTCTCGCCTCCCCACCCCAATGTCAGGCCTGTAGCGAAATTATACATCCCCCAGTCCAAACCTGCGCGGGCGGCGCGCTCGTACCACAGCATTGCTGCATGCAAGTCGATCGCGACACCCTTACCCAGTTCACAGCTCCTGCCGATCATGTTGCAGGCCATAGGCACTCCTTGCGCCGCGCTGGCCAGAAACCAACGCAGCGCCGCGCTCTCGTCACGCGCGACGCCCACGCCGTTGAGCAGCATCTGCCCCAATGCGAGTTGCGCCTGCGGATCGCCGGAGGAGGCCTGTTTGGCTATGTCGCCAAACAGGGCCTCCTGAGCTTCAGAAGTGGGCATTCAAGGTGACGTAAGCAGTGCGACCAGCAGCCTGCATCGCGTAATGCGTCGTGTACGCCTGATTGAAGTAACGTTTGTTGGCGATGTTCTGAATATTAAGCTGCAAGCCGTAGTGCTTCATGAAATGGTAACTGGCCATGAAGTCGAAGCGCCAGTAGCTGGGAACGAATTTGGGGACGGTGGGCGAATCTGTTCCATACACCTTGCCCATGTAGTAGGCGCCGCCACCAACTTTAAACGCCGGCGTTATATTATAGGTCGTCCAGATCGACAGGCTATGCTCCGGCACGTTCGGCGCGCGACGACCGTTCATAACGCCTGCCGCACTGCCGCTGCCGCCCGCCTGCACCAGACGCGCGTCGAGGTAGCTGTAACCCGCCGTGATCGCCCAATCACGAGTGATGTTTCCTGACACGCCAACCTCGCCACCGCGCGTCCGCTTGCTACCACCGTTCGAAATGCCGCCCGTCGGTGTAGTTATCTTGAAATTCGTTGTATCTATCTGGAACAACGCGCCGGTAAGCGTCAGACGATCGTGAAGAACGTTCCATTTCGTTCCAACCTCGATCGTACGATCCTTTTCTGGCTTCAGTACGTTGCCGACGTTTCCTGAACGATCCGCCCCAAGAGAAATATCGTCAGAACCCTGCCCAACGGAATTTCCCGGCGGGATCGCTGACGTTGCGTAAGAGGCGTAGATGGAGCCGTTTCGGGCGGGTTTATAGACAAGGCCGCCCTGATAGGTGAACAGATTGTCGCCTCGACCGTACTCACCGGTCGAAGCTCTGTACGTGCTCTGCACATTATCCAGTCGGACACCAAAATTGGCGAGCAATTGGGGCATGAACGTAACCGTGTCCGTAAAGTAAACGGCTTTTGTATCCATGCGCGTGCTGTTCGGGTTACCGGTACGCCGCAATTGTCCGGTCCACAAATCATTCCCGTTGGGGTTCGTCAGGCTCGTGCAGGTGTGGGATGAGAACGCCAGCGCAGTCGCGCAGTGCGTAAAATTCGTCCCCGACGTGACGCTCACGCCGTTCACATAGGCCGTATAGGTGTCGTTCTTGCCTTGCTCGCGCGTGAATTCTGTTCCCGTCGAAAACTGGTTTCTGAAGCCCAGCAAATGAAAGACACCGTAGAAATCGGTCTGGTTAGTCGCGGTGTCAAATGTCGATATGCGGCTGTTCAAGCGTCGATAGACATATCCGTAATAGATATTGCCCTGACTGTCGTCCGGCATGGTCCAGGCGTCGTTTTGCGTCGTTTCCGAATAGCGCGTAGTGTTTCGTATATGCAGGTTGCTGCTGAAATCATGCTCAAGGCGCAGCGTCCCCATATCGATTCCATCCTGATTGGAATCGCGACTCTCAAGGCCATACCAGGTGTTGAACGGAACCTTGACCGGAGCGCCGCTGCCAGCGACGCTGACGCGCGCGGCGCCGCCAGTCCGAGCGTTGAACGTCGGATTATCATACGGAATGCCGACATCCGGAAGGTCGTCATTCTGCATGTGATAATACATGAGGGTGATGCGGTTCGGCGTTCCAAGACCGAAAGACAACGAGGGCGCCACGCCGTAACGCCTGTAATGTGAGGGGCCGCGCCCGGCCTTGCCCTCATCATCGCCCATAAGGTTGAGCCGGAACGCGCCCGTATCGGAAATTCTCCAGTTTCCGTCGAAGGTTCCGCGTTTGTAGTCTGCGTTTCCAAAACCGAGACTGGCTTCAATCGATTGTTTAAGTTTGGGCATTTTGCTGTCGATGACGATGGCGCCACCTGCTCCGGCGCGTCCGCTGATCGCGCCAGAGTCTCCTTTGATGACCTCTACGCTTTCCACATTGAAGGTTTCGCGCGACTGCGCGCCCACGTCGCGTAATCCGTCTACGAAAGTGCTGGACTGGGCGTCGAAGCCGCGCAGGAACGGCCGGTCTCCCACCGGGTTTCCTCCCTCACCCGCGCCCAACGTGATGCCGGGAACATTCCTCAAGGCGTCGACAAGCGTATGGGATGCGGTTTGGTCAAGCAATTCACGAGAGATAATCGAAACACTTTTCGGCGTATCCAGCAGAGGCGCCGTAAATTTCGGCGAGCGATGCTGCCATTGCCCAACGACATCTATTTCTTCGTGTGCCGGAATAGCCTTGCCCTGTTCGATATCGGCTGAGTGATGGCGCTTCTTTTTCTTGTCGTGTTCCAGTGTATCTGCGGCCGCAGCAGCGTGAGCGCCGATCATTACAGCGACGCTACAGATGGCCGTACCGGACGCCGCACCCAGCAGGGAGTCTACGCAACCCTTTGTTTTCATGTTCATTTATCACGCATTCCGTACGATTGACATACAATGTCACGAATGATAATCATTATCATCTGCGTCGTTACTGTTCGCATTACAGAATGTCAATCGCGATTGCAGGATGCGCCCGCCCGTTTCGGCCACTGGATGCCTCGCAGCCACGATCACAGATGGCCCTGGAACTCGCCGCCTCCGTCTGACGCAAACCACGCGGATCGCGTGATAACCTCATCAGACGTCGCAGGAAGGCCCCGCTCCCCGGAGGCTATGTCGAGGACGACTTGCGCCATCGCCGCATTGGACGCGATACTGTTTGGCTTCGGCAGTCAGACACTCCGCCCCGTCGGCTGCCGCATACCACTGGCTACGCGGAAAAATTGATATGAAGCAACGTGAACTCGGCCGCACCGGCGTCATGGTGAGCGAGATATGCCTCGGCACCATGACCTTCGGGCAGCAGAACACCGAGGCCGAAGGCCACGCGCAACTCGACATGGCTCTAGATCATGGCGTCAACTTTATCGACACCGCCGAGTTGTATTCCATCCCTCCGCGCGCGGAGACCTATGGCGCGACGGAAACAATCATTGGCAGTTGGCTGAAAGCAAGAGGCGGTCGGGACAAACTGATCATCGCCAGTAAGGTCGTGGGACGCGGGACAAACCCGTGGTTCAGACCGAACGGCGAGCCGACGCGCCTGACCCCGTCTCAGATTCGTTACGCCATCGAAGGATCACTGCGCCGCCTTGGGACCGATTACATCGATCTGTACCAGCTACATTGGCCGGATCGTAAAGTCGGGTTGTTCGGCGACGGCGGCACGACGTTCCGCGACGTGCCAACGGACGACGAAGTGCCGATCGAGGAAACGCTTGGCGCGCTCGAAGACCTGGTCACGCAAGGAAAAATTCGTCACGTCGGTCTTTCAAATGAAACCGCCTGGGGCGTGTCGCAATTTATTGCGGCCTCCAAGGCAGGCGCGCCTCGCGTAGCGTCCATCCAGAACGCCTACAACCTGATCAATCGGACTTTCGAGATCGGACTCGCCGAAATGGCGATCCGCGAAAAGGTTGGGCTTCTGGCCTATTCGCCTCTGGCGCAAGGGTACCTGACGGGAAAATACCTGAACGGCGCAAAACCTGCAGGCGCGCGCACGACCCTGTTCAACCGCGGTCAGCGCTACGAAAAGCCGGGCGTCGATGTCGCCATTGAAGCGTATATCGCACTGGCGCGAGAGGAAGGGATAGATCCGACGCAGCTGGCGTTGGCGTTCGTGACGTCACGGGCGTTCGTCACTTCGAATATCATCGGGGCGACCAGCGTGGACCAGCTTCGCACGATTCTCGGATCAGTCGATGTGACGATCACGCCGGAACTGGAGGCGAAGATCAACGCCATCCATCAGGTCCACAGCAACCCGGCTCCCTAAGAAGCCGCGTGAGCGACGCGCCGCCAGCGGCCCTTTCAGGCCGCCGCCCCGCGTCGCTCCTCGATTTCCGCCTTCATGTGAGCCTGCACCTTTTCGAAGGCGCGGGTCTCGATCTGACGAACGCGTTCACGCGACACACCGTAGTGCTGCGCCAGTTCTTCAAGGGTCTTCGGGTCGTCCTTCAGACGCCGCTCCTCGAAGATGCGCTTCTCCCGTTCGTTGAGCGCACTCATCGCGTTTACCAGAAGCGCCTTTCGATCCGAGAATTCCTCGTGCTCGGCGAGCGTGTCTTCCTGACTTTCGGCGTCGTCGACCAGCCAGTCCTGCCACTCCCCGTCGGCATCCGCACGAAGCGGCGCGTTCAGGCTGTGGTCACCGGAAGCGAGGCGACGGTTCATGTTGATCACATCGTCTTCGGGGACGCCCAGCGCCTTGGCGATGGCGTCCACCTGCTCCGGCTGCAGATCGCCCTCGTCGATGGCCTTCATCTGGCCTTTCAGGCGACGCAGATTGAAGAAGAGCTTCTTCTGCGCCGACGTCGTGCCAATCTTCACCAGCGACCAGCTATGAAGAATGTATTCTTGAATCGCCGCGCGGATCCACCACATAGCGTATGTAGCGAGGCGGAAACCACGCTCCGGGTCGAAGCGGCGCACCGCCTGCATCATGCCGACATTGCCTTCGCTGATCAGTTCGTTCAGCGGCAGGCCGTAGCCGCGATAGCCGAGAGCGATCTTGGCGACGAGGCGCAAGTGCGAGGTGACGAGTCTATGGGCGGCTTTCACGTCGCCGTTGTCGCGCCAGCGGCGGGACAGCGACGTTTCCTCTTCCGGGGTCAGCAGGGGATACTTGCGGATTTCCTGCAGATACTGAGAGAGGCTGGTATCGGGACCTACTGTAAGGGCGGACGACGCCATGGTAGGATTCTCCTTTCTCTCCCGATAGCAAGGGCGTGGAGACCGACTTCGTAGGGGGACTGTCGGGGCACGCGCCTGCGTGATCGGGACACGCTGGGACTGGACACATCGTTCCCGGCCTGCGTCCCTCCGTTGAGCGAACGAGACCGGAACGTCCATTCCGGCGGCCGCATCGGCGCGTCGAAAAGACAGTCGATTTCTAGGGCGCTGCCTCCAAAAAGTCAAGATTTAGAGGAAATCCAACTCCTTAACTTTCTGCAAGCTGCAGTTCAAGCGTCCGAAAGTCTTCGGGCGGCAGAGTTTCGAACAACAATTCCTCACCCGTGCGCGGGTGAACGAATCCCAGTCGCGCCGCATGCAGCGCCTGCCTGGGAAAATCGAGCGCCGCATCGCGCGCTTCGACAGGCAAACGTTTGGCGACTGCCGGAATGCGCCGCAGATACAGAGGGTCACCGATCAGCGGATGTCCGTTGGCGGAAAAATGGACGCGTATCTGATGAGTCCGGCCGGTGGCCAGCTTACACTCCATCAACGCCGCGCAGGCGTTGAAGCTTTTCAGCACCTTGTAGTGCGTGAGGGCTTCCTTCCCTCCCCTTGCGACGATCGCCATCCGTTTGCGGTCGGCTTTGTCCCGGCCTATCGCGCCCTCGAAATCGCCATTTCCCGGGGAGGGTACACCCCAGCACAATGCGAGGTATTTTCGGTCGATTCGTCGCGCCGCAAAATCGTTCGACAGCGCGACATGCGCCTGCTCCGTCTTGGCCACAACCATAACGCCGGACGTGTCCTTATCGAGGCGGTGCACAATGCCGGGACGCCGCTCCCCGCCGATACCCGAGAGGGAGTCGCCGCAATGCGCCAGCAGCGCGTTGACGAGCGTGCCGGTCTCGTTGCCCGGCGCAGGATGCACGACCAGCCCGGCGGGTTTGTCGATCACGATCAGATCGGCATCCTCATACAAAACCGGCAAGCAAATACTCTCCGGCTCAGGTGTAGAGGGCACTGGCGGTGGGACGCTCAGCACCAGCGTCGCGCCAATACGAAGGGAGTCGGCAGGTTCGCGAACAGGCGCTCCGTCCCGCGTCACATGGCCAGCTTCGATCAGCGCCTTGATCCGCGAACGTGACAGGTCAGGGAACGCTGCGGCGAGAGCACGGTCGATCCGCTCTCCGGCGTGCTGCTCCGCGGCCACCAGGGTGCGCAGATCTTGGCTTGAAACGGTCATGGAAGGTCTCTACAGGCCGCTTGATCGAACGGAAAGGCGTATCTGGGATGGAGCAGGGTAGCGTGGCGCACCGAGGGCTTCTAGCCGCCGTGATTGGCATGGGCGCGATGATCGTCGTTGGAACTGTAGTTTTATTAGTGGTGGTCGCGCATCGGCTGTCGCACCCCACAAGGCCAGCCACCGCCCAGAGCCTCTCCGCCTCGCTGCATGAGCCGGAAGGCAGCCATATCGCTGGAATCACATGGCGCGACGGCGACACTTTGGCTGTGCAACTCACGGGTGGCGGCCCGGACCGCGTGATCCTGTGGGACGTGCCCCACGGGCGCGAAGTCGGTCGGGTGAGCATTCAGCCCTGAGGCCGATCACGCAATCGCTTAGAAAGCACTCCCGCCCGGTCCTGAGGAATATTTTTTCCTGACCGCTTGTGTCCGACGTCGGGTTCGATTAAGAACCCGCCACGGCCAATGTCCCATTCGTCTAGAGGCCTAGGACGCCGCCCTCTCACGGCGGCAACAGGGGTTCGAATCCCCTATGGGACGCCATTGATTTTCCAAAATAAATTGCGATCAACGCTCAAAGCGCCGATGTTCAATTGAACGTTGATGATGGAAAGCTCCCGCTGTTTCCAGGCCACAAAAGGCCCCCGCCTTCATCTTCGTTTCTGCTGACTCTACTCCTCGGCACCCTGAACAGGTTGCGCCGATAAGAAGAACGTACATAAACAAATACGCCGGAGGCCGCACGGCGAGATTTACCTCTCCAGTGGTCGACGACATCGAAGGGCCGGCCAATCTTTCTGAAGCTATCGACCTATGTCGCCCCAGCCGTTAGCCGGTCCGGGGTATCTGGGGAGACCGTTCAATCCCGTGGCACTCTGCCTGAAGCTCGCGCCCGCTAGGCTTAGGACCCATTGATTGACGGAGGTCGCTGTGATTCGGGTTCCGTAAGGAGACTGAGCATGAGCGACCTGTATTGGCTGACGACGAGCAGATGGCGCGCCTATCGCCTTATTTTCCCAAGAGCCATGGTAAGCCGCGTGTGGACGACCGTCGGGTTCTGAGCGGGATCATTTTCGTCAACCGCAACGGGCTGCGCTGGCGGGGCGCGCCAAGAGATTATGGGCCGCACAAGACATTGTATAATCGCTGGAAACGGTGGGGTGAGATGGGCGTATTCGCCCGAATGATGGAGGGCTTGTCCGCGCAGAGGGCAGAGCCCCAGACCGTCATGATCAATGCAACCTATCTCAAGGCACACCGCACGGCATCGAGCCTTGGGGTAAAAAAGGGGATCAAGGACTGGACAAGGGTCGCAACACGCTACGGCAGATGCTCGACCGTCTTCTTTCCGGCTATCTGCTTCGCAGCAAGCACCATGTTCCGGCTATGAGTCCTAAGCCTGAGCTTTCGTATAAGACGACAAGCAGAAGGATTGTCCACCGCCATTTAAGGGGTAAGTCCTAAGCATAAACGCGTTGAACCACCGGAGCATCTTATCCATGCTGTCGAATGTGAATTCGCCAAAGTTGGGGTCCATGAAACTAGGACGGCTGCCGGTCCTCAAAAACGCAACAGCGTGACCAGCCGTCTGCCGTTGCATTGTGCCACCCCAATAAATTTGCAGAACCGTGTAAGGACCTGTCATACTTTTCAGGGCCGTAAAAATGCCAACCGGAGTGTATCGCTGGTTCAGTCGTTCTACCTTGTTTGCAGGCTGCAACCCGCCCTTGAGCATGGCTTTATCGATCTGAGATGCAGCATCATCCCAGAACTGCTTACAGATCACACCCTGCCGTGCCATAATGAAGCGAATGGCAGGCGTCACCTCGGGGCGCAGCCTTAGCCTGCCTCTGCTATCGAAGTCCCAGATGTTACTACGCTGTGAATTCTGGATCAGCCATTGGATTGCCATACCTAGACACCACCCATTGGCGGTCAACTCGTAGCCGAGCGCTTCAGGGTCTCGCGCCTGCTGATAGTCGATCTCGGCATAAGCGCCGTGAGCGTTGCAGAGGTTCACAAGCCAAGGGTCCATTAGAGTTCCCCAAAAAAAAAGAGACGTTGCCATTGTATTTGGCACGAGCCTAGCGAGGAGCGGCCTCTCAGCCCTCCGGTACCCAGAAATCTAGGCCGTGAACTTATTACGTGAAACTTGAGATGAAAATTATCGCGATGTGAATTCAGGTTACAAATGCAATGAAACCGAATTCATAACTTGGTGTCATACTTGAACGCCCTTTCGGCTTCACAAACAAATTTCCGATGAGATATGGGACTCAATATCTCCTACACTGCCCTTTTGATCGACAACAATATCAATTAGGCTCTAGACTTATTAATTTATTGAATTAACGAAAATTCCGAGATTCACAGACTTACCGAAGGCGGTGAGGCTGTGAGTGACGTGTTTTTGTTGTCTGAGAAGCAGATGGAGCTATTGAGCCGTTGCTCCCTCTTGCTCACGGAGTACCACGCGCGGATGACAGGCATCTGGAGGGATCGAAGAGCCGTTGATTGATGCGCTTGGCCCGTAA
>NZ_JOPL01000043.1:2500-27549 GCF_002153745.1 Acetobacter sp. DsW_063 | reverse complement strand
GCAGCATGGACATGCCACGCTGTCGGGCTCCACTTTCAATCGATGTGATCGCCATGGGAATCCCCGTCTTTACGGGTCATCCGGCCTCTCCGGACGACGACGGGGACAATTAGAGAGTGCTGCTTTCTCCCGATTTCAACAGTATTTTCCTACGATCGTACAGAATCGTAGGGGATGCGGTTTTTACTTGCGGATTGCGGGCTCAGGTTTCTGGCGCAGGAGGCACGTCGTCGGGAATTTCCTGCCGGAAGACCGGTCCCCGACTGAGTCGTCGGCCAAGGGCCGCCACAAACGCTTCATACCGTTCTGCCCCCTGTGCCCGCGCGGCAGCGGCTGCCGGTTCCGGCAAGGGTGGGCTGACCGTCATCCAGTAGCGGATGAACAGCGCCAGCGTCTCAAGGCTGATCCCAAGATCGCGCTCCATGCGGGCGACCTGCCGGTCAAGACGATCCAGCCTGCGGCTCATCGCTGCTTCCCGCCGTTCATCAGCATCAGGGGACAGGAAGGATGCGATGGCCACTTCCGCCACCAGGGAAAGGGACAGGTCGCGCCGTGCCGCATGGGCTGTCAGGGCGTCCAGCAGCTTCGGTTCCAGATAGACCGACAGCCGCGCCTTCTTCGGGGATGTTCTCATCACGCCCTCACAACCCGGGATCATTACCACGATCGAGACCAGCCTGCCGGGCAATCCGCGTCAGGTCGGCGCGATCCCGCGCTTCCGGATCCGGTGGCGGTTCCTCACCAAAAAGGTCCGGTGCCGCACGCCGCTTGCGTTTGCCGGTCTCTGCCGGATCATGCTCGCGTGACCACTTCCGCCCTGTGCCGAGGGATTCATCACTGTCTGCATCGTCAGGATTTTCTTGCGACTGTGACGGCGACTTTTTTTCCGGCGGAGGAGTGGCAGGAAGCGGACGCCCGCTCCAGTCATCGGTCCGGACAGGTCGGGGCAACTGTGTGGGATCCGGCGGCGGCAGAACGCGCTCGACGAACCGGCGGTCCCGGAAATACCGCGCCTTCCGCGCCCGGATCGGTGGGCAACCGGCCACCATGACGACTTCCTCCCGTGCCGGGATCTGCATGACCTCGCCCACCGTCATCAGAGGCCGCGCACTTTCCTGACGCGACACCATGAGGTGCCCAAGCCAGGGCGACAGCCGATGGCCGGCATAGTTCTTCTGCGACCGGATCTCGGTGGCCACGCCGAGCCCGTCGGATACGCGTTTCGCGGTGCGTTCATCATTGGTGGCGAAGCTGACCCGGACATGGCAGTTGTCCAAAATGCTGTTGTTCTGGCCGTAGGCTTTATCAATCTGGTTCAGGCTCTGGGCTATCAGGAACGCCTTGATCCCGTAGCCCGCCATGAAGGCCAGCGCGCTCTCGAAGAAATCCAGCCGGCCAAGGGCGGGAAACTCGTCGAGCATCAGCAGCAGGCGACGACGCCCCTCCCGGCCGGACAGATCTTCGGTGAGCCGCCGCCCGATCTGGTTGAGGATCAGGCGGATCAGCGGCTTGGTGCGGCTGATATCAGACGGCGGAATGACGAAATACAGGGAAACAGGCCGGTCACCCTCCAGCAGATCACTGATCCGCCATTCGCAGCGACTGGTCACGGTGGCCACCACCGGATCGCGGTAGAGGCCGAGAAACGACATGGCGGTGGACAGCACGCCCGAACGCTCGTTGTCGGACTTGTTCAGCAACTCCCGCGCGGCGGAGGCCACGACGGGGTGAGGCCCCGCTTTCCCGAGATGCGATGTCCGCATCATGGCGGACAGGGTCGCCTCGATCGACCGCTTCGGGTCGGACAGGAATTTCGCCACCCCGGCGAGGGTCTTGTCGTCCTCGGCGTAGAGCACATGCAGGATCGCACCGACCAGCAGGGCATGGGAGGTTTTCTCCCAATGGTTGCGGCGCTCCAGCGAGCCTTCGGGATCGACCAGGATGTCGGCGATGTTCTGCACGTCGCGAACCTCCGACGCCCCACGTCGGACCTCCAGCAGCGGGTTGTAGGCCGAGGACGCCGGATTGGTGGGATCGAACAGCAGCACCCGCCCGAAACGATTGCGGAAACCTGCGCTGATCTGCCAGTTCTCGCCCTTGATATCATGGATGATGGCCGAACCCGGCCAGGTCAGGAGTGTGGGGATTACCATGCCCACACCCTTGCCGGTGCGCGTCGGCGCGAAGATCAGGACATGCTCGGGGCCATCATGCCGGAGATAGGCCCGGCGGTATTTCCCCAGCACAACGCCATCCTCGCCCAGCAGCCCCGCCGCACCGATTTCCGCATCTTCGGCCCAGCGGGCGGAGCCGTAGGTCGCGGCCCGCTTCGCCTCGCGGGCACGGTGGACGGACAGCGCCACCGCCGCCATGAAGGCCAGCACCCCGCCGGAGCCAGCGATCCAGGCACCGCGTACGAACACCGCCGGCGCGTAGGCATCGAACTCGTACCACCACCAGAAAAACAGCGGCGGGGCATAGACCGGCCAGCGATGCAGGACCGTGAACCACGGTCGGCCGAGTTCGGGCTGGAACGCCAGTTCCCACGCCGTCCATTGTGTCGCCGTCCACCAGGACAGCACGATCATGGACAGAACCACGAGCGCCTGCCCCCACTGGATCCGTGTTCCCGGCTGCTCCATCGAGTCCTCCCCTCGTTATGGGAGACAGCCAAGAACCGGGATTTTCCCACGTGCAAGCATGATCCGGCGCCCATCGTACTGTGGCGGGCAGGAGCGAAGAAATACTTGCATGTTGCGGACTACAGCCAGCGGATTGAACGGGAGAGAGAATCCGCGCGTCAGAGGAAGGAACTGGCGCATCAGGCCGAGATCAGACGCCAGCAGGACATCCAGACGGCCGAGGAAGCCCGAAAGGCCGCCGAGAAGGAGCGTCAGAAGAAGCTTGCCAAAGAGATTGAGCAGCCGACGTTTAGGCGGTCACGTGACCGGGGGCCGAGTATCGGGTTTTAGGAAGAGTTGGCAAGATAGCGCAGGAGTATCGTTATTCTGATTGTCTTGATAAGTAAGCGGAAGCTTTCCCGAAAGTATTTAGACATTCTGGTTTGAAGACAACCACGTGTGAAAGGTCTGGTCTGGAGCGTGATGAGTAGAGCATTGCCTCTGCTCCAGCCTGCCGTGCAGCATCAGAAAATAACCAAGTGGGTGAAGGTACGCCGTCATCTCGTAAATCTTGCCAAACGACGGACGCAGCAGGCATTCCTCTTACATCAGCTACCCGCTTTGCCGTTAAGCGCATGGGAATGAGTACACGCTCAATCTGATCACTCAAGTAACGTTGAATAGCTACACTTGCTCCTTCAGCACTGAGAGAAGCATAGGCAGCAATTTGTCCCGAATGGTGAAATCTTCCTTCCGGAGCGGTCGCTATAACTGCGGGATTGCCAGCAAGTGTTTTCGGTAAGAGACGCCAGACAGACCCATCAAATGAAATAATAGATAAGATCATGACGCCTAGGTATCTATGCCCGCATTACGTAATACCCCCATGATTATGGCCGATCCTGCGACATGAGCCAAACGCTCGGAACCCGAACGATTTGGGCGGGTTCATCGACTTCGTAGAGCGGAACATAGGGATGGACGATAACCCATTCGCAGGTGCCATCGTCCCCATCCCGGCCCATGTAGGGAAACATGGCGAGGTCTTTGGTCGCTTCTTTGAGGCGAAGGAAAACCCGCTTGGCGGCGTGAGGATTGCGCGGAAGGAGATAGTTCCGAATTGATATCCTGTCGACCAATGCTTCAAACCCGCACATCATGCGCAGAATAACCCCGGAAGGAGGCAAGCCATGACGGGATCATCGCCCCTCTTTCCCCCGTCTGACGATACCGTCGATCAGCAATGCACGAAGGAACAGCGGAAGTTCAACCATGTGATTGATGCGGTGAACCCATTGCACACACGGCACGGCTTCCTGAGCGATGAATTTCCAACACTTTGAGCTGGCCGCCATAGTCACTCTGGCCAAGGCGCTTGACGGGCAATATAAAAAGAAAAAGGCCCGCCTTTCAGCGGGCCTTAATATATCCTTGGACGATGAGGGGGGGCATACGCCCGCGTTCTCAAAGCCGCTGCCTTCTTATATCGTGGCTCTGATGCTACCGTCAATATCGAGTCTACAGGAACTCCTCATTGCCTTTCTCCCCGGCCGAGATACAGGACCTGCCCGTCGTCATTTCCGCACCACGCTTTGCAACCTACCTGCAAGCCATGGGCAACGACCGGGAAAAGGCTCTCGCGCTTTATGAGTGGAATCTCGATGTTTCATCGGCGCTGATCATTCCGCTTCAGGTCTGCGAGGTTGCTGTCCGCAATGGCATCGCTGAAGCCATTGAACATGTCCATGGTGCCAACTGGCAATGGAACAATGGTTTCATCAGAAGCCTGCCTCGCCCGAAGGGTCGGGCGCGATATAACCCGGCGATCGATCTTCAGGCTCGCGCCTCGACGCTGCCCACAACCGGCAAGATCATAGCCGAATTAAAGTTTGCATTCTGGGAGAACATTTTCACTGCCGGTCAGGACACCCGCATCTGGAACACCCATTTGCGTACCTGTTTCCCCGGAGCACCATCAGGACAAACGATCCCGCAATTGCGGGCAGCGGCCTATGCGGACCTCCAGATCATTCGACGTCTGAGGAACCGGATCGCGCATCATGAACCAATCTTCACTCGCAATATCGCCGATGATTATCAACGGATCCATGACATGATTGCATGGCGCAGTCAGGTAGCAGCCGCCTGGATGGATCGAAAACAGACCGTTCTCACCCTGCTCGCGATGAAGCCATGACCGGCAAGTTCTCTCCGTTTGTTATCCAAGCTTTGGTCGATACGATCACGGGCGGTGCTGGAAACGATAATGCATCCCCAATCGGGATCTATCGCTCAGGCCCTAAAATCGAGCAGTTCTTTCTCAACTGTGGCCTCGATATGCGTATCGGCGCGAGTTCGCGTATCCCGGCCACAACTGACTTCCTCCGCAGGGTCGCTAACCACCCTGATGGTAATGCTGAGGTCTATCTCACCCGGATTATCGAACAGGTCTGTGATCCCCGTAACTATCTGGAGCATCCTGACAGAGCGACCGCTGTACGCGAGCATCTCAACAAGGCTCTCGGAGCCGACCAACTGGCTGTCGTTATCGTCGGCGGAAAGGCCGTTCTGACAGAGCGTCAGGGAGCCGGTGGAATTGTCGAGCCATTTATCAAGAAAGTGGCTACGCTGGATTTCGACACGGTCCAGATAGAAATTGCGCGGGCTCTCCCCAATCTGGAAAGCGATCCGGAAGATGCGGTGACAGCGGCCTGTTCCCTGATCGAGGCGGTGTGCCGTTCGATTCTTGTGGAACTTGGCCTGCCACTGCCGCCCAAAAAGGATATTGATGGGCTGATCCGCGCTGTACAGATGCCCCTTGGCCTATCTCCCGGACGTACCGATTTCCCATCGGAAATAGAAGCGGACATCCGTCAGACGCTCAGTGGTCTCACATCTGTTGCCAAAGGGATTGGCGCATTACGAACGCATGGGGGAGATGCGCATGGTCGCGAAAAAGGTTTCCGGCGCATGGACGCCCGGATTGCTCGGCTTGCCATCAATGCGGCGAGTTCGTTGGCGCTGTTCCTGATCGAAACCTGGGAACGCCAGGAACATCGTGCCCTGCCTCAACATGCCGAGCATCTCTGAAGACCAGTCATCCGATTTGCCCATCACAATCCAAGCCCGCGTTTCCGCGCGAACGACCAGTCAATCCCCTCATCGCCGCGCATGATGCCCGACACTTCCCGCCCGCGCTGTTTTTCCAGCGAGGGCGACCATGGCACCAACTCGAAGCCCAGCCCGTCGTCGATCATGGCGAACCGGCCCGACGCCAGATTGAAACGCTGACGATAGGTGCCGGTAACGGGATCGTCCTGGCCGCTCTGCCGGAACGGTGTCCCAGACTTCCCGCTGAGGTTCCGTCCTACCATCTCCAGTTCCCGCTGGCGCAGCGTGGCGAGCAGGTTCCGCGCGTATCGAATACCTCCGCCATCGTGGCTGGCCAGACCCTGCTCCACCAGATGCTCCGTGCGCGTTTCCATCGCCTCCTTGACCTCGGCGCCGAACCCGGTGGAGGCCAGCGCAAGAGGCTCCCGCGCGATGGCCTGCCGGTCGAGCCAGGTGGCGCCCTCCGCCGTCACCTGCCGCTCCAGCGTGACGTCGGAACGCACAGCCAGCGCGACACGATCCCGTCCCCGCTTGTCAGTGAAACGCCGCAATTCCACGATGGAACCGACCGCCCCGTCGCCGGCGGCTTCGAGGTCCGGCAAGCGGACATGATGTGTGCGCCCATCAATCCCGTCGACGACCGCATAGGCCGTGCCGCGCAGTTCATCGTCGAGGCCACGATCGACCAGCCGGCCGATGACGGGATCGGTGGCATCTTCACCCGCTAGCACCCATGAAGATGCGGCACGGTCAATCTTCTGTTCCGCCAGCCCCCGGTGGATCCGCTTGATGATATCGTTGCGCTCGCTGATCTCCCGCAGCGTGGCTTCCGCGCGCTCGTCCATCCGCCAGCGCTCCGGCCCGACCTGATGCGCCAGCCCCATGGTTTCCAGACGGCGCAGACGACCCAGCTTCACTGTGGCGAAGGCGTCCGGCGTTTCGCCCGGCGCACGCCCGAGAGCGATGACACCATCCTCCCCGGCGTCCTTCTGAATCTGACGGTCCAATTGAGTCCAGCGGTCGGCGTTCACCTGCCGCTCGACCGCCTGGTGGATGTCGCGATCGGTGCGCGGACCGAGTTCCAGCGTCACCAGATCCTGCGCACGGGCACGCATCCCCTCGCGGATGTAATCGCGTGCGATCACCAGATCGGACCCATCCTCCGCCACGCCCCGGACGATGACATGCAGATGGGGATGCGCCGTGTTCCAGTGATCCACAGCGGCCCAATCGAGTTTCGTGCCGAGATCGGTTTCCATCTGCCCCATCAGATCGCGGGCGAAGGCCCGCAGGTCCGACATTTCAGGCGCATCCTCGGGGGAGACGATGAAACGGAAATGATGCCGATCGCCATCGCAGCGTTCCGCGAAGTCCGAAGCGCGGATGTCGTCGCTGTCCCTGCCGAACAGGCGTGCATCTTCACCATCCCGCGTTACCCCCTCCCGACGGAGATAGCGAAGATGCGCTGCCAATGGTGTGGCGCGCGGGGCATGGCGCACCACACGAGCCTTGATGACGACGCCCCGCGAACGGCTGGTCAGCAGGCGATTGGCGGCATGGGTGGTGGCCCGGCCCCGCCCGAAACTGGAGCGGCGGCCAGAGGTGATTTTCCCCGTGCGGGAAACCCTGCCACCGGCCCGCTGCACGGACGCCAGCACTTGCGTCACAAAGGGTCGCGTCTGACGGGTGCGAGTGGAGCGGATACGCCCTAGCCGGACCCGGAAGTCCTCATCCCTGTTCATGAAAAATGTCCTGCACCGCACGAAAAATCGCTTCGGATCAAAGAGATAACACCGTGTCGCGAGGTGCGGGAAATCCACGCACCTCGCGACAAGACCTCAAAAACCCCGGAAAACAGCCACCCCGACCGAGCCGCGATGTGCGGCCTTTTATCCAGCCCTCCCTTTTTCTCCCTTCTCCCGGGCTCATCTCACGATTTTCCAATCCCGGCGCCATGTTCGGAGACATGCGCCGGACCACCCCCGAAGTGACCGGCGAACAGCATTCGGGCTGCAACCGGACGCGTATTCGGCTGCACGAAATCCGCACGCTGGACGTCAACGGAAACACCACTGACCAGCACGATGAAGAGCGATGCGGAGCGCCAATCAGCCATCGGGATCATCGCCCGAAAGCTCTCCCGAACAACGCTCGAACGATCGCCGTGAAGCAGCGCATTGACAGTTGCGACATAGGCCAACGTCTCGACCGGCAACGCGCGGCCCGTCGCCAGATGATCGTCATAGCGTGAGGGACCGGCATTATAGGCGGCGAGAAAACCGGCGTCGCCATAGCGATCATGCAAGACTCGGAGATACGCCGCACCCGCGACAATATTATCGCGCGGATCGAATGGATCGGAACCCAGATGCAGCGACGTTCGCAAATCCCGCCACGTATCCGGCATCAGTTGCATGAGGCCCATCGCACCCGCTGACGACACGGCGTCGACATCGCCAGCACTTTCGGCACGCAAAACAGCCGCGATCCAGTTGGCCGGAATGTGCGCCCGCGTTGCCGCCTCCGCGATGAAGGCATCCAACGATTCTGCACGAGCGGACGTTCCCGACATCATCATCATCACGACCACAATCGGCAGCGAGAAAAGCAGTCCCCTTCCGACCTGAGCCGAGCGTGCCATCGTGCTCTTGCCTGTCCAGAACAAGACGTTAACGCGCCGGTCTGACGACCGCCCTGGACAGACCCTGTGCGCGACGGCCGACAGACTGGCGAGCGGGACGGGGAAATGAAGCGCTCTTTCCGCGAACAGGGAAATCGGGTTTCGGCTTCGCTTTCCACGCACGGACACCGTGCTGCCGGAGTAATTTTCAGCGCCGGTCATCGCGTTTCACCGGACGGTTCCACACCAACTGCCAATCGCTCCCACCGCGCCCCACCTGGAACAGATTGGCGCGAATTGGCTGCGTCAATGCGGGGTCATCAATCAGCACCGAGATGTAATCCCCGGCTTTCTCTCCAGTGCGTTTCCAGCCCGCGCCCGCCTCCGATCCCGTCTCATCCGATCCGAGATGGATGCGGTATTCGGGCGCGTTCTCGGCATCCGATTGCGTGGCGCGCACGAAGGTCAGTTCGGCGCAGAGCGTGAGGGTTTTCAGGTGTCCGGTAAAGCCATCGGACGTACGGGTGAAGATGCCGATTTGCGACATTACTGGCCTCCATGAGGTAAAGGTTGGGACGAAATTTGCCGCGTCCGTATCCACACCGGAATCGCGCGGCCCAGCACGGCACTTACCGGCAACGGTCCGAAATACCGCCCGTCCAGGCTTGTCGGGACGGCAGGGTTCATGACGAATATCTGATCGTGAGAGAGACGCACGCAGCCCCGCCAGACCGGCAGCGGACGACCGCGATGATCGACGGGTTTCGCGTCGCCAATCGCAGTGCCATCGATCGTGATGTGCAGGCCGGTGCGACACACGGTCTGACCTCCAACAGCCGCAACGGGCTTCAGCAACGGCACACCAGAAGGCAGATAACCGCGCGCGGACAGAAGCCGCCCGGTGGGTTCCGGAAGACGGATCGCCACGATGTCGCCGGTACGGGATACGCGCTCCGGCGTCAGACGATACAGGCCGGTCGGCACACTCGCCGTCGCGTTCCAGATCAGCTTCGGTGCGGGTTTAAGTTCGACCGTCGCCAGGGTCCCGAGCACGGCGAAATACGTAGCGAAGAACCATCCACGACGGGTCATGACACGGCCCTCCGCCGCAGCCACGCCTCATGGCGTTCACGCGTGTAGGGGCGTGCTGCCTGTCCGGCCGTCATCCGCTGGTGCAGATGTCGCCAGTGATCGGGACAAACCTCGCAGGGATCGATGTTCAGTGCTTCGATGCCGTCGATCGCCTCCAGCACCAGCCGCACCTTGGGCCATCCCACCTGCCGGAGCAGGGATTCGCCACCGGGACGCACGAACGGCACCGTCTGGCAGGCTTCATGAGCATCGACAGCCCGCACGATGTCGATGCACGATACGACCGTGCCGTAGTCATTGGCGGCCCATCGGATAAATCCGAACACGCTGCCTGGCACAAAGCTCATCAGGCGCCGACGCCGGTCGAGAATGCGATCCTCGACGGGTTGGCCGAACCTGATCCAGTGCTCGATGCGCTTCTCGATCCAGGTCAGCTCGACCGTCGTGATCGAGACGTTCAGGAGGGCGCTCATGACGCCCTCCCCGATGGTTTTCCACCGTTTTCGGGCCGCCCACCATCAGTACAGTTAGACTCTTTATAGTTAGAGTCTAAGTTAAGGGCCTCGCAACCCGTTGATTCACCACTCTGAATCGACCCTTTTTTGGATTGATAGCACGCAGTGATTCCGATCGATGGCACGCGGTGTTCCACACCCGATAGCACGCGGTGTCTCACAGGACGTCCACCGCCCCCTGTGGATAAATCTGACGGCCTGAACACGAGAGTTTCCTGACGGTCTGGATCGCCTTCAATCGTCAGGTCGTAGCCCGGCAGGGACTGGCGACGGACCAGTTCCCGCAGGTCGGCGGCAAACCGGGCGAACCCCGACAGAGTCGCGGATTTCTCGTGAAGGTGCTCGAAGGTGAAACGCCAGCCCTGCCGCTGCTGTCCGGCATGCTTGCGCACCAGACGGTAAAGCCAGCGCTCCAGGCCACCCGTCAGGCGGAAATAGGCTGGGTCGATCCGCAGGATCAGGCCGTCATCGAGAAGGGCCGTGTAAAACCAGTCGGGCAACACGATCTCGACACGCCCTGCATGACCTTGCAGGGGAGCACGCAGCTCCCTCCATTCATTCAGCCAGGAAAAACCGCGAAGCTGGGAATCCCGGCGGCGCCGTAAGCTGGTGCGCACGGTCGTGGACTGGAGACGGGCCAGGGCGGCGCGCAGGCGCCCATAATCCCGCGCTCCGGTGCCCCGTCCGATAAAGGTCAGGATCTCGCGCGGCGTTGCCACCATGAAGGGCGACGTGCGCAGACCGCTATCGCGGGCCTCGATGATCTGGCTGGCCGCCCAGATCAGGATGTCGGAATCCCAGATGGTCGCCATGCCCCGTTCATGGGACGCTTCGACCCGAATGGAGACATCCCCCATCGTGAGGTCGATCGGCACGAAACGCGGCGTCTTGGCCAGGCTGAAAAACGGCCACGCCATAAGATCCTGCACGTCACGGGGTGGGAAATCGCCTGGCAACGCCTGAAAGAAACCTGATGGCAGGCGAGAAGGCGACGGAAGACTGGTCATGACCGCTTCCCCCTGACGGCCGAGCGATATCGGGCCTGGATACGGGCCATCGCCGCACGGCGGTTACGGGGAAGCTCGACCACACCATCATCAGCAGTGGAGAGCCGGATATTGAGATCGGCCCAGGAACAAAGATCCTCCACCGCGTAGACGATCCGGCCGCCGAGTTTGCGGTAGAGCGGGCCGGTGCCGAAGGTACGGTGCTTTTCCAGAGTCCGGCCGGAAAGACCGAGGAAATTCGCGGCGTCCGGCGTTCGGAGATAATGAGGTGGCAGTGTCGGCAGGACACGCATTTCGGGCCTCCATGACATTCAGAGGGGCCGCGTCGAAGGTTCGGCGGCCCATGGACGTCACGGTGACGGAAACACCCCGAGGGGGAGGGATGACAAAGTTCAGGCGGCCTGAGTGTCACCACCCCGGGCAGTTCCCTGCAACAGCGACAGATGACCGCCGTTCAGGTAGATTTTGCTATCCCGGAGAAGCCGATGAAACGCCGCGTAATAGGCTGTTGCGCGCCATTCATCGGCGGACATGCGGGTCAGGTCCACACGGAACATCGCGCCCGCGATCCGTCGATACGGGATCCCTGCCCGCCTGCCGTCAATGGCGCACAGCATGCGGATCTGGCGCTGGCGTTGCTGGGCGCTCAGCCGGAGCGCGGCCGGCGCTGGGCCGGGGGCGTTGCCAGCGAGAACACGATGGACACGGGCCGCGCTCTCCATGCGGAGATCGAAATAGGCGTCGTCCCGGACGATAAATGCACGCCCGTGTCCGGGCGAAATGGGGATCAGAACAGCCCGGAGCAACTGACCATGAACGTCGATAATGACGTGGTGCCCGAATGGCCCATGCCACTCGGCACGGACATAGGGTGCGATCCGGGCTTCGGTTTCCGCGTCCGCATGCAGGACCGAAATGTCTGGCACGACATCGGCATTCCAGAAGGCGGGAGCAGCGGATGCCGGGAGGTCCGGGTCACATGGGAAAATCCGCCCCCCAGCGACGGGCCATGGCGATGAGGGTATCGAGATCGCCCCCGCCGTGCCGGACCGTCATGTCGTAATCGTGCCGATAGTCGTCATTGCGCCGGAGCCATTCCTGGGCGAACCCGGCATGGTCGAGCGGCTCCAGCGCCCGCCGGAGCTGCGCTGTATCCCACGGGCGGATCGTCGGCACGCTCCCCTCCACACGGATTTCTGGAATTCGATCCACTATCCGAAGGGAGGGGAAGCGCGGGTAGCCCCGAAAAACCGGGTACGTGATTGCCGGAATTGGGGTCCGACAGAGCAAGCCTCTTGGCATATCCCGACGCAACACATCGAAACATCTGGCGATTCACCCCATCAATGTCGATCAGCGTGATGCGCTCCACGCATAACGTGAACACATGGGTGCATCACAACTTTGATGCGGTCAAAGATCCAGACGCACGATGGGACGAGCCGGCAGGCGACGCGCCACCTCGACAAACCCCCGGTCGAGGAACATCGACAGGGCTCCGACAAAGAGGTCGGATTTGTCGGTCGTGACAGCCAGATCGAGAGGGTAGGCCTCCAGACACGTCGCCCCCTGCGCGCGTGCGAAGGTTATCGCCTGATCGAGCAATTGACCCGCCACACCGTGCCGCCGATACCGCTTGCGCACGATAAAGCACGTGACTGACCAGACCGGACGCTCATCGACCGGCGCGAAGGATTTGGACCGACGCAGCCTATCATAAACCTCTCGTGCCGCGACACCGCACCAGCCAGCCGGATCATTGTCGCTATAGGCGACTAGCCCCCGCGGTCGCTTCTGGTCGAGGATGTCAGGGAACCACCCCTTGTTGCCGCCCTGCCAACCCGCCTTGTAGAGGGCGTTGGACCGATACCAGTAGGCACAATAACAACCGCGCCCATCGGAGCAGTCGTCGAATACCGTTTCGACGTCCTGACGGATCTCCATCGTCGCGGGAAGAAAATGTAGTGTCATGGCTTCATCACATCCGCTCACCGGAAACCTCCCGGATCTTACCCTTCTCGATAAGCAACCATCTCGTACCCACCGCCCGTATGAAACTGCGATCATGTGAGACGATCACTCCGGTGGCCTCATGTGCCAGCAACTCGGCTTCGAGACGCTCCTGCCCCGGAATATCGACGTGGTTGGTCGGCTCATCCAGCAGATAGAAGTTCGGCTCGATCAGGCGCAGCGCGAGCAGGCCCAGCCGCGCTTTCTGCCCTGGTGACAATCGCCCGATCGGCCAGCCCTGCGCCTCCATGCTGATGCCCGCCGATGCCAGGAGGCTCGTCGCCCGCGCATCGCCGATCCCCGTGTGCCCCGCAATCAGCCGATGTGGCGTCTGTCGGTCCGGCAGGTGTGTCAGCCCCTGATCCAGATAGCCCAAAATCACACTGGGACTCACGCGTATGCCGGGCACGTCCTCGGCCGCCGCCCGGCGCAGCAGCGCCACGAGACTGGACTTGCCAGCTCCATTGCACCCGAGCACGACCAGCCGGTCGCCTTGATGGATATCGAGCTTGTCGATACGAAACAGCGGTTGCCCTGCGGGTGTTTCAACCACGACATCACGAAACGCAGCCAGCACCTTGGCATGCGTGCCACGGCTGGCCAGACGAATTTCACCGGAACGCTCGATCGGTACCGGGCACAGGGTCTGTTCGAGTTTCTCGGCCCGAGCCTTGAGCTGCATCGCCTTCTTCTGCAACAGGTCGCTGCCGCTGTTGACGCCGATATTGCGCAACTCCCCGGCATTGCGACGCAGCCGGTCGACCTCCCTGAGATCCTTGACGTGCTTTCTGTCCTGCGCCACGTCATCTTCGGCCAGCAACTGCCGGGCGCGCGAATAGGGATGCGCATAGTCCCGGCTGACGTCCGGACGCAGGAACAGGGTATGGGTCGTGCATGCATCGAGAAAGCTGCGATCATGGCTGGCGATCAGCATCGGCGTTCGCGCAGCGCTCCCGGTGATCCAGGATTCAAGGAGTGCAAGTTTTTCCGCATCCAGATGGTTGGTGGGCTCATCCAGCAGCAGGACATCCGGTTCGGTCACCCAGATCCGGGCCAGAAGCGCCAGCCGCTGCCAGCCGCCACTCAAGGCCTGCACCGGACGATTGCGCAGGTCGTCCGGCGCACCGAATTCGTCCAGCACCATGTCGACACGCCAGGTTTCATGCTCCCGCTCGTGCGGTGGCAATGCCCGGCGCACGACTTCATGGAGTGTCAGCATCGCCAGGTTGTCGGGCATATTCTGCTCGACATAACCGACGCGCAGACCGCGCGAGAGCGTGATCGTGCCCTGGTCGGGTTCGGTCTGACCTGCGATGCAACGCAGCAAGGTGGACTTCCCGCTGCCGTTGCCAGCGACGAGGCCGATCCGTTGGCCGGGTGCGAGATTGAAGGTCAGATTTTGGAAAAGCGTGCGAGGAGACGCGACGCCGACGTCGCGCAAACTGATGAGTGCCATGAAGGGACTGCCTGATCGAACGCTGGTCACAACAGTGACCAGCGGATGCAACAAGGGCAGCCGACAAGAAGCGCAAAGCATCAGGCGGGGCCGCCCTGCGAAGGATTATCGCAGGGCGGAAACGGGACCACGCGGGTGGTGCTGATTATAACTATGCATGCGCCCCTCCCTGTGGTTCGACGTGGCAGCTTCATTCTGAATAACCGATCCGGATAAATTCTGGCAAGGCCACAATCATGGCCACGCGAGCCGGGCGGAGCACGGCGAGCGGCCGTTTTCGCTGCGACCTTCGTCCCGGACATTCGATGATGCCCGGGACAAACGGGAAAAGAAAGCGGCTTACGCCGCCGCCCTCTCCTCGCCCTGGACCAGCCGGCGGGTTGCCGTCGCGACGTGCCCCGCATCAAGGTCGATGCCCAGCCAGTCCCGGCCGAGTTGCTGGGCTGCCACCAGGGACGAACCTGATCCGCAGAACGGGTCCAGAACCAGACCACCTGCGGGGCAGAAGGTTTCCACCAGTGGAAGCAGGGCCGAAACCGGCTTCTGTGTCGGGTGCAGACGGTTGCCCGTGTAGTCGAAGTCGATCACGTCCGGGATGGGATTGCTCGGGGGCATGACGTTGCCCTTTGCGAGCAGGTAGGCGCTTTCGTGCTCATAGCGAAGAAACCGGGACGATGACGCATAGGTCTTGCGAAAGACGATATGCCCGACCATTCGAAACCCCGCCTCTCTCCAGGCTTCGGCAAACAGGTCGATGCGGTTCCAGCCGTAAAACGAAATAGCAAACCCACCCCATTTGAGCAGCCGGTGCATTTGGTTCACGGAAGGCTTGAGCCACTTGGCATTGTCGTCATTGCGGACCGTGCGCCCATCCCGCCCCTTGTAGTTCACCAGATACGGCGGATCGGTCAGGATGAAGTCCACGGAGTTGCGGGGCATCGCCCGCATGATCTCGATGCTGTCGCCATTGAGGATCGTGTTGCGGAAGTCCGTTGCCGTTGTGGTGCTGCTTGTGTTGGTCATGTGCCTTACCCCTGATTTTGAGAGCCAGCTTGCGCTGCGCTCTCTGCCTCGCGGCGAGCAGCGGGTGTGCAAACGGAGGGGCGGCTTCGCGGGGAACCGGCTGCACGGAGCAACGCGGAGGAAGCTGGGCGGAAGGCGATCCGAAGTGCGCCGAGGGCGGATGCCCTAAGTCGTACATCAGACAATTGCAGGACGCCTCCACTCAGGGTTAGGATAACAGACCAATTGAGACTACGATCCCAACATCGGAAAGGCGTATGAAACAGTGGCACCGAGGAAGAACACAGCTAAAAAGAAAATACAGTTGCCTTTTCTTCTCCAGGAAGCCGTAAAAAATAAAAGGGCCATTCTATTCCTCGGAGCTGGAGCATCAAAAGAGTGTCAAAATGAGCAAGGCAATACACCGCCCAATGCAGACCAACTAAGAGATATTCTTTCTCAGAAATTCTTCGGAAAATTAATGCCCCGGAGAAACGTAATGTCTGTCGCAGAAATGGCAATAAACACAGGAGCAGGAGCAAATCTTGTATTTGACGAGGTAAATAATTCTTTTTCAGGATTTCATACATCTGAAACTCACAGGCTTGTTTCTGAGTTTAATTGGAGAGCAATTGCCACCACAAACTATGATTTATTTTTAGAAGAAGCATACAGCGATACAAAAAGACGTAAACAGGTTCTTATTCCGTTCGTAAAAGACGACGAACCCGTAGACACTCGAATGGGATCTGTATCTTTTCCACTGCAATATTTGAAGCTTCATGGGTGCTTGAACCATCGCCTCGATAAAGACATTCCCCTAATATTATCCTGGGAGCAATATTCGAATTACTCCAAAAATAGAACTAGATTATTCAACAGGCTGATCGATTTATCCCATGAGTGCCCGGTGATCTTTGTCGGGTACGGTTTAGCTGACAGCCATATTAGAGAGATAATTTATAAACTTGACGCTCAAAATAGACCAAGATGGTACTTAATAGATCCATCAGCAGAAGAAGAAGATATAAATTTTTGGTCTTCCAAAAATTTTGATGTCATCCCATGCACGTTTTCAGAATTTATGAAAACGCTAGATGAATCGATTCCAAAACTTCTTCGATTTATTGTACCTTCCGACGAGAGTGTAAATTTCCCTCTTCGAAATTTTTATATTTCCCCCACTCATGAATCGACCGATCTGCGTCGATCTCTTGAGCGAGATGTTACATTAGTCCATGCGGCGATGAGTGCTTTTGAACAAACTGCAGAACAATTTTACTCTGGTTACGACACCGGTTGGGGCGCTATTATTAATCGGTTTGACGTAAAACGAAAAGCGTCCGAAGAAGTCCTGTTTAAAGCACTCCTTGAAAATGAATCACCTAATGATCCTGTATTTTTTTTATTACGAGGTCCGGCTGGTTCAGGAAAAACTATCGCTCTAAAAAGAGCCGCCTTTGATGCAGCAACAGCCAATCAAGCTCTAGTCCTTTGGTTAAAGGAAGGTGGACAACTTCGCCCTGATGTATTTCAAGAAATATACGATCTATGCCAGCAACCAATTTATCTATTCGTAGACGAAGTCGCGCTGCATACGGAAAAACTTATTCCGTTATTGAAAGCAATGAAATCAAGACATATCCCTCTCGTGATAATCGGTGCAGAACGAGAAGCTGACTGGACAACATATTGTAATAGCTTAGAGGAAATTTTGCCGCCCCAATTCCTTCGAGTGGGGATGCTCTCGAGACCCGAGGTTGAAGGTCTTCTGGATTTGCTAGAGCGACACAATTGTTTAGGGGAATTAAAAGAGAAAAATAGAAACGAACGTATTGATGCATTTATGAGCGAAGAACAAGCTGATCGCCAGCTTCTCGTAGCTCTTCACATATTAACAAAGGGGCTTCCCTTCGAAAAAATCGTTTTGAACGAATATGAAAGTGTCAATCCAGATGAAGCACAGCGCTTATATCTGGATATAGCAACCATGCATCAGTTTTGCGTTCCAGTACGCGCCGGAACAATATCTCGCATCTCTGGAATATCATTTAGAGATTATGAGCAACGCTTCTTTCTACCCTTAAAAGGGATGGTAACAGTCGGTCAAGATCCATACACCGGAGACTATACCTACAAAACACGTCATGCACGTATCGCAGCCTTACTCTTCAGGCAAGTATGTTCTGATGATCAGACTAAATCTGATCAATTTACTCGAATAGTAAAAGCATTGGATGCTGGATATTCAAGCGATAGCCGAACTCTTGGCGAAATATGCAAGGGCCGAAATTTATCAAAACAATTTACTGCTTCGAGTGAAGTACGTAAAATTTATGACGCAGCCGTAATTGCAGCCCCCATGCAAGCGTATCTTTATCAGCAATGGGCCATTTTCGAATCAACGCATCCGTCAGGGGACATATCAAGCGCGGAACGCCTCGCAGAGACAGCAGCATCCATGGAGCCAGGCAATACCACTTTTATACACACTCAGGCCGAAGTCGCCCGTAAGCGCGCTAATATAGAAAATTCTCCCGTTCTCAAAGATCAGCAGAGGCGGCTTACCAGAACTTTCCTTGCAAAACTCCCGAAGGAAAATCGATTCACTATTTCTACTAGGTGTAAACTTTTAATCGATGAGTTGTCGGAAATGAGTGCCACACTTCCTGATGATCCTACTGATAGCCAAGAACGTGCATTTGACGAAAAATTCAGGGATGCCGATCTATCGATATCGAGAGCTCAGCAAATGTTTCCGGACGACGCGGAAATGTTCGAGATAGAAGCACGTCTTTGGCGAGAACTACAGAATAAGGATAAAGCACTCACAGCTCTGGAACGAGCATGGAAAAAAGGCCCCAGAGGATCTGGAACAGCTCTCAGAATTAGTCGAATATATTCCGACCTAGGTCGTTCCGATGACGAGTTGCTCGTTCTTAAAGAAGCTCTTTCTCGAGAGCCAGAAGATAAAGGCGCTCATTTTGCTATGGCGCAGCACCTTCTTAAAAATGAAACCTGGGACGAAGAACTCATTATAAATCACTTGAAGGAAAGCTTCGAACAAGGAGATCATAATTTTGAGCCTCGTTATATTCTAGCTCAATTTTACTTCTCTGTCGGTCGACTCGATGATGCAGTTTCGACATTTAAGTATGTGGACAAACAAGCACCCAGCCAATTTAGGAGGTTTTCTCCTCGAAAAGATAACGTGATTACAGAAAGACTAGGAGAGTTTCGCGGCCACATCGAGTCCATTCTTGAAAGATTTTCTTTTATACGCAGTGGATCATATCCTGAAAGAATTTATGCACCCAGATCTGAATTTGACGAAGCGATAGTTGACGATATTGAACTTAGCCAAAGTGTTTCATTCAGATTACGTTTCAATCGGGTTGGGCCGGTTGCGGTTAATATTACTCTCAACACTTGATGTCGAAAAAGACGGAGATGCAAAGAAACGGTGACGCGACAGTTCAGACTTTATGCGTCGCAAGCCGTGTCCGCGCTAATTATCCTTTTGGAATTGAGCTATTTAGGTCACGTTGACAAAAGGTCTATACGATCAGCCCAAGTTCTGATTCACTGCTTTCTTCAATGCAGACGTTACAGTGGAGCGGGCATGGCACGAGGCGACCTGACGGATCAGGAATGGGCGATAATTGGTCTGCTTCTGCCGCCTGAGCGCGGACGTTGGGCTCGACCAGCCGGAGACAACCGCCGGTTTCTCAATGGTATGCTGTATGTCCTGCGCGTCGGTTGTCCGTGGCGGGACATGCATGAACGCTACGGCAAATGGAACTCGGTCTATGTTCGGTTCCGGCGTTGGGCTGAACAGGGGGTGTGGGATGCTCTGCTACAAACCTTGGTAGACCTCGGCCTAGCCGATAACTGGCAGCATATGGTCGACAGCACCGTAGTCCGTGCCCATTCGCAGGCTACGGGCGCAAAAGGGGGGCTCATTCGGAGGCTTTTGGTCGATCACGTGGCGGCTTTACGAGCAAAATCCATGCCCGATGTGACAATCAGGGACGCCCTCTTGGCTTTGTCCTTACCGGAGGTCAGATATCGGACTACAAAGCCACAGACGCCCTGATGAAGCTGTCTGTCCCGCCCCCCAAAGCTATGCTGGCTGATCGGGGCTATGACAGTGACAGCTTCCGCCAGAATCTGCTGATCTACGCGATCCTGCCGGTTATTCCCTCGCGAAAAGGCCGCAGCGTTCCTCAGAAAACAGACTGGTGGCGTTACAGGGAGCGCAACCGCATCGAGCGGATGTTCAACAAACTCAAGCAGATGCGCCGTATCGCGACCCGATACGACAAGACCGCCTTGTCCTTTATGAGTTTCCTCAATCTCGCCGCCGCAAGGCTCTGGATTAGATCTTTTGTCAACGCGACCTAGAATGCCGCCCGCTCCTCATCATGATAGCCGTGCAGGAGCGGGTTGGTCTTGGTCTTGGTCTTGGTCTTGGTCTTGGTAGAAAAATCTGCGACATGACGAAAGCTGACACCCTGCGTGTCCGTGGAAATTTAAGCCCCCTCGGGCAAGTCATTACGCGACGCGCGGGTTCGACGGAGTACGACTGACTACGCCATTACCCGCGTAAGGCCGAACCCGCTTTATTCTCAAATTGCGACAAATTCATTGATTTCATCAGCATCTGTCCGGATCGTGACGAGGATTTTCTTGCAACGCCTCCGGAACAGAGCGACGATGGCTGATACTCATCGACAGGACGCGGCGGATCTTTTCGCGCCATTACCGCCGGAGCTGGCCCTGACCCGGCCGGAGGTTGGTCCCGACCCACGCCTGGTGGAACTGGCCCGTTTACTTGCCCGCAGGGCAGCTCGGGAATGGTTTGAGGCACAACAGCGGGAGCAGACAGAGCGACGCTCCTGAGAACAGGGAAGACAGCGTAATGCGTGTTGCGATCTATGCCCGCTATTCGTCCGACAACCAACGCGAAGCCTCGATCACAGATCAGTTGCGCCTGTGTCATCTCTACGCCGAAAAGCAGGGCTGGTTTGTGGTCGAAGACTATACCGACCATGCCATCTCGGGAGCGTCCCTGCTGCGGCCCGGTATCCAAGCCCTCATGGCCGATGCCACACGCGGTCGCTTCCAGTTCGTGCTCGCCGAAGCGATGGATCGCCTTTCCCGCGATCAGGAAGACATCGCCGGCCTGTTCAAGCGCATGGCCTTCGCGGGCGTGAAGATCGTCACCCTGTCCGAAGGAGAAGTCAGTCATCTGCATATCGGGCTCAAAGGCACGATGAATGCCCTGTTCCTGAAGGATCTGGCCGACAAGACGCGGCGCGGCCTGCGGGGACGGGTAGAACTGGGCAAGTCCGGAGGCGGGAAATCATACGGCTACGATGTGGTCAAGAAACTCGACGGCAACGGCGAGCGGATCCGAGGCGACCGCGCGATCAACGAGACCGAGGCCGACATCGTCCGGCGCATCTTCGGGGATTATATCGCGGGCAAATCTCCCAAGCGCATCGCGGTGGAACTGAACAATGACGGCATTCCTGCCCCCGGCGGCTCCGCCTGGGGATTTACCACCATCAACGGCAACCGCCAGCGTGGCATCGGGATCCTCAACAACGAGCTGTATGTCGGCAGGCTGGTGTGGAATCGCCAACGCTTCATCAAGGATCCGGATACAGGCAAGCGTCAGGCCCGCATAAACCCGGATTCCGAATGGATCACCCACCACGTCCCTGAACTGCGTATTCTCGATGATGATCTGTGGGAGACTGCCAAGGCGCGGCAGGGCGCACTGAAACTCCGCAAGACCGCAGACGGAGACGTCGAAGAGAATCATTTCCGCGATCGCCGCCGGCCGAAGCATCTGTTCTCCGGGCTGGCGCGCTGCAGTTGCTGTGGTGGCGGCTACTCCATGATCTCGGCCGATCTGATGGGGTGCTCTACAGCGCGCAACAAAGGCACCTGCGACAACCGGCAGAACATCCGCCGCGACCGCCTCGAGGAACGTGTCCTCGGCGCGTTGCGCCATCACATGATGGACCCGGCCCTGTTCCGGGAGTTCTGCGACGAGTTCACCCGCGAGGCCAACCGTCTCCGCATGGAGAGCAGCGCCGGGATCAATGCGGCAAGGTCAGAGCTAGCGCGGATCGACAGACAGATCACATCCACGGTCGATGCCATTGCCGACGGCATGTTCCATCCCTCAATGAAAGAGAAGATGGACAAACTCGAAGCCCGAAAGAGCGAGCTGACTTATTTCCTCAAGGACGCACAGGAACCACCGCCCCTGCTGCACCCCGAAATGGCGACCTATTACCGTGTCCAAGTCGCCAAGCTCTACGAGGCGCTCCAGCACAACGACGACAACACCCGCATCCAGGCGGGCGGCGTGATCCGTTCGCTGGTCAGCGAGATCGTGCTGACACCGGCTGAGGACGAACTACTGATCGACCTTCGCGGCGATCTCGCTGGAATTCTTACGTTATCGCTGAAAAGCAAAACCCCCGCGCCTCTTTCGAGGGCGGGGGTTCGTGATGCGTTCGCATCGCAATTTCAGATGGTTGCGGGGGCAGGATTTGAACCTGCGGCCTTCAGGTTATGAGCCTGACGAGCTACCGGGCTGCTCCACCCCGCGTTGGGTGATTATGTGTGTGTAGAGTGGGTTGGAAGACCTGGCGGCGACCGACTTTCCCGCGACTTAAGCCGCAGTATCATAGGCGCTGGGGTTTTTCACGTCCGAGTTCGGGATGGGATCGGGTGGATCTCTCCCCGCCATAGCCACCAGGTCGTCCAACCCACTTTTATTTTGTGGGTGTGGTTGGTTGGTGCGTGAGTGTTGTGATGCATGGATGATTTCTGTGCATGGGGCTCTCTTTGAGGAGAGCGTGTGTGAGTGAGCCTATTGGGCGATTAGGACCAGTTAGCTGCACGCATTACTGCGCTTCCACACCTGGCCTATTGACGTGATGGTCTATCACGGCCCTCAGGGAGATCTAGTTTTGAGGTGGGTTTCCCGCTTAGATGCTTTCAGCGGTTATCCCGTCCACACTTAGCTACCCGGCTGTGCCGCTGGCGCGACAACCGGTGCACCAGAGGTATGTTCATCCCGGTCCTCTCGTACTAGGGACAAATCCTCTCAAATCTCCAACATCCACGGCAGATAGGGACCGAACTGTCTCACGACGTTCTAAACCCAGCTCACGTACCACTTTAATCGGCGAACAGCCGAACCCTTGGGACCTGCTCCAGCCCCAGGATGTGATGAGCCGACATCGAGGTGCCAAACCTCCCCGTCGATGTGGACTCTTGGGGGAGATCAGCCTGTTATCCCTAGAGTACCTTTTATCCGTTGAGCGATGGCCCTTCCACGCGGGACCACCGGATCACTATGGCCGACTTTCGTCTCTGATCGAGCTGTCACTCTCACAGTCAGGCGGGCTTATGCCATTGCACTCGACAGCCGGTTTCCGACCGGCCTGAGCCCACCATCGCGCGCCTCCGTTACACTTTGGGAGGCGACCGCCCCAGTCAAACTGCCCACCATGCAGGGTCCCGGACCAGGCTTACTGGCCACGGTTAGACATCAGAAAAATTCAGGGTGGTATTTCAAGGATGGCTCCACAAGAACTGGCGCCCCTGCTTCAAAGCCTCCCACCTATCCTACACAGAATGTCTCTGATGCCACTGCAAAGCTGCAGTAAAGGTTCATAGGGTCTTTCCGTCTGACCGCGGATACCCCGCATCTTCACGGGGAATTCAATTTCGCTGAGCCGATGCTGGAGACAGCGGGGAAGTCGTTACGCCATTCGTGCAGGTCGGAACTTACCCGACAAGGAATTTCGCTACCTTAGGACCGTTATAGTTACGGCCGCCGTTTACCGGGGCTTCAATTCAGTGCTTGCACACCTCCTCTTAACCTTCCGGCACCGGGCAGGCGTCAGGCCCTATACGTCGTCTCTCGACTTCGCAGAGCCCTGTGTTTTTACTAAACAGTCGCTACCCCCTGGTCTGTGCCACCCGCAAATGGTTGCCCACTCACGGGTCTCGCTTATCCCGAAGTTACGCGAGCAATTTGCCTAGTTCCTTCAGCATCGTTCTCTCAAGCGCCTTGGTATGCTCTACCAGTCCACCTGTGTCGGTTTAGGGTACGGTCTATACGCCAGAGCTATTTCCTGGAATGCGCAAAAAGCCAGCCCAATCCGATAAGGACTGACAACATCTTGCATTCGTCACTTCTGGCAGGTTCAGGAATGTTCACCTGATTTCCATCGACTACGGCTTTCGCCCTCGCCTTAGGGGCCGACTAACCCTGCGTGGATTAACCTTGCGCAGGAACCCTTGGACTTTCGGCGACAGTGTTTCTCGCACTGTTTGTCGCTACTCATGTCAGCATTCGCACTTCCGATATCTCCAGAGAGGGTCACCCCGTCTCCTTCACAGACCTACGGAACGCTCCGCTACCGCGCATACAAAGTATGCACCCACAGCTTCGGCACGTGGCTTGAGCCCCGTTACATTTTCGGCGCAGGGTTTCTATTAGACCAGTGAGCTATTACGCTTTCTTTAAAGGATGGCTGCTTCTAAGCCAACCTCCTGGTTGTTTTGGAATCCCCACATCCTTTCCCACTTAGCCACGATTTAGGGGCCTTAGCTGGTGGTCTGGGCTGTTTCCCTCTCGACAATGGACCTTAGCACCCACTGTCTGTCTGCCAAGCTAAACTTCCGGGTATTCGGAGTTTGGTTAGGTTTGGTAAGGCTTTGGGCCCCCCTAGCCCATCCAGTGCTCTACCCCCCGGGGTCAACACCTGACGATCTACCTCAATAGATTTCGCGGAGAACCAGCTATCTCCGAGTTTGATTGGCCTTTCACCCCTAGCCACAGCTCATCCCCGACTTTTTCAACAGGCGTGGGTTCGGCCCTCCAGTGCGTGTTACCGCACCTTCAGCCTGGCCATGGCTAGATCACTCGGTTTCGGGTCTTCTGCCAGCAACTCGTCGCCCTATTCAGACTCGCTTTCGCTACGCCTACACCTACCGGCTTAAGCTCGCTGCAAACAGAAACTCGCTGACCCATTATACAAAAGGTACGCCGTCACCCCATAAGAGGCTCCGACTGCTTGTAGGCATCCGGTTTCAGGTCTATTTCACTCCCCTCGTCGGGGTGCTTTTCACCTTTCCCTCACGGTACTTGTTCACTATCGGTCGCCAAGGAGTATTTAGGCTTGGAGGGTGGTCCCCCCATGTTCAGACAGGGTTTCACGTGCCCCGCCCTACTCAAGGATCAGTCTAAGCATTACGCATACAGGGCTATCACCCACTATGGCCGCACTTTCCAGAGCGTTCTGCTTGTCTCAAACTGACCACTGGCCTGCTCCGCGTTCGCTCGCCACTACTAGCGGAATCTCAATTGATGTCTTTTCCTCCAGGTACTGAGATGTTTCAGTTCCCCGGGTTCGCCTCATCACCCTATGTATTCAGATGATGATACCCATCGCTGGGTGGGTTTCCCCATTCAGAAATCCACGGATCAAAGCCTGCTCGCGGCTCCCCATGGCTTATCGCAGCGTGCCACGTCTTTCATCGCCTCTTGGCGCCAAGGCATCCACCGAATGCCCTTATCGC
>NZ_JOPL01000042.1 GCF_002153745.1 Acetobacter sp. DsW_063 | reverse complement strand
AAACGCCGTCAGCATATCCCTCTCTATCTCATATTCTCTTGTCAAAGACCGCTTGAGGCGCTTCCGTTTTCAAGGCCGCGCCGTTTGGTGAGGCGGTTTCTACGTATTTCGGATGGGGCTGTCAACGCGCCGGTTTCAGGATTGAAAATCGGCTGACAACTGCCGAAAAACCCAACACGAATCGCAAAACGCCCGATTCTCGTGGGGCAAAATTCGCTCGCCGAGGAAAGAATTTTCTCCTCGGCGCGCCGAGGCCCGCTTTAGGCGCAAAAACTCGCAAGCGCTGGCCAAAGCCCATGGCCGGAGAACGCGCAGCTGGCGGACGCAGGCGCGGCGCGTTCTCATTCTTCCGTCACTATGAGAGATTCAATTTTGGAATGCGGCGACCTTCGATTCGTTCGTCCATCCAGACCTGCACGCGACTCACAACTGGATGCAGATTAAAGCCAATTCAGGCACACGAGGCACATGGCGCAGCGCACACGGCGTGCCGGGGCGCCAAAATGCTTCACCGAATCAAAACACCCGGTTTATTTTGGAACGGGCAAACATGCCTAAAAATCCCCAAAAGACGGGAATCTTACCCCCGCCCGGCGGCTTCGCGATACTCGATGAACCATGACGCGAAACGTCGAATTCCATCCGCCAGATCGGTCTTGGGCTCCCACCCAACAAGGTCCCGTATCCTGTCGATCGACGCCCAGGTCGATTCCACATCGGCCGCCGGCCGATCCATGACCTGAATATTCGTCTTCCGCCCAAGGGAGTCTTCCAGCAGGCTGACCATGGTCCGGACCGCTGTCGGCTGGCTGTTGCCGACGTTCAGCAACCGAGCGGCGCATCCGTCCGGCGGAGCCTCCAGAACCGCAAGCACCGCGTCAACGACATCGTCAATATAGGTGAAATCGCGCGCCAGAGCCGGACCATCGTAAAGCGTCAGACTCTCGCCGCGCATGATCGCCTCGGCGAACTTGAAATACGCCATATCCGGACGCCCCCACGGCCCATAGACCGTGAAGAACCGCAGACCAGTCTGCGGTATGCCATACAGATACTGATAACAATCCGAAGCCAGTTCGCCTGCTCGCTTCGTGGCGGCGTAGAATGACCCCGGATGGTCCACCCTGTCGCTCTCTCGAAACGGCATGGCCTCGTTCCGACCGTAGACGGAAGACGAAGACGCGTAGACGAAATGCCGCAGCTTCGGGAGGCGACGCGCAAACTCAAGCAGCGTCACATGCCCAAGGATGTTGGCTTTCACGAAGGCGAACGGGTCCTCCATCGAGTACCGCACGCCCGCCTGCGCCGCCAGATGAAGGATTTCCGTAAATTCCTCCGGATTTCCAAGAACATCGGAGGAAAACGTCTCCTGCTCAGCGATGTCGCATTGGCGGAACGTGAAGCCGTCATGTTCGGTCAATCGCGCAAGGCGACGCCGTTTCAACTGCGGGTCGTAGTAGTCGTTGAGGTTATCGACCCCGACCACACGCACGCCCCGTGCAAGCAGCGCCTTACAAACATGAGCGCCAATGAAGCCGGCGGCGCCGGTCACCAGAATCGTCACTAAAGAACCTCGCCCTTCCGCCGCTTACTCGCCGCTACGTCAGCCGACGCGTTTGGCCCGGGCCGCCCGCGCACGCAAGCGCAACCTGCAAACGCCAACATGGCGGCGGGTCGCCAGGTCTCAGTGGGCAGAGCGCAAAACCTCATGATATTTTACGATTTCCCGCCAAGTGCAGCCGCCTCGATACGGTCGCCGACGGAAATGCCTTCCTTGGCGGTCACGCCCCCCTGAAGCTCAAGCGTAGCGACGACCGGGCCATGGCTGCTGATATGCGCGAGGCTTCTGGGCACAGCGTTCTCGGCGATCGCCTGAATGCGGTGATCCGCGCCGATGAACACGATGTCCAGAGACGCCAGCGTATTCTCCATCCACATGTCGCTTTGCTGTGGATACGGCCAGACGAACAACATGCCGCGATCAGCCGGCACGGTCGGGCGGAACATTTCGCCCACCTGCTGCTGGCGCGGCGTTTTCGCCAGTTCGACCGAGAACAAGTGCTGTCCGTTTGCCGACACGATCGTCAGCGGCTGACGGGGCAGTTCCGGCTGGGCCTCAGTGGGTTCGCCAGTCTCGGCAGCCTGCCCAGAGACCGCCAGTCCCGATAACGCCAGCGCCCCAATGAGCACGGCTACCCCCCGGAATGGCGAGGAAAACAGGGACAGACGAAGATGGGACATTATGACACGCGTCCTGATGCTGCCGGAAACTCGGCGTAAGGCCAGAAATTAGGAAACCAGACATATCCCGACATCCGGCGCGTAGGGAAGGCGTGACCGGAAAGGCCACGCCAGACCGGCGCTGAATGATTCACTGCAGAAACGGGTTTTCCGCGCGTTCAGCCCTGACGGTCGTCGGCGCGCCGTGCCCTGGCAGCACCAGAACGTCGTCGCCCAACGGAAGAATTTTCGTCCGTACGCCCTGCACCAGCGTCGGCCCGTCGCCATACGGAAAATCCGTGCGCCCGATCGTGCCCCTGAAGAGCGTATCGCCCGCAAAAAGCACACGATCCTGCGGTTCGAAGAACACCACATGCCCCGGCGTATGTCCGGGCACGTGCAGCACTTCGTAGCTCCGCCCCAAAAGCGGCAGGACATCGCCATCCTGCGTGTACCGATCAGGCGCCACGCTGATCATGCCGGACAATCCGAAGCGCGCGGCGTTCTCCTCAATGCTGGATAGAAGGAACTCGTCCCGCCTGTCCGGCCCTATGACCGGAACCGGGGCGCCCTGCCGTTTCGTCAACGCATCCCGAAGCGCATGCGCACCGCCTGCATGATCAAGGTGTCCATGCGTCAACAATATCGCCTCGACCGTCAGATCATGCGCAGCGACCCGCTCGAGAATGACGTCCTCGTCTCCGCCCGGATCGATCACGAGCGCGTGCCGGGTCTCCCCGTCCCAGACCAGCGAGCAGTTCTGCCGCAACGGCGTCACAGGAATGACCTCGACATCAAGTCTACGCTTCGGATCGCTCATGAATACTCCCCCGGTCGACGCCTGCGGTTCAGGCCGATTTCCAGCCGGTTTCCGGGATATCGAAGTGCGAAGCAAGCTGGCTTTCCGGAATGTTGACCAGATCCTTGACCAGCGTCTTCAAAATCTTCGCCTGAGCCGCCTTCGAAAGATGTTCCCTGATCTCATGCAGCGTCTCCGCCGGCGCCGCGAGAACAAAACCGTCGAAGGCCCCGCCATGCGCCTCCAGCGCGTTGAGGCGGTCCGCCACGACGCGGGCGAACGCGTCCTTCGCCCTGTCTGCAGGCGACGCGCCGGGAGGCGTTACGCCAGGAGTTCCAGCCACCTTGTGCGCGTCAAGCGTCTCGGTCACCGAAAACGCCCCGTCCTTGTGCCGAAGCAGCTTCGCTTTCGCGCCGTCCGCCACGATATAAACGACCTCTCCGTCAAAACTGTTCGTCATGATCACGGTCCTTCATCACAACGCGCCACAAGCGACGCGCGCCGCCCCGGCGTATCGGGGTATGCGGATAGGAAACCCAATCGTGTAGTGCGACAACCCCTGCGAAACGCGCGAGCGGTTCCGCAAATCCAGCGGTGTGCGGACCGTGTATCGGCTGATACAGTCATCTCATGCCCAATCCCTCGACAAACTCCTGGCCCAACGATCCCCTGCTCCACGCCCTGCAGTGGACGCAAGACGGCCATCCCGCCGCAGTCGCTACGGTCATCGGCACATGGGGGAGTTCGCCCCGACCGGTCGGCAGCGTCATGACTATATGCGGCGACGGGCGCGTCGAAGGCTCGGTCAGCGGGGGCTGCGTCGAGGCGGACGTGATTTCGCGCGCCCGGGAGATCATGAACGGATCCCCTCCGGCCGTACTTACGTATGGCGTGTCCAACGAGACCGCGTGGGGCGTAGGGCTGGCCTGCGGCGGACGTCTGGACGTGTTCGTTCAGGCCATCGGGGCGGATGGCTTGGCAAAGGGCGCCTTTCCTGCCGCCGACCTCGAAGCAATCGCTGCGGCGCTACGCGACAGGCGGCCGGTGCGCCTCGCCCGCAAACTCGACGGCGCGCATCAGACGCTCGTCGACGAATCGAACCCGAATAGCCTGCCCGACGACATCCTGCAGGCCCTGATCGAACCACCGCGTTCAGCTTGCGCCCGCGTCACGGACGCTGCCGGCGCGGAATGGTTCCTGCAGACCATCGCGCCGCCGCCGAGGTTGCTGCTCATCGGCGCCGTGCACATCGCACAAGCCCTCGCCCCGATGGCTCGACTGGCAGGATTCACGACAGCCGTCATCGACCCGCGCACCGGACTCGCGACGCCGGAACGCTTTCCCGGCCAGACGTTGCTCACCGACTGGCCAGACGACGCTCTCGACAATGCGCATATCGACCCCACGACGGCTGTCGTCACACTTACGCACGACGCCAAACTCGACGATCCGGCGTTGGCGCGGGCGTTGGTCAGTCCAGCTTTCTATGTCGGGGCTCTGGGCTCGCGGGCGACGCAGTGCTCACGGCTGAAACGTCTCGCAGAGATCGGCGTGCCTGACGACGCTCTGAACCGCTTGCGCGGGCCGGTGGGTCTGGCGATCGGCGCAATCGGCGCGGAAGAGATCGCCCTGTCGATCATGGCGGACATCGTCGCGACCCGCCGAGGGGCGCGCCTTAGTCTGGAACCCGGCTGGTGATTGCGCCGGAGGGACAGATCGTCGCCGCTATTCTCGCGGCGGGACGATCCTCCCGAACAGGCCGCCAACACAAACTTCTGGCGCAAGACGCTCTCGGGCGCGCCATGATCAGCCGGACAGTGGAACGGGTCGTAGCCAGCAATGCCAACGCCGTTCGCCTCTTCGTCGCCCCGGACGGAGATTCTGTCGTCGCATCCGCGCTTTCGGGCTTGCATCTACATCCCACGCGGTTGTCCATCGGAACAGTGCAAGACGCAGCGGAGGGCATGGCCGCGTCCGTAAGGGCCAGCGTTGCATTCGCACGCGATAAAGGCGCCGCCGGACTGTTGATCTGTCTGGGAGACATGCCTCTTGTTCAATCCGAACTCATGGACGCCCTGATAACCGCCTTCCGTCGCTTCGGAGCGGACGCCGTCGTCCCCGTCCATGAGGGGCGGCGCGGCAATCCGACGCTCTGGGCCTCTAGCCAATTCGACGCGTTGTCCAGACTGGAAGGCGATACAGGAGGGCGCGCCATTCTCGACGCTCTGGCGGCGGAGTCCGATAGTTACAGACTGCTTAGAGTTGTCGGCGGCGCCTCGGTTCTGACGGATTTCGATACCCCGGAACGGCTCGCAGCCTTTTCGCGACTGACATGATCTGCGTCTCGGCGTCACCATAAGAATGGTTCGACCTAATACGGGACGAACGATGAATCGCAACGAACGGCCCGAAGGTTAGCGATTGACCTGACCGCGCCAGACCGGAATGTAAGCGGAGTCCGGCCGACGCCCCGCGTCAGGACGAGAATATATCGGAGTCCGACATGAGCAGAATTATCCGCACCGAACCCAACGCCATCCTGTCGAAGGCAGTCGAGTATCACGGCTTCATCTTCACGCAGGGCGTCGTCGCCCGCGACCTTTCACAGGACGCCGCCGCCCAGACCAAAGACATCCTCGACCAGCTCGACGCGATCCTCGAAGAGCATGGCACGGACAAGACCCGCATCCTGCAGGCCCAGATCTGGGTGAAGGACATCGCTGATCGCGAGGCCCTGAACGGCGTATGGAGCGCATGGCTTCCGGAAGGCGGCGCCCCGGCCCGCGCATGCGTGCAGGCGGTTCTGGCGGACCCCCGCATGCTGGTCGAAATCATGCTGACCACAACGAAGTAAGAAACACTGCCGTCGCGTCGTCCTGCGCGACGACGCGACGGCTATCAGCATGCGTTACATGGCAGCTTGCCCCGACCTGTGCCTTTGCAACCAGCCGGGCGCGTAATTGTGGCGTGCGCGCCACAATTCATCATACGACCCGACGACCAACGCGACTCCCCACGTCAATCGCCATAATTCCGTAAATACCAGAGAAACATTGATTTTTGTTGTTTATTTAGGAATTTAATCCTAATTTCCGCGCGCAAACATACGTTAAACGAACAAAATCATCTTCCCGCGTTTTTGCGCCGCCGTGTGACCTTGTCAGGTCAGCATTGCAATTGCTACGGAGAACAGCACGGAAGAAAGCGGGGCGTTTGAGTATGCGAATGGGTTGCTTGGGTCTGTCTCGTCTCCGCATGGCCGCCCTTTCGTTTTTCGTCACGTGTTTCGGACTGGCCGACGGAGCGCACGCTCATGTCCGCCACCCGGTCTCCCATGGCTATCATCACGCAAGACTGGCCGCAGCGCGCTATCACGGCGGTCGGCATTACTACGGTGGCGGCCACGTCATTCAGTGCGTCGCTTTCGCGCGCTCCGCCTCCGACGTCGATCTTTCCGGCAACGCCCGCGACTGGTGGTATAACGCCGAAGGCCGCTACGCTCGCGGATCAGCGCCTGAGCCCGGAAGCGTGCTGAACTTTCGTCCGATTCGCCGTATGCCTCTTGGTCATGTCGCCGTTGTCACGGGCGTGACCAACAGCCGTGTCATCACCATTGACCAGTCCCATTGGGGCCAGAGCGGTGTCAGCCGCAATGTCACCGTCGTCGACGTGTCGCCCGACAATGATTGGTCAGCGGTACGGGTTGCGCTGAATGGCCGAGAGGGAACTTTCGGCTCCATCTACCCGACCTATGGCTTCATTTATGCGCGTGGCGAGAACGAAGCTCCCAGCGCACCGCACATGATGACTGCGAGCGCCGAACCCGCGCAGCTTCCAGCCGGAGCCGCGGTCGAGCAGTATGCGGAAGCGACCGACACAACCGGCACGATCGAAGAGGGCTATGTCTCTCGACACGTGGCGCATTCTACGCGTCGCCGTGCGCACCACACACGGCGCGCTCATCACTAACGTTTTCGCCAATCACGCAGCGACTTACCGGGCGCGCCTCTCTGCGGAGAGCGCGCTTTTTTTATAAGCCCTCGCTTCGTCGCTGCGTAGTAAATCCTCCGTTCTGTTTAAGGTCCCGTCAAAACGTCGCCACTGCCGAATTCCGAGCGTTCAAAGTTTCTTCCGCCTCTCAAACGCGGACATTTGAACCAACACCAACTCCCGGCAAGATAACCTGCTGAAGCGTTTCGCTAAGCCTTTATTCGGCCGAGGCGTCGTCGGAACGCCAGAAATCTCACATCCAGGGACTGTCGATGGAGCTACGCCATCTCCGATATTTCGTCGCGGTTGCGGACCACGGCAGCTTCACCCGCGCCGCCGCAACCTTGCGCATGGAACAACCGCCTCTCAGCCAACAGATTCGGCAGTTCGAGAACGAACTCGGCGTCACCTTGTTTCAACGCCTGACAAGAGGCGTCAAACTCACCGATATCGGCGCCGCTTTGCTACCGCAGGCGCGGGCTGTTCTGGATCTCCAGTGGGATTTTCTAGCGACAGCGCGAGGACTCGCGCGTGGCGACCGGGGGCAACTGCGTGTCGGGCTCGCCGGAGCCGTGCCATTGCTGCCGCTCATTCCGTTGACTATCCGCCGCTTCCGCGAAGCATGGCCGGAGGCGGACGTCTCCTTCGAGGAGAGCAACACCCCTGCCTTGTCGGAAGCGTTGCATGAACGACGAGTCGACGTCGCGATCGTCCGGCCGCCTGTACCCAATGACGCGCAACTGGCCGTCTATCCGCTCTTTGACGAGCCGACTGTCGTCGCTCTGCCAAGCGGCCACGCTCATGCAGCCGCCGGCGCCGTGGGGCTGTCCATGATCGCGTCCGAACCGCTGATCATCTTCCCTCGCGAACTGGGCCCCGGTTTTCACGACGCAATTCTTGCCGCATGCCAGCAGGCGGGATTCACGCCGCGCCTCGGCCAGCAGGCGCCGCAGATCGCGGCGACGGTGCCGTTGGTGGCCGCCGGACTGGGCGTGTCCGTCGTGCCCGCATCGCTATCGCAGATTCACGCAGGCGGCGTGACGTTTCATCCAATCAAGGAACCGGCCCCCAAGGCGGCCCTCGCCATCGCGGTGCTGCGCGGACAACATTCGCCACTGGTCAGCCGTTTCGTCTCCGCATTGCGTGAGGCGAGCGCAGAATGGGCAGAGCATCAGGACGAAAACGTCACGCGCTCCAAAACGGAGACAAAAACAACAGAACCGCACTGAAACCGATCCACGCCGCCACACCCATAGCCATCCACATGACCGCCTTCCGGCTATAATTTCGGAACGTCATGACCACGCCGACAATGACAAGCAGGCTCAACACCGGAAGGGCCATCAGCAGAACTTCGATCCCGGTCAAAATTGGAATGGCGTTGTCCGGCGGATCGTCCCACAGAAAAATGCTGACAAAGAACAGGGGAAGCGACGCCAGAAGTCCGATAACCCCAAACACCATCAACATGGCGAGTCCCACAATGGCGGCGCGCGAGGGGCGGCAGGGCGTAACAGGCGGAGAACGTCGCGTTGCAGGAACAAACGGCCGCGGCGCCGTCAACACGCGCCAGACAGATCGCAAATCGGGCTTCACGCCCTGCGTCCGGGACGTCCGGCCCGGTGGTAAGGATGCCCTGCTGCGATGGCGCGCGCTCGATATAACTGCTCGGCCAGCATGATCCGGACCAGCATATGCGGCCAAGTGAGGCGACCAAAAGACAGCAGCGCGTCCGCCCGCGCTAAGACCGGCGCGTCGAGTCCTTCGGCCCCTCCGATAAGAAAACAGAGGGGACGGCCAAGCTCCAGCCATCCCGACAGCATATCCGAGAACGCCTCGCTGTCCGGCGTCTTGCCATCCTGATCCAGCGCGACGACGAACGCACGATCAGGCAAGGCGGCAAGCAGCGCCTCGCCCTCACGCCGCTTGATTTCGCCCGGCGAGCCTTTTCCATCAGGCAGCTCGACAATACCCAGCGTCGGCGTCAGGCGCTTCAGGTATCGCTCCATGAGCGCTCTGTCGGCCGCGTCTTTCATGCGCCCGATGGCGATAAGCCGCATAAACCTTTCCTCGCAGCGCCATCGCCGCTCCGCATGCTTCCTCGCGCGCGATGGCTTGACCGTCGCTTACAGCGTGGTGACTGCGCCGTCGTCCTGATCGTCCAGCTCAGCGCCCCACATGCGCTCAAGGCCGTAAAGCTCGCGCGCCTCTGCCTTAAAGAGATGGATGACAATGTCGCCCGCGTCGATCAGCACCCAGTCGGAACCGTTCGCGCCCTCGACGAGAATGCGCTTCAAGCCAGCTTCAGTCAGCTTGCGATCGATATGCTGGGACATCGCGCTGATCTGACGGTCCGCAAGGCCGGTTGCAATCACCATACGATCAGCGAACGACGCGCGACCGGTCAGGTCGATGACCACGATATCCTCGCCCTTGTCATCGTCAATACTGTCGACAATGACCTTCAGGTACCGCTCAAGATCCTCAACGGGCGCGTGCGGACGTTTTTTCGTATCCTTGCGCGGGCCAGCTGCGGCGGCCTTCTTGCGGGGCGAACCGGGTGCTTTGACCGCTTCCGCGAGGCGCGCGTCTACCGGCTTGGCACTCGCTTTGGGCGCTCCCGTCTTTGCGGCGGGCTTTGCTGCCGTACGGCGTTTCGGCTCCGTATCAGCGGGAGGCTTCCTGGCGATGACCGTATCTCCTGTCGGGCGGTAGCCCGTTTAAGGGCGTCTCTGGTAAGGCGTGAAACCGGAAAACGTCCACTGCGAGCAGCCTGCCCGCCGCCCCGGCTCGTCCTGATCGCAGAATCTGCAGTCGGGACGAGGCGGAGCGACGCACTAGACCGACGCTCGCGATCGTCTCAGATCTGTTGCCGATATACCGTTTTGCTGGCCGGGAAGAAAAGCCCAGACTGGCGGGGTTTTTTCAGCCAGTGTTCTTACCTGCCCTGAGGGCAGCCGATATCGAGCCAAAACGGAGGCCGTTCGCCCGCGCAACGCCGCCACATTGCTGTGCGGACGCGGCGCCACTGCGATGGGAACGCTGCGCACGAACTCCCGCCACCGGCTCCAGCGAGGAAGCTCTGCAAACACATCGGCGCCCATAAGCCAGACGAAACGCACATGCGGAAACCGGATGCGAAGACGCCTGACGGTATCAAGCGCGTAGCGCGTTCCCAACCTGGCCTCGAGGGCAGTGGCGATGATCGCGGGCGAGTCGACCAGCGCCTGAGCCGAAGCGAGGCGCTCCGCCAGCGGCGCCATACCGCGCGTCGGTTTCAGGGGGTTGCCCGGCGACACCATGAGCCAGACCTGATCAAGTCCGAGGACGCGGATCGCACGGTGCGCGATTTGCGCGTGCCCTTCATGGGCCGGATTAAACGAACCACCCAGCAGCCCGACGCGAAGACGCCGTCCGTCGCCCCAGCGTGGCAACCGATCAACAGAAAACGCCGATGGAACCGGGGCGCTATCATCCCCCGACCCCATGCCAGCGCCGTTTACGCGCCGGTCCGTCAGGAACGAACCTGGCCTGTACCGATGACCTCGTATTTATAGGTCATCAACTGCTCCAGTCCGACCGGGCCGCGCGCATGGACTCGTCCAGTCGCGATGCCAATCTCGGCGCCGAAACCGAACTCCCCGCCGTCGCAGAACTGGGTGGAGGCGTTCCACATCACCACGGCGCTATCGACGCCGTTCATGAACCGCATGGCCGCGGCCTCGTCAGCCGTTACGATGGATTCCGTATGCGCGCTGCCATAATGGGCGATGTGATCCAACGCCGCGTCGACTCCGTCGACCACGGCGATGGACAGGATCGCTCCCAGCCATTCGGTGGCAAAATCCGCCTCGGACGCCGCTGGCAACATGGGCACGATCTCTCGCGCGCGGGCGTCAGCACGGAAATCACACCCAAGCGCCGAAAGGTCTTCGACAATCTGCGGCAGCAGCGACGGCGCGATGGCCGCGTCGATCAGGAGGGTTTCGGTCGAACCACAGATTCCTGTGCGACGCATCTTCGCGTTGGCGACAATTTTGCGCGCCATCTGCGATTCAGCGCCCGAGTGAATGTAGGTGTGACAGAGACCTTCAGCATGTGCGAGCACCGGCACACGGGCTTCGTTCTGCACACGCTCGACGAGAGACTTGCCACCGCGCGGGATCAGCAGGTCTATCAGGCCCGCCGCGCTCATCATATCGGCGACATGGCGACGGTCGGCGCTGGGTGCGACCTGCACCGCCGCTTCCGGCAGTCCGGCGGCGCGCAGCCCCTCGACCATGGCGGCGTGAATCGCCTCGGCGCTGTAAAAACTCTCTGAACCGCCACGCAGGATGATGGCGTTACCCGATTTGATCGCAAGCCCTGCCGCATCGGCGCCGACATTCGGACGGCTTTCATAGATGACGCCGATCACCCCTACGGGCGTCGCCACCCGACGAATCTTGAGGCCGTTGGGTCGCGTCCACTCGGCCAGCACGCGCCCGAGAGGATCAGGCAGATCCGCCATGTCCTCCAGACCACGCGCCATCGCCTCGATGCGCTCTTCCGTAAGAATCAGACGGTCACGAAAAGACTCCGTACCGGAATACGTCTCCAGATCCCGGGCATTAGCCGCAAGGATTTCGTCCTTGCGCTCGCGCAGCGCTGCGGAGGCCGCCCACAACGCCTTGTCGCGCACGGAAGTTGGGCTTTGCGCCAGGTCCCGGGCCGCGCGCCGCGCTTCGCGGGCCATCGCCGCGATCGCGTTCGTTTCGCTGGTCTCCGCCTTCATGCTGGCGCTCATCCCGGTAACCCCATCCTTCCCTGACTTTTGGCGCACATCGCGTCCACATCTTCAATGCGCACCCGGTGACAGGGGGCGCGTTCGACAAACTCTTAAACGTTGAAGCGGAACAGCAGCACGTCTCCGTCCTGAACCACATAGTCGCGGCCTTCGATGCGCATCTTGCCCGCTTCCTTGGCCCCTGCCTCACCGTTGTATTTCACATAGTCGTCATAGGCCACTGTCTCGCACGCAATGAAGCCGCGCTCGAAATCGTTATGGATGACGGCGGCCGCCTGCGGAGCCTTCGTGCCAGCGGTGATTGTCCAGGCCCTCGTTTCCTTGGGGCCGACCGTAAAATACGTACGAAGGCCGAGCAGGCCGTAGCCCGCCGCGATCACGCGGTCGAGCCCGCTGTCGCTCAGGCCGAGGCCATCGAGGAACTCCTTGCGGTCTTCCTCTCCGAGCTGACTGACCTCCGCCTCGATTGCGGCGGAGACGATCACGCAGGCAGCGCCCTCGGCTGCCGCGCGCGCCTGCACCGCAGCGGAAAACGCGTTACCCGTCGCGGCCGACGCTTCCTCGACGTTGCAGACATAAAGCACGGGCTTGGTGGTCATCAGCTGCAGTCGCGACGCAGCCGCCTCCTGCCCCGCCGGGATCGCCGTTCGCGCAGGGCGACCTTCGCGCAGAACCTCGATCATCGGCTCCATCAGCGCGACCTGCGCCTGAGCCTCCCGATCGTTACCGCGCGCCTTCTTTTGCAGGGCGACAATACGCTTCTCCAGCGAGTCGAGGTCCGCCAGCATCAGTTCGGTTTCGATGATCTCAGCGTCGCGGACCGGATCGACTCCGCCCTCCACGTGCGTCACGTCATCATCCTCGAAGCAACGCAGAACGTGAATGATCGCGTCGACTTCACGAATATTGGCGAGGAACTGGTTGCCCAGGCCTTCACCGCGCGAGGCGCCGCGCACAAGACCCGCGATGTCGACGAACTCAAGACTGGTCGGCAGGATTTTCTGCGATTTGCCGATCTTCGCCAGCGCGTCCAGACGTGGATCCGGCACTGCGACGCGACCAACATTGGGTTCGATCGTGCAAAACGGATAATTTGCCGCCTGAGCTGACGCCGTCGCCGTCAAAGCATTGAAAAGCGTGGACTTGCCGACATTGGGCAGCCCGACGATACCGCAGTTGAAGCCCATCAGTCCCTCATCCCTGTCTTGCGCGCCCGGTCTTGCCCGGGTTCCGCCTTGCCCTGATTCATCGTGCCTTGTTTCGTCTTACCGGACTCCGCCGGATCGTCAGTTTTGCCGCCAGTCAGCAACGCGACCTTTGTCATGAACTGCTCCGGCTCGCCCCCTGCCAGAAGCGGCGCGGCGTTCGCCACAGCCTCGAGAAGCGTCGCAAGCGCAGGCTGCTCGGCTTTCGCGAAATCGCCAAGCACCCAGCCGTGAACACGCTCCCTTGAACCGGGGTGACCTATTCCAAGACGTACGCGCCAGTAATCGGGCGCGCCAAGCTGTCGGTCGGTCGAACGCAGGCCGTTGTGCCCCGCCGCGCCGCCGCCACGCTTCACACGCACCTTGCCCGGCGCGAGATCAAGTTCATCATGAAAAACGGATATCGCGTCAGGAGAGATCTTATAAAACGTGGCGGCTTCCCGCACGCTGTCGCCCGATGCGTTCATATAGGTCATCGGCTTGAGCAACAGCACTTTGGCGTCGCCTACGCGACCCTCCGCGACTTCGCCACGAAACCGCTTCCGCCACGGGGAGAACCCGAAGCGCGAGGCGATCTCGTCGACGGCCATAAAGCCGATGTTATGGCGTTGGCGGCTCATGGACGGTTCGGGGTTGCCGAGTCCTACCCAGAGCTGAATCGCCGGCAGCATGTTTTTTGTCCCGAAACCGGAGGCGGCGAGCCGCCTGTGGTCCGCGGGCCTCCCTGGAGCGAAGCACGATCGACTTTAGTAGCGCGACCGTGCAAAAGCGCTCTTGCAACAACAATCTGAAGCGGTTGCGGCCGGTGACCCAGTCGCAACCTGCCTCAGATCTTCGCTCAGGCCTCGGCGGCCGCAGACTCTTCCGCGTCAACCGTTGGCGGAGCGACGGTCGCAATGACAAAGTTCGGCAACTGCAGAACCGGCGTGACGCCTTCCGTGCCCTTCAGATCGTCCCAGCGCACGTTGTCGTGGATGTCCAGCGCCGAGATGTCGACGGTGAACGCCTCCGGGATGTTCTCCGGATCGGCGTAGACTTCGACCGTGTGACGCACGACGTTCAGCACGCCGCCGCGCTTCACGCCCGGAGCCTTGTCTTCGCCCGTGATGTGCACGACCACTTCCACATGCACCTTCTCGCCAGCGGCGAGACGCTGGAAGTCCACATGCAGCGGCGCGTCGGTGACCGGGTGGAACTGGATGTCGCGCATAAGCCCGCGCTCCGTCACATCCCCGGCCTTGATTTCATACAGACGCGAACGCCAGCCAGCCTTGTTCAGCTCGCGCATGATGATGCGCGGATCGATGGCGATAAGTGTCGCCTCTTTCTTCGCGCCATACACAACGGCGGGCACCAGCCCGGCGCGCCTCGTCGCGCGCGCCGCCCCCTTACCAGCCTCCGCGCGCGTCGAAGCCTCGATTGTCGTCAATTTAGCCACTTTAAGCTCCCGAATACGAAAACACGCCAGCCTCCAGGGGTGCCGACGCGAGGCGGGTCGTGTAGCGGAAAAGCGGAGCAGAAGCAATCACGCCGTGACGCAGCCTCCTGCGGCGTCGGTTCTCCTCGGCTCTCGTCCGACGTCAACCAGTTTAAAGCAACGTCAGTATCCGCCGCCGTAACTCTGGTAGCCGGATGGATAACCAGCATTCGAATATCCTTGAGGGTAGCCATACCCTCCGTAACCTTGAGGATAGCCGCCCTGTTGCTGAGGAGATGAGCCATATTGCTGATTGGGCTGGTAATAGCCCGGTTGAGACTGCGGATAGCCGCGATAGCCGGAAGCACGTGCAGGCGTCGTCAACGCGCCCGTTCCAGCGCCAAGAACGCCGCCAGCCAGCGCCCCTATGGCGGCGCCCCGCCCTCCGCCAGCCAGCGCTCCGATCGCGGCGCCCGCGCCGCCGCCAAGCAGCCCGCCGCCGAGGGCCCGCTGTCCCGGATTGTACGGATCGGTGCAGCCCGCGAGCAACGTGATCAGCCCGATCCCTCCAATCAGCGATGCATTTTGCAGTAACTTCATGATCAATCACCTGAATGAGATCGAGAAAAACGTCTGGCCGCCCCATCGTCCGGAAAGCAGCGACCAGTCGCTCCGGCGCCACGGACCGCATCTCTTACAAATCGACATACGGGACCGCCGTTTTGCTCGACTCCACCAAAACCCATATCGGATCAAGCCTGACAGGGCGCGTGGATGGAGCCGAGGTTACCTTATACTAAATGTGGATCAGTACCCGTTGCGATAGTTCGAGTTCGGTCGGCTCGGCGTCGTCGCAGCGCCGCCAGCCGCGCCCACGGCGCCACCAGCCAGCGCGCCAATAGCAGCCCCACGGCCGCCGCCCGCAATCGCACCGATCGCGGCCCCGCCGCCAGCTCCGATAAGCGCTCCGGACCCTGCGCGGGCGCCCGGATCGTACGGATCGCCGCAACCTGCCAGAAGCGCGGTGAAGACCAGGCCGACCGCGAGCAGCGGGCGCAAGTGGCGCCCAAATTTCGATCCGGATGACGTTTCTGTTTTGTTCGTAATCATCATGTAATCTCTCTTTTTATTTAGAACTGACCCCGCCATTTCAATGACCTCATAAAGAACCTCGAAGGTTGGCGTCATTACGGAGCTATGTATCCGGCACGCATAGAAACGGTTTCCGAAGTCCACGGTTCTCTGGTGGCGACTTCACGACGCCACGAATGCTGTCCGGCCACACAACTCCGGTTCCGGCGAGAAGAATCACCCTCGATCCGCGCCGCCTCAAGGCGGGCTGATGGCCGAAATGTGGCGGGCGCTCACGAATTATCTCTCCTACGCGCGATTCTCTCCTTAGGCCCTTGCGGCCCGGAGGCTGCGTCGCTAAGCCCTCGGACCACCCCTGCGGACCGGACCGAATGATCAATCGCTGCGTCCGGCAGGGCCATGCGATCGAAACGCGCTGTTTTTGCGCGCCTTAAATCTTGCGCGCTCGTCACGCTGGCCAGGAGTTGTGAATGTTCTCTCGCCTGCTGGGTCTCATGTCCGCCGACATGGCCATCGACCTCGGCACCGCCAACACCCTGGTTTACGTCAAGGGACGCGGCATCGTGCTTAACGAGCCCTCGGTCGTCGCCATTGCGGAGTCACGCGGCAAGAAACAGGTGCTCGCGGTCGGTGAGGAAGCGAAGCTGATGGTCGGGCGTACGCCGGGCAACATCACCGCCATTCGACCAATGCGCGACGGCGTCATCGCCGATTTCGAAGTCGCCGAGGAAATGATCAAGCATTTCATTCGGCGCGTTCACAATCGTCGCGCTTTCGCAAGCCCGCAGGTCATCATCTGCGTGCCGTCGGGATCGACGGCCGTTGAACGGCGCGCGATTCAGGAAAGCGCCGAGAGCGCTGGCGCCCGTCGGGTTTTCCTGATCGAGGAGCCAATGGCTGCGGCCATCGGCGCCGGGCTTCCGGTCACGGAGCCGTCCGGCAGCATGATCGTCGACATCGGCGGCGGCACGACCGAAGTCGCCGTGATCTCTCTTGGCGGGATTGTCTACGCGCGTTCGGTTCGTGTCGGCGGCGACAAGATGGACGACGCCATTATCTCTTATATCCGCCGCAGTCATAATCTGCTGATCGGCGAAAGCTCGGCCGAGCGGATCAAGATCAGCCTGGGCTCAGCAATGATGCCCGACGACCCGAACGACCCCGGCCCTTGGCAGCACGTCAAGGGGCGCGACCTGATCAATGGCGTCCCGAGAGAGGTCATCGTCTCGCAGGCGCAAATCGCTGAAAGCCTCGCGGAGCCGGTTTCCCAGATCGTCGACGCAGTCAACACGGCACTTGAGAACACGCCGCCGGAGCTGGCCGCGGACATCGTCGACAAGGGCATAGTGCTTACCGGCGGCGGCGCTCTGCTTTATCGCCTCGACGAGGTTTTGCGACTGTCGACCGGACTGCCTGTTACGGTCGGAGAAGACGCCCTGTCCTGCGTCGCTTTGGGAACCGGACGCGCTCTGGAAGAGATGAAGCGACTGCGCGACGTTCTGACGACGATGTATTAACGAAAAATAGTCATGCATCCTCGGCGTCTACCTGTCAGTATGGCGCTCTGCTTCGCGACTTCGACACAGTCGACATGAACGCGAATACAGGGAGGCTGCATGAAATCTTCACCCACAGGCGTGAGGACGATGCAATGAGGCTGGGCTGGCGCCCTGGGACGATGGAGACGACGCTGAACCTCCTCCGCCTGATTTCCGAAACAGCGCTCGCCGCCCGTAACTTCTGGGCGGAGGAGCGCCCGGCGCCATGATTCCCGTCTCCATTCAGGCTCGCCAGGCGCTCGACAAGCTTCTCCTGCCGTTCATGCTGCTTATTGCGATCGGGGTCATCTTGCTGGGTCAGGCGGACCGCAGCCTCACGCACGCGGCTCGCATGCTGGTCGCGGACGTGCTGTCGCCGATCTGGTCACTGGTCGCTGAACCGGGCGAACGGGTCGCGGCGGCGGTCTCTGAAGTGCGGGGCATCAGCCATCTGGCGGAGGAAAACGCCAGTCTGCGCGCAGAGAACGAGACTCTTCGGGGATGGTATGACGTCGCGGTATCGCTGACCCAGGAAAATCAGACGTTAAAGAGCAACTTGCGCTGGATGCCCGACCCGGTCCCTTCCTTTGTCACCGGCCGCGTTATCGCTGACGCGGGCGGGCTGTACTCCCATGCCGTGCTGATTGGCGCAGGGCCTCAGAACGGCGTGCATGTTGGCAACGTAGCGCTTGCGGCGGACGGATTTGCGGGACGCGTCACCGAAACCGGCCAACGATCGGCGCGCATTCTTCTGATTAACGACCTGTCGAGTCGCATTCCCGTCACGCTGGAAGCCAGCCACGGCTCCGCTATAATGACGGGGGACAACTCTTCATCGCCGCGATTGATGTATTACGCTCAGGACAACCACCCGATTGAAGGCGAGCGAGTCGTCACCAGCGGACAGGCCAATCTGTTGCCTGCGGGCCTGCCCATTGGCGTCGTCCACTATGCCCGGCCAGGTCAACCGGTGGTCACGCCTTACGCGCGGCTGGATCACCTCAGCATCCTGCGTGTTTTCGACTTCGAAGTCGCCTCTATCGACGCGCCCGACGCGCCCGGGAGGGTGCCGCTCGCTCCCTTGCATGCCGGCGCCGGTCCGAACGGCGCCCTCCCCGGTACGGGCCCTCGGGATGGCGATGCTGGCGACGGAACCACATTAAGCGGGGCCACCCTTGGCGGCGTCATTGGCATTCGGCCGCAGCATGAGCGAGATGAAAAGTCGACTCCAAAGGAGAGCAACCAGGCCGACGATGCGGACGAACCGCAGGATGGCGGCGGCATGGCGCCCGCACGGCAGGAAGTGAATCCGGGGGCTCAGGTTCCTGGCGCACCAGCTGCGGATCCATCTCTTTCAGGCCGCAAGAGGGTGCAAAATCCGATTCCGGCCTATCCGCCGCCATTTACGGAACGCGGATGAGGGATCGCTGTGATGGCCTCCGATCCCCCGCAACAGCGTCAGCAAGGGTTGCGCGCGCGCCCCTCTCTCGCGCTACGTCTCGACAGATTCGCCGCCCGAATGGCTCCCGGCGGCGTCACGGCAGTCCTGATCGCGCTGCTCTCCGCGCCTACCGGCTTGCCGGGCGCAACTGCGCTTCTGCCTGGCGTCGTCATGTCGCTGGTATTTTTCTGGTCGGTCTGGCGTCCGGACGCGATGCCCGCGCCTATGGTCCTGCTGCTCGGCCTTTTCATGGATCTTATCGGCTTCGCGCCTCCGGGCGTGAACGCGTTCGTGCTGCTGTTGCTGCACGGGGTCGCGGCGCATCTTCGCTTCGGACTGATGCGCCTCAGCTTTCTCGTGATCTGGCTGGTGTTCGCAGTGTTGGCAGCGCTCGCCTGTGGTCTGGACTGGCTTATGGTTTCGACGCTGTCGCTCCAGCCAATGCCTTCCGCACCCGCAATCTTCGAGACCATGCTTGCCGTCGGCGTCTATCCCCCGTTGTCGGCGTTAAGTTCGCGCGCGCATCGGCTATTATCGCATCCGGATCCGCACGCATGACAACTGGTGAAGACACAGTTTTGCGCCATGCGATCCACGCGACAGGGAGGCGCACCGTATGAAGTTGCGCCGCCGCAAGGAACCGAAGCGCCTCATGCCGATCCGCGACCCGAAGGATCCGGGCAGCGGAGTCTTCACGCGCCGCGCGCTTCTGCTTATGGCTGCTCAGACCGCAGCCCTCGGCGTGCTCGGACGCAGACTCTATGACTTACAGATTCGCGACGGCGATCATTTCGCGAAGTTGGCCGACAACAATCGTATCAGCAAGCGGTTGCTTGCGCCGCCACGCGGGCTGATCGTCGATCGTTATGGCGTCGCGATCGCCGCCAACAAGACCAATTGGCGTGCCCTGCTGCTGCCGGAAGAAACTACGGACGTGCAGGGCACGATCGACCGTTTCTCGACCCTTGTTCCACTTGACGAACGGGATCGCGCGCGCGTCGCGCGCGAAATGCGTCACAAGCGCAAGTTCGTGCCAGTCATGCTGCGGGACTTCCTGTCCTGGGACGACATGGCGCGGATCGAGCTGAATTCGCCGGGATTGCCGGGCGTACTGATCGACGTCGGCACGACCCGGTTCTATCCGTACGGATCTCTGCTGGCGCATACCGTTGGCTACGTGGCGCCGCCCAATGAACAGGATGTCGCGAAGTCCGCCCTGCTGGCGCTTCCCGGCATGCGCATGGGCCGGGCGGGCGTCGAGCAGAGTCAGGACGACCTCCTGCGAGGCGAATCCGGGTCGGTGCAAATGGAGGTCAACGCCGTCGGGCGCGTAATGGCGGAACTCGACCGCGTCGAGGGCACGCCGGGCGATCAGATCTCCCTGTCGCTCGACGTCGGGTTGCAGCAGGCGGTTCTGGGGCGCATTGGCGACCAGGTTGCTTCCGCTGTGGTCATGGACTGCCGCAATGGCGAAGTCGTGGCCATGGTCAGCAACCCGTCTTTCGATCCTTCCCTGTTCGACAGCGGCGTCAGCCGCGCGCAATGGGCGGAATGGACCAGCAATGAACGTACGCCCCTGATCAACAAGGCCGTGGCGGGCGTCTACCCACCCGGATCGACGTTCAAACCGGCGGTGGCCATGGCGGCGCTCAGCTCCGGGGCCATCAGCGCGACTGACCGCTTTTTCTGCCCGGGGCACTTCGACATGGGCGGCGCGCGCTTCCATTGCTGGGCGAAGTACGGCCACGGGTCGCTCGACCTGCATCAGGCGCTGAAATTCTCTTGCGACGTTTATTTCTATGAAGTCGCGCACCGTATCGGCATGGAAAAAATAGCCGAGTCCGCGCACGCGTTTGGCCTGGGCACGGAACTGGGCATCGAATTGCCGCACCAGCGCGAGGGGCTTATCCCGACGCCCGAATGGCGTAGACGTCACGGCCATCACTGGAACGGCGGCGACACAGTCGTGAGCGGAATCGGACAAGGCTTTGTGCAGGTCACGCCGCTGCAGCTCGCCACGTATACCTCGCGCATCGCCACCGGACGCGCCGTTGAACCGCATCTTGTCCGAGCGGTGAACGGGTCGGTGGGCGCGAAAGCGGAACCGACGAATTGGCCCGCACTCGACATGGATCCCAAGTTTCTCGACGCCCTGCGCGGCGGCATGTTCGCTGTTGTGAACGAGCCGCATGGCACGGCGCCCAAGGCGCGGCTGGACATTCCCGGCGTGCAGATGGCGGGCAAGACCGGCTCGGCGCAGGTGCGGCGCGTCTCTCGCGCGCTTCGCGAAAGCGGCCACTTCAATTCGGCGAGTCTGCCTTGGGAGTACCGGCCGCACGCCCTTTTCATCTGCTTCGCGCCCTTTGACGCGCCCCGCTATGCGGTTTCGGTGGTGATCGAACACGGGAACGCGGGCGCAGACGCAGCCGCTCCGCTGGCGCGCGACATAATGACCGACGCGCTGACCCGTGATCCGGTCAACCACCGCATACCACCCGGCCAGACGGTCGCGGACGCGGAGTAACGACTATGGTGTTGCCGGTGAAGCCCACAAGCGGGCTCGCCAACCGTTCGGGCGCTGCAGCGCGCGGCGTGCTGGCGGGCCTCGATCCGCGCAAAAGCGGCGGCAGATTCCGTAAACGCCTGCTGCGCGCCGAGCCCAGCTTTCGCATCCTGTCAAAGCTGTGGAGCGTCAGTTGGCTCTACGTTCTTCTGATCTGTGTCCTCGCGGGCGTAGGCTACGTATCGCTTTACTCCGCCGGAGGCGGTTCGGCACGGCCGTTCGCCGGTCCTCAGGCCATGCGTTTCGGCTTCGGGCTGGTGTTGATGATCACGGTCGCCATGATGCCTCCCCGGTTTCTGGTTCGGATCGCCGTGCCGCTCTACATCGTCGCCATCGGGTTGCTGGTGGCGGTCTTGCGGATGGGGCATGTCGGCAAGGGCGCCGAACGCTGGATCATGCTGGGCGGGATGCAGGTCCAGCCTTCGGAATACGCCAAAGTTGCGCTCGTTCTGATGCTGGCGGCGTGGTTTCACCGAATTTCCTATGCCCGCATGGGCAACCCGCTCTGGCTGATCCCGCCGACCCTCATGGTGCTGCTGCCAGTCGGGCTGGTGTTGAAGGAGCCGAATCTCGGCACCGGCGTGATTATCGGCGGCGTCGGCGCCGCCATGTTCTTCGCGGCGGGCATGCGGTTGTGGCAGATCGCGCTGCTCATTCTGCCGACGCCTGTGCTGCTGAAGATCGCGTATGCGCATCTGCACGATTACCAGAAGGCCCGCATCACTACGTTCATGCACCCGGAAAGCGATCCACTCGGCGCTGGGTACAACATCATCCAGTCGAAGATCGCGCTCGGCTCCGGCGGGATGTGGGGACAGGGATACATGCGGGGCACGCAGGGGCAGCTCAACTTCCTGCCCGAGAAGCAGACCGACTTCATCTTCACGATGATCGCCGAAGAATGGGGTTATGTCGGCGGAATCGCGGTGATTGGCCTGCTTCTTTTGCTGATCCTCGGCGGCATGATCATGGCGATCCGCAGCAGAAACCGCTTCGGGCGCCTTCTGGCGCTGGGAATTTCGGTCAATTTCTTCCTCTATTGTCTCGTGAATCTTTCGATGGTGATGGGGGCTATCCCGGTAGGCGGCGTACCTTTGCCTCTCATCTCATACGGCGGTTCAGCCATGCTCGACGTCATGCTCGGGTTTGGCTTGCTGATGTCAGTGTGGGTGCATCGTAATTCGCGGTTCGGCGAAGAACGCGAAGAACAAGAATAGGAAACGCGCCATGTCTGGCGTGCGTCCGATCACACCCGCAATCCTGCGTTCCTACCGCCTGAGCGTCTATTCGGCTGGTGGCGTGAGCGTCCGGGTGGGGCGCATCGCTCGCCGGAACATGATCGAGGGCGCGAACGCAGCGATCATGCTCAGCGCATGCAATCCCGGCGGGCGCCGACGCCCTGATGGCTGGAATCGGCGAATGATGGAGCGGCTCGAGGAACGCCTGCATGGAACGCCGACGGCAACAGGCGAAGGCCGTCTGGACGGATGGTCGGAGCCGCTCTTCGCTGTAGCCGCGCCTCTGGCTCGCGGAATGCGGCTCGCGCGCATGTTTCGTCAGAATGCGGTGGTTCTGGTCAAAACGGGGCGAAGGACACGTCTCGTTTTTTTGGCGCCCATGTCAAACGTCTGACGCTTGGGTCAGCGCAACAGCAATCACAATGTATCGTCGCCAGATATTGTATCGCCAGGATAAATTATTAAACTGGTTCTGATTTCGAAATAGATATTCGACGCAGGTCATCCCATGTCTTTTCCTTCCCGGCACGCTCCAACACGCCGCCAGATTCTGTCCTCAATCGGCGTGAGCGCGGGAGCCGCGGCCCTTTATCACGCCATGACGGCTCTGGGGCACGCCGAAGAATCCCGGTTTGAGAAGCCTCTAACCCTCTCGCCCGCGAAAGAACGAAGCCGCGTCGTCGTCCTCGGAGCGGGTCTTGCGGGGCTGGTCGCCGCATACGAACTTGGCAAAGCTGGGTACGACGTCACCGTTCTTGAATATCAAAATCGCATCGGCGGCCGTAACTGGACGCTTCGCAACGGCGACACCTACACCGAACTGGGCGGCGCTTCCCAGAAAGTGTCTTTCAGCAATAACAATTACTTCAACCCCGGACCGTGGCGCATTCCCCACCACCACAGAGCCCTGCTGCACTATTGCCGGGAATTCGGCGTTCCTTTGGAGCCGTTTGTTCAGTTCAACACCAACACATGGCTGCACAGCAGCGACGCCTTTGACGGCAAGCCGCAGCGCTTCAAAGCCGCCTCGCTCGATCTGATCGGCAATGTCTCGGAACTTCTTGCCAAAGCCACAAACGAGGGAGCGCTCGATCACAAGGTTTCGCACGAGGATCGGGAACGGCTTATCGAGGCGTTGCGGGGGTGGGGCGTGCTTGACGAGAGTCTGTCTTATCGCAAAAGCGTACACACTTCCGCGCATCGCGGTTATGACCAGCCACCCGGCGGCGGCGTCAACGGCGCGCCTGTTCCGTCAGATCTTTTGCCGTTCAAGGACGTTCTCGATCCCACTGTCTGGCGGTCGATGAGTTTTTTCACGCAGTATGAAATGCAGCCGACCATGTTTCAGCCCGTCGGCGGGATGGATGCAATCAGCCGCGCATTCGCAAGGCATGTCGGCGGCAAGGTCATTCTCAATAGAAAAATTACCCAGATTTCTCAGGGCGACACGGGCGTCGTCGTCACGAGCGTGAACACCACCACGCAAGAGACAACAAAAACGACGGCGGACTGGTGCGTTTGCGCACTTCCGCTGCCAGTCCTCTCGCAAATCGATATTCAGGTGGCTCCCGCGAAGAAAGCGGCCATTCAGGCTGTGCCTTATGCCTCTCACTGCAAGATCGGGCTAGAATTCAAGAGGCGTTTCTGGGAGGAGGACGAGAATATATACGGCGGCATCAGTTTTACAGATCAGGAAATTTCCCTGATCTCATATCCAAACGACCGCATGTTTTCGTCAGGACCCGCCGTTCTTCTCGGGGCATTTTCCATGGGCAGGGCGGGATACGACATCGCGGGCATGACGCCGGACCAAAGGCTGGAACTGGCGCTATCGCAGGGCGAGAAAATCCATCCGCAGTACAGGAAAGAATTTCTCGGTGGCGTCTCCGTCGCCTGGAGCCGCGTTCCCTGGATCATTGGATGTCGCGCACGGTGGAGCGAAGCGGCCCGGGCTGCGCATTACGCGAACCTTGTCTCCATGGATGGAAAAATTGTTTTGGCGGGCGATCACGCATCATATCTGGCCGGATGGCAGGAAGGCGCCTTGTTGTCATCACTCGACGCCATAGAGCGACTCCACAAGCGTGCACAGGAGATTTGAAGATGCGTCTGTGGATTTCGTCCTTTCTCATCCTGAGCGCAACTGTGGCGACGCAAGCCTTCGCCGACTCTCCCGGCGGCGCTGGTGGGCTGGCGCCGTCAGCGCATTCCGGCGCAGAAATTTACCGTCATGTTTGTCAGGCCTGTCACATGGCCGACGGAAAGGGCGGGACAGGCTCTGCGACCGTGCCTGCTCTTTACGCCAACCAGCATCTGGCGAGCCTGCCGTGGACCCTCGTCACCGTCCTGAATGGACGCGGCGGCATGCCGTGGTTCAACGGTCAGTTGACGCCAGACGAAATAACTTCCGTCGTGAATTACGTGCGGACAAACTTTGGCAATCAATATCGCGACGAGGCTACGCCTGAACTGGTGAAACAAATGGTCGGCCCGGTCCAGGTAGACGATCACTGAAGTTCGCCGAGCGCGTCTCGCCGAAAATTGCCTGCGGGGAAAATCCTCGCGAGCGGTGGAATGACATCGTCGCGAGCATCTTACTGCAGTACCTATAATAATTTCATAGAGAAACTTTATCGTCGTTGTCTTTGGCGTCGCCAGAAGAAGCTGCTCCGCCCATCACGCTGACTGAACCGACGCCGCTAATTTGCTTGCTGAGGCTCTGCGGCTGGCTGGTCAGGCGCACGGAACCCGCGCCGCTGATAGAAACGTTCACCACGCCAGTTGGGCCCGCCTTCACCGAACCAGCCCCACTCACTGATACGTCCATATTGGCGACGATCATCTGCGTAAATTTCGCGGACCCAGCCCCCGACAGCTTCAGAGTCAGGTCCGTAACCTTTCCGGTTCCAGTCAAACTTCCTGCGCCATTCAGTTCCACTTCCAGTTCTTTCTGCTGATAGTCGTGGAAGTTCACGGAACCGAAACCATTCATCACGACATGCGTCAAAGCGGGCGCCGTCACGGTTACACGCAGGCGAGACCCATGGCGTCCGAGTGGCCAGGATATGTTTTTCCTCTCCATCTTGAGAATATCTCCATCCATAGACAGACTGTCGACCAGATTTTTTGATCCGGTGGCAACAACGCTGGGCGTTTCTCCTTGCGTGACGATAATCTCTCCAGGAAGATCGAGGGACAGGAACGGCCCTCCTTTCCATGGAAAAGTCTTGGTTTGCACTGGAACGTGCGCGTCGTCCGACGCGTCGGCGAAATTGAGTTCAAGCGGACCGCGCAAATCAGCAAGACCGAAACACAGCGCCGACAATGCAGCCGCGGAAGCGATGACTATGACAAGACCTCGAACCATGGCGGAGGTTCCCTTAATTTCAAATTTCGGAAGGAGCGGCGATTGTGCGGTAATGCGCGCGTCCGTAACTGACGAGCATATTCATGGCTACAATCGAAATAAGAAGTCCGAACGCGCAAAGAGCGACTCCGGCGCAGAGCATGCCAAGCCCGATCAGGACACCTTGCAGCCAGTCAACGTTCATGAATGCGCCGACGCCCATGACGCCCAAAGGCGTCAGGATCGCCCCGACGACGCTGAACGTCACGCCGACGACGATTACCACGAAAAGAAAAACTCCAACTATGAACAGCAAGGGCAAAACAAGAAAAACGTCGACCGCCAACAGGCCGATCATACCAAATACTGCGCGCATGGCGGCGTAAAACGTGCGCTCGTCGTGCCAACGCCGGACGCCATCCTCAGCCCGGATTTCCCGGGCGAGACGCGAAGGGTCGCCCAGACCTTGCGCGATATCTTCTTCAGAGCGCCCGTTGGCAACGCCTGCGTCGAAATGCGCCGCGTAATCATTGATCGTTTCTTCAATGACTGAACGCGGCATGCCTTTCAGACCCGCCCGCATCCGACTGAGAAACAACCCTCTTACAAAACTGTTTTCGCTCATGTTCCTGGCTTCTCAGTCGCTTTGTGCACAGTCAAATGCGTGGGAACGCTTACGCCCGACGCCTGCGTATCCGGGCGTGCCGCGCCCTCGTTACGCTCCGGCGAAAGCACATGTGTTACAGCGGAAGAAAAACTCTCCCAGGCGTCGCGCTGCGCTTTCAGGCTCCTTCGTCCCAGATCAGTCAGAGCGTAATACTTGCGTGGCGGTCCGGACGGAGATTCAACGAAATACGTAGAAACAAGAGCCTCTTTCTGCATCCGACGCATCAAGGGATAGACTGTTCCCTCTCCCATGCCGATCGCATCGGCAAGTTGGCTGGCGATGTCGTAGCCGTAGGAATCGGCGCGAGCGAGCACCGCGAGAACGCATAGCTCCAGCACGCCTTTCTTGAACTGAGTGAGATTCGGTTCCACGCGATTTCCATTTTTCAGACCTGCCCGGCAAGGACGCACTGCAAACGTCTCCATGCCGTTAATACTGACTATACACACGTTCCTTGCATTGCAAGGTACCTGCCAAAAAATTTTCCGGGCCGTCGCCTACTCTCCTTCACTGCACCCAAGTCTGCTCAAACGAATACGGGCGACCCATTATTTCAAACCTGCCGGAGGAATTACGCATCTGGATAAAAATACTATATAAAACAAATACTTATATAGTTTGACCGATCCGACATCCGGGTGACGAGGCATCAGCCACTCACGATGGCGCCTGACGATCCATTCGACCCATTTCACAAGCTCCGGACGTCAAGTCGTCGCGGCGACAAGCCCCCGTCACCGCGACAAAGCGTCGGCGCGTCCCTTTCTGCCTGCCCGAACTCAACAGCAGGCTCTTCGAAGCTCCCCCACGGAAGCAGCCAGCGCGCGACCACCTCGCGTCAGGCAGCAGGCACACATCGGCTCTCGCTGGATGCTGCGCCCCGAAACGAAACCTCGTCGCGAAACCAATTCAATGCTTTGTGAGGACCAATTCAGCGTCTCGGCGCTTCTATCACCTAAGATTCATTGGAACCTCAAAAGCAGGCGCCGCCTAGCGCCTCAATGTGAGGAGAAGTCGTCCATATCAACTATTTTAAGCGCACTAAATTCTATTTGCTGATGAGGAAGGTAAAACAGGCGCAACAACCTGATTCTTCCCGCCACGCAGCACGAACAGGCAATGATCTACGTAATCGCCCCTGCAAAAGGAGCGAGACAGCACATTATCGGGTCGCAAAAAATTCAGAGAGAAACTGAATGAGAAAGTAAAATTTCTCGCAATAGACGTGATTACCACGAAAATCCTCGTGATATTCTCCGCTCCATCACGCAATCCATCCGCGATCCAAACGCGTCTACCTACCTCGTGGCCGGCGACCTTTTCACACCGGCGAACCGTGCTATAGTGGCGGGAGGCGCCAAGCCATGAAGCGACCGCGCCTTATCATTAACTCGCAAGACGCGACCGTTTTCGATCCGTATTCGGTCGAACCCGGATTTATTTCGCGCGCTCTAAACAATTGATTCTCCCCCACAGGGGACGAGGCGTCGGCGTTTCAGCTTCAAACTGGCGCTGACGCTTGGGCCTCACACGTCCTGAATGACAGGAGCGAGACATGAGATATCACCCATTGGGCCGCACCGGCCTACTGGTGTCCGAACTGTGCCTCGGCACGATGACATTCGGCGGCGTCGGAGATCGCTGGGCTCCGATCGGCGATCTGCAGCAGCAGGAAGCTGACTCGCTGCTGCGCGTGGCGCTCGACGCTGGCGTCAATTTTGTCGATACGGCCAATGTTTATTCACAAGGTCAGTCGGAGCAGATCACCGGACAGGCGTTACGCAATCTCGGCGTGGCGCGTGACGACGTCGTGGTGGCGACAAAGGCGCTGGCGCCCATGGGTAGCGGCCCGAACGCTCGCGGGGCGTCGCGCGCACACATCCTCGCGCAAGCGCGGGCAAGCCTGAAACGGCTGCAACTCGACCACGTGGATCTCTACCAGATTCATGGCGTCGACCCCATCACGCCGATCGACGAGACGCTGGCGGCTCTGGACACGCTCGTCCGCAGCGGGGACGTCCGCTATGTCGGCGTCTCCAACTGGCCCGCGTGGCGCATCGCCAAGGCTTTGGGAATCGCCGAACGTAAAAATCTGACGCCGCTGCATAGCCTGCAAGCTTATTACACCATCGCCGGGCGCGATCTGGAGCGGGAACTACGTCCCATGCTGCAATCGGAGCAGGTCGGCCTGATGGTGTGGAGCCCCCTGGCGGGCGGGCTGCTCTCGGGCAAATATCATCGCGACGGGACGTCGGTCGCTGGCGACGGGCGCCGCGCAACGTTCGATTTCCCGCCGGTCGATCGAGATCGCGCCTTCGCCGCGATCGACGCCATGCGCCCCATAGCCGAGGAACATGGGTGCAGCGTGGCGCAGGTAGCAATCGCGTGGTTGCTTCACCAGCCTGTCGTGACCAGCGTAATCGTCGGCGCCCGCAGGCCGGACCAGCTTCTCGACAACATCTCCGCGACCGAGGTGCGCTTGACCGCTGACAATCTGGTGACGCTCGACGCCGCAAGCGCGCTGCCCCCGGAATACCCCGGCTGGATGATCGAGCGTCAGGCGGCGTATCGCGCGCCATGGATGACTCCAGACGACTCTTCCGCAAAATCGTAACCGTACCACAAGGAAACAAGACATGCTCTCATGCGTCGGATACGCCGCCACCGCAGCGAATGCACCGCTCGCCCCCCTCGCGTTTGAACGAAGAGATGTGGGACCGGACGATGTCCGTATCGACATCACCTATTGCGGCGTCTGTCACTCGGATCTCCATCAGGCTCGCAACGAATGGAAGAACACCATCTACCCATGCGTGCCTGGGCACGAAATCGTAGGGCACGTGGCCGAGGTTGGCTCCTCCGTCACGCGCTTTAAGAAAGGTGATTTCGTCGGGGTCGGCTGCATGGTCGATTCATGTCGGGAATGCACAAGCTGTAAAGAGGGGCTGGAACAGTACTGCGAAGTCGGTTTCGTCGGCACCTATAACGGCGAGGACCGGCAGGGGCGCGGGATCACTTTTGGCGGATACTCCAGCGCCGTCGTGGTTGATCAGGCTTTCGTGCTGCGTGCGCCAACTTCGCTCGACCCCGCCGCCGTGGCGCCATTGCTCTGCGCAGGCATCACCACTTGGTCGCCCCTGCGTAAGTGGAAGGTCGGTCCCGGGCAGCGCGTCGGCATCGTCGGACTTGGCGGACTTGGCCATATGGGCGTGAAATTCGCCCGTGCGCTGGGCGCGGAAGTCGTGTTGTTCACCACGTCGGCCAGCAAAGTCGAGGACGGGCTGCGGCTCGGCGCGCATGAGGTCGTTCTGTCGAAAGACCCGGATGCGATGGCCAAGGAGAGCGGACGCTTCGACTTCATCCTCGACGCAGTCTCGGCTAAACACGACATCAACGAATATCTCGGGCTACTCAAACGCGACGGCGTGCTGGTTCAGGTCGGAGCGCCCGAGGAGCCGCTGCCGGTCTCGGTGTTCAGCCTGATCATGAAGCGCCGCACCTTCGCCGGATCGCTGATCGGAGGGATCGCGGAGACTCAGGAAATGCTCGACTTCTGCGGTGAGCATGGAATCACGTCCGACATCGAGATAATTCGCATGGATGAGATCGAGGCGGCTTATGAGCGCATGCTGAAATCGGATGTGAAGTATCGCTTCGTGATCGACATGACGTCCATGCCTGCCAGCGCCTGAGATTTTCTCTTCCGGTTGGAGCCCGTTTTGAAAGAAACGGGCTCCAACCGAGATTCAGACAATTCGAGCGGATCACACATTTTGGAACGAAAATATATTGTTTCAATATATGTATTTAAAATTTGAAAAACAAAACCCAAAGCCGAAATTCAATTTACGGACTTATCAAAAATCGAAATTTTTCCGCTTTTCTTTAAAAGGGAGAGCGGGAGTTCGGCCTAATGAAGTCGTTATACGTGTCGACAAACGCACAGCCGCTATTTCAAACGGCCACACAGCACAACCACTTCGATAGCGCCCACTGCTCCCTCCAACGGACCCAGCGTCGCCATTGACTGCGCCTCGATCGCAATCACAAGCACGGGAGTATGGAAAAGCGACTTGCCTGCGCGACGAAACCGGCGCTTGATAGTATTCGTTCAGCGCCCATAAGTGCGCTGTTCGCACAAAATGGGTGCGAACCGAATTAAACCAGTGGCTCACACGCCACTCAAGCCTCCGAAGAGAGGCGTCGGAAAAGTCAGGGTGAGTCTTATGCGTCCAGCTGTTGTCGCCGTCGCCATCACCGGTTCGGTGCCGCGCACCTCGGATAATCCGACACTGCCTGTGACTCCGACGCAGCAAATCGAATCAACACACGAAGCCTTTGAAGCTGGCGCATCACTCGTGCACATCCACGTTCGCAACGCCGACGAAAGTCCGTCATCCGATCCCGCGCTGTTTCAGGCTGTTCAAGAGGGCGTCTCCAGACATTGCCCGGGCATGATCATCCAGTTTTCCACCGGAGGCCGCGGGCGTGACGCCAGCGCTCGGGGGAGTTCTTTGCCTCTACGGCCAGATATGGCCTCACTATCGACCGGCTCAGTGAATTTTCCAACCATCGTCTACGAGAACGGCGCCGCTCTCGTCGACACTCTCGCCGCCAGCATGAAAGACCATCAAGTCGGCCCAGAGATTGAAATCTTCGACCTGTCTCACATACACGGCGCACGTCGTCTTGTGGACGCCGGGTTGATGGGGCCAAAACCGCATGTGCAGTTCGTGCTTGGCGTAAAGAACGCCATGCCAGCCGACGAACATCTGCTCGACATTCTTCTTGCCGAAACAAGACGTATTCTTCCCGAGGCGACATGGACGGCGGCGGGGATCGGCCAGCACCAAACGACGGTCATGGATTGGGTTTTGGCCCGTGGCGGCGACGGTGTGCGCACCGGTTTGGAAGATAATATTCGCGTAACACGTGATAGACTTGCCAAGGGCAACGTTGAACTCGTGCAGATAGCGGTTGAACGGCTCGCCGCACATGGCCGCCGTCCTGCCACGCCAGCAGAGGCGCGGCAGATACTCGGGCTTCGGGTGCCTCAATAAAAGCCGCCACCTCCCTCTCGCAGTAACCTCCGCCAATATTGTTCACTTATCTGAGATGGATCTACGCGCGCCGAATTCGCCTAAGGGCGGATTGCCGGGCGTGCCCAGCGATGATGAGTTTCAAATGACAGTTGCGCTTGTGCTTCCAATGTCAACCGCCTCACCAATGTACAACTCTTCAGATCATTGCATGGCTTTTATTGTTCAATAAAAACACGAGATAAGAGAATAATGACAGCCCAACCAAACACAATGCACATGACACGCTCGGATACACCCGCGTATTTCGCCTGAGAGATACCATATGACCAAAAGCTCAACCAAAACTGCAGCCCGAAATTCGCTCCAGAGTGCGCTCGTCGATTTCTTCGTGGTCTTCTTCGAACGCTTTATGCCCGATCCGTTCGTGATTGCGTTGCTTCTGACCTTCGTGACTGCGATCCTCGCCGGGGCGCTTGCTCCGCACCGCACCCCAACTGATATTCTGAACGCGTGGTACGGTGGCTCCTTCAAGATCGTCGCCTTCGCGTTCCAGATGATGCTGATCCTCGTCACGGGACATGCCGTCGCCGCAGCGCCTGCGGTCAGAAGATTGCTTCGCCGACTGGTCGCTGGCGTCAACACGCCGGGACAGGCGGTATTCACTATGTATGCTCTGGTCGTTCCCGCGACCTGGCTCAACTGGGGCCTTGGGCTGGTCGTAGGCGCGTTCGTGGCTCGTGAAATCGGGCGGCGCGTGCGGGTGGATTACGGATGGCTTGTCGCCTGCGGATATTCCGCGTGGTGGATGTGCAACAGCGGCCTTTCCAGCTCCATCGCCCTGTCGCAGGCGACGCATGGAAACCCCATGAACATCGTCGAGCAGCTTACCGGGCAGGTTACGCCGCTCAGCGCCTCTCTCTTCTCAGCGTTCACGCTGGTTCCAACAATTTTGACGATCATCGTGTCAGGCTTGGCGTTTCCCCTCATACGCCCCGCGACCGAGCAATCGGTGTTCCTGAACGTCGATGAAGAACGACTAACGGCATCGCAAGAGGCGCCAACTGCTTGGTCGCCCCGCGTCGCCGTGGAGCGCTCGTTCATCTTGTCCGCCCTGATCGCCGCCTTCGCATTCGCGGCGCTCGTCCTGAGATGGCGGGATCACGGATTCGGTTTCGATATCGAAAGTCTGATCCTCAGCTTTCTGATCGCTGGGCTCGTCTTGCAGAAGACGCCGATAGCCTATGTCGGCGCCGTAAGAGAGGCGATTTCGCAGACTGGACCGATCTTGCTGCAATTTCCGTTCTACGGCGGAATCATGGGAATCATGACAGCGACGGGGCTTGCGGGGGTCATCTCTGATTTCTTCGTACACATCGCGTCGGCTCAGACATTGCCTTTCTGGAGCTTCATAAGCTCGCTGATCATCACGTTCCTCGTCCCCAGCGCGGGCGGCCACTGGGCAGTGCAGGGGCCTTTCGTCGTGCCTGCGGCGATGAGTCTGCACGCCTCGGCGCCACATGTGATTATGGCTGTGGCGATCGCCGAAAACGTAGCCAACATGCTTCAACCGTTCTGGGCCGTCCCGATCGTGGCCATCGCGGGTATCGGGATACAGCGTGTCATGGCGTTCACAGCGGTGACGTTCATGATCTCCCTTGTTATCTGCTGTATTTCCGTTTTGGCTTTAGGCTGAAGGAGCGCGCGATGTTTCTCAAAAACCGCGTGGCTCTTGTTACCGGATCGACGTCAGGGATAGGGCTGGCTTATGCTCGTGCTCTGGCCGCAGAAGGCGCCGTGCTTGTGATGACCGGCTTCGGCGACCCGGCGGACATCGAGACACAGAGGCGCGCTCTTTCGGACGCATCCGGTCAGGAAGCATTTTTTATACCCGCCGACCTGAGCCTGATGGAGTCCAATAGAGCGCTGGTTCACGCAGCATATGAACAGGCAGGCGGCCTCGACATCCTGATCGCCAATGCGGGCGTACAGCATGTCGAGGCGATCGACTCGTTTCCTGCTGAAAAATGGGAGCAGATCATCGCGCTCAATCTCAGTTCGCCCTTTCATCTGATGCAAACGGCGATCCCCCTGATGCGCGCTTCCGGCTGGGGACGGATCATCGTCACAGCGTCGATACACTCGCAGGTCGCGTCCCCTTTTAAGTCCGCTTACGTCGCAGCGAAGCATGGACTGCTCGGCCTGGTGAAAACAGCGGCGTTGGAGACGGCCGGGACGGGAATCACCGTCAACGCGATTTCGCCCGGCTATGTCTGGACGCCGCTGGTCGAAAACCAGATTCCCGACACGATGAAGGCGCGCAACATGACGCGCGAACAGGTGATCAGGGACGTACTTCTGGCGGCCCAACCAACGGGGCAGTTCGTCACGGCTGAGCAGGTAGCGGCGATGGCGACGTTCCTTTGCAGGGACGAAGCCGCGCAGATCACTGGCGCAAACCAGATGATCGACGGCGGTTACACCGCACGCTAAGCGTCCGGTGTAACCTTGACTTCTCGCAGGGACGAGGCAGGAAGGCGGCGCAACCTTTCGGTTGGGAGAACGCCGCTTGCGCATCGCCTACGTGATCAATTCTCTCGAAGGCGGTGGCGCCGCCTTCCCTGTCCCTGCTGTCACCGACGTATTCAGGGACGCCGGACACGAGGTCGCGGTCTTTGCTCTGGCGCGGAAAGACGGTCTGGGCGAACCGCCTATGCGAGCTGCGGGCCTCGACGTCCGGGCCTGCGGCGCCAGTTTGCGCGATCACCTCGGCGCCTATCGTTGGCTTGGCGGCGAATTACAGGCGTGGCGGCCAACCCATCTGTGGACCTCCCTGACCCGCGCGACCCTGCTGGGGCAGCTGGTCGGACGGCGCATGGGGCTGCCCGTCGCAAGCTGGCAGCATTCTGCGCGCCTGAAACCAGCTAACCGCGCCTTACTACGCGCCACACGATCGCTGTCCTGCCTTTGGGTGGGAGATTCGCAATTCGTGACTGAAGCCACCCGCGCCAGCCTGCGCATTCCACCGGAACGCCTCGCCTGTTGGCCAATCTTTCGCGCCGATCCGAACGCGCCGCGCGTCTTGCCGTGGAAACCCGACGAGCCAGTGAAGCTGGGATCTTTGGGCCGCCTGCACCCTGTAAAGGGTTATGCCGAGTTGATCGCCGCCATCGCAGGCCTGCCGCTGGAGACCCTGCCCCCATTTGATCTGACCATCGCCGGGGAAGGGCCCCAGCGCGCCGAACTGGAGGGCCTGATCGCGCAGCATGGACTGGGCGAACGCGTGCGGCTGCCCGGCTTCACTGCAGACACGGGCTCGTTCCTGAGTGGACTGCACCTTTATCTCCAACCGTCACGATGGGAGGGATTTTGCATTGGCGCGCATGAAGCCATGCAGGCAGCGCTTCCTGTTATTGGCTCCAAGGTTGGCGAAATGACGTATTCGATTCAGGATGGCGTCACCGGCTGGCATACGCCGCCTGAAGCTCCGGACGCGCTCGCAGCGGTCTTGCGCCGGGCGTTGAGCACACCAGAAGAGCTGGCAAAGATGGGCGAGAGAGCGCGCGACGTGGTGTTATCGCGCTATTCGGCGGAGGCGTTTACGCGAACCGGGCGGGAGTTGTTGGAGAGGCTGCAGAGGGGCGGCGCTACGACGCGGATCTGAGCCGAGGAGACGTCGCGGCTCCCCCCTTGTTGCAGTGGGGCGACATGCCGTTCGCCAGTGCAGCGTATTTACTCCAGAACCAGCGAGGCCTGCTTCTTATATAGTTTGGAACACGTCAGCTATCGCGCAAGAAGAAAGCGCCACAGCGTACTTTCAATACTTTTCTTCCGTTTTGCTCATTGGCGCGGGAACGGGTTTGGGTTGGTTGTCCAGCCACCAGGATCCATAGCGTGTGTATTGAGCAGGGACAGGAACGGTTGTACGCAACTCATCCGCCGCCGAGCGCACCCAGAACGGATCTCGCAGCATTCCTCGGCCTATCAACACGATGTCAGCACGCTCATTTTGAACGATATCTTCCGCCAACCCGGCCGAATCGATAAGACCGACCGCGCCCGTCATGATATTTAGTTTGTTCCGGAGAAGTGTAGCCGCCGGAACCTGATAACCGGGATAACTTTTTACAGACACTGGAGCGATCCCGCCAGATGAACAATCGATAAGATCGACGCCCTGTTCCTTCATCCACTGCCCATAGATCAGGAAATCGTCCGGGGTGTTGCCTCCCTTCATATAATCGGTGGATGAAATTCTAACAAAAAGAGGCCCCGCCCACTCTGTGCGGACGGCATCGATAATGTGTCGTAGAATACGGTAGCGATTTTCATGATTACCCCCCACCGATCGTTTCGTCTATTCGCAAGAGGAGACAAGAACTTGTTCAAAAGATAACCGTGAGCGGTATGAATCTCGAGAACATCGAAGTCTGCGTCTCTCGCGCGACCGGCGGCTATCCTGAAAGCTTCAATGACGCTAAAAATTTCGTCTTCGCCAAGCGGGTTCGGTGTTGTGAACCCATCGTCGAATGGGATAGCCGACGGCGCAACAGGCGAAAGACCATCGATCCCGAGCATACGTCCCGCATGACCAAGCTGTGCGCCGGCGTAAGCGCCCATCTTGTGAATCACACAAACAAGACGCATCAGGCCAAGCACATGTTCATCTGACCAAATTCCGAGGTCGCCCGGGCCGATCATGCCATTTTCCAAAATAGCGAGCGCCGTAATGCACGAGGTGAAAGTCATTTACAAAGCCGCCCGGCAGCCCCGAATGCATGCACATCGGGGACATAGCGATACGATTTCGCAAAATGAGATTACGGATCGTTATTGGATCAAACAATTTCATCAGATCTTACTTTCGAACAGGCGAACCTGAGACGACGCGGCGAATGTTGATCGGGAAGGTGGAGGGATCGAAGAACCGTCAATTGATAAGCTTGGCCCATGATTTC
>NZ_JOPL01000007.1 GCF_002153745.1 Acetobacter sp. DsW_063 | reverse complement strand
GCGACCGGTCTCCCGTCGTGGCGGCGTGCGACCAGTCTCCCGTGGTGGGATCCTCTTTAGCCGCGGACTGGATAGAGCGTACTTCGCCCTCCACTACTTCTTTTGTTGCCGCGTCTGCATAAATATTCGACGCAAGCCACGAGGCGTCGTCATACCTCTTGTCTTTGTAGAGAGCCGACATAACATCACCGTATACGCCTCCCTCTGGGAATTTCTCGCGAAACCAATCACGCCCCGAACCGCAGGCATCCCACTTTCTCAGTTTTAGAATGGTTATTTCGTGAGGAAGGGTCTTTTCTTCTTCGCTTGTCTCGGTCATGACTCGTCTCCCGGCAGGACTTCGCGGACGTGGATGCATTCGATGCGGCTGGACGACGCCTCGCGGTCCGCCACAGCCTTTGTCGCTGCGATGAAAAGACCGCCGTGTGGATAGACGTTCGCCCAGAACTCGCGCCGAACTGGCACGTATTCGGCGTTGAGGAGGTCGAGGTGAGACTCCGCTCTACTGCTGTAAAATCGCCCATCCGCCCTGTAGCAGAAAATTTCCTCTCTGCTTGCTACCTCGTTCAGAGCTAATGCCACGACGGGGAGCCCAGCACGCGCATCAGTGCAAATCACCCGAGCAGGCCTACCATCCTGCGTAATCCAAGGCCCCTTGCCGTCGTTGTGGTTCGCGCTGAACTTACCATCGGCGCAAGCTTGTAGTTTTTGGTTTTGCATGGTCATGCCGCGACCTCTGAGGCAGAACTGAAGTTGTAATCGACAGCTTCGGAATAGTATCCATTCGATATCCCAAGCCACCGGACGGTTACGCTGCCCTTGTTCGTGGCGAACTCGTAGAATGTCCACGTATAGCTATCCGCATCAACTGGATCCTGCTGCCCATCCGCCTCTCTGGCGACGAGCAATGGAAAGCCAACGAGGTCTAAAGCATAGCCGCAAACGTCATTGACGTAGACGTCCTCGCAGCAATCCTGATAGTGCAGAAACTTTATTGAACATCCGTCTGAAAACCTGAACGTGAATTCCTCACTTCCGCTTTCGAGACCATCGATCGACCAGATCGTCTTTCCAAGAATTTCTTTGATATCGGCCATCTCAACCACCATCTAATCAAATGCCGTCACCCGGCGGTGCAACCCGCTGCGAACAGCGGGAAACATCGTGGGGTGGTTAGGCGACCTCTAACTCATCGGTCCGCTGCTCAACTTCATCTAGCTTAGAGTTTTGCTTCTCTTTTCGCCTCGCCCATGCCGGTACCGCCAATCTCGTTTCCGCCCGCATAGGCATCAGAACGCCTACGAAGTCTTCCCTGTGGGATATTTCGAACAGAACCGGGCTTGCGCTGTCGGCTGCAACTAGTGTCACTGGATTGCCGAAGGATTTTGATCTCCCGAATGACGCAACGTCAGAGATTCGCTTTACATATCTCGGGTTAAATGACGGAACTCCGGTGCATTTTTCTGGCGCGTCTGGGATAACGCTCAAGTAAGCAGGAAACGTTCCATCGATTACCTCAGCTACTCCAGACCACACTTCAGTCATTGATAGGACTTCCCGGAGTTCGGCTGAGAGAATTTCCCTGATGTTTTCGTTATCGTTTTTTACGTGGCGCATTAAATATGCCCTGCGGCGCACAGGCGTTCCGATGTCTGTTATTACAAGCCACAAGTTTTCGGAGTCGTATTGGTTATTTTTGATAGCTGCCACGCAATCTTTTGGCATTTTTACTATCAATGCCTCATCTGCTATTCCGTCTGGCTCACGAAAGAGGCCCATCGTGTGCCCGTCTGTCGCGCAAACGTTGACTCCTCCCGCGTGAGGATGGACATATACGCCGCTGAGATAATAACGAGCTTCTTCATTTGAGGAAAAAAGGCTCGCCAGATACATGCGATCCGCACGAACTATTGCTGTGATCTTGCTCATTGTATTTCCTTTCTGTTTCGTGGGGTGGGGTTAGGCAGCTTCGTATCTGTTCAACCGCGCGTTCTCCCGAGCACGGATGCCCTGCAAATCTTCGTAAATGTCATTGTGCTCACTGATTGCGTCGGAAAGATCGTCGCAGAGTCGATCCATCGCCGACCAGAAAGCGTCCGCGCTAGGAAGCGTGATGCCGCGATCCTCAAGTACCTTGAGCTTCGCTTCGAGGCTGTTGTCGCGCCCTTTAGTCGTGGTGCTGATGCTGCCGTCGATCAGTTCTCGGACTGCTTCAAGGGCCGTGACATTGTCCTCATGTCGTCCCTGCTCGCGTCCAAGGCGCTCGTATTCTGGTTCTGAGAGCATCCCATCCTCCCGGTGCGCCGTGGGCGCTGGTGATGGGGTATGTGTGCGATAACAGCGCACGTTAGTCAAGCGATAAAATCGCACACACGCGACATTGTCGCACACGTTGGACAAAATAAAGCCCGGCCATGTGCCGGGCTCGTGATGGGTGGGGTGGGAGCTACGTTAAGTCCAGAGCCATTTTCCAACGACACGCCCGTTGATGGTGATGTCGTCCAATGGGACCTCGTCTTGGGGGTAGGTTTGATTGATGCTGATTATCCGAGCGCGTGGAGGCGACGTGTTGGGGACTAACTGAAGCTGCTTCAGGACAACGCCTAGGCCGTTCCAGAGAACGTAAACCCCATCAGGGCTCAGGATGCGGTGGCTCGTATCCACTAGAACGCGCTCACCCGCCCGAAAGTCTGGCTCCATCGAGTTTCCGATGACCCTTACGATTGCGAGGCCGCTGGAGTCCGGAAGGTAGCTGTCCAGAAACGGCTTCGGGATTGTCCAGGTGGCAACCGCCGTATGAACGTCACCGTTTCCGCCTACCTCGTCGATCAGAGAACCGCCACCCGCCTGTGGCGACACGTCGTATTCATGAATTCGAACGCTACCCTTCGGTGCGGGGGCGTTTACCCGTGACGCTCTCTCGATTGTTTCCTTCAATGCAGATTCTCCCGCCCGAATTCCGGCAAGAGACCAAACGTCATCAGGGGTGATGCGCGGCTCCCCCTTATCAACGAGCAAGGGAAGCATGTTCTTGGCCATGTCGAGAGGTAACGCAGGCTTCTTATATTTGTTCTCATACGAGGCGTAAGAGGAGTAGCGGTCGCCGTATCCCAGCAGGCGCGCGAACTCTCTCACGCTATAACCGGCGCGGGACCGAAGTTCTTTCAGACGATCGGAGATACTTGGGTCAGTCATCCGTCTAGTATGTGCGAACAGGTCGCACGTGTCCGTGCGAAAATATCGTTGACTTATGTGTGACGTTATCGCACAAAACTCCCATGTCAGTAGCTTGCAGCATCATCGATGGATTGGGTGGCACGCGTCCCGCTGCCAAGCAGTTCGGATTACCGCCTTCCACCGTTCAGTCGTGGAAGAAGTCCGGGTTCATCCCAGTGACGCGCATTTTGCTCGTTGAGAAGATTACCGGCATCCCGCGCGAAGAACTCCGCCCCGATCTGTTCTCCCGCACCACGCAGGAGACACAGGGATGAGCGCCCTATTCCTCTGCGCGCTGATGGCGGTTGCTGTTGGTGCGCGGGTTATGCCCTCCCTTCAATCCCGGTCTCGTCGCGGAACGTGGTTGGTGGCGCGTAGGTCATGATCTCTACGAGTTCTCCTGCAATGCGTGAGCATGCCTCCACCAACCCAAGCGTCGGCGCCAGCATGACTGCGTCATCAAACACCGACTCAACAAGGGTGTGTCTTATCCGCATCGAGACGCCTTCGGCGCGCGGGTATGAGATGCGCGGGTGCAACCGCGCTCTCACTATGGACAGCAGAACAATCAGGTTTTCGAGTTCGTCGGTGAAGTTCAAAGGCGTTTACCTCCCTGCCGTCATCAATGACAGAGGGATTTTCCGCCGTGGCAGAAATCAAACGGCTCAGCACGGATAAATCAATGTCTACCGCAGAAACCATCGCAATCGAAATGCAGGCGATCGTCAAAGACGCCGCGTCTCCGTTCATCGCGGGCGACACGGTTGGTCGGCAGATCGATCGCGCTGCGAGGGTTCTGGGCATCACAGCCGGTCAGGCAAAGCGGTTCTGGTATCTGGAAGTAAAGCAGGTGCTTGCTGTTGAAGCTGACCGTCTACGCTCCTGGCACACCGAATGGAAAAGCCGTCAGGCTGCGCAGCTTGACCACCAGTTTTACATTTTGAAGGCCCGTATGGCCGAGATGGAATCATGGAAGAATGTCTGATCGCATGGATTTGGATATGGGTTTGGATAAACAGGTTCTCGTGGGAGCGCATTCGCCGGTCTCGCGTGCGGCTGTATGTGATCCGAAAAAGATTACGCGAGGCGGCGCGGAACTTTTAGACAGCGTCGACGCCTTCAGGATCATTCGTGAGGAAATCAGTAAATACGCCAATCAGCGTATTTTCGCTGAGAAGGTTGGCGTCACGCCTCAATATCTGAGCGACATGATCAACGGGCGGAAGCCTCTTTCAGATGTGGTTCTAAGATCCTGCAAAATACGCCGAAAAGTGTATTTCGAGAGGATTGCATGATGGCCGAAGTTCTTGTCTGCGGGATCGATCCCGGATCAAGGGGAGCAATCGCCATTATGCGCGCGGACGGATCGCTTGTTACTGTCGCCGACATGCCCGCCATCGAGCAGTTGGTCGGCAAGACAAAGCGGACCAGAATTTCCCCGGCTGGCGTTGCGACGCTTCTTGAGGGCTGCGGTGTGACGCATGTCTTTATGGAGCACGTTCAGGCCGTGCCGGGTAATGGCAGCCTCGGTAGCTTCGTTCTGGGGAACGCCTCGGGCGTCGTAGAGGGTATCGTCGCGGCCCTGAAAATTCCCATGACTCTGGTGCGCCCGACAAAGTGGAAAAAGGCGATGTGCCTGACTGCGGACAAGGGAACGAGCCGCGCACGCGCCATGATGTTGTGGCCATCTGAGGCGTGCAGGTTCGCGCGCGTGAAGGACGACGGGCGCGCGGAAGCGTGTCTTATCGCGCAATACGGCCTGAACTCCATGCGCGCGCAGGTGGCGGCATGACGAACCCTTTTGAACTGCACGGCATCGGGCATCTATCGCCATCCAGTCTGAACACGTTCGCCGCGGCTCCTGCCGTCTGGGTCATGGAAAGATTGTGCGGCAGGAAGGCTCCTGTTGGCTGCGCGGCATATCGCGGCACGTCTGCCGAGTATGGAATTCAGCTTGGACTTGAGGATTTCTCCTGCGACGTTTCGGAGTGTCAGAAGGAGGCTGTCGCCAAGTTCGACCACCTGTCCGCACTGTCTGGCGACCCGAAGCGCGCGAAGGAGCGTGAGGCGATACCCGGAATTGTCGCCACGGGACTTGAGCAGTTCCGCAAGGGCGGTCAGCCTACGGGGTATCAGGGAAAAGTCGTTCACGAGTTCGATGAACTGCCGGTGCCAATACTTGGCTTCTGGGACTTCGCCTGGGAACAGCACGGGATGATCGTCGATTTGAAGTCGCAGTTGAAACTGTCGTCTTCGATCAGCGACGGACACGCGCGTCAGGTTTCTCTCTACGTCCACAAGACGAACTTCGTGGCGCGCGTGGCCTATGTGACGCCCGCAAAGTCAAACGTCCTGACGCTGCACAATCCTGCGGACCACCTGTCGGACCTTGTGAACATTGCGCAGCGGCTTGGGAAATTTCTCTCGATTTCCAAGGACCCATACGAACTTGCGGGCTTGTTGGTTCCTGATCTCGACAGCTTCTACCTGTCAAACCCGGTCGCCAAGGCCAACGCGCGCGAACTCTACGGTTTTCACAAAGCACTTGCGCCGGAAGCCGCTGCCGCAGGTTAGCGGCTTCTGGGGACAGTGTGTCCCGAGCGTTCGCGGGCGGCTCGTAAACAGCCCGCATGATAGTCTGAATACTGGAAAATACGATGGCGCTTGGTTTCCCTTCATCCACTTCCGCCGACTTCCTGCCGATCGTCACTTACGACGCGCGCGCCGGACGCATGTTCCGCAACGATCGCGATCATGTAAATGGCGAATGGGTTACGAACAAGATCGACCTGACCAACGATCAGCCGCAGTTTGCAGTGGACTTTGGCACGATCGAGGTTGGCTGGATCGCGTTCACGCCTACCGGCGCGACGTGGACAGCCATCGCGGCAGCCGTGACGGCGGATACGAGCGCGCTGATCGTGCTGACGGTTCCAACGACCGTTCCAACGCTGGAGGCGGCCACAGCGACGCTCTCAGGCGGCGCAGACGGCGGAACCCCGACGACGGAACAGTTCATCGGTGAGGACGCCGACCCGCGCACAGGCATGTATGCGCTGCGCAACCAGTCCTGCGCCATCGGCATGTTGGCAGGCCTCACGGACGTCACCAGCCTCACCTCTCAGGCGGCGTTCGGCATCAGTGAGGGCGTCTACATGATCGCGACCGGGCCATCCGGCGACACGATCACCAACGCCGTCGCAACGTCAGTGAGTGGCGGTTACGCCTCCTATGGCCTCAAGGTCATGTTCGGCGACTGGCTCTGGTGGGACGACAGCACGAATGGCCTCATGCTCGTTCCCGCGCAGGCCTATGTCGCCGGGATGCTATCGCAGCAGAGCCCGCAAGAGTCTGGCCTGAACAAGCAGATTTACGGCGTCGCGGGCAGCCAGAAAGCGGGCCTTGTTTCGTCCAGATCGACGCAGACGTATTCCACGGCTGAACTGTCCTCGCTATTCACCGCTGGCTTCGATGTGGTCACGAACCCGATTCCGCGCGGCGCGGTCTGGGGTTGTCGCAGCGGATACAACTCGTCGCAGAACGATTTGATCTACGGCGACGAATATACGCGCCTGACCAACTACATCGCCGAGACGCTGGCGACAGGTATGGGTCCGTATATCGGCGAGCCGATCAACTCCACACTGTTCGGCGACGTTCGCGCGTCAATCCTCGGGCTTCTCTCGACGATGCGCTCGGCGGGCATGCTCGACAACACGGGGACGACGGTTCCCTACACCGTCGTTTGCGACACCTCGAACAACCCCACGTCGCAGACTGCGCTCGGTTACCTCGTGTGCGCCGTGACCGTCCAATACATGGGGATCAACCGATTCTTCATCATCAATCTTGAGGGCGGGGCAGGCGTGTCCGTCACCGTCTCCAGCAGCTAACGGAGACCCGCAATGTCGAACGCGCCCTTCAATATTGGCCGCAACACGCGGTTGGTGTTCATCTGGAACGGAACGACGGTCGAACTTCCGACCGTCACGCAATTCCGCTCGAACCAACAGACGGTGCAACTGAAATCCGCGCCGCTGAATAGCAAGCCTATCACTTACGAAGTGCCGAATGGCTGGTCGGGCAGCTTCGTGATGCAGCGCGACAGCGACACGCTCGATGCACTGATCGCGTCAAACGAGGCCGCGTTCTGGTCGGCGGCGACCATCAATTCCGGGACGCTCTATCAATACATCACCGAGACCGATGGCACGACCACGACATTCGAATTTTCGGACGTAGCCATCACGCTGAACGATGCCGGTCAGTGGCAGAACGACAACATTGTTAACCAGACGGTTAACTTCACCGCTTCGCAGAGGATCGCAATCTGATGGCCGACAACGCCAACACCTTCGTCACCGACGCCAAGGGGCGGAAGATTGAGGTGAGGGAGCTTTCTGGCTCTCAGCAATCCCGCTTCTGCCGCATCGCAGGAAACGCCTACGGCGATAACGTCTGGACATTCAACACAATGATGCGTCTTCGCGTCGTAAAGGTTGATGACCGGCCAAGTCCGCCGTTCCCGAACTCCATGCCGGAAATCGATGGCTTGTGGGACTGCGTTGACGTTGATGCCGTAGAGGCCGTCGCGAAGCTCGCCGATGAAGAGAGCAAGAAGGTAACCGCCGACGCAAAAAACTCTATGGCGCCCCAGGATTCCGAGACCGTCTCTGGCTCGTAAAGAATGGGGTGCCTTACGACCGCGCGATGAACGATCTCGATGAAGCCGAGGTTATGGCTTGCGTCGTAACCTTTGCCGAGTTCGAGGGATCGCGATTTAACTGGCGAACTTTGCAGTTTGAAAGGCCGGATGGTGGCTGAATTATCGCTTCTGGGCTTCGCTGCTGTCCTTACTGAAATGACGCTTGAGGCCGACCACGCCGCTCATTTAGGGCTACAGGCGGCTGCGCGCACCGTGCAGGAAGAGGCAAAAGCGGAGATCGGCCATTATCAAGGGGCGATTGGCGGGCTCCCTGCGTGGGCCGAGCTTGCCGATAGCACGAAGGATGATCGCGTGCGGCAGGGTTACACCGAGAACGATCCGGGCCTGCGGTCTGGCGCGATGCGCGACAGCATCGAGACGACTGTCACGAGCCAAGAGGCGACTATCGGCTCGGACGACGACAATCTCGTCTATTTCGAACTCGGCACCACCAAGCAGCCACCGCGCACGGTTCTCGCTGGAGCGCTCATGCGCAAGGAAAAGGAAGTGGTTCACGAGATCGGCGAGAGGTTCGTGGGGACGCTTGTCGGTGGCGAGGTGATTGGTGGGGCGCTTCGACTAAAGTAGGGCAGACTGCTATGCTCCCGCCATTGACGGTGGGGGATTTTATGAAGTCTGAAAAAGTGGCGACCCTCGTTATGGGGGTTGTGATGTTGGGGTTGTTTATTACTTGGCGGGCGGAAACATCATCATCGGCAGGATCAGGGGAAGAGCGAACGGCAGTTGCGAGCCACCCCGATGCGGTCGTTAGAGCGACGCATGATGACGGCGGTGATTTGAGCAAAAAGGATGCCGCAGCAAGTTTTGATTATCCAGGGCAGCGCGGGTGCTGGTCCGACGGTCCAACCACTGAAGATCGGCCCGATGTAACGTGCGCTGACCTCTCAGATCGCTTTCTGCACTCGCTACTTGGAAAAACGAGGACGTCTGTCCAGAGCGCTATGGGCAGCCCGGGTAGGGCGCACGAGGGGACTCACTTCATGAGTAATGCTCTCGGTAAAAAAGAGCAAAATGGCGATGTTAATATACGATACGAAGCTGACGATATTGCCGTAGAAGTATCAGGCATGAGGTCTTTCGTCGGCTCAGACAAAAGCCGTGACTTTGACTTTACTGTAAAGGGCGTGAGTAAGACTCAAACTGTAGATGCTATCCAGGCGGAGTTAGGAGTTTCAGGTAATGTAGTTAAGCGACCTTGCGAGATAAACTCCACAGTTGATGTCATTAAGGCTGAGAATAATGCAAGCACATGGTCTGTTTTGATAAATCCACTAGCTACACAGGAAGAGCGTGAGGCACTAAAGGAGACCGTTCAAAACTCAGATGCGTCGGCTGTTGGATTGATAGGATCGACATACATTGCTGGCGTGGCTTCCAAGATCAGGGGGCAAGCTTCATGTCGCCTGATCTTGTCGTATGTCAAAGCCTCTGGTGAGCGCGGCGTAGCGGCGTCGGGCGATATTCATGAACTTGATATACCGGGTGGATGGCCTGCGGTGACTGTCGGGGGAGTTATGGACGCACTCGGTGTAACTCCGTCTTTTTCACTGCCGCAATCTCCGTGACTGGATGTCATAGTTGCGTTTTGCGGCTTGGAGATGATGGCGAGAGCCACCCGTGGTGTGGGTAGTTGGTGTGGCTTAGGGTTCATGTGGCTATTGCCATCCGTGGGCGCGCAACTGCGCGTCCAATATCTGAGCATCAGTCATTGGCCAAAAGTAATCGTGTATAAAAATATACGCGATCGTTGCTAGGGCGTAGAGGGCCAGAAATACCAGCGGTGTGAAGTAAACGACGCAACACTTCGCTGGCAAGGATAACTGCCACCACCATTCCTTGAGCGTTTCAGGTTCGCGCTGATGAGGAATGGTTAATGCGACGCGCTGGCGCACGTGCGTCCGGCTCGATTGCTGCTGACGCTCACGCCACATAGGCGTTCCGCCGTCGTCGAACTCATCGTCCGTTTCGAAATAAGGTGGCTTCACGCCGCGAGGATAGCACAGGCTTATGGCTGACATCTACAAAATCGGCGTAACCATCGCCATGAAGGACAACGCCTCGGCGGTTCTTCAGACGTTGGGCAAGCACGTCCTCGGCCTGAACATGTCGGTCGACCAGCTTCAGGGAAAATTTAACCGGCTGCACGTTGCGGCTGCTGGCTTCATGGGCGTGCTTGTTGGTGGGGCGATGGTCCGTGGCCTCGACAACCTGTCCAAAGCCGGAGCCGAGCTGCAGAAGCAGCAAACGGCCATGAAGATCGCGGGTATGTCTCACGTCGAGATCATGAATGAGACCGCGCGCGCCTATAAATCCATGTCAGAAGTTCGCGGCCCCGACATCGCGGACAGACTTCATGCGCTCCTGGAGCTCAGAAGCATCATTGGCGCAGGCAAGAGCGGTCACGACTATGGCGAAATCAATGCGACACTTCCGGCGTTCCTGAAAACGCGCGCTTTGTATGGCGACGAGGGGTCGAAGGACATCTTCCGGGTTGTCGAGCAGATGGGCGGAGCGCGGTTCTCTGCCGATGGCAGTTTCGACGACGCCAGATTCAACAAATATCTCGACGCGACAGTAAAGACTCTTCAGGCATCAGTCGGCACGATCAAGCCGTCTGACCTGAAGAACGCGATGCAGATGGCGTCCGTTACAGCGCGCGGCATGGACCCCGACGCGTTCTGGAACATGATGATGACGCCCATCATCGAAATGGGGGGATACCGGGCAGGTACCGCCGTGACGGCGATGTCTCGTGCATTCTACGGCGGCGTAATGCCGCAGCGGAACGCCGAGGAGATGTCTCGTTTAGGCATAATCCATGGAATTCACCAGATCAGTCAAAGCGAAATGGATGCACTGCATCTTCCTGACCATTTATCGCGAGATGACCGGAAAAGGCTTTCTTCTCAAGGGTATCGGTTTGGCGCGGATGGTCGCGTCATTATGTCGCGAGGATCGTTAGCTGGCGACGCGGTACTGAATGATCCTTCCCAAGGAATTTTCCCTTGGATAAGGGATTACGTGGCACCGAATCTGAGGTCAGACTACCAGAAGAATATAGCGAGCAGGCCAGGGAACACTGAGTCGTTCGATGCGTATGTCCGCGACGAAATCTACAAGCTTCTTCCGACCGAAACTGCGAGGCGCTTTGGTGCGCTGATAGTCCAGCAGATTACGAGCATCGAGCGCGACCAAACTTTACGCACCCAGTCAAAGGGAATTTCCGCTTACGACGACAGCCAACAAAACTACGAAACACAGTTAAAAAACCTTCAGGCGTCGTGGAAGTCATTCACTCAGACCATCGGTCTTCCAGCCGCGCAGGACGCAGCGCATATCCTTCGAGAAATTGGAGGCGGTCTCGATAAGCTTACCCAAGCCGCTTCGGCGCACCCAGATGCCGCGAAAAACTTCATACGCGTTGCAGAAGCGGGGGCCGTGCTTTTCACCGTAGGTGGAACTCTTTCAATAGCTGCCGTCGCTCTTGGGCCGTTCGCCAAAGGCATTCGTTTATTTGCGCGGGTCATGACGAGTGAGGCTGTGGCGTCATCAGTCCCAGCGATGGCAACGTTTGGTACGAGCGCGCTCGCCTTAAGCAAGCGCCTGTTGCTCGCATCCGCGAAACTGGGCGTGGTTGGAGTGGTCTCCGATCAGGTGGTTAGGGCCGTTGACCCCGGGGATCATGCGGGAGCTTGGGTCGATAGGCATATTCCCGGAGCCTCTTGGCTGGACAATCAGGCGTCCCGGATTGGGCTAGGCAGATCATACGATGAGCAACGCCGCGTAGAGGAGCAGATACACCCCACCCGCCCACAACCCATCCAAGTAAACCTGAACGTTGACGGCAAGAAAATCGCTGACGTGCTGTTCGACGTCGAATACGGGCGCGCGATGTCGGACCTGCGTGCGCAGGGAAGCTATGCCGATGGCGTTGGTAACCCGCGTATGCCGGGGATGGCGTTTGGGAATTGACGCCGATGCGCGGGGAGGGCGAGGGGCTGTGGCGGGGTAGTTAACGGTTCCGCTCGTTCGGGAATGGCAATAGGACTCACTCACCCTCGCCAATCCCCTCCTCTTTCTCAAGAGATTCAAGCCTCTCCCGCATCATATCCCTCGTAATCTCTAAGTTGTGGGCCTTCAGCTTCAATTTTGTGGTTCTTGATTTGGCTCTAGCCTCTTTGAGTTTTGAATATAATTCCTCCTGCTCTCTTCGTATTTCCTTTATTTTGTTTTCCCATTCCTCGTATTCAGATTCAATACCAGCGATCTTTTCAGACTTAACTGGGTGTCTTGAAAGCCATTTTTTTCTATTTTCTTCTCTTAGCTGCTCTTCTTTATTTAAACTATCCAATAGTACGCTAATATCGCCGCTTTTCTTTAATTTTCGTATTTCTTGTATGGCAGATATAGTTAAGTACGCGTTTTTCTCGCTTCTTTCCAGTCTGTCCGACTCATTTGATGACATGTAGCGAATATTCCAGGCTATTTCCCGCTCATCATCGGTCAAGCCTTCAGTATTGCTGGGGTTCTTAATGAACTCATGTAATTTGTCCCAATCTGATCCGAAGGTATTCTCCAATCTCTGAATAATTTCAGCATTCATAGAATGCGACCGAGCGTCAGCGGCGTCTTTTAATTTGAGAGTTAGTTCCTTCGGGATGCGAAGCGTTATCCGGGTGTATCGGTCATCATCAGACATTGCGGCCTCCTGAAACAATGAAATATCGGTAACACGACTCTCGTGTCATATCCAGTTGACACGACACTCGTGTCCATTCATTGTGGCGACACGACATCAGTGTCGTACGACGTAAGGAGATGCAAATCCCAACCCCATTCCAAGATTGTCCTCGGATGACATTACGGCTGAGGCCTGATGTTTATGAGGCGCTTCGACGATCCGCTGCGGGAAGTGTTCGCAGCCTGACGTCGGAAATTAACGAACTGCTCGCGTCAGTTCTTCTGAAAACAGAAAAGGCACCGGGGAGCCGCCAAGCAAGCCCCGATGCCTCTGAGTGAACCTTGGAGAGATTCAACGGATGACAGATAGCACAAATGCGCCTTCGTGCGCAAAACCAATTCACGTGCAGAGGTGGGAGAATTTGGAGTGCAGGTATTTCCTGCCCCCATCCGGTCGCCTGACGCTCCCGTTTTCTCCTCTGAGCGACGTGGTGAAACTCCTGAAAATGCCACCGCAGAGCGCCCTTAACGCAGAGCGCACATTCATCGACGGCCCTTACTGCGATCTTCTCGTGTGGATCACGACAGAGAATGGGCGCGAGCGTCTGGTCCCACATGATTACGCGGCAGCATTCTTGAGCGCCCTTGTGCAGCACGGGGCTGGGCATCGAAAGGCCGAAAAGAGATTCCTTGAAGGCTCATCAACAGCAGTACAAAAGATCACCGCTTCCTACAGCCTGCCTGAATTCGAACGTAAGCGCAACGAGTTTATGCGCAACGTCGCTGAAGACAGGGAAGTGCAAGTTGAAGGAGGCGCAGCATGAATCAGGTCACGATCAACGACCGCGCTGTGAACGTGGTCGAGTATGCAGGCCAGCGCGTCGTCACCTTCAAGATGGTGGATGAACTTCATCAGAGGCCAGAAGGCACGGCACGCAAGAGGTTTAATGACAATAAAGCGCGGCTCACCGAGGGTGAAGATTACTTCGTCCGAAATTCGGACGAAGCCAGAGAAATGGGATTTACCGCCCCGAATGGGTTGGTGATCCTGACCGAGCAGGGGTATCTGATGCTCGTCAAGTCGTTCACCGACGACATGGCTTGGGACGTGCAGAAGGCCCTTGTCCGCAGCTATTTTGGGAAGCAGTCGGCGCAGAAGCCAAAACGCATCCGTAAGCCTAGTCCGCTTTCTGTCTTCAAGACGGGGCAGGGCATCGCGATCCTGATGGGAATGGACGCCACGCAGGCCGGTTTCTACGGCGCTCGATATTGCGAGAAAAAGTGCGGCGAGAACCCTCTCGAAATCATGGGGATCACGTATCAGCCTGCGGTTGAGCAGGATAAATACCTGACTGCAACGCAGGTTGGCGAGGCACTCGGCCTTGGTTCCGGGCATGCGGCGGCTGTGGCTGCAAACAGGCTTATTCGCAGCCTTGGGTTTCAAGAAAAGGATGATCGGAACAATTGGGCCCCCACCGAGAAGGGTAGGCCGTTCGCGCGCCTTGACGAAACAAACAGAAAGCACGCCAAGGGCACGGCTCAGGCGTGGCACTGGAGCGTGAGGCTGATCGACGCCATCCGCGCTGAACAGGAGACCGCTCGTGCAGCCGTCCCTTTCGCCAAGACCCCGGAGCCAGCGTCATGAGCGCGCTGGTTGACGGCGACCGTCCGCGCGAGCGGATGGAGCCAGCCGAGATCGGTTTTTCGCTCGGCTTGGTGGCGAACATGGTGAACAAGCGTGGATCGGACGCGCTGCCGGAAGACGAGCAACGGGAGCGCCTGAAGACTGCGGCGCACGCGCTGAAGCAGATTTGGGACGATCTGGACGCGAAAGCCGTGCTTCGGGAGAGGCGGGCGTTGGAGGTGGTTTAGAGGGGCGTCTCCAGATTTGGCCGGACGACACTGTGAGCCTGTGACAGATGAGGCTTGTTATGGTGCCGTCCGTGCGACGGTAACGCGGATGTATCCCGACAGTTCGTTAGGGCTGCGGCCTGCCAGATAGAAAGCCGCCCTCGCTCTCCCACTGTTCCTGATCTCTAGCCATCAGGGCGCGCGCTCTGGCGTCGTCAGCGGCTCGTCGCTTCGCGCGTTCGGCCCGGAGTTGCGGCAGGATCGCTTCAGCTGGCATGCACATAGTCGCTCTATCCGCGAAGTGTCTGCCGACTTGTTGTGTGGGTCTATTGTGTGAGCGGGAATCTCCGCTCCCGTATATTGGCTTGCGCATTGCAGCCTCCATTGTAGAGGTTGCATGTGATATCTGGCGGCGGGATTACAACCCGCCGCGCAGTCACATATCGAGTATGCGGCTAAGCAAGGCTAACGTTGACCGCGCTGGGCTTGCCGTCCCGGCCATTTTGCAACGCGTAGTTGATTTTCTGACCTTCATTAAGATTTTTCAGGCCGGACTGCTCCAGTGCGCTGATGTGTATGAACACGTCGGGGGCCCCGTCATCAGGGGCGATGAAGCCGTATCCCTTGATTGCGTTGAACCATTTAACGGTACCTGTCGTCATGGCAGGTCTCCTTGAATTTACGGCGACGCGCGATTCAGCGCGTAGTCAGTTCCCCGGCTGGCCCCAGAATTGGAGGCGCGCTAGAAGCCGAGGAACCGCCGCGAGCATGGCGTAGTTTCTAACAGGGCGTCGCGCAACGTAATTTGTAGGCCCGCTCGAAGTATTTCGCCGAGTTATTTTTATCGTCTAAATATTATCGTCCTGTTCTTGCGCCAAAAACGGTGGATGCGCTCCTGTCACCCGTAGACGAGCGTAGCCCCACAGGGCCGCCGCTAAGATAGAAGAGCGCGAGGCCACCTGCGAGCAATAGGAATAGATAAACAATCAGCTTACGGCCCGGCTTGGGGTGCTTAGGAACCTTCACCATTCTCAAGCGGCCTCATAAGGGGCCACTTCCTTTTCGATCTGTGCGCCGATGCCAGCCGACACGCGCGACAGGTCGTGGTTCGCCTGGAGATTGATCCAGAACTGCGGCGTCGTGCCGAAGAACCGGGACAGCCGTAGCGCCGTCTCGGGCGATACGCCGCGCTCTTCCTTGATGATCGCGGTGATCCTGTTAGCCGGGACGCGCAACTGAAGGGCTAGGGCGTTCGCGCTCAGCCCCATGGGGATCATAAATTCCTCGCGGAGAACTTCTCCGGGGTGCGTCATAATGCGTGCCATAACCTTCAAGCCTCCCTGTTAGTGATAGTCTACGATCTCGACCTGCTCTGGGCCTGATGAGCCCCAGATGAAGCAGATGCGAAACTGGTCGTTGATGCGGATCGAGTGCTGTCCGGCGCGATCGCCCTTTAGGGCTTCAAGGTGGTTCGCTGGCGGAGAGCGAAGATCCTGCAGAACTGTCGCGGCTTCGAGCATATCGAGTTTACGCACCGCCACCTTGGCGATACCGGAGAAGTCCTTGTGCCGCCCGGTGCGGAACAGGGTCTCGGTAGCTTTGGAGGCGAATGACCGTATCGACATGGGTATTATATAACGCGTATTACGCGACGCGTAAAGATTTTTGTTTTGTTAATTTGAGGGGATGGTGGACGACGCCATCCATCCCGGAACCGCGCCGCCCGGCGGGAGGGTGCGGTCAGGTGTTGGCGGCTCGCAATGATGTGGGCCACTGAGGAAGGGATCGACACTTGAAATATCACTACATAATTGATTTCTCTAAGAAACATTTACGATATGAGCTAATCCCACTTGTAACGGCTAAGGGCGTGTGCCCTATAATCGGGCATGTGGATATTCATCGATGAATCGGGCGACGCCGGGTTCAAAATTACCAAAGGTTCGTCGCAACACTTCATTACGACGATGGTTATCTTCACGACAGAATCCGCCATCGCCCATGCGATTAAATCGATACAAGATTTATCTAAGAAATTAGAAATTGGCCCGGAGTTTAAATTCGGAAAATTATGCAATGACTATAGGGATGAGTTTTTCAGGGAAGTTTGTAAGTGTGATTTTATATCGCGATCAGTTGTTGTTGACAAATCAAAGATATATTCACCAACTCTGAGAGAGAATAAGGATAAATTTTACAATTACTTTATCGGGCAGATGCTTAGACACGACAATGGGGTTCTCAAAGACGCCAAAGTGATTATTGATGGGTCTGGAGACAGGGATTTTAAAAAGGAATTTTGCGGCTATTTACGGCGCAGCGTAGACGCCGGGTGCGTTCGGAAGGTGAGTCTAAAAGACTCAAAGGGTGAGCCGCTAATTCAATTGGCCGACATGGTGGCCGGGGCCATTGCCAGATCCTACAAATCAGACAAGCCAGACGCTGGACGATGGCGCTCAATGTTGGGTCGCTCTGGGAAGATCGACAACATCTGGAATTTTAGGTAGGTGCGCCTCAATACCCTAGACTACCGAGCGGTAGACACGCACACCATACGGAGACAGTTCGGGTATCGAGGCGTCTTGCAGGACTGATCTAAGTGACACGCAAGATTCGTGTCAAATTAAAACGCAAATTGCGTGTATCACGTTGTGTTGCTGACGCCACTCTAGGCCTGATTCCAGCCAGCGACGCCGATTTCGCCCTTGGCCACGGCCAGACACCCCCACAATCCCCTTGACAAACCGTACGAAAACACCCCTATAAATCTGTATCATCCGCATTCGTGCGTCCACGCCGCTTACCCGACCGGGTGGCGGCTTTTTTGTTGGGTTGACGCGACGAGTCGCAAGGCTCGATAATGTCGCTTCAATCATCAATCAGACGTGGAAAATGCGACGCTTAACTCTTGCAGTCGGCCTGCTGCTGGCAGGATGCGCTAACACAGGAAGATTCCCCGGCGCGACCGACATCCAGTGCATGCACACGATGATGGCGCATGGAGACGTCAACGGAGTGCCGCTCAGCTTTGATGCCGCCTACAGCCGATGCGAGCGGTGGAGTAATATCCACGACCCGAACATCTACAATTCCAAGATGATTCCTCTCGACTTCCGGGCCGACCCGAATTTGCAGGCTATGGCCGAGAACAGTCAGATCAACACTGAACACTGGCCGTTCGTGCCGCGCGACTCGACCGCGCCAATACAGAAGTGGCCAATCTTTACCGGCCAGCCGTAACTCAGGAATACCATGTCGCTCACGTCGATCGAGGCAGCCATCGGATCCGTTGGCCGCCTCGGGACGAGTGCGTCTGTCGTCATAGGGAGTGTGACTCTTTCCGGCGCTGAAGTCCCTGACGTGATCCGCGACGGCGGCCTTCAGCAACTTGTCGTTCAGAGGTTGCCAGGTGGGGGCCGAATAGTCGATGCGGTCGGCAACGATCCGAACAGGATCATCTTTTCTGCACGTTTCCTCGGGCCAAATGCGCTTTCCCGCGCACAACTCCTGAAGAAAATGCGGGTGGCCGGTAAGCCTGTCGCCTTCTCAGCCCCTGGCTTCGCAGCTCAGGTAAAGATCGCCGAATATTGGTATGAATACACCCGCAAGGGCGCGGTCATCCCGTATGAGATCCAGCTTGAGCAGATACCGTCGACCACGACGAGCAGCAGTACGGCGTCGAGCGCGCTTTCTGCTCTGATCGGTTCCGATGCCTCGAATGCTATCACATCCGTTACAGACACGATCTCAACCGTCTCGTCAGCGATCTCCAGTGCGAGCAGTCAGTTAGGCGCGGTGGTAGGGCAAATTACGCCGCTCGCTAGCCTTGTCGGCGCAGGATCGGCGTTGGCAAGCGTATCCACCGACCTGTCTGCGGTGACAAGCCTGACGGGCGCAGCGACGAACCTTGCGTCTGCGCCGTCATCTGTTGCGACCATGATTACTTCGATGCAATCAGCGGCAACGTCACTCGGGACCACGATTTCAGACGCCGGAGCGAACCTTGAGGCGATCACCGTTGGGGACGCCTCAGCGCTGACGACCGTCGCCCAGAACGCGAGCATTGCCTCCACGGCGGTAGACGCGCGGGCGTCAGTCGGGCGCGCTGCGCTCAACACAGGCGTCGCATCCGGCACGACGGTCTCGGTGATCTCCTGATGGCTACGGTAAAAGTCACCTCGTCCGACCGGACGCTTTATCACGTCGCGGCGGCGCAACTCGGCGACGCCACACAATGGTGGCGGATAGCGCAACTCAACGGCATGTCTGATCCGGACCTGTCGTCCTTTACGACGCCTGTGGCGCTTCAGTTGCCGGTCGTTGACTCCACGCAAACGGACGGCATCCCTGACCAATGAGCGACAGCATTACGGTGACGGGGACGCGGCGCAATCCGTGGCATTCCCCGCGTTGTAGGCTGCTTGTAAATGGTTCTGAGCAAACAGGCTTCGGCGTTCTGTCGTTTTCTCTCGACAGGACACGCTACGGTCGGTGCGACACGCTGACGTTGGAACTCGCGTTTGATAGATCGGTGACGCGGGCTCCTTACTGGTTCGACGTGTCCGACCCTACCGCTGGGTCGGCACTCTCTGACATCGATATCCAGTTGCAGATGCGCGACGAAGAAACGTCCGGCACACAATGGGCGGCGGTGTTTCAGGGGATCGTCGATAACGTCGCTTTCAGACCGTTCAGCAGCAGCGCGTCGATAACCTGTCGCGACTATCTCGCGAAGCTGATGGACATGCGCGTTATCGACGCGTGGCTGAACCAGACCGGCACAGAGCTTCTGAAGTCCGTCATTACAGCGGCTGGGTTGACGCCAAACGTCACGGTCTCCACGGGATACGAAGGGCAGTTCTGGCAGATCGAACACAAGCGGCATTCCGCAGCCGGTCAGCATCGTTTCCAGACCGCCTTTGATCTGGCGCGCTATGTCGCGAACGGTTCGAATTGCGACATCTACGCGGACGGGAAGACAATTGTCGTCGCGCCATATCCTTCGAGCGCAGACGCAGCATCATCAGTGACGTCGGTGCATTACGTCGATCTTGGTAGTGGGTCGCCAATCACATCCGACTTCTGGGATGCCAGTTTTTCGCGCGACTACCAGACGGCGAAGGGCGTCGTCGTGCATTGCATTTCGTGGGACAGTAAGCAGCGGATCAAGTCGGAAGTGTATTTCTCTGCTCTGGGCGCAGGGAAAACGAACGCCCTGACCAACGGAACGATGCACAGCTTCAAGTTCCCGGGGCTAAAACAGGACCAGTTGCAAGCGAAAGCCGAGACCCTTTACCGGCAGATCATCGCCCACGACAGGACGCTGAGTTTCACGATGCACGGTCGAGCGTCGTTGGCTCCGCGCCAGTTTATGACGCTCACCGGCACCGGCACGACATGGGATGGCACGCATGATGTGGACGCCGTGTCCAGCACATTCGGTTGGGATCAGGGTTACACACAGAACGTGACGCTTCGCACGCGCGACACGGCGGAAGACGAAAGCATCGAGTATGACTAGGAGCTTGTCAGCCACCATCGCGAGAATGGTGGGGCAGGCGGTCGCGAACTCTATCCCAGCGTCATCTTATGGCCTCGTCACGGCGGTAGACCCGATTAACCACGCGGTTAAGGTTACACTTCAGCCGGACGGCGTTGAAAGCGGGTGGATTCAGTATGGCGTCGGTGTGCGCTCCGGCGATCTTCGTATGTCCGCGCCGCCGTCCATCGGGCAGCACGTCAAGGTGACGCCGATTGGTGGGGACGCTGAACACCTCGTCGTGTCCGCCGATGTCTTTGACGACATAATCCAGTCTCCAACGTCACCACAGACAGGCGAAGTGGCGCAGTCCGGTGAAATGCTGGTCATGGCTGGGTGTGGAGCGCCGCCTACCGACACGGATAGTCGAACAGCGGGCGACGCCACCGAGGGTGCGGGCTGGTTCCATGTCACGGCAGGCGGCTTCTTCGCGGGTGCGGGAGATGCGACGTTGGTGATTACAACGTCGTCGATCATCGCAAAAGTAGGCGGCTGCACGATGACGCTCAGCAGTTCCGGCCTGTCTGTGACTGGTGGCGACATAACGGCGAGCGGTACGGTTACTGGGCAGTCCGACGTGAAAACGTCCGCGCACAGCCTGAATAGTCACGTCCACACGAACGGAAACAGCGGCGCGAACACCGGCGGCCCGGTTGGTTGATAGACGATGAACCTCATAAGCCACGTCTTCGGCGGAGATATCCTGCTGAACAGTTCAGGCGGGATTGCCGTCGTTGAAGAACCTACCGCGACGCAACAATCCATCCTGCGTCGGCTCTGCACCAATCCAGGCGGATATCTCTGGTCGCTCGATTACGGCGCGGGCGCACCGGCGATGATCGGCAGCCCAATAACGGCGACGATGATTCAGGGCGTTATTGCTGAACAGATGGCGATGGAAACTGGCGTTGATCAGTCCCAGCCGGTCACGACCACCGTCACAGATAATGGCGGCGGGTCATTCACCTGCCTGATCCAATACACGGATGCGGCGTCGCAGACGCAACAAGCCCTGAGCTACACGGCGTAAAATGTCACTGACACTCCGATCATTCTCAACGACCGTATCGACGGCGATAACGGCGGCGCAGGGCGCGTGCGCGTCTTTGCTCGACATGACAGTTGGCACGGTCGGTCGCGCGCTGATGGAAGCGGTGGCTGGTGTCGGACTCTGGCTGCAATATGTTGCGCTCCAGATCCTGACGCGCGTTTACCTGACGACCTCCACCGGATCGGATATCGATACCTGGGTCGAGCAGTTCGGCATGTCGCGCGAGGCTGGCACAGCCGCGACGACCAGCGTCACGATGACGTCGTTTTCCCCATCCGGGCAATCGGCGACGGTGGCCGTTGGCGACACGGTGAAGACGGTCTCCGGGCTGATCTACGCGGTCACGGAAGACACGTCGAACAGTGCGTGGAGCACGACTGCGGCGGCTTATGTCCGACCGTCTGGAACGGCGTCGATTACTGTCCCGGTGCAGTGCACTACGACGGGGACAGCCGGGAACGTCGCGGCTGGCGCGATCTGCCTGCTTGGCACGGCGATCTCTGGGATCGACATCGCGACCAACACGACAGCCGTTGTGAACGGATCGGACGGCGAGACAGACGCAGCCCTGATCGCGCGGTTTCCTGACTGGCTGGCCGCGAAGGCGACAGCCTGTGAGGCGGCGATAGAGAGCGCAATCGCGGGCGTGCAGACCAATCTCACCGATGCCATCATGGACGGACAGGCTGCGGACGGGACGACGCGAGCGGGGTATTTCACCGCTGTCGTTGATGACGGCACGGGCGATCCATCCGACACGCTGATCGAAGACGTTTACGCGGCGATCGACGCAGTTCGCGCTTGTGGCGTGGGGTTTGCGACCATTGGCCCCGTCGAGACGGTGGCTAACGTGTCGATGACCGTTAATGTCCCGTCCGGGACGGCTACTGCGGCTGTTGAGACCGCGATCCAGACGGCGGTGACGACGGACATCGATGCACAGTCGGTCGGCGCGGGTTACGCCTACAGCCGCCTCTCCGTCGTCGCGTGGAACAACGCGACAGTCACGCCGACATCTATCACCGACGTGCTTCTCAACGGCGCGCAGGCTGATCTTCCGGCTTCCAGCACGGGCGTTATCCGCGCGGGCACGATCTCGATAACCGTAGTGGCGGCATAATGGCGACCGGAGATCAGTCCGATTTTGTTCGGCGGCTGCGGCAGCTTTTGCCGGACAGGTGGTTTCCGGATGCGCCCGGCGTTGACGAAGACGAACAGGCTCCTGTCCTTGTCGGCATCCTGACGGGATTCGCCAGCGTCTTCGCGTGGATCTGGTCGCTTTTTGACTACGTGAACGATCAGACGCGATTGCAGACCAGCACAGGCGCATCCCTGGACATGCACGCAGCGGACCTGTTTGGTGCAGACGGGTTCCCGCGAAACGCGGACGAGACCGACGCATCGTATCTGGCGCGGATACAGGCCGCGCTTGTAGCGGAGAAGAACACGCGGGCGGCGATCATCGCGGCTGTTGAGTCTGCGACAGGCGTCACGCCGACGATCATAGAGCCAACCAACGCAGAAGATTGCAAAGGGTATGGCTCGTCAGCGTATCCGGCGATGGGTGGTGGCTACGGCTACAATAACGGGCTGCATTACGGGCATCTCTCGGGTGGCCAATTCCTTTTAACGGCGGCTGCCGCCGCATCGGCATCTGAAGTCTACAGCGCGATCAATCGGACAAAAGCCGATGGCGTCATCGCGTGGGTTCAGGTCGAATCTTCGTAGGATAATCATGGACCGGAACATCATCTATGCGGGCGCGGTGCCGCTCGACACGGATATGCTGTACGCTGGGCGCTTCGCAAAGGTTGGCCTCGGCAAACTCGCATCTCAGGTTTACGGAGATGGTGTCTCGGCGGCTGAAGGTTTCGCGCTGACGTTTTCGACTACAGCCATGACGCTGACGGTCGGCGCTGGTTCGGTACTCGCTCCGGGCGTCGTTGATGTGACGGCTATCGGCGCGACGACAGCCGGACTTGCTGCGGACAGCACGGCCGTGACAGTGCAATATCTCCTGACGGCTGCATCGACTCTTACGCTATCAGCCGGGACGACATACGGCATTTACGCAGTGTGCAGCGACAGCGACACAACCAACACTGTGGCTGCGTTTTTTAATTCATCGAACCCGTCTCAGACCCTTTCAGGGCAAGGTAACGACGCAACGGCTATGCCGACCGTCCGCAGTTCGACTATTACGATTGAGGCCGCGACCAGCGCGCCAACTACGCCGACCGGGGGTGCGGTCGTGCTGCTCTACACGGTCACTGTGCCGTCCTCAGTCACTAATCTCTCAACGACGTCTTATATCGCGGCAGAGACGCTATATCCGACGATTCCGCAGCTAAAGTCCGGGCGCGTTCTCAATATAATAGATGGTGGCGTATCGCAAAACTATACCGTAAACATGATTTGCTCCTATATTCTGCTGAAAATGTGCAGCGGCGGTGCGAGCGCGGCTGGGGCATCCACAACATCATCAACGCAAGCGTCGGTTTCTTCCGGCGGCAGTTCAGGTTCTTACGCCTACGTCAAAATCACGCGGGCCGCCCTTCTCGCCGCAGCGACATTGCAGTCCGATGGGACTTACATAATCCCGATCACCATCGCGGCGGGCGGCGCAGCGGTTACCGGCGCGATGACCGGCAACTCAGGCGGCACCTCGACATTCGGGTCGCTGGTTTCGTGTCCCGGAGGACTCGGCGGCGTGAACACCACAGGCGCCAATTCGAATATGATGGCAGGCGCTGTTACCGGTGGCGCGTATCCGACGATTGCTTCGTCTGTTACGGATCTGGGCAGCGCGTCCGGAAATCCGTCGACGCCTGGATTAGTCTTTAACATCACAACTAATTTCTACGGTCAGGGCGGATCGGGTGGCGCGTCGCCATTTGGGGCTCCCGGTGGAGCGCCGGGTGGAGCAGGGGCCGCTGGTGGCGCTGGATCGCGCGGCTCAGGCGGCGGCGGCACAGTCAATGCGTTGAGCGCAACAACAGCGACGACGGGCGGCGCTGGTGGGTCTGCCTGGTTTGAAATATGGGAGATTTCGTGATGTCCGCAGAGCGTTACGCGGTCTACCTCACTTCCGCCACGTCTACGCAGGCGTCTGGATACGTCTACAACATTGTCATTTGGGACGGTACGTCGTCGTGGTCACCGCCATCTGGCAGCGCCGCCGTCGCTGACCCTGACAGCAATTATCCGATCGGCAGCACCTATACCGCCTCCTGACGCCGCCTTCTGGGGCGAAATTGATCTGAAAAGCGAAACCCCCGGCTGGTGACACAGCGCGGGGGTTTCTTTTGTCCACCCCTGACGACACCAGGAATGAACATGCCGGATTTTACCGGATTGCGCGGGCTTGTACAAGCGATGAATTCACTTGATGTCTGGCGTTTTGCCGCACTGTGGTTCGTGTTGGCCTTGGCTGCGTCTGGATATTTAATATCCGGCATCGCTCAACTCGTTGCTGCACTCCGCAACAAGTAATTGCCGCCCTTTGAGGCGGTTTTTTTGTATCTGGAACAAATGAATGTCTGATCTAATCGGGATGGCGACGGCTGCCAATCCATTGCCACCAGAGGTGATCACTCATCTCGTTCGCCAGCACGACAGCGACCTGAAAGAGCAATCCCGTCAGATCGAACGGCTTTCGACGCGCATGGACGACATGGGCGGCGACATCAAAGTCATAAAGGCAATGATGGAGGCTAGAGAAAAGCGTGAGCATCAACGCGACGGCGCTATCAAGCTTACCGTGTGGGTCGCGAACACGCTCGGTACCGGCGGACTCTTTGCTGTTGCCGCTGCTCTCTACAAGCTTTTCTGGCCGCACCAATGACCGCCACAAACTTCGAGGCCTGCCTCGCCTTCGCGCTGGAGGAAGAGGGCGGCTATCAGCGCATCTCCGGCGACCCCGGCAACTGGTATCGCGGGCGCTTGATCGGCACGAACATGGGCATCAGCGCGAACACGCTCGCCACATGGCTCCATCGCGGCGTCGAAGTGTCGGACATGCGCGGCCTGACTGCCGAGACGGCGGGCGCGATCTATCGCCAGAACTATTGGCAGGAAGTGCGCGGCGACACGTTGCCGTCCGGCCTTGACCTGATGGGGTTTGACTATGGCGTCAATGCAGGAGTTGGCGCGTCTCTAACGGCGCTTAGTGATTCTGCGGTTGCTCGCTTGGCGTATCAGGCCCTGAACATGGGCCGGTCTCGCCTGATGGTGCTGCAGCGGTGGCTCGGTGTCGATGTGGATGGTGTCTACGGCCCGATCACAGAGGCGGCGCTGGTGGAGAGCCAGTCCGGCCAGCAGGCGGCGCGCATCCTCTACGTCTCGCGCCTGCAGGAGCGGCATTACCGCAGTCTCGACGGCTTTACGCAATTCGGCGCTGGCTGGCTCGCACGTCTCGCGCGGCGGCAGGCGAGGGCGCTTGAGCTACTTGATGGAGTGAGCGCATGAGTTGGCGTCCAACAGCACGCATTGTGACGCTTGGCGGATGCAATAGCTTGCGACTGCGCGGGCTCACGTCGTCTATGATTCCGACGTGGCCTTCGACGTATCTTGGCTCTGGCAATGATTATAGCGTCGATTTTTCGAACGTATTGACGGGCGCAGAGACGATATCGTCGTTTGCGTTCGGCACCGGCACCAACGCGACGCAGGCGTGGACGACCAGCTTTGGCAACATCGTGACGATGTGGGCTTCGTGGACCGCGAGCGGCTCTCTCATGATCCCGGTGGCGGTCCTGTCGTCTCTCGGCGCGACCTATCAGGCGATAGTATCGATCAACGTCAGCGCCACGGCGAGTATTCTCACGCCCGTTGCGCCATCCGCACCTGGCGAAACGATTCCGACCGTCAACAGCACAGCGATGGACGTGTGGATCGAAAGCCTCCCGACAAGCGCGCCAGAAGATGGAGGTTGGTGGAACAACTCCGGCTCGCCTACCTTCGCCTTTGCATCCTGAGAGTCCCAATGCGCCATACGAAAGTTGCCGCCGTCGCAGCCGCCACGTTGGCGGTTTCGGCGCTTCCCGCGCGCGCTCAGTTCATCCCGCCGCGCGGCCTTAACCTCAACACCACAATCTATGCCGGACAGGTGTCAGGCGCGACGATCACGACAGGCGGCGTCTATAAACCCGCCGATCTTCCGGTGACGATCACATTCGACGCGCCATCTAATGGCGAGAGCGTCGCTGCGTCCGTTTCCTCCTACGGGGTCGTTGCCGCGTCCGTTGCCGCATCCGGGACCGGGTGCCCGGCTGGAATCGCTCTGACTGATCCAGACTCCGGGGCCACGTTCACGGTATCGGACGGCGATGGTGGTTCCGGCTCGACGGTCACGATCACCAGCGGCGGCTCGGTTGCAGCGTCCGGCGTGCCGTCTAACCCGGTGACGTTGACGTCCACGCTCTCAAGTTGCACGCCGCCGACCGTGACGCTGCTATGGGGGGTGTCGGGATTGTCCTTGACCAATCAGGGATGGGGCTACGCCTCCGCGCCGTCTGGGGTAGGGAGATCGTCGTCTGCTGTAGGCGGAGTAGCCGCAGCGATAAAGACGACGATATCAACAGCAGAGACCAATCTCGCAGCCAAACTCATCACGTCGAGCAAGATAGGCACGGCGAATGGCGTGGCGGCGTTGGACAGTGGCGGCAACATCACGGCTCCAGTGACCGGCGACCTGTCCAATGCCAAGCTCAGCAGCGACATGACGGGCTCGCAAGCTGTTACCGCCATCGCCGACAATACGACAGCAGCCGCAGCAGCGCAAAGCACCGCCAACACCGCAACGACCGCCGCCGCCGCCGCCCAGACCACCGCGAGCGCCGCGATCCCGCTGACGCAAAAGGGCGTGGCGTCCGGCGTCGCGGGTCTCGACACCAGCGGCAACGTGACGGCTCCAGTCAGCACAACGGGGCAGATCCATGCGGGCAGCGACACCGCCACGACCTACAACGCAGGCAAGATAAGCATTGCGGCTGCCCAGCGCGTGTCTATCGGGGATGATCTCGGATACGGCATCCTCGACAATCGCTCCGTCATGCTGGGCGGTCGCCGCTACGGCGGCTCATCTCCAACGTTCGTCTATGCGGCTCCTTATGGCGGGTCCGGTCTCGGCGCGACGTTCGGGGTCGGCCTCACCAAGTCGGGCATCGGCGGAGCACAACCGGCGCTCGCCCCATCTGGGACGGATGGATCGGGCGGAATCTCGGGCTACCCGGAAATGGATGCGGCTGCGACATGGATCTTTGCTGATTCGTCCTACCCGTGGGTGTCGGTTGGTGGAGACATAACATCAGGCGACGGCACTGTGAGGACGGTCACTTACGATTCCACGCACGCCTATTTTAGCCCGTCTTTGGCCGCGCAGGACATCGCCTTGCTACGCGTGGGCATGCACGTCATGACCAATTCAGTCGGCTCGACGCGCACCAACGCGACTAAATACTGGCAGCCCAACAACGACTATGCAGGCGAGATCACTGCGATTGCGTCGGATGGGTCATCGATCACAGTCGGCGGCTGGCGCGTTCTCGGCGCTGGGGATACCGACACGACGCAGGTGCCGGGCACGACCTACGACACGACCATGTGGCCGACATACACCCACGCGGACCTGTTCATGGGCGTCTACACCCACGCGATCTCGAATAATTCGATGTGCTTCCTCGAAGCGCGATCGATCAAGACGTCAGGCGACGCCAATTCGCCAGAGGTTGGCCTGTATCCTGAGCCTGTTACGGATTGCGAGATCGCCGAGATGGACCTTCATCAGGGGCTTCCAGATTATATGGGTCGCGCCAAGGGAATTCTTGTGACCATGAACGGCCCGAATAAACCGTCGCTTGATAGCTACGACTTTATGGCCGGTGGCAGCACTTGGAATGGCTACGTCGCGTGGAATGGCACCAAGGCAAATAACTTCATTTCGGACGGGTTCTACGCTCACGGAAACAACGGTGTTAATTCTGGTCTCAGCACGGACGGGACGGTTGTTGTAGGAACGGCAGGCGATACCCACGAACTTGCCGAGTTTATCGGCGCTAGCGCCGTGCAGCCTGACGGATCGGGTTCAGGTGATAAAATATCACTCGTTGCCTATGAAAGTTTGATCGCAGCATCTACCAATATGGGTGCGAACACCGCGAGCAATGTCGCCCTCCACTGGTCCGAACTGGTTGGCGGCACAACGACACTGGTCTCGACGTTAACCGGCGGCGACAAGGTGACGGCCAGCACGGCCAAGGGAGACGTCGTATTCAATGCAGACGCCGCTGGCGGCCTCGGGCTGTTCGGCGGTTCGTCAGGCGCGGGCCTGCACGTTAATTCATCCGGCGCGGTCACGGCGGATAGCGATGTGCATATGACAAGTGGCAAGGCGCTGTTTTTTCCTAATGCCTCAAGCACTGCTGCCGTCTACCTGACTGCGGACTCCAGCGGAAATTTTAACATCGGAACGCAACAGAGTGGCGGCGGCGGCTTGAGTCTCGCAGGCGGCCTCAAGGTTGGAGGGGCCGCAGTGCTCCCGTTTGGGACTCCGGCGTCATCCTCTGCAACCTGCACGGCTGGCCAGGTAGAGACCGACGCCACCTACATCTATTCGTGCGTCGCGACGAATACGTGGCACAGGATCGCCAACGGCGCGACGTGGTGACGTGACGCAGCCGCCCCACCCGGGCGGCTTTTTATTGGAGCCCAGCAATGGACCTCACGACAATCCTCGCGCTGGTCCCGGCGCAGTATGCGGGCGACGCAATGGCGCTTGTCTCGTTCGTGATCGCTTCGTGCGCGCTAGCGATGCGGTTCTGGAAACCGCCTGCCGCAGGCAGTAAGTGGACGCTCGTCTACATGGCGGTCTCGGCTATCGCTCAGGCACGCGGCTGGAATGCCAATGCGTATCAGCCCGGCCAGAAAGCAGTCATGGTTCCGGTTGCGACCGATCGAACTGAGGCGGCGGAAAAGCTCGGACTGCATCCGGACGACACGCGCCCGAAGTGACCTTTCACATTGGCGGATAGACACCGCCCACGCCCCACGCACAGCCGCCCCTAACCGGGCGGCTTTTTTTTTATGGAGAAAGCTCATGGCCGATCTGGCCTCGATCACTTCGCTCGAAACCCTGATCTCGACCGTGGCAGGCAAGCATGAGAGCGCTGCCGTGAAGGCTGACATCGCGCTTGCGGGCAACGCCCTGTCGCTGCTTGTCAACGCGCTCGTGCCCAACCTCGCGCCCGGCGTGGATTTGTCCGGCATCGATGCTGGGCTGTCGAAAGCGTTCGACGGAATCACCGCCGTCATCAGCGCCGCCGAAGGCAGCATCACCAACACGGAGACCGCCGCCAATGCGTAACGTATCCCGTCGCGCCGCCCTGCGTGGCCTTGGCGCGCTTGCCGCCGGGACTGCGCTCGCCGCCTGCACCGTCACCACGTCGGGTAATGTCACCACGATCACGCTCAACGTCGCTAAGATCACGGCCTACGGGCAGGCGGGCGTGAACGCGGCTGCGACAATCATCAGCCTGGCATCCGGCATCTCCGCGCTGACGCCGTATCTCGCCGCGATTGAAGCCGCCGAGACCGCGCTTGCGACGGCACTGACGGCGTTCTCTGCCGCCGCCGGTTCGAGCGTGACCGTCAGCTATGACGACACGAACTGGAAAACGCGCGTCGACAGTCTGCTTTCGGATATCGAGTCCGTAAGTTCGACGATTGCGGCTGCAATTTCCGGTGCTGGTTCGTCTCTCTCGTCCACCGTCAAGAGTGATGCGACCACAGCGGCGAACGCGCTCGCGACGGTCGTGTCTCTGTTCGAGGCGCTGCTCGGCTCCACGTCGGCTGCGCGTCTGGGCATGACCGAGGCGCAGGCGCTCAAGGCACTGGGCGTGTCGCGCTGATGTGGGGCGCGGCTCTCATCGTCGCGGCTCCAGCCTTCGGCATTTGGCTGTTCGTGTGGGGCCTGTGTCGTGCCAGCGCGCGGTGATCGTCGGCGGGATGGCGGCTATGGCCGTCGTCCTGTGGTGGCTCTGGCGCTGGTATTGAGTCTGACAGCCTGTGCCTCGCTCCCCGAGCAGGCACGCCATGATCTCCCCGGCACCACACTGCCGGATCTCGTGTCCTGCGCCGGTCAACCGTCCGAGCGGATGCGCGTCGGGCCGGATGATTGGGTGCTATCGTGGGGCGCGAACGCCTCCACGCCGTCTATATCCGGATCCGTCCCGCTCTTTGCTGATCTGGTCAAACCGACCGTCTCCGCCAGCGCATCCATGCAGTGCCGTATGTCGGCCCGCATCCAGTCCGGGCGCGTGGTCTCGATCCATTACGTCGGCACGTCCTCGCTGATCTTCGGCGCACATGCCGCGTGCTCGGCGCTCGTGCGCGACTGCCTCCTGCACCCTGATCACACGACGCTGCCTGCGGATTACGACGCAGGGCGGTATCTCTCGAAAGCCAATCCATGAGAATGAAACTCGGCAAGCTCCCCGCACGCCATGACGCGCGCGCTCCGAAGATGGCGGCGCTGTCGCTGTTTGGTCGTCAGGCTCCGGCGCGGCTGATCCGAGACCATATTGATCCGTCGCCGCAGATGCTTGCCAATAATACGCTCGGAAATTGCACGTCCGCCGGTCTGGGCAACAGCTTCCGCGCGCAGGCGTCGCTCGCGGGTTTTCAGGTCTCGGTGACAGACGCCGAGGCGATCTCGTTTTACTCCAAGAGCACGGGCTACGTTCCCGGCAACGCCGCAACCGATCGAGGTGGCGTCGAGGTGGACGTGCTGGCGATTGCCGCTCGGGACGGATACGCGCTCGCGGCCCAGACGCTTTACCCTATCTGGGGCAACATCGACCTCACCAACCTCAATGGCGTGCGCCTCTGTATGGCTGCCTTTGGGACAGTCTACTGTGGGTTTGCGCTGGCCGAAGCCGACGAGGCGTCTGTCGACGCGGTCTGGGACACGACGACGCCAGGAGACCAGACGCCCGGATCGTGGGGCGGCCATTGCGCGCTTTTGTGGAGCTATTCCGGGACTGACGATTCAGACGTAGTCGATGTCCTGACGTGGGGCGGGATTCAGAAGGCAACGTGGCGATGGGTCCGGTCTCGAGCGGACGAATTCCATGCCGTCGCGTGGAACCAGATCGCCCCCGCATCCGGCCTGCTGTCGGGGCAGGATTGGGACAAGCTGCGCGCCGACAATTCATCTTATTTAATGGGACGCTAGAGGTGCGTTATGTGACGCCATGTGATACCGCGCTTTATGCGGCCAATAGCTTCATCACCAACTCCATATTCGGCGGCTATTTGTGGGTATTTTCTAAAGTCTTTCATGATAGACATGACTTCTTCTGCCGTTAACTTCGATTTTGATGCTCGCTCTCCACGAGCCTGCCTGCCGCGAGAGATCATATCGTTTGTATTTTCCCTCGGACTTCCGAACGATATATGCTCTGGATTAACGCAGACTCTATTATCGCATGTATGACGGCACAGCATACCTTTGGGAGGGGGATTCCCAACAAGCGCACAGGACAGCCTGTGTGACTTGAGCATTCGCCCATTTACTTTGAAATGACCATATCCGTCATTGACCGAAGCTGGGCGCTCCCAACAATTGCCCTTACTGGGCTCGTAAGGGTGCTGAGGGCCTTCCTTATTAACCTTCGCCCAAAAACGCTCTTGCACGCCCGGGTCGTTGGCGTAAATCTCTTCGTTAGCCACTGGCTTGCTATCCTCAAGTCATCGGTGAGGCTCGCATAGTGCTGAAACACTATTGCGGGCCGTTTTATTTTCCGACACTCAAAGAAAAAGTACAAGTTACATGAGCATGTACCATAAATGTACTAATGTTAATGTGCTCCGTCAGAACTGGACCGGAATCAACGGTGCGTCGCCCAACGGTGAGGCGCTGGATGCGCTGGTCGCCGAGATGCGGGCGAGCGCAGCATGACGGAGTTTCAGGCGGGGTTCGCAGGTGGTGGCGTCTTTGGGGCCATCGTCGCTGGTGTGGTCATCGCACTTGCAGTCAGGGCGCATTTGCGGCGGAAGTGGCCGGATTAGCGGTCGCACTTTTGAGGCAAAAAAGCTCCCACAATCCGGGGTGCATCGTCCGCTCGCCCGCTTCCCAGTTTTGCCAACTGCGCATGCGGCTGTAGATCAATTCCGCCGCCTCGGTCTGCGTGAGACCGATAGCGAGGCGGCGCGCCCTTATCTCGTCAGGCGTCGGTGTTGTTGTCATTGGGCGTCGCTTTTTTGTCATCGGCGGCAAGCCACGCCCATGCGGCGCATCGCTCAAAATCACCGATCCACAGGCCTGATGCCGGATTTCGCATCAGGGCGGGCAGCATCAGGGCCGCGATCCATGGAGAGTCCGGCTCAGCGAGCATCGGGGCTGCGTCCCAAGCCTCTGCCTGGAGAGATCGCAGAGCGCGCCACAACGCCGGGGATTGCCGGGATGCGACGCCAAACGTGACGACGGGATCAGTGTCCTCAAAAATCGTGCAGAGCATGGCGCGGCGCTTACCGAAGGACTCGACGTGCAGTCTGTACCCTGGGATCGGCATATCGGCGTCGCCGACCGCTGCCAGCGCGCGGTCGAGCAAATCCCGTGTATGCGTTACGACCTCGTCAGCGACCTCGTCGCGCATCGATCGCCTGATGTGCGCAGTGTTGAGGGTCAGGTGGTTGAGGTAGGTCATGCCGCGTCGGTCGCAAAGTCATCGACAGTTGAGTCCGCCGTAAAGAGTAGAGGCTCCCCCCAATTCTCCAGCCCAAGTGAGGCGGCCTCGGCATCTGTGAGAGGGTAAGCTGCGTATCTGCATAGGCCGATGCGCTGATCGCCAAGGTCAATCTTTATGCGCCACAGGTGGTCCGCAGCCGCGTCAGCGACTGCCAAGTCGTCGGTCCAACCATAGGCGACCTGATTGGAGTGAGATCGTATCGCGTACCACATGCGTCCTCGTCCTCAGAGCGTGTAGGTGGCGTTGATGCTGTCGCTGTAACCCTTGCGCTCCCCTCCTGCTGCGATGATCGCGTCGGTCAAGCCATGCAGAGATGCCAGGATACCGCTGGTGGGTGAGCCGTTGGCGCACTCGACTGTCAGGATGTCGCCCTTGATCCAAACCTTTAAGTTGCGGTCGCCGCGCACGGACGCGTCAAATCCTTCAAGGCTGAGATAGACCCGGTCTTTCCACGGGGAAACCCTGGAGACGTGGTCAGAGTTCTTCGCGATTTCGAGGATTTTGCTCATCATTTATATTCCCTGCGCCCCGCAGCGGCACCCCTATCAGGATTGCCCTGATGCGATCTAAATACACCCATTGGGTGCATTGGTCAAGCAGAAAAAACACGAGCCCCTCGACTCTCACGCCCAGTCCTTATGGCCCAATCAGCCCAGCTTTTTACGCTCCACGAGCGTGAGCCCCCACGTCACCGGGTAAACGCCGGGGCAATCTGGGCCACACCCGGTGTCGGACAGGCTCACGCTTGCATACGGCTCGCGGCACTTGCTGCACGTCAGCCGTTCGGCCAGCGCGAGCACGGTCATGCGCCGAACCGATGGCCTGTCGCGCATCACCAATTCTAGATGTGCAACCCCCGATCTCCCGCACGCGCAGGCGGCGTGCAGACTCAGCCCCAGACGGGCCGCAGTTGCTACGTCCGTCTCGCTCAGCGCTGCATCGAGCGCCGGATGGTGAGTGTGGTTGCTTCTTCCAAGCATGGAAGAACAGAACGAGAACACGCGGCGAGAGTCAAGCGCCTCAGTGCATCGTGCTGCCGCCCCACTGCATGATCTGCCGGACGTGGGCGCGGACTTCCATGGGCCTGAGCGTGCGCTGAGATTGTGTCTGGAGTGTTGCCGGGCTTCCACCGGCTGCGGCGCTGGTAGTCCTTCAGGATAGCCAGTCGTTCGCCTCTGCCCCGTGTGCACCCGAGGACTACCGGAGAGGCTGATGCGCTATGCAGAGCAGCACGGGTCCGGCGCCCGCCAGTCCATCGCCGAGGCAAAAGACCGGAACCTGTTGCTGCGGGCCGGGCTTGATACCGGCTCTCTTCGCGAGCGGAGAGCTTACCTTGACCGTCGCGCAGGCGACCCAAGCCGATAAGTTCCCGCGTGTCCATCCACGCCGCCGCAGCCCGCGCAGAATCGCACGGAATGGAGGAGGGGTACAAGGGGAAAGGTTTAACACACTGGAAAAGTTCGCTGATTCTGCCGTGTGTCAACACACATGGTTTAACACACCTAAGCCGTTGATCTGACTCGGGAGACGCAATCCTTTCGGGTCCGCCACAAATTCCAAAAATTCCTTATAAAATCAAATAGTTAGCGTGTTTGTTCGCTAATCTGTCCCTCGTGTTGTCCCTCTTGCAGATTTCTCTCTCATGCCCGATTAACCGGCGGGAGGGCGGCGAGGCAGGAACAGAGCCAGGCGGTGAATTGGCCGAAATGCAAATTTCCACGTCGCCTGTTTCGTCAGTGGCGTGGAGTCGCAGGCTCGATGCCTGCGTAACCCTGATCCATAACAACGCATGAATGCGATTGGGATGCATCACGCAGTTTACGAGATGAGTCACCCAAAATAAAATGGAACACCGCATCTCGTCACAAAGTCTAAAATTTCGAGTTTCACCAATAAATCTAATCGATTTCGAGTGAATCATACTTGCTGATTTTATTTATTATTTTGATGTTGTTGTGATATTTCTCTTTCAATTTAGATTTATTATCTCTGACGTAGTGAAAATATTTTTTAACATCTTTCTGCATTTTCTGTTTGTCGTCTGCAGCCAGCGAATCATCGTATTCACCACTGAGAAATTGGCAAGTGTATGCGGCGTTGAGAAATTTCTTAACATCCGCAGGTGGAGCGGCAACGGCTGTCGGCGCGCAGGCGAGAACCGATAAGCACAGCATACCTGCGTAGAGATAATTTTTCATATTTCACCAGCCATCGATTGACCAATGTGGTCTATCTTTATCACCGCCATGGAATTTGATGACTCCATATGAACGGCCTACAGCCTGCAAGTCCTTATTCATCCCGGTTCGAGGCGCAGAAGAGATTGTGACTTCCTGACCCGCTTGACTCTTTATGGTCAAATTGCCTGCCCATGAAATATTCATGTCGATGGCGCTCTTGGTCAGGTGCCTACTTGTAGCGTTCAGAGCGGGAGCAACGGCCAAACTGGCTATACCGAACGCGACCGCCATTTGCGTAGCTGCCGCTATATCTGTGCCAACGTTCCCGCTGTTCCAAGTGATATCGACGCCCGTCATTGGCGGGACATCGGCTGGTTGGCACTTTCTCTTAAAGATCATCCACGACCAATGCATTAAATAGATGCGTTCTGGTGGTCGGTATGTGTTGGTGATTGTAACTGTCGCACCGGCGCTAGTTATAGCGTCAATAAATCGTTTTGCGTTTTCACGAAACGGCGAAGATAGATCCGACAAATATTTGCTATATGGAAATTTCGTTATCCATATTTCTCCATTCTGTTGCGCCATTATTTCTATAAATACCTTGGTTTTCTTGGTTTCCTTTCGTCCGTTCGCTCGAGAGTCAATTATTTGTCGACGGAGTTTTTCCAAGAGCGAACCGGCCCAACATCGCGGCCTCGGCCCGACCGTCATCCTTCTTCCGCTTGAACAGGTCAGCGCTGGCGGGGAACAACTGCATGGCCTGCGTCCGCGCCCCGTCCTTGTCGGCGGGGCACCGCATGGCCTTCTTCCACTCGGCTGGCGGCACCGTGGACAGAGGCAGGCCAAGCGCTGCGACAACGCCCTCGATCACGCCAACGCCACGACCGAATGAAAACGCGCCTGCCGGTCCTTCGCCCGGTCGTGCGTTCACCTTCTCAAGCCACACCTCTGACGGATCGTGCGCCTGGATCATCGTCGCCAGAAGCGGCGCAGACACAACGTTGCGGACCTTGCCGGAAACCGTGACAGGGCTTGTTGGCATGTCGAGAACTTCGATCAGCCCGCCAAGGTCGTTCAGGACAGCGATGGCCCCCGTGATGCCGGGGTCTATGGCTATGACTGCGCGACTCATACAACGCCAACCGGCGAAAGGGCTCGCATTCCGTCACCACCAAGCTCAACGGAAAACCGACCGTCAGGAGAAACGGTAAGACGGGCATGGAGCGGCGGGCGAGGGGTTTTCGAAACGAGATAACTTTCATCGGCAGAAGTCGCCGACATTGTCACCAGTAATGCCGGTCATCCCATTCCCGTGCTCTTTCTCCGGTCAGCTAGGCCTCGCGAATATCAGGCGGATCACTGGGAGGTTCGTCTCCGGGAAACGCCAGGAATCCCAATTCGAAAGCATGCCGCAGGTTGGGGGCGTCCGGCGCAGTGGGGCGTTCATCTGTGGCTCGAACATACCCTTGCGCCCATGCCAAGATTGCCCTCAGTGGGTTCGGAAATATCCAGACGGGGGCGAGATGCAGCCTCGGCATACGGCGAGACTATTCGGTCCGTGGGTTTCGAGCCCGACAATATGTCGGTAATCAACGTGAAAAATCGACGGCCAATCGAAATTGCGGATGAGATTTTTTCACGGAGCAAGCGAAAGCGTCTCGATGACTCTGGCGTCAGCCTCGACGCGCCATGCCGATGTTGCGATGTGGACCATAGGTCTAATTGGCGCCGGAAAGTCGGGGTGGCGGGCGGCGCAAACTGTTCGCCCAGATAACAGCGCCGCCCGTCATCGCTCTACCGCGTTCGCTGACGGGCTAAAATGATCTAGATCAATGAGAGGCTGTTGTTCGCGATGTGGTCGCGGATTGATGACGCAAGGCTTCGCTGTGGCAGGCCTTTAAAAGGCGTCGCCTGTCGCAACGTTTGGTTCTTAAGACGCACGGAGCAGCCATTGCCGCACGCCATCCAAGCCATGAAAGTCATCAATGCTGCGCGCGGGAATGTCGGGCAGGGAGGTTCGCGCCATACGTGTCAACGCCGATCCGGGGCCGAGCTCAAGAATCACCTGCGCATCAGACTCGCGGCATCCTTGCAGGCAGGCGTCCCACCTGACTGTCTCGGCCACCTGCCGGGCGAGCCGTTCGCAACCATCCTCCGGGCGCAGTATGGGCTCCCCGTCGAGGCCGCTCAGCAAACGCAGGCCTGTTCGTGGCGCTTTCGGCTGTAATTCCATTATGGATTGCTTCAGCGGCTGGACGGCGTTCCGCAGCAATGGCGTGTGCGATGGGACCGAGACGCGCAGCCGGCGGGCTACCGACGCGCCTTGTTGCATGGCCCGAGCCAGCGCGACATCCAACTCGGCGATGGGTCCGCCGATCACGACGTTGTCTGCGGCATTCTGTATAGCGATGAAAAGTCCCGTCTGGGCAAGAATGCGTTGCAGCCGGTCGGGTTGAAGACCGACAATTCCCGCCAGTCCCGCGTCACGGGGGCTGGCGGCGTCCATCAAATCCGCCCGTGTGGCGGCCAGTTTGAGAACCTGTTCGGGCTTCAGACACCCGGAGACGCCCCAGGCGGCGAGTTCGCCTACGCTATATCCTGCGCAAACGATGCGAGCGTCGACTGGTCCGAGCGCCGCGTGCGCGGCCAAAGTCATCGAGCAGCATAGAATCTGCCCCGTTCGGTTGGAGAACAGTTGCTCCATTGGGGCTGTGCGAACGAAGGCGCGGGGGTCGGCGCCAAGAAGTGTCCTAGCGGCCTGAAACACGGGTTCCGCGGAGGGATCGCTCTCGACAAGCGAAAACATCTCTCGATGCTGCGTTCCCTGCCCGGAACAAAGTATGGCGACGATAGTCAAGATCCGGCGTCCTCCCGGTGTGCTGCCGAAGTTGGCGGCGACGGATCGGACATGGACGCCTCGTCGTCGTCAAGAAGCGGCGTGAGCCAGTGGCGTTGCCGTAAGCCATAGCGCGGCCGTCAGGGTGATGAGGCTGAGCAATGTGCTTACCACCATGATCGAACCAGCGTCCCGGCTGTCGGCTTGATAACGCAAGGCGAAGAGAAGACCGAAGAACCCTGCAGGCAATGCGAGCAGCAGAATGACGGCGTGCGCCATTTCTGCCGGCATAGGGATGACGCTGACAAGCAACACGCCGAGCAGCGGCTGTATGATATTGCACAAAACCGACAGTCCGATGATGCGCGGTGACCAGGAGACTTTCTGCGCGCTCAGGATCAGACCGGTGACGAACAGCGCGACGCCGGCGGTCGCCTGTCCGAGAAGATCGAACGACCGGATTATAAAAACCGGAAGTTCAAGCCCGACAAGGGCGACCGCCACGCCAAGAAACGGCGCCACGACGAGGGGCTTGAGCATCGAGCGACCGATGGACTGAAAGAGCAGCCGCACGCCGCTGATGTCCCCCTGAGCCTTGGAGGCTTCAAGAAAGGCGAGGGTCAATGGCGACATGACGATGGCGCCGGAGACAATCGCAGTTGTAATATAGAGTTTTCCGGTCATTCCGAACACGGCGGAGGCGAGCGGTATTCCGGCGGCCGCATAGTTCGGCAACGATACGCTGAGCGCCATAACCGCCGAGACCGCGGCCGATGCGCCGAACACGAACCGCGCCAAACACCACACCAGCGCAAATATGAGGAGCATTCCAAGGAGCAGTGTCAGGAGCAGCGGCCATTGTTCGGCCAGAACCTGACGGGAAGCCCGGGCTGTCGTCGCGAACAAAGCAGCGGGAAGAGCGAACTCCATTGTCAGCACATTCAGGCTGGCGACATTGCGGTTGTCAATTTTTCCTTGTTTGCCAGCAACATAACCGGCGGCCATGATAGCGAATATTGGAACGAGAGATGTAAGAAGCACCTGGATCATTTTCTGACCTCTGTTTGTGACAGTTTTTATTTATTTAAAAACGCTCGTCGAATGGGTCGATTTTTTCAACAAATAGACTCATCGCCAGTCCATCGGCGGCGCCGCCGGGGGACAGGTTACGGGCCACAAAATCCGCATGCATAGCCGCCGCGCGAATTTTCCACCCCGGAACATTGACGCCGCCGTCGCAAAGAAACGCGCGTGCGCTCTCCTGAGCGTGGCGCAGCCCTTCGACGCCGCCACGATGAAGAAGGTTTGTGTCGTCTACGGCGGCGATCAACGCCATGCAGCATTGCACGCGCGCCGCTTCCGTATGCGTCGGGTTAGCGTGACGGCTGCTGCGCAGCGCGGCGACCCCGATTTTGTGCACGACCGGAAAGCCGTTCGCCGCCTCAAGGCGGGCGCCGCCTACACCATACTGAGCGCAGACGCGACCGCCGTTGCTGGTCGCCACGACCGGCGTGGCCCGAATGGCCTCGCCCCACACGGTCCGCACGACTTCTCCACACGACATCGTGGCGTCGTTTCCGGCGCGCCAGCCTGCGGCGGCGCATAGCAGACCCAGTCCCCAGATTGCGCCGCGATGCGTGTTGACGCCGTTGGTCGCCTCCAGCATCGCGCGTTCGGCGGCAAGTCCTATACGGCGCAGTTCGGAAAGAGCGGCATTCCGATGCCCTGCAGCGTATAAAGATTCAAAAAAGGGCTCTATTGCCGAAGCGCTTTTTATGAACGTTGTCACCGACATGTCTCGGTGGCTGCCGCTGTCGACGTGGCTGACCAATCCCGGCTTAGGCCAGGTCATTATTTCATCGATCAGACAATCATGCGCAGACTGGGCTACGATTTTTGCTTTGGAGAGCTCTGGCTGAGCAAGGGGAGGGGCGCTCAGGAAATTCATGACGCCATAACTTCTCGCGATGGCGCCGCGTCGCGTGTGAAGAGAGACGCGACCGTGGTAATCTCCACGCCATGGCACAGTGATTTCGCAAGTACTGTCTCGCCGCCGCCGTGCTTCGCCGAATCGTGCAACTCCCGCCACTGAACGCCCCGATCATCCGGAAATATGACTTCGCCATCAAGACACATCGTCAATGCGCCGGTCAGGGCGGCCAGATCGCGAAGGAGGGAGGTCGTGTCATGCCGCACGGGATCGACGCGCCACAGGATGTCCAGATCGGAGGTCGCGGATAAATAATCCAGACCAGTGATGCTTTGCCAAAGCAGGCTGCCGGTCGCCTCCGGAGCGATGTCGTGACGAGTCGCCAGCTGGAGCAGTTTCGTAACGTCCGGCCGCCAGAACGAATCTGGCTTTGCGTCCAGTGCGGACAGAGCCGTGGAGCCGTCGAACGGTGCAAGGCAATCCACCGGCAAGAGAAAAGGCAGCCTGAGTTTTCCGAGCGAAGGCGGCAGCGGCAGCCCGAGGGCGACGCCAGCGTCCTCGTCCGGAGCAGGGCGCCGACAGACCAGAGGCCGACGCAGGGCAGCCCAGTCGCGGACCTCCTTAAGTGGATGGTCTCCCGCGACCTCACGCCATGCTGAGGGCGAGACGGTGACCAACGCATGGCGCCGGACAAGCACCATTTAGCGCGCTGCTTTCCCGAATTCCGCAGCAACTCTCAACGCGACGGAGTGGGCGACCTTGCGGCCGCCGCGCTCCTCGCCAAGTGTGTCGCGCGTGTCGGAGGAGGCGTCCAGCGTCAGGGCTGATTCGATGCGGTCTGAAAAATTGTCCGCCACCGTCCAGTTTTCCATGACCGCTCCGGTCGCGGCGAGAGGCGTTACGCCGGGCGCGAATATGGGCGTGGTTTCGGCTTTCTTCTCCAGAACTTCCAGAGGCAGCTTGGTCACGCGAGCAATCGACGGAAGGTCCATAACGCTGGGGTGTGCGCCATCGACCGTGATCAAGGTTTGCGCCGCGAGCGCCGTGGCGATGAACGCACCCGCCGCCGCTGCGCCATAGAGCACCGCCACAGTGCGATGTCCCGACAGCCCGGCGAGCGTCACGACTTTCGCCAGGTGGGCGAGATATTCGTTCAGGCCGAGCATCTCGTCGCGTCGTGTCATGCGTTGGCTGGCTGTGTCGATCAGAAGCACGATCGGCGTTTTCTTGCCGTCCTGAACGATGCGGATAATAACGCCTGCCAGTTCAATAGCGGTTTCGGGGCTGAGCGGCGCGCCGTCCGTGACCCCGACAACCTCGACCGCGGCTCCGTCCGTAAGCTTGGCTCGACCGGCGAGAGTGTTGGAAGGCCCCGCGACTACGTCATGGCCGGACGGAAACAGACGTGAAAGAAGCTCAACGGGCGTCATGTTTGATCTCCCGTTCGGAAAGAAGCGCAAGGAAGGCGTCGTCGTCGATGTCGGGAACCGATGTCGGGTCTGAAAGCCCGGCGCGCGCCCAGATTTCTGGAGTGTCGCGGCAATCTCCGTAACTTGAAAGGCGTTTTTCCAGACGCTCCTGTTCCGCCGCCATCGTCTCCAGCGTGAACGGCGGCGCAGCATTGCGGGAGCGGGCGGCGGCGGCGCGGAAGCTGGCGACGTCGCCCTTTACGTAGCTGTCAGCTCCGCCCAGCAGCACACGGCTGCGACCACCGGTGACGCGCCAGACAAGAGCGCGATCGCGTGAGTCAAATTCCTCCGCTCCCTTGTTGGTTTCGATGACTTCCGGCCCGGTAACGGAAATGCGCCCCTGTTCGGAAATGACGACGTGAGAGCAACAGGCCGTAACGATGCCACCACCACCGAACGCCCCCGCGCGTCCGCCGACAAGGGCTATGACCGGGACACCGGCGGCGCGTACGTCGATGAGCGCGCGAACGGTCTCCGACACAGCGAGTTCTCCTGCATTTGCTTCCTGCAGACGTACGCCGCCCGTATCGAGAAGCAAAAGAACCGCGCTGACGCCGTTCGGCGTTCCCGCCGCTGCCGCGACGGCGCGCAGCAGCCCGACGATTTTCGCGCCGCTGACTTCCGCGAACGTCCCGCCCATGAACTGGCCTTCTTGTGCGATGACCGCAACAGGTTTGCCATCAAGTTGGCCGCGCCCGACGATCACACCGTCGTCGAAAGCTGGCGGCAGGTCGAACAATTCGAGATGCGGGCTCATGACCCGCTCGGCCGGACCGAGAATTTCCCGGAATGTGTCGGCGTCGAGCAAACCCGAGATACGGTTGCGGGCGCTGGATTCGTACCAACTTGGGCTACGGACGATTTCTTCCGGGATCATGGCTGCGTCTCCAGAAGTTTTACGCCCTGAAGCAGACGCAACGTGACCGTGTCGGGCCGCGCGCCATTGTCATGGATGGAGAACCGCACTCCCCCGGGCGAAGAGCGGGCGATGAAATCCGCGACCACAGCTTCCCACACGGCCCGAAATCCTCGGGCCGATGTGGTCACGTCCACAACGACGGCGTCGCCAGTTTCACTGCGCTCAAGCAGCACCTCAAGATTTCCGGACGCCACGACGCCGACAATCGCCTGCCGTCCGGCCCCGGGAAGTGGTGCTCGCGCCTGAGCGCGAATGGTGAATGTTTCCATAACCTCTCACCAGTTGCGAAATTTCGACGGCGGGCTGTAAAGCCCGTCCGACCAGGTCACGAGATCACGAATGGAGCGCGCGGCGAGAAGATTGCGGCTTGCTTCCATCGGGTCCACGCCCAGATCTTCCGGACGACGGATCACGCCGCGTTGGCGCAGGGCCTCGACTTTCGCTTTGTCGCGGGCCAGGCCAACTGGCGTATAGCCGGCGACGCCGCGAATGGCCTGCTCCACGTCGTCAGCGTTGCGGCACAGAAGGAGGTTGGCGATGCCCTCTTCCGTCACAATGTGTGTGACGTCGTCTCCGAAGATCATGACCGGCGCAAGTTCCATGTTCAACTTGCGAGCCAGAGCGAGACTGTCCAGTTCTTCCACGAATGCGGGCTTCATACCCTCGCCGAAAGTTTCAACCATCTGCACGACAAGCTTACGCCCGCGCACGAGTGGCCCGCTATCGCCCGCCGCCTCCCGTCCGGCTTTCAGCCAGGCGTCGGAAACGTGCCTGCGGCCATGAGCGTCTGAGCCCATATTTGGCGCGCCGCCGAAGCCCGCAATGCGGTCAGGAGTTACCGTCGAGGAGTTTCCCGCAAGGTCGATCTGCAGCGTGGAGCCGATGAACATGTCGCAGGCGTAAAGTCCGGCGTTCTGACACATCAGGCGGTTGGAGCGCAGCGTTCCGTCCTTGCCTGTGAAATAGACATCCGGTCGCGCCGACATATAGCGGTCCATGCCGACTTCGCTGCCGAAGCAGTGGATCTGCTCCACCCAGCCGCTTTCGATAGCGGGGATGAGCGTCGGGTGCGGATTCAGCGCCCAGTGCGTGGCGACCTCGCCGCGCAGTCCCAGCTTTTCTCCGTATGTCGGAAGTAACAGTTCGATCGCCGCCGTAGCGAAACCAATACCGTGGTTCAGCCGCTTCGGCCTGTATTCCGCGTATATTCCTTTCAGCGCAATCATGGCCATCAGGATCTGGGAGTCCGTGACGGCGCCGGGATCGCGGGTAAACAGGGGTTCTACATAGAAGGGCCGCGGAGCCTCGACCACGAAGTCGATTTGATCCCCTGGAATGTCAACGCGGGGAACTTCGTCCACGATTTTGTTGACTTGCGCGACAACGATACCGCTCTTGTAGGCTGTCGCCTCGACGATCGTCGGCGTGTCTTCGGTGTTCGGACCGGTATAGAGGTTGCCATTCCGATCGGCGCATACCCCAGCGATCAGAGCCACGTTGGGCGTCAGATCGATATAGTAACGGGCGAACAACTCGATATAGGTATGAATGGCGCCGAGTTCGATCTTGCCCTGATCCAGCGCGCGGGCGATGGCGCCCGACTGCGGACCCGAATAGGAAAAATCGAGTTTTTTCGCGATCCCGAGGCGAAAGAGGTCAAGGTGCTCCGGCAGCACGAGACCCGATTGCACAATGTGCAGATCGTGAATATCGGCAGGGTCGACCTGAGCCAGACAAGAGGCGAGGAAATCCGCCTGTTTCTGGTTGTCGCCTTCAAGGCACACCCGGTCGCCTGATTTTATGACGCGCCGCAGCATATCCGTAGCGTCATCCGCTGCAACGACCTTGCCGTCAGCGAACGGCGCCGCGGCATCCATCCGCGCTGCGCGTTCCGTTTTTTGTCTAGTCCAGTCCCGCATTGCTCCCAATCCTGTCAGGCGAGCGAATAAGGCGACAGTAGGCTCATGGGGCTGTCAGTGATAGAATAAATTTTTGACAGCTTGGTGAGTGATGTAATTAATGTTGTTATCATGATCGACACTACGCTTCTGGAAAGTTTCCTGACGGTCGTTGAAGAGGCGAGTTTCACGCAGGCGGCGGATCGCCTCGGTCTCACGCAATCTTCGGTAAGCCAGCAGATCAAGCGTCTGGAGAACCAGGTCGGACGGCGGCTGCTTCAGCGTTCGACCCATAAGGTCACCTTGCTGCCGGACGGTGAGAGACTGTTGGTTCATGCGCGCCGCATTTGCGGCGCAATTCAGGACGCCGAAAGAGAGTTCAACGCGCCCGGCGTGAGCGGTTTCGTACATATGGGCGTCGCAGAGGATTTCGCGACATCGCGTCTTCCTGATATTCTCAGGCGATTTCGAAGAATCTACCCTGATGTGACGTTGCAGATCGAGATCGGTCTGAGCGTGAACCTGCTCCAGAAACTCCATGAAGGCGTGTTCGACATCGTGCTCGCAAAAGCGCGTCAGTCCGCGAAAGACGCTGAACCGTTGCTGGACGATCCGCTGGTCTGGGTCGCCGCACCTGAGGAGCCTGAAATCGGAACGTTGCGGCCGTTGCCGCTTGCGTTGCATCCCGAACCGAGCATCAGTCGCGCCATGGTGATAGAGACGCTGGAACGGTGCTCGATTCCATTCCGTATCGCCCATACGAGCCTTAGCATCACCGGTTTACGCGCGGGTGTCCTTGCAGGATTAGGTCTGTCCGTGTTCGGGCGTAGTTTCGTGCCTGAAGGACTGGAAGTGCTGGATCACGAAGCGGTCGGACTTCCGCCGCTCCCCGCTTTGCCTTTCATTTTGGAAAAGCAGAAAGGATCAGAGGGAAACGCGGCGGTCGAGGCCCTAATCAAGGCCATACACGAAAATTTGGCGCTTCTGGACAGGCGGCGTTTCCCTGTCGCCTGACGAATGAATTTTTTAAAATACATGAATTTTGGAAGAATGATCTGAAATTTTGAGGGTGTCTGCCGAAGCGCGTTCACGTCAAAAGCGGCTCATATCGTGAGGAGCGCCCAATAATCCGGGCAATTACTCCGAGCGTGCGTGCGGCAAGGAGTAACCGCCGTGCAGACACGAAGCGGCCAGGGGAGGGCAGGCTTTCGAGAGAAACACGTGACGCCCGCTTCCGGGCGTCACGTTGAAAAGAACCGGCGAGAGGTTGAACTCTCTCGCCCCAGCCTCAGCCGTGGATTTTCTTCTTGAGGATATCGTTGACGATCGCGGGGTTCGCCTTGCCCTGCGTCGCTTTCATCACCTGCCCAACGAAGAAGCCGAACAGCTTGTCCTTGCCGCCAAGATACTGTTCGACCTTGTCCTGATTGGCTGCGATGATTTCGTCAGCCGCCGCCTCAATAGCACCGGTGTCGGTGACCTGCCGCAGGCCTTTACGTTCGACGATCTCAAGCGGCGCCTCGCCGGTTTCGAACATCGTCTCCAGCACTTCCTTGGCGATCTTGCCGTTGATCGTGCCGTCGGTGATCAGATCGAGCATCCCGCCAAGCTTGTCTGCGCCGACCGGGCTCTCCTCAATCGCCTTGCCAGTGCGGTTGAGAGCCGCGAAGAAATCGCCGGTCATCCACGCGGCGGTCATCTTGCCGTCACGACCCTTGGCGACGGATTCATAAAAATCCGCCATGGACTGCTCTGCGACCAGAACGCCAGAATCATACGCGGTGATTCCGTATTCCGTCTGGAATCGCGCACGCTTTTCATCGGGAAGTTCAGGAAGACAAGCCTTCAGCTCATCCACCCAGGACTGTTCGACGACCAACGGCAACAAATCCGGGTCCGGAAAATAGCGGTAATCATGCGCATCTTCCTTGGAACGGAGTGAGCGCGTCTCACCACGACCGGGATCGAACAGGCGAGTTTCCTGATCGACGGAGCCGCCGGACTCCCACACCTCGATCTGGCGCATGGCCTCGATCTCGATCGCCTGTGTGACGAAGCGGATCGAGTTGACGTTCTTGATCTCGCAGCGCGTGCGGAACGGTTCGCCCGCCTTGCGGACCGACACGTTCACGTCGGCGCGCATGGAGCCTTCGTCCATGTTGCCGTCGCAAGTGCCGAGGTAACGCAGAATCTGGCGCATCTTGCGCAGATACGCGCCTGCTTCCTCTGGAGAGCGGATGTCCGGCTCGCTGACGATCTCCATCAGCGCGACGCCCGCGCGGTTCAGGTCCACGAAGGAGCGCTTCGGGTCCTGATCGTGCAAGAGTTTCCCCGCGTCCTGCTCCAGATGCAGACGCGTGACGCCGATCTGGCGCGTGGAGCCGTCAGAAAGCTCGATTTCAACCACGCCCGAGCCCACGATCGGGTGGGTGAACTGGCTGATCTGATACCCCTGTGGAAGATCGGCGTAGAAATAGTTCTTCCGGTCGAAGTGGCTTTCCAGATTGATATGCGCTTTCAACCCGAGCCCGGTGCGGATCGCCTGCGCTACGCATTCATGGTTGATGACCGGCAACATGCCCGGAAATCCGGCGTCGATCAGGCTGACCTGCGTGTTCGGCTCGCCGCCAAACAGGGTTGAGGCGCCAGAGAACAGCTTCGACTGGCTGATGACCTGCGCGTGGACTTCCAGACCGACAACGATCTCCCACGTGCCGGTGGAGCCTTCCAGAGTGTACGTCATGCCGCTGCTCCTGCGCGGAAGGTGGGACGCGCGGTAAAGTCGGCGGCTTTTTCAAGCGCCGACCCGACAGCGATCAGCGTTTCTTCGTCGAAGTGCCGTCCGATCAACTGCAGGCCAAGCGGCAGGCCTGTGCTGTCCAGCGACACCGGCACCGACAGGGCAGGCTGGCCCGCCATGCTCGCGGGCACGGTGAACACGTCGTTCAGATACATCTGCACGGGGTCTTCCGGCTTCTCGTTATGCCCAAACGCGGCGGTCGGCGCAGTGGGGGTCAGCAGCACGTCCACCGATTCAAACGCCTGCGTGAAGTCGCGCTGGATCAACGTGCGGATCTTCTGTGCGCGCAGGTAGTAGGCGTCGTAATACCCGGCCGAGAGCACGTAGGTTCCGACCAGAATACGGCGGCGCACTTCCTCGCCGAAGCCGTCATGGCGGGTGCGCTCATACAGCTCGTCCAGGCTTGCGCCTTCGCGGCGGTCTCCGAATCGCACGCCGTCATAGCGGGCGAGGTTGGACGACGCCTCGGCGGGGGCGATGATGTAGTACGTCGCCAGACCGTATTTCGTATGTGGCAGGGACACGTCCACGATCTCGCATCCGGCCTCACGCAGCATTGCGACGCCGCGATCCCATACCGCCTGAAGCTCGGCGGACATGCCGGGCGCGCGATATTCTGCGGGCACGCCGACGCGCAGGCCCTTCAGGCTGCGTCCGCAGGCGGCGCGGTAATCCGGAACGGCGATGTCGGCGCTGGTGCTGTCCTTCACATCGTGCCCGGCCATGGCCGCCAGCATGATGGCCGCGTCCTCGACCGTGCGGGTCATCGGACCCGCCTGATCCAGCGAGCTTGCGAAGGCGATCGTGCCCCAGCGGCTACACCGTCCATAGGTCGGCTTCAGACCGACGATGCCGCAATACGCCGCAGGCTGGCGGATCGACCCGCCCGTGTCCGTGCCCGTCGCGCCCATGGCGAGGTGCGCCGCAACCGCTGCGGCCGAGCCGCCGGAGGAACCGCCCGGCACCAGCGGAGTGTCGTCGCCGTTGCGCCGCCAGGGGTTTTCAACCGCGCCGAACGCGGAGGTCAGGTTCGTCGAGCCCATGGCGAACTCGTCGAGATTCGTCTTGCCGACGAACACCGCGCCATTGGCGAGGAGGTTGGCCGTCACCGTGCTCTCGTAAGGCGGCGTGAAATCGCCGAGGATGCGGCTGGCCGCCGTGGTCCGTACGCCCTTCGTGCAGAACAGGTCCTTGATCCCCAGCGGGATGCCGGTCAGCGTTGGAGCGTCGGCAGCAGCGAGTGTTTTGTCAGCGTGAGCGGCCGCTTCCTTCGCCTGATCGGCGGTGACGGTGATGTAGGCGTTCAGGCGCCCGTTCAGCGCGTCAATCGCCTCGACATGTGCGTTCGTCAGCTCGACGGCTGTGAAGTCGCGTTTGCGCAGGCCTTCTGCGGCCTGTGCGATGGTCAGATCTGTCAGCATCATTCGACCACCTTCGGCACGGTAAAGAATGGACCTTCACGGTCCGGAGCGTTTGCCAGCACATCGCTCTGGCGATCGCCGTCCGTCACTGCGTCCTGCCGCTGGGGCAGGGCGGTCGTCTGGGAGGTGCCCACCATCGGAGGGATGCCCTCAACGTCGACCTCGTTCAGGATCTCGATCCAGCCGAGGATGCCGCCCATCTGGGCGCGCACGGTTTCGATTTCCTGATCGTCAAGGCCAATCCGGGCCAGTTTGGCGATGCGTCTCGTGGTCGCGAGATCAAGCGACATGCAGCAAAAACTCTCATCAGAGGAAAAAAACGCTGGCGTGGCCGGCGGAGCGGCAACATACCCCCAGCCTATGGCACTGTTCAACATGGACCGGCTCTTCGCTGAGCTCACACCGGGCCAGAGGCTCCTCGGCATCGATCCGGGCGCACGCCTCGTTGGCCTTGCGCTGTCCGACGTGATGCGGATGGTCGCGTCGCCTTACTCCGTTCTCAAGCGGGACAAGTTGGGCGCCATGGCCCCTCGCGTCGACGCGATCGTGCGTGAGCACGATGTCGGCGGCATCGTCGTCGGTCTGCCTTTATCGCTTGATGGCGATTTCGGTCCGGCTGCGCAGGCTGCGCGCGACTGGGCGCAGGATCTGTCGCAGCGCATAGGTGTGGCCGCAGCGTTGTGGGATGAACGATTGTCCTCCAGCGCGGTCAATCGCCTCCTGATTCAGGAGGCTGACATGTCGCGTAAGCGAAGGCAGGAGACCGTGGACAAGATGGCGGCCGCCTACATGCTTCAGGGGGCGCTGGATCGTTATGGCGGCGACGCGTTTAGCCACGCTCCATAATGAAAAGTTGGCCTCGCTGCTGGGTCGGTAGTCGCCCTCATATCGAAATCGATCCGTATTGGCGTTGAACGTGTTGGGCAAACGTCGTAGGAGGAGGGGTCCATGGTGATCCCCCCAAATCGCACCGTGGATGAATACCGGCGGCGTGATCTTCCCCCCGGATCGCGCCGCCACCTTGGGTATTGTTTCGCCTTGAGCGCTTCCCGATGAACATGGCGGCTACAATGGGGCCGCGGGTTGTGATGATGGTTGAAGGCGTTTTCAGGACATGACCAAAAATACGTTGCGGGTCGCCATAGCTGGCGTAACGGGCCGGATGGGCAAAAATCTGGTCCTGAGCGTTAGGGAAGCCGGATATGCGCTGGTCGGCGGCACTTCGCGCGCGGATTCCCCGATTGCGGACGTGAGAATCGCCAGCGACCTGAGCGAACTGATCGCGAATGTCGACGTCGTGATCGATTTCACCCACGTGTCGACCGTGGTTCGTCACGCGGAAATTGTTTCAGAAGCTCGGGTCGCCTGGGTGCTGGGAACGACCGGTCTCTCCGCCATTGATCAGGCTGCGGTGGTGGTGGCCGGCGAACGGGCGCCGGTGGTTCAGGCAGCCAATTTCTCGCCCGGAGTCACGTTGGTTGAGCGTCTTGCACGGCAGATGGGCGCGGCGCTTCCGGCGGAGACCTACGATGCTGAAATAGTCGAGATGCATCACAGGCAGAAAGTCGATGCGCCTTCCGGCACCGCGTTGTCCATAGGCGCAGCCGTCGCGGCGGGGCGCGGGGTCACGCTCGACGCCGTGCGCGAGCCGGCGCGGGAAGGGCATTGCGGCGCGCGTTCGACGGGCGGAATCGGTTTTGCGGCGTTGCGGGGCGGGCAGATCGTCGGCGAGCACACGGCGCTCTTTACCTCCGCGCGCGAACAGATCGGCCTTACGCACCGGGCGTTCGACCGGCGGGTGTTTTCCGACGGCGCCGTCATGGCGGCGGCGTGGGCGGCGAAACAGGCCGCGGGCCTCTACTCGATGGAGCATGTGCTCGGCCTGATCTGAACGTAAGGCCCGCCTGCGCGAAGTTTTATGCGCCTCGTCGTCGGTGATAATTGGCGGCGGCAGGACAGAGGAAAGACTCTTTTCTTGGTGGCGCTCCGGCATGTGCGGCCTCTACACGGCGCTCATTGTCAGGTTGCTGGTTGGCGATGGTTGTGGGCGTCACGCGAACGTCCACGCCTATTCACGTCAGAAATACGTGAATAGGCGCTCATGCGTGACTGCATCGGTCTTAACTTGACCCCGCCCCCGTCCTCGGCCAAACGACGTCGGTCTTTTATTTGCAGCGGCGCGCGAGGTCGCGGCGTAATTCTTTTTTTGCGAGGCGTTCAGCACAATCATGCTCAAGCACGGCGAGTTCCTGTTTACTTCGGAATCAGTGTCCGAGGGTCATCCGGACAAGGTCGCGGACCGCATCAGCGATACGGTGCTTGACGCCTATCTTGGTGCCGATCCTGAAGCCCGCGTCGCCTGCGAAACGCTGGTGACGACCAATCGCGTCGTCCTCGCAGGCGAGGTCCGCGGCCCGGCGTCGGTGACGTCCGAAGGGCTGATCGAACTGACGCGCGAGGCGATCCGCGACATCGGTTACGATCAGGCTGGCTTCTCCTGGAAGAACGCCGAAATCAGCAACTATCTGCACGCGCAGTCCGCGGACATCGCTGTCGGCGTCGACAGCGCAGGCGAGAAAGACGAGGGCGCGGGCGATCAGGGCATCATGTTCGGTTTCGCGACGAACGAAACCGACACCTTCATGCCGGCGCCGCTGTACTACTCGCACAGCATTCTCAAGACCATGCGTGACCTGCGCCGGGCGGGCGACAAGCGCGCTTTCGGCCTGCAGCCCGATGCGAAAAGCCAGGTGACCCTCCGTTACGTCGACGGCAAGCCTGTCGGCGCGACGTCCGTGGTTATCTCGACGCAGCACGACGAGGGTATGAACCAGAAGCAACTACGTGATGAGTTGCGCACGATCGTCGCCGATGTGCTGCCGAAAGGCTGGTTGCCGCCGGAAGACGAATTCTACGTCAATCCGACCGGCATCTTCGTGATCGGTGGCCCGGACGGCGACGCCGGTCTGACCGGCCGCAAGATCATCGTCGACACCTACGGCGGCGCGGCCCCGCATGGCGGCGGCGCATTCTCCGGCAAAGATCCGACGAAGGTCGACCGTTCCGCCGCTTACGCCTGCCGTTATCTGGCGAAGAACGTTGTGGCTGCGGGCCTCGCCGACCGTTGCACGCTGCAGATTTCCTACGCTATCGGCGTGTCGCACCCTCTGTCGGTTTACGTAGACCTCGACGGCACGGGCAAGGACATTGACGAGGCGAAGCTCGGCCGCGTCCTGCGCGAGGTGATGAACCTGTCGCCGCGCGGCATCCGTCAGCATCTGCGTCTGAACCGTCCGATCTATGCCGAGACCTCGGCATACGGGCATTTCGGACGCACCCCGGACGAAGCGCGCGACACCTTCCCGTGGGAGCGCACCGATCTGGTCGACGCGCTGCGCGGCGCGTTCAATCGCTGATATTCACGTCCGTTAATAAGGCCGCAGACTTGGTCCGGACCGCGATTGAGGAGGAGGTTGAGTCCTCCTCCGTTACCCTCAAGCCCCCCGCCATACGCCTCTATGGGAGGCAACGTGGTCATCCACTGCGGCCCCGGCAGCAGAGGCTGATCGACGAATCTCTGCCCCGCATGAGATTCGCCCTTTCCAATGCGACGAACCCTGCCGAGGCGTTCGACGTCCGTCCGGAGCAGGTATGGCTGGAGGTCGGTTTCGGCGGCGGCGAGCACACGGCTGCGCAGATCGCGGCGCATCCGCAGGTCGGCTATATCGCCTCTGAAGTTTTCGAAAACGGATTGTGCTCATTACTGGGCCGTCTGTTTCCGGAGGCCGAGGAGGCGACTGCGTCAACGCCGCCGATGTTGCGTATCTGGGACGAGGACGCGCGGGAATTGCTTGCGGCGCTGCCTGAGGCGTCTCTGGACCGACTGTTCCTTATGTTTCCCGACCCTTGGCCAAAGGCGCGCCACACCAAGCGAAGATTCGTTCACCCGGGGAATTTGCCGCTGGTCGCCCGCGCTCTTAAGCCGGGCGCGATCTGGCGCGTCGCCAGCGACGATCCGACCTATCAGAACTGGGTTGAGGAAGTGATGGCGGCCCAGACGTTCTTCAATGTGGAAGCGCCAGCCACCACACGACCCGATGATTGGGCTCCCACCCGCTATGAAGCGAAAGCTCTGGCGGCAGGGCGGCAGCCTTTATACTGGAGCTTCACGCGCCGCCACGGCGTCTGAGGCGCGCTGGCGCACGGGGGTGAGCGTATCTGCGGAGTTCGTATTCTTCGCAGACGCACCTAACCCGATTGCTCGGCAAGATTTCTCTCGAAACAGATTTTGAAGCGTTCCGGGTATCCCGCCGAGAACGTGCCCCCGTCGCTACATTTTCGTGGCGGGCGGCCTTACGCTGCGCCGCAGCTTCAAGTTGCAGGAAGCATCTCCAGCGAAGTCGCCGAGCCAGTGGAGATGCCCCGCTCACGCGTATCTTCAGATTAGGTCAGTGACTCTCCGAGGCCGGGATCACGTCGTAGCCCGGCGAGCCGGGGGGATTGCCTGCCTCCGGCGCGTCGTCCGCGACCACGGTGACAAGATGATCCGCACTCGGGCCGATTTCCCGCGCGGACAGCGCCTTCCCGAGATCGCCGGCCGCGCCGGGTCCCACCGCATAGATTTTCGATCCGGGAGAAAGCCAGGAAGCCACTTTGGCGGCGGCGCCGGTAGAGAGGCTTACGACGGTATGGTCTTTCAGGATGGCGCCGACCAGTAACCCGCGCACGTTATACAACTGCTGCCCAACGACGCCGCTGACGACCAGATCCGGTCCTGCCAGCATTTCGGGGCCGTGCTGCGGCATGGTGATCGCCGTATCGTCTGAGCCCTGCCCATGGGGGCCCGAAACGGCGACTGCGCGGAAGATGGGGAGGGATTTTCCCTTGAGGCCTGACCCGCTGACGCGTTCGCCCGGTTTAACCAGCTTTGGGAGCGTCTCGGCCAACTGTCGGGAGAGGAAAACCTCAGTGCCGTCAGAGAGCACGAAACCCGAAAGTTTCCCGTTTGGCGAAGGCAAATATTGGGAGACAACCCCGCTGAAGGTCGGCAGGCCAGAGAGATCGTAGACAGAATCGGCCGTTGGGCCGCTCGCAGCGCTTGCGTAGCCTGCGCCGAGCGCGGACGCAGCGGCAGACAAGAGCAGAGTCGTAAACGTTGACCTGAGAAAGTGACGCATGATCGCCTCGACTTGCCGCGATCCATGCGATTCGCTGAGAAACGCAGAGACGCGACCGTTAGAACGCCACCCGATCAGACTGGAACCTTGATCGGGTAAAAGATGCATGTCGAACAAGAAGTCTGAGGCCGATCCGGGCGAGAACGCTAACGGATCAGCCTCAGACGCGTGAGACCAGCAATCTCGCCACTTTCGCTCCCGGCAGGCAATGGCCGCGCGTGCGGGTCAGTGCCGGAAATGACGCATGCCGGTGAAGACCATAGCGATTCCGGCTGCATCCGCAGCGGCGATGACTTCATCGTCGCGGATCGATCCTCCAGGCTGGATAACCGCAGTGGCACCTGCCGCGACGATGGTTTCAAGCCCGTCGGCGAAGGGGAAGAACGCGTCAGAAGCGGCGACGCTTCCCTGCGTCAGCGGCGCGTCCAGACCTAACGTCCTGGCAATGTCCCCGGCCTTACTAGCGGCGATGCGCGCGGAGTCGAGGCGGCTCATCTGCCCGGCGCCGACGCCGACCGTGGCGCCGTCCTTTGCGTAGACTATGGCGTTGGACTTCACATGCTTGGCCACCCGGAACGCGAACAGGAGGTCGGCCATCTCGGTCTCGGTCGGCGCCTTCTTCGTGACGACCTTCAGATCCGCTACGCCGATGCGCCCGTTGTCGCGGGTCTGCGCCAGAAAACCGCCAGCAAGCGAACGGACGACAAGCCCGCCCTGAGACGGGTCTGGTAGCGCGCCGGTCAGCAGCAGCCGGAGGTTCTTCTTCCGCGCCAGCGCGTTCATGGCGCCTTCTGTGGCATCTGGCGCGACAATGACTTCGGTGAAGATCGAGGCGATCTTCTCGGCCGTTTCCTCGTCCAGCGCGTGGTTGAGGGCCACGATGCCGCCGAAAGCGGAGACAGGATCGCACCGGAGCGCGAGATCCCATGCGGAGGACAGGCTGGAAGCCGTAGCCACGCCACACGGGTTGGCGTGCTTGACGATCAAGACCGCCGGTTCGCTGAACTCGGCCACCGCTTCGAAGGCGGCGTCCGTGTCGTTGAGGTTGTTGTAGGACAGGGCCTTGCCCTGAACCTGCCGCGCGGTTGCGACGCCGGGCCGCGCCTCGCCATTGCGGTAGAACGCTGCCTGCTGGTGCGGATTTTCACCGTAACGGAGCACTTCGGCGCGTTCGCCGGCGATGGTCAGGCGCTCTGGCAGCAGGTCGCCCCGTTCTTTTGCGAACCACGCCGAGATCGCGGCGTCGTAGGCGGAGGTGCGAGCATAAGCGGCGCCTGCAAGGGCGCGGCGCGCCTGCAAGGTTGTGCCGCCCTGTTCCAGCGCCGTGATGATTTCGGCGTACTGCGTCGGGCTGGTCAGCACTGCGACATGGTCATGGTTCTTCGCCGCTGCGCGGATCAGGGCGGGGCCGCCGATGTCGATGTTCTCGATGCAGTCCTCGGCGCCAGCTCCTGAAGCAACAGTTGCCTCGAAGGGATAGAGATTCACCGCGACCAGATCGATTGGGGAGATCTGATGCGCCTGCATCTGCTCCACATGGGCGGGAAGATCGCGGCGACCGAGGATGCCGCCATGAATTTGGGGGACCAGCGTCTTCACGCGGCCGTCGAGGATCTCCGGGAAGCCGGTGTGGTCGGACACCTCGGTCACGGGTAACCCTGCGTCGCGCAGCGCCTTGGCGGAACCGCCTGTGGACAGGATTTCCGCCCCGTGCGCGACAAGCGCGCGGCCGAGGTCGATCAAGCCGGTCTTGTCGGAAACCGAGATGAGAGCGCGCGAGACGCGCAGCGGTGCGGACTGGTCCATAAGGGCGGGTCTTTCGTAACGTCTGGCGCGCCGCCCTGTGCGCGAACGGAGGCGGATCTGGCGCAATAAACGGGGCGTTTAACCGTGCATCCTGCGTGTGGCAACCGCCGATGGGCTGGCGCCTGCCCCGCTGCGCGGCTCGACCGGTGCGGCGGCGGTATGCTGACATGGGAGAGAAGACGTCGGCGACGCCCCTGTCGACGCAGCGCCAGGAGCTTTCGAATGTTTTCACCGCCTTCGCGTCTGTCGCCGCGTATGCCACCGCGCCCGAAATCGCGGCTGTTCCGGTTCGCGGCGACTGTCGTTGTGGGCCTTCACCTTGCGCCAGCCGGCCTTTTCGCGGCGCCGCCCGACGCTTGTGACGAGCCGTCGGCGCCACGCTGGCGAACGCTCCCGCCGACGCCAGACCTCGGACCGACATTTCGGACCGGCCATCTGGGCAATCGCGGCGCTGTTTTGTTTTATGCGGAAGCGGGAACAGGCGAGCCCGTGCTGATGCTGCACGGAGGGATGGCCAACGCGAATTTCCTTGCGGCTCAGGCGCGGAATCTGGTCGCTGATGGCTACCGGGTCATTCTGCTCGACAGCCGCGGGCACGGGCGGAGCACGGCAGGAACGGAGCGGCTAGGCTATGACCTGATGATGGAGGACGCGGTCGCGGTGCTCGATCATCTGCGGATAGACAAGGCTGCGATCATCGGGTGGAGCGACGGCGCCATCGTGGGGCTTAATCTGGCGCTGAATCACGCGGATCGCATCAGCCGCGTGTTCGCCTTCGGCGCCAATGTCGATCCCGGCGGCAACGATCCGAACGCGGGGCAATCGACGGTCGTAAGATGTTTTTTTGATCGGGCGCGATCAGAATATCAGCGACTTTCGCCGACGCCGGGGAAGTTCAACACGTTCGCGGCAAGCGTGCAGGCGATGTGGGGGCGGGAACCCCATTGGGACGCGGGGCGTCTGGCGACGATCCATACGCCTGTCTGGATCGTCGACGGCGATCATGACGAGATGATCCATCAGGAGCACACGGTGGCCATGTCGCATATGATTCCGGGCGCGTATCTGTTGATCCTGCCGGATTCCAGCCACTTCGCCTTTTTGCAGGCGCCGAGCCTGTTTCACGCGGCGCTGCAGGATTTCCTAAGCGGTCGCCCCTGATCAGGGGCGACCGCAATGGTCAGCCCTTGCGGGCTGTGAACCGCTCAAGCCAGTGGATGGTGTAGTCGCCCTTCTGGAACTCCGGATCCGCCATGATGCGGCGGTGCAACGGGATGACCGTCTTAACGCCTTCCACGACGATTTCGTCCAGCGCGCGCTGCATCCGTCGGATGGCGGCGTCGCGCGTCGGGGCGTGGACGATCAGTTTGGCGACCATGCTGTCGTAATACGGCGGCACGCGGTATCCCGTGAAGATCGCGCTGTCCATGCGCACGCCCGGCCCGCCGGGCGGGTGGAACATGGTGATTGAGCCGGGGCTCGGCGCAAACGTCTCAGGGTCTTCGGCGTTGATGCGGCACTCGATGGCATGACCGGAGAAGGTGATGTCCTTCTGCTCGTAGCCAAGAGGCTCGCCCGCCGCGATGCGTATCTGTTCGCGGACCAGATCGATGTCGCAGACCATTTCGGTCACTGGATGTTCGACCTGCAGACGAGTGTTCATCTCGATGAAGCAGAACTGGCCGTCCTGATACAGGAACTCCAGCGTGCCCGCATTGCGGTAACCCATCTTCGACAGCGCCGCTGTCGCCGTGGCGCCGATCGCGTCGCGCTCGGCAGCTGTCAGAGCAGGGGACCCCGCTTCTTCGAGCAGCTTCTGGTGACGGCGCTGCAACGAGCAGTCGCGTTCGCCGAAATGCACCACGTTGCCGTGTGTGTCTCCGAGAATCTGCAGCTCGATGTGGCGCGGCCGATCAAGGTATTTCTCAAGGTAGACAGCGTCGTTGCCGAACGCGGCCAGAGCCTCGGTGCGGGCTACGCTCCAGGCTTCGGCGATCTCGCTCTCGTCATGCGCGACTTTCATGCCGCGCCCACCGCCGCCAGCCGCGGCTTTGATCAGCACGGGATAGCCGATCTGAGCCGCGACTTCGCGCGCCTGATCGAGGTTGACCAGTTCGCCGTCGGAGCCGGGGACCAACGGCACGCCAAGCGCTTGCATAGTCGTTTTTGCGCTGATCTTGTCGCCCATCGTGCGGATGTGCTGCGCGGTCGGGCCGATGAAGGTCAGACCGTGTGCTTCCACGGTTTCGGCGAAATCCGCGTTTTCCGACAGGAAGCCGTATCCGGGATGGATCGCTTCGGCGCCGGTGATCGTGGCGGCGGAAAGAATCGCCGCGACATTCAAATAGGACTCGCGCGCTGTCGGCGGGCCTATGCACACAGCTTCATCCGCGAGGCGGACGTGCATTGCGTCGGCGTCCACGGTGGAGTGGACGGCCACGGTGCGGATGCCCATTTCGCGACAGGCGCGGAGCACGCGCAGGGCGATTTCGCCTCGATTGGCGATGAGGATCTTGGAGAACATCACTCGACGATGACGAGAGGCTGACCGAACTCGACCGGATCGCCGGACGTCACGAGGACCTGCTTCAGCGTGCCGCCTTTCGGGGCCTTGATCTGGTTGAAGGTCTTCATCGCTTCGATAAGCAGCAGCGTCTGTCCTGCGGTCACGGTCTGTCCAACGGCGACGAACGGAGGAGACGACGGGTCGGGCGCGAGATAGGCGACGCCAACCATCGGGCTGTTCACGGCGCCGGGGTGTTTGGACAGATCTGCCGGAGCCGTTGGAACTGGCGTAGCGGCAGGTGCAGGGGCGGCGGGCGCCGCCACCGCGACGGGGGCGACTGCGTGAGCGGCGACGGGGGCGGCGGCGCGGACGACGCGGATGCGGCTGTCTTTCTCCGAAACCTCGATCTCGGTCAGTCCGGTGTCGTTCAGAATGTTCGCCAATGCCCGTATGGCATCCGCGTCCACGAGCATCTGGCTCATTGAAGGTCCTCGTTAATGATGATGTCAGTCATGGCCTGAAGCGCCAGCGCATAGCCCGGCACGCCAAGCCCGCAGATCACGCCGAGCGCGCCCCGCGAAACGTATGAATGGTGGCGGAAAGGCTCCCGGCGGTGGATATTCGAGATATGAACCTCGATAACGGGCAGATCGACGGCCAGCAACGCGTCAAGCAGAGCCACCGATGTGTGTGAGTAGCCCGCCGGGTTGATGATGATGCCTTGCGCTCGTCCCCTGCATTCCTGCACCCAGGAAATAAGCTCGCCCTCGCCGTTGGTCTGACGAAAATCGATCGCCACGTCGAGGCGTTCGGCCGTCTGCGCGCATAACAGTTCTACGTCGTCCAGCGTGGCGCGTCCGTAGACTTCCGGTTGGCGAAGGCCAAGCATGTTGAGGTTGGGGCCGTTGAATACGGCGATGAGAGGGCGCTCCATGATGACGGGCCGTTAGCACGCCGCGCGATCCACTCCAAGAGCAGCGTGTTCTCTTGCGCCGACAGCGTCGTTGGGATTGACGATCCTGCATGGTGAAAATCCACGATAGACCCCGCGCCGGAGCGCCTTTGAAACCATGTAATTACGCTTTTTTCTTGTAATTGCGTTCAAGGGCGGCTTTGGTGGTCGCTGGTTGAAACAGGTGTGAGAAAGTTGGGTGCGGTTACAACGCGGGAAAATTCAGCGGGGCGTTTACTTTACCCTTGCCCTTTCTGGCTTCCTGGCGGCGGCCGACGCCACGGCGAGCGGCCCTTCGGTTGATGCGACGCCTGCTCACACGTCCTGGGCCGCTTCGGTACGTGAAGCTCTCTCCCGCAGGGCGCACGAATTGGCCTCGGCCACTCACGCATGGACACAGAAAGGTGTTGCGAGTTGGTATGGCGGGCGGTTTTCCGGCCGTCGGAACGCGCAGGGCGGCCGCTTCAATCAGGCTGAACTGACCGCGGCGCACCCAACCGCTCCAATAGGGTCCAAACTCCTTGTCGAATCGGAAGAGACCGGTCGTTCGGTCGTCGTGACCGTGAATGACCGTGGACCTTATGCGCGCGGACGCATTATCGACCTGTCTCACGCGGCCGCCGCGCGAATTGGCATGCTTGGCGCTGGTGTCGCACATGTGAAAGTCACTCCGGCCTCCGGAAGCGATGTAGAGCCGCTTGAGGTTGCGCAGGCGCCAGAGCACTAGTTTCCGAAGCAGAAATACGCTTGGCCTTGTTCTCGTCGAAATCGACCCTCAAACGGCTATAAGTGGTCACCGCACCTCGTTTTGAGACGTTTGAGGCCCGCAATCTCGTAACCAAAATACGCACAGAGCGCGCCCGTTTAAGGTTGAGACAGCGTCCAACCTGCCGAGCGCCTTGCGTGACGCATACCCCATCAGAACAAAGCTTGAAGCCTCTTACTGTGGTGCGGCGTGAACGGTGATGCGCTTGGTTCCAGATCTCGTAGGAGCGATGCAATAATCTGATTAAGGGGAGTGCTCAAATTTTTCGTCCCCCGTGTAGGCGGGTGTCGCCGGGACCGACCTTGCGAGGTCCGGACGACAATGAAAACGCCTCAAGTTCGGCGTTCAGCTCCGCGCCGAGCAGCACAACCCAAGCGCTGACAAAGAACCACATCATGATCGCCACTACGGCCCCGAGCGGTCCATAGGTGCTCGTGTAGTTGGCGAGGTGCGCAACATAGTAGGAAAACCCCGATGCCGATACGATCCACAAGATCGTGCTAATCACGGCGCCGGGGGCGACCCAACGCCATTGCGCATGCGTACGGCTCGGGCCGAAGCGATAGAGCGCCATCAGGGTCGTGATCATAAACGCGGTCATGACGCCCAAGCCGCTCATACGCACGGCGAATTCGATAGATCCTGCGGGTGGGTCTATTAGTAAAAGTGCAGGCAAGTATTTGAGTGCAACGGGGATCGCAACAAGGATCGCCACGCTGAGGCAGACACCGATCGTCGACGCGAGCGTCATCCCTAGCGCAAGAGCCTGAAAGGCCAGAAATCCGCGCTTTTCTTCAGCGTCATAGGCAATGTTCAGGGAGGAAAGGATCGCTTTTACGCCAGCGGAGGCGGACCAGAGCGCGATTAGCGTTGAGATCAGAAGATTGAGCGTAAGGGAGCTGTGTGGCTCCGATACAAGAATTTGAATCCGGTCCTCAATAAGTGTGAACGCAGCGGGCGGGAGCAGGCGCCTTACAGTATTGAGCTGCGTCGCGACGCTTTGAACGTCGAACGCCAATCCATAGATAGAAATCAGAATGCTGATCGAAGGAAAGAGCGCGAGAGTCGTATAAAAAGCGCAACCGGCGGAGACGAGGGTGGTCGGACCGGAGAGCAGCGCTTTTACCGTAGCCTTGGCTGCCCAGGCCCACTGCCGCTTTGTCAGTGCAAGCGGTGAGGGAACGGGCTCCATAACCTGCGCTGCCTCGCCATGTGCTGCGCTATCGGCGCTAGGCTGAACTATGTCGTCGGCCAGTCGCACATCGGAATCGCCGTGCGGCGTGTCTTGCATGGAGTTTTCGATAGGGGGAGTTAAGGTCAAGGAGCCTCGCTTGGAGCGGCGATCCATATAGCCCGGCCGCACAGATGAAGGTGTCTTAAAAAATTCAATAATCTCCAGCTATTATAAGGGTTATTATCGTCTTCGCCAGTTTTTTTCGAATTTCATAAAAATCCTGTTGCGTTGGGGGCTGTTTGGCCCCATATGCGCGTCCCACGCAACAACGCACGTGCCACTGGCCCACTGAGGTTACGCAACGACGTCAAGCGTTCTGGCAATCGGGGCTCCTGGATGGAGCTCGTTTTTGGTCGCTGGTCCGTTAGACCGTTTCGCAACTCACCTGCATCAAATTGCAGGTCCAGACAGGGATTAAAGTGCGATGACACCCAAAATTTCACAATTCCTCGCCGACGAGCAGCCCGCTACGCCTTGCCTGGTCGTCGACGTTGATGAGGTTGAGGATCGTTTTCGTCGCCTGCAGGGCGCGCTCCCGCTCGCCCTGATCTACTACGCCGTCAAGGCTAATCCCGCTCGCCCCATCCTTGAGCGGTTGGTGTCGCTCGGCTCCCGTTTCGACGCGGCTTCGTGGGAGGAGATTCGTCTCTGCCTCGACGCCGGCGCCAGCCCTGACGACATTTCCTTCGGCAACACCGTAAAGAAGGTATCCGCCATTCAGGCTGCCTTCGCTGTCGGCGTTCGGCTGTATGTCTTTGATTCTCTCGAGGAATTAGAGAAAATTGCCCGTTACGCGCCTGGCTCGAAGGTCTATTGCCGCCTGCTCGTCGACAATTATGGCGCCGAGTGGCCGCTTTCGCGCAAATTCGGGACAACGGTCGAGAGCGCGCGTGAACTGATGCTGCATGCTCGCGAATTGGGCCTCGACCCGTACGGTCTGTCGTTCCACGTCGGAAGCCAGCAGTTGTCGGCGGACGCTTACGAAGCCGCAATCGCTCGTGTGGCTTCGCTGGTGACAGATCTGTCTGCGACTGGCCTTGATCTGCGTATGGTGAATCTCGGCGGCGGTTTTCCCATTCGTTATCGCGATGACGTGCCGGAGATTGAGCAGTTCGGCGACGCGATCTGCTCCGCCATGACCAAGCATTTCGGGAATGCGCTCCCCGAAATGCTGGTCGAACCGGGACGCTTCATCGTCGGCGCTGCGGGCGTGGTGTCTGCGGAAGTCGTGCTCGTCAGTCGCCGTGGCCGCGAGGATGGTCCGCGTTGGGTGTATCTTGATATCGGACGCTTCGGCGGTTTGGCTGAGACGGAGGGCGAGTCCATCCGTTACGACATCCGCACGCAACATGACGGTGGAGCCGTTTCGGCTGTAGCCATCGCTGGCCCCACATGTGACGGAGCTGACATCATGTATGAGCGGAGTCCCTACGCGCTTCCGGACGCACTAAACGCTGGCGATCGCGTCGAACTTTTATCGACCGGGGCGTATGTGTCGACCTACTGCTCGACTCGTTTCAATGGTTTCGCGCCGCTGACCGAGCATTATATCTGACCCTGTTCATCTCCCTGCGAGGCGTAGGGAGTGAAAAAGGAAGAGGCGCAAGATTTATTTCTTGCGCCTTTTTTATTTGTGGGCGGGGCTTTGCGTGCACTGCTCGCTCATTTTCAGGGGGTATTTCACGCAGTAATCATCTTCGGCATGAGCTTGCGACGTCGAAGCCACCGTGCGTTATGACAGATTACTGTCACGCATTGCTCGATATTTCTGAGCAGCGGATACAGAAAGGGCGTCTCCATAAATGTGGAGACGCCCTGCTTTTTAGCAATGCGACACGCTTTACAGGATGGTGTTGATCTGCACGCCGAGCACCGCAGCGTCACGAAATTTGGTCGTGGCGTTTACGTGGTTAATGTATTGAAAATCAGGTTGAACCGAGGTTCCTGTCAGCACATGCACGCTGTAGAAAGCTTCCCAGACATTTTCATGTCCCTGAACGCCATAAGGCTCGCCCCACTGATTTGAGACGTAAGGCAGGCCGAGGGCCTGAGACGACTCCTGTTGCAGCGCGACAGAGTGGCTCATGTCAAAGTGGTGGTACATGATGCCGACCTGATCGAGCGGCCGATGCCACGGGGAGCCTCCGCTCAGAAGGCTGATCCATGCGTGATCACGCATGGCGACCGTCGCGCCGTTCGCATACTCGGCCCCGCCAAACGCGATCAGGCCGTTTGTGAGACCTTTGCCGTAGCGAACAAGCATCTGGTCAGCCAGAAACCACGCAACATTCATACCGGCGCGATATCGGCGCGGCAGGCCTGTTGCCTGATAGGAGTTCCCGTTGATGTCTTCGTAGAGATGCGGGTAACGAGCGTTGTCGTAAAAGTATCCGAGCTTGTAATGACCGATAAGATCGTTCTTTCCGAACGATGGGAGCCAGCCAACTTCAAACTGCGACGAGAACTTGCCGAGGCCCGGTTGCGCCCAGGCCCAGCCTGAGATGCCGCCGTTGTAACTGCTGCTCGAATTGACCGCGAAAAGACCGGCCATCAGGTAAACTTGCCGGGTTGGCCACACTCGGACGACTGCGCCGAGGTTGCCAGATGGCCAATCGCGACCGCCGGGAACGTATTTTCCGGGAGCAGGGTTTCCGCAGGTGGTTACGTTGACAAATGAACAGGCCAGATAATCGTAGTTGAAGAACGTTCCTGTCGGAATCCATCCGGCGGCGATGTTCAGCCGGTTACGAAACAGGCCTTTTTCTCCGTAAAGCGCGACCAGATGGGCGACTACGTTTCCCCGTGCGCCGTAAATCTGCTGGGGTTGCGCAATGTTCTCGCCGATAAGGCGGCCAAGGTTGTTACCGTGACCGTTAACGACCAGCATATGCGTCCAGAACTCGTTGATGCCAGCGAGTTTATCCCAGTCAATGTCGAGTTCTGCTGCGACCTGGCCCGCGTCAGAGTAGGCGCGCTGCTTGCCGCCCGTGACGTTGCCCATGAATTCTTCGTTGATGCCGACAGTCAGATAAATGCCGCGTTTGGTTAGCCAAGGCTGTATCCCGCCCCAATCGCCGAACAGATGCGGGTTGCCATACATCAGCATCTCCGTCGGGCCCTGACGGTCCGAGCCGGTCATCGGCGGCGGCTTGTTCAGGGTGACATAAAGATGGAGATCGGCGTCGCTGAGGCGGCGTCGAGGGGAGCGCGGCTCTGGGGGGGCATAGCTAACAGGTCGGACCGGCTTCGACACCGCCTTTGTATCTGAGACGGAACCGGTCGGCGTCGCAGCCACTGACGCTGGCGCCTGACTGGCCGACTGTGCGTGTGCGACGGGCGCGATCAGCGCAAGGTAGCCTGCGCATGCCAGAGGCGCAGGGGCAAAGGAACGCAGGAAAACGTTCACTGAGCGCCGAGTGCGGCTATTTTTATTTTTATTTAGCATAGCACGAGGACTCTTGATTGCTGTTACTTTTCTTTGTCTCATCGGAGGTTCTAACTAACCCCAAGTGCATAAGTTTCTTACAATTTAATCATTTTGTGTCATAGTGAAATTCAGGTTCAACTCGCGGCTTCGACGGCAATAGGCGCTTCGCGTGACATTTTTGCACGTGGTTGACGTGCTTCGATTGTGGATCAATATCCTCCGGCATGCCCCAGATCGACGCCACAAAACCATTCCTTCGTGTCAGGATTGCGGTCCTGACTGTATCGGACACCAGAACCCTCGAAACGGACACCTCCGGCTCTACTCTGGTCGCAAGAATAGAGCGCGCAGGGCACGTAGTGGCGGATCGCGCGATCGAGCCCGATGATGTCGTCCGGCTTGTTCGGACCCTTGAGCGCTGGATAGGCGACCCGGAAATCGACGTCGTGATCACCAACGGCGGCACTGGCGTGACCGGTCGGGACGTGACGCCAGAGGCGTTCGAGCAGGTTTTGGAAAAGCGGATCGAGGGATTTGGCGAACTCTTCCGGATGCTGTCGTACCAGAAGATAGGGCCGTCGACGATACAGTCGAGAGCGCTCGCGGGCGTCGCCAGAGGAACCTATCTTTTCGCCCTGCCTGGCTCGACCGGGGCCGTCAAAGACGGCTGGGACGACATTTTGGTCCACCAACTCGACAGTCGGTTTCAGCCCTGTAATTTCGTGGAGTTGATGCCGCGCCTGCAGGAACGTTGAGCCGAAGCGTCCGCTCAAGATACGAACGACAGGAGATAAGCGTATGTCCGACGAAATCAGGCTGTTGATGCTAGCCGGCGACTATGTCGAAGACTACGAAATCATGGTGCCGTTTCAGGCGCTCACGATGGTCGGTTACAAGGTGGACGTTGTGTCGCCGGGGAAGAAGGCAGGCGACACGGTTATCACCGCCATTCATGATTTTGAAGGCGCGCAGACCTATAGCGAGAAGCCGGGACATCATTTCGCGTTGAACGCGGATTTTGCCACGGTTGCGACAGACGACTATATTGGGCTGGTCGTCCCGGGCGGGCGGATGCCCGAATATCTTCGCCTTGACGAAAATGTGCTCAAACTCGTCAGGGCATTTGCTGACAGGCCCATCGCCTGCATCTGTCACGGAGTGCAAATTCTCACCGCTGCTGGCCTCGTCAAGGGACGTCGTGTCTCTGCATATCCGGCTTGCCGTCCTGAGGTCGAATTGGCGGGCGGGACTTATGCGGATATCGCTGTGACGGAAGCCATCACGGATGATCAACTCGTTACAGCTCCGGCCTGGCCCGCGCATCCGGCCTGGCTGGCGCAGTTCCTCAAGGTGCTGGGCGCGACCGTTTCCCCCTGAGGCGAGGTTGCGTCGGTTTGGCTTCTCAGCACAGCGTACGCGGCTGGGACGGAGCGAGGACGCAACTTTTCTGCCGCACCGGTGTAGTACCCCAATACCCCTGACGTCATTGAAAGGGCGCGCTTAATGACTGAACGTAATCGTCTTGCCGATCTGACCACGGCCAGACCGGACCCAATCAAGGGTGTGGTTTTCGACATGGACGGATTGCTGCTCGACAGCGAAACGCTTGCGATGGACGCGTTGATTCTCGCGGCGAAAGATCTCGGGCACGACATGCCCATGGCGTTTTGCCGCCGCATGATTGGCGTTCCTGCCGATGGGTGCCGGGCGCTGGTCCGTGAAACATATGGAGAGGATTTTCCTCTAGAGCGTTTTTTCGCGCTTCAAGAGGAGCATCTACGGGGTTTGGTGGACGCGGGTGAACTCGCGCTCAAGAAAGGCGTAGAGCCGCTACTCGATCTTCTCGACAAGCTTGAAATACCTCGTGCGATCGCCACGTCGTCAAGCCGTTACCGCACGGATCATCACCTGAAACTTGTAGGGTTATTCGAGCGGTTTGACGCGATTGTTACGCGGGACGACGTGTCTCAAGGAAAGCCGTATCCGGAACCTTACCTGACAGCAGCAGAAAAAATTGGCGTGGCGCCTGCTGATTGCCTTGCGTTGGAGGATTCCAACTCCGGTGCGCGTGCGGCTCAGGCGGCAGGCATTCGTGTCATCATCGTCCCCGATCTTCTCGAGCCGGTAGACGACGTCCGCGCAAAGGCGTTGGCGGTGGTTGAGGACCTTACTGTGGTCAGGGCCTATATAGAGCATGCGGCGGCCTGACGGGCCGCCGTCGCGCTTCTTTACTTTAGCCGGTTGCCGCGAGCTTGCGCAGAACTTCTGACGCTTCCAGCCTCGTCAGATCGCCAAGCGCTTTCGCCACTGCGGTGACCTGACGTTCATGGTCGGGGAGGGGGGGGCCGAACACCTCCTCCATTGCGAGAAACGCCTCGGCTTGAGCCATGTGATCATCTCGAGCGTCTGCGCAAATCTGTCGCAAGTGATCCGCACGTGGGTCGGTCAGAGAGATTTCCAAAGCTTCCTGCTCATGCAGGGCGAACCACCGTATCCAGCTTGCAATAAGCAGGATCGCTCCAGGTGTGGGTTCACCACGCTCCAGATTGGCGCGCATCGGACGGATGACGCGCATGGCCATCTTGACCGATCCGTTACGCCCGATCCTTTCGACTTCATGAACGATTCCGGGATTGCGGAAACGGGTCATGAGGTCGGCTGCGTAGCGGTCGAGAGTATCTTCCGGCAGATCAACGTCGGCTGTCTGCTCGCGCCGCATGAAGCGCTCGACGACGGGGCCGAGTGCAGGGTCGGACGCCGCTTCAGCGATGGTGTTCAAGCCTGCCAAACCCCCGGCGTAGGCGAGCAGCATATGCGCGCCGTTCAGCATCTGGAGTTTGGCGCGCTCGAATGTATCGACATCGGAGACGAACCGCGCGCCGGGGTGCGCTTCCCACAATGGGCGCGGGCCGTCGAAGCGCTGAATGACCCACTGGAACCAGGGTTCCGCCGAAATGGGAATGGAGTCTTCCAGCCCGCCAAGCAGCCTTCTGGCGTCGTCCTTGTCGTCAGATAGGGGCGCCGGAACGATTCGATCGACCATGGTGTCCGGAAACTGCACATTCTCCCCAATCCAGGTCGAGAGTTCGTCGTTTCCACGCCAAGCGGCGAAATCCATGACAGCTTGCCGTAACGTGCGACCGTTGTTCGCCACATTGTCGCAGCAGAGAATAACCGGCGGCGTGCCGCCTTTCGCACGGACGAGAGACATCGCCTGCACCAGTATACCGGGCGCTGTGCGTGGGGATTTGGCTTTCAGGTCGGCGAGAAGGTCGGCTGCTTCCGGGTCAATGGAGCCGTCCGCCGTCAGGTAGTAGCCGCTGGCTGTGACAGTCAGCGTCACGATTTTCGTGCGCGGATCGGCGATTCGCGCGGCGAGCGTCGAATGCGTGTCCCTTGCGAACACAGCCTCGGATATCGCGGCCATGATTGACGCCACCGTGCCGTTCGGCTCGCGCGTGAGCAAGGTGTAGAGGTTGTCTTGCTCAACCAGTTCCAGCGCCAGTTCTGGTCGCCGCATGGTCGCCGACACGATGCCCCACTGTAGCCCGTCGGCGCCCATGGCTCCGATCGCGGCCTGCGTCGCAGTGACCTGATGGGCTCTATGGAAATTGCCGCAGCCGAGGTGAACTATACCGGGCCGTAGCATAGCCGGATCGAAATTGGGTTTGTAGACGGTGTCGGGCGCCTTTTGAAAATTGGACCTGCCTAATTTCAAAACGGAGATTCTCCTCTGTGATCTGTTGTTGACGACAGCCACGGCAGAAGACGAATGATCTGGCCGATGTAGGGCACGAACCGAGGTCGCCTGAGTTGGGCGAAAACCGCCATCAAGCGTAGATTGCGCGGCCGCCCGCTGCACAAGGTTGTCGCCATAAACCGCCCCCTCAGAACGAGGGAGCAACCAGCACTTTACACGTTAACGTGTCGGGAGAGTAGAAGTTGCCGCTTCTTACGCTGGTGTGCGGCTCGCAGCCCGGCCTTGAATTACTGCCCGAGGATGATTTTCGCACGCGCCGTGACAGAGACGTGTTGCTCCTCCGGGGTTGAGGTCGGCGCGGAAGCCATACGGGCCGCCATCAGCATGACTGGCCGTGGGCCGAACGGCGTTTCGAGGGAAATTTCGGCGATGGAGGCAACTTTCATGCCCAGGTCAGTCGCCGCGTCCCGAGCTTTCTCACGCATGTTGTCAAGCGCGAGCTTCGTTGCCTGTTTACTTAGTTCCTTCTCGCGCGCAGGAGAGAGCGACCAGCCGAGTCCATCAAGAAGAAGTCCCTGAGCCTGCAGACGGCCGACTAGCGGTAGAAGCGCATCTGAGCCGAACGCGACGACGTGGATCGTCTGTCGGGCTTCCCAGCCTTTTGCAGTGTCATTCGCGCCCGGGGGCGACACAGAGTAGGAGTCAGCCGCACCGTTCACTCCATCGACGCTTGCGATAGCGGCCATGGCCTTGCGGACAATGTCGTTTGCGCGCGACTGCGCGGTCGCGGCGTCCGGCGCGACTCCTCTGGCGACGAGAGTGGCGGTGAGGCGATCGGGACTTGCGTCGACGGTCCCCGTTCCGGTCAGTTCGAGTTGCGTTCCGGCAGCGGTAGTCTCGGCCTGGGCGGGGGCTGTTACGGTAAATGCAAGAGCGCAGCCGAGTATGGCGATGGTATAATTTTGTCTGAAAATTCTTTGGATAATCAATTTATTTTCCAAGTGAATCATGGATCTTTTTCTTCCTTCAATGCGACCAGAGCCTCTCTGAGGCGGGCGACGCCAAGACGCACCCGACCTTCGGCGCAAAGCTGCTCGCCCTCGCTCCGCAAGGCCTGCACGTCACGCGATGTGTCCAGGCCGTGGGATTCTATTGCGTGAACCAGACGCGTGCAGAACGCCTGACTGTCCGATGTAATGGCCAGACTGCGCTCACGGGGCGCGTGTCCGACACCGCTTGCTCCCGCCGACGCGGATGACTCAATGGCCCCAACATCGCTCGTGGACGCAGCCGGAGCAGGAGCGGACTGATTCGCAACGACCTGCTCTGCGGACGGAGCCGGATCTGGCGCCACTGCAGCTCCGCAAAGTTCGATCGAAAGGGTCGGGACGACCGCGTAGAGAAATGTGCGTCTCATGGTGCTGAAACTACTACCGGGGAGCTATCGCCAGAGTGTGGCCGCGGTGAATCCTGCTTCATGTTGGCGCCGACGGTCTTTCCCCGAGCAGTTGGCAGAGGGAGTTGCATACGAACCGTAAGGCCCGGATCTCGCCGGGAGAATTGCATGGTACCGCCATGGAGTTGCACGATCGCCTGAACGAGTGAGAGGCCAAGACCCGAACCCGGCGTATTGCGCGCGGAATCGGCGCGGAAGAATCGATCGGAGGCGCGAGCGATATCGGCCTCGCTCATGCCCATTCCCTCGTCGCTGATCGCTATCGTGGCGACCCGGCCCGCCGGGCTGCCCTCCATGCCAAGATTGGGACCGACTGCGGAAGCAACGGTAATCGAGCCGCCGTGCGGAGAAAATTTGATGGCATTGTCGAGCAAATTGGACACGGCCTGTTGGATCATCGAGCGATCGCCGTAGAACGGCAGATGTTCGGGTAGCCGCATGACGACCTTGATTTCATGCTCGTCAGCCGCTGGTTCGTAAAGTTCAGCGATGTCACGCAGCACGGGAATCAGGTCGAACGAAGCGAAGGCGGATCGCCGCGAACCCGCTTCTATCTGGGCGATGCGCAGCAGGGCTTCGAAAACAGCCGTTATGTTGTCCAGATCCGCCACGCCGTCTTCGATGGCGGAGCGGAGCGTGGCCTCATCCTTCCCGTGAAGCGCCGCGTATTCGAGCTGTGCTCTGGCCCTCGTGATTGGCGTGCGAAGATCATGGGCGATGGCGTTGGAAACCTGCTTCACCCCGTCCATCAGACGCGCGATGCGATCCAGCATCTCGTTGATCGCTTCCGCGACTTCATCGAGTTCGTTGCCCCTGCCGTGCAGAGGCATGCGTCGGGTCATGTCTCCATGCGCGACGGCGGTGGTGGTGCGGGCGATCTGGGAGATCATGCGGCGAAACATACTGCGCACGAGCAATGCGCCACCCAGTGCGAGCGCGGTAATCATGATCCACGCCCAGAGGAGCAGGTCTGTCAGAAGCCTGCGCAACATCGCCCGACCGCGCACGTCGCGCCCAACGAGCAGCCTGTAACCGCCGGGCAAATCGAAGCCCTGCACTTCGGCCACGCCACGAGCGCCAGCGCGACGGACAGAAAGTTGGTACCAGACATTGCTCATCGCCACGTCGGCGGGCCAGGACGGGAGATTGCCTGCGACATGCTGACCGTGCGGATCGACCAGAAGATAGATCGCGTCGTCATCCACGTTGTCTTCAAGCCGGTCTTCAATAGTAAGCGCCAGAGCCGACAGCCCGCCATCCGTCCAGCGCTCTGACAAAGCGCGGGCGTCAGCCGCAACGGAGGCTTCGACCTGTCGCTCTATCAGTCCTGCGGTTCCCCACCAGATGACCGAGAGAAACAACACGGCGGACGCGGAGAAGAGCACGGCGTAGCCGATGGCGAACCGCACGCTTGCGGATCGAAAGCCCCCGGTGCGTCGCAAAGCGGCGCGCAGTGACGGGCGGCGCCATGGCGCCTTTGTTCCATTGCGCCCAAAGGCGCGCACGGGGAGGCGCAACCCGTTCACTGGCGGGCACGCTCCCGCATTTCATCGCGCCAGCGGTCTCCGGTCGACGAAAGACGATCAGCTGGACGCTCGTGGGGAACGGCGCGCATGGATCGAGCCTATTCCGCCCGCAGCATATAGCCGGCGTTGCGGATCGTATGGATAAGAGGCTGCGGAAAAGGTTTGTCGACCTTCTGGCGCAGGCGCGAAACATGAACGTCGATGACGTTGGTCTGAGGGTCGAAATGGTAATCCCACACGCCTTCGAGCAGCATTGTCCGCGTGACGACCTGTCCTGCATGACGAAGAAGAAATTCGAGCAGGCGAAATTCGCGAGGTTGCAGGTCGATCTTCTGGCCGTCGCGTCGCACGCTGCGCGCCAGAAGGTCCATTTCAAGCCCGCCGACCTCAAGGCGTGTTTGCGGTGCAGACTCGTTGCGGCCACGTCTGCCCAGAGCCTCGACGCGTGCGAGCAGTTCCGAGAACGCGAACGGCTTGGTCAGATAATCGTCGCCGCCAGCTTTAAGGCCAGCCACCCTGTCGTCGACGTCGGCGAGCGCTGAAAGAATCAGCACCGGCGTCGCGTTGGCCTGACTCCGCAACGTTTCCAAAATTCGCAGGCCGTCGATGCCGCCGGGGAGCATTCGGTCGAGGACAACGACGTCAAATTTCTCGCTTACCGCCAGAAACAGCCCGTCCTTGCCATTGTCGGCTTGCTCGACGAGGTGCCCCGTTTCAGACAACCCTTTGCTGACAAAGCCCCGAACAGTCGGATCGTCCTCGACGAGAAGAATTCGCATAAAAATACTCCAGCGACGTCGACGGCCACGGTGCTGGCCTTACGTTGGTATTGTAAAGTGGCGTCGCCGCCGTGTCACGCTACGGCCTTGCCATGCGGCAGGCGGGAAGATGCGCGCCAAACCGCGCCTTTCGGCCCGCCCGGCCAATTCAGTCGAATTAAATATACGTTATGGATATGCCCGGCGGAGATGCCCTGATGCGTCACGCGACGTCAGTCAGCTCACCTTATCAATGCGTCTAAGCCAGAAGGTAGGCGAGGTTATCGCCGTTCGGCGCCGCAGCGCTCACGGCGCAGCCGTTTCGGCTTATGAGTAAGCTTCCCGGGTGGACCACTTCCTGTCCGTCGTTGACGAGCCATGCTCCCTCGGCAGGAATCAGGATAAACTGACTGCTGCGATGAAATTCAGGTTCGCGAAACACGGTCAACGCCATCGGTGTTGCGCCCTGCGAGTTCATGAAATTGACTGCGCGGCATGGACCTGCGCGAAGCCGCGCCAATGGCCCCGGTGCGCCGGGGTAGCGCAGTATGGTTCCGCGACGATCCAGGGAAAGAGTGTTTCCGGAATCGAAAAATATAAGATCAAGACCTGATCCGTTCAGAAGCGCCATGCTTCTGTCCGTTTGCTCGAATGACGAGAACGGGCCGTCTCGCGCAATGTCTGCGACGCTGAGACGCCACAGCACGCGTTCGTCGTCGTCGCGGGCAACGGCGATCTCGCGGGTGACGCCGCCTCCGTTTTTCCAAGGTGAGGATTCGATCTCGTCTATGCGCAAAATGGTCATCGGAACGGGTTTGTCATGTGGCTGCGTAAAATCCAAATTCTACTGGCATTGCGCTCCGGCCGCCATTTTACGGGGAGTTACGGCTTTCGTATCCGTTTGGATGGTGAGCGTCAGCGTCGCGCGGCGCCGGAACATACGCCATACGCCATACGGCCGTGGCGTGGCTGCGGGCGGAAGGCGCATAAATTCGAAATAAATTTCAGGGAGTCGCGGACGTCGGAGGGAGTTCGCGCCACAACCCGCGCGTCAGAATCTCCGCAGGATGGAAACGCGACTTGTAGGACATCTTTCGACTCTCCGCGATCCAGTAGCCAAGATAGACATACGGTAACCCACGCGCACGGGCTTTCTCTATCAGCCACATGATGGCGAAGCCGCCCAGTGAGCGGTTGGCGAGATCCGGGTCGAAAAAACTGTAGACCGCCGAAAATCCGTCGATAAGCGCGTCCACGAGGCTGACAGCGATCAGCTGATCCTCTTCGGAGCGGAATTCAATGAGGAAACTGTTGATGGGCGTGTCCTCGATCATGGCGCGATAGTCGTTAAAGCTCATAGACGCCATGTCGCCATCGGAGTGACGCGCCAATTGATATCGACGAAAAAGGGCGAATTGCTCCGGCGTTCCATGCGGCGGCACGTCGAAACCGTCGATGGCGGCATTTGCTCGCATGATGCGGCGCTGCGTTCGGTCCGGCTGGAACTGAGGAACGACGATGCGGATCGGCACACAGGCATTGCAACCGTGACACACCGGCGCATAGGCGATGGTATGGCTTCGGCGGAAACCTGCACGGGAAAGCCTGTCGTGTAACGCTTCGGCGTCAGGCCCGGAAAGATCCGTGACGACCTTGCGCTCCATCCTGTTGGGAAGATAGGGGCAGGGCAGGGGCGCCGTTGTGTAGAAGAACTGGGGATGGCGCGATGAATAGGTCATGATCGACGCTTCCCCCGGATTTTATGAACGCTGGAGACCTACGCGGGCCTTCTCCTCTACAATAGTGGGATAACGGGCCTCGGGTTTCAATGCCAATGATGCGACTCCCTGTTGGGGGCGCATCACCCCCGACGCAGATATTCGGCGGCTTCGACGGCGAAATACGTCAGCACGCCGTTGGCGCCAGCGCGTTTGAACGCCAGAAGGCTCTCCATCACCGCGCGTTCCCGATCCAGCCAGCCATTAACGATAGCAGCCATCAGCATCGCGTATTCGCCGGAGACCTGATAGGCGAAGGTCGGGACGGAAAAGCGCTCGTGAACGCGGCGGATAATGTCGAGATACGGCATTCCCGGCTTGACCATGACCATGTCCGCACCTTCAGCAAGGTCGACCGCTACTTCCCGCAGCGCCTCGTCGGAGTTGGCCGGGTCCATCTGGTAGGTCTTCTTGTCACCCTTCAACAGACCGCCAGAACCCAGCGCGTCACGAAACGGACCATAAAAGGCGCTGGCGTATTTGGCGGCATAGGACATTATTCGTGTGTCGATCAGCCCATGTTCGTCGAGATTACGACGGATAGCCTCGATACGCCCGTCCATCATGTCGGAGGGCGCGATGATGTCTATGCCCGCAGCAGCCTGATTGGTGGCCTGACGGGCAAGGATCGCGACAGAGTCATCGTTGACTACATACCCGTCGCGGATCAGTCCATCATGTCCGTGGCTGGTGTAGGGGTCGAGCGCGACGTCGCCGATTAACCCTACATGAGGAAATTCTTTCTTCAGCAGCCGCGCCGCGCGGCACATCAGATTGTCTGGATTGAGCGCTTCCGTTCCATGCTCATCTCGCAATTCCGCCGGTGTGATCGGAAAAAGCGCGAGCGCCGGGATGTCCAGTTTCACGGCTTCTTCCACATGGGCCGCGAGCCGATCGAGCGTGACTCGCTGCACGCCGGGCATGGAGACAACGTCGGTGACTGCGCCTTCGCCTTCCATCACGAAGATCGGCCAGATCAGATCGTCCACCGACAGGGCGTTCTCCGCCACGAGCCGACGCGTGAACCGGTCATGGCGGTTACGGCGAAGGCGGGTCAGGGGAAAACGTCCGAGGGACATGCGGCGGCTCCTTCTGCGCGACCCAAGGGGAGACGTCCACCTGCGGGCCGTATGATTTATGGCGCGTCACAGGGCGCTGCGACCTGCGAGCGGCCGGACTATGGGCCGGTTCGTCGCGCGATGGAATGGGGGCGGGCAGGGGGCTGGCAATCGCAACCACCATAGGTTGTCATTTTGCGCGTATCTGGTCGGCATGATGTTGACGACGCCCGCTCGGTTACGAGAACGAGGCGCTTAGTTTTGCAGTTGCATGCCTGCTGAATGGAGGAGCGGTCATCGAAAAACAAGAGGACGGCGCTCTGTGCTGTAGAGCATTGATATTTAACGTTATTTTTTTGCGCAATTAACTTGAGCCGGAGGGTCAAGACCCGTTACGCCTAATGTGTTGCGCGGGTCTTGTGCGTGACTTCGCTGCTGACCGACGTAGCGATCTCAGTCTGTTCGGCATGAGCATCCTGCGCCGGATTGGCGGCGTACAAGGCGCGGAGCACGGCGTCGTCGAGCGGCGTCATAAGCGAGGGCGCCGTCGATTGAAAACGTCCTTCGTCGTACAGGCTCATGATCGAGTTCTGGTTGAAATTTTCGCCAAGCGCCGGTGCGGCAAGCACAACGAACGCCACATAATCGGCAAGTTGCCCCCAGGATGCGCCGGAAGCCAGATTCCGGTCGACGATCACGATTGTAAACGTCGTGCGGAGCAGAGTTCCCTTCTCGTCAAATTTCGCCGACTGGGCGGAGGCGTCTCCCCAGGCGCCATTGAAATACTGTACGCTGGTGCTGCGATACCAGCGCACGGGGCGGTCCTGCCGTAATTGCGCGACTATGCGACGATCCGGCGGCTCGAAATCCTGCTTGCTGACATTGCTTGAATCGTAACCGTTGCCTAACGTGGGCAAGCCTTTGTCGATTGCGTCAAACATGGCGCTGCCATTTTCGCTGAAGACGATGAACGCGTTTTTCGTCTTGCAGGTAGCTGGCAATCCGGGGATGACTGCGCGGGCAGCTCTGTCCAGATGCTTGAGAACTATGCCCTGAAAGGGTTCGTCCAGCCCCAGAACCCCCGGGCAGAATGCCGAATCCCACCGGGCCAGTTGGGCGTCCCATTGGCCTGACGCCATTTTCCGGATTTCATGAAGCACGATTTTCGGTGACAGGCCGTAAACAGTGACGGTTTCGTTTGGCGCAGCCAGAGCAGGCATAGTGCCGAATATCGCAAAAGAAGCATATGCCCATATAATTTGTTTGAATTTCATGAATATTTACTCAGTTGGTTTTTTAGGATGATTTTATTAGAGCATTGGAAAGGGAATTAAGAGTCTTTCATAATCGACCGTAAGCACACGTAATGTTCAAGTGGATGCTGCCTTGTTATTTGGTATGCTTCAAGAGCGTTTTTGTTTTCTTACGGCTTTAGTCTATCGCGATGCATCCTTGATGTCGTTAGGGAGAAATAGAAGATGCGGTAACCTGAATTACCGTCTGGAGTTCCTAATCGCGCAAGACCTAATCTGGCGCAAGGTTAGGTCACTGTAAGATATTTCGAGACACGATCATGAATGTGGTCATTATGCACTAGGTTCAGGACCTATTAATGTATTGAATTGAGCGAGAGGTTGTG
>NZ_JOPL01000041.1 GCF_002153745.1 Acetobacter sp. DsW_063 | reverse complement strand
AATCATGGGCCAAGCTTATCAATTGACGGTTCTTCGATCCCTCCACGTGATCAGTTCCATCTAGGGCCGAGATTTCTGATAGGCTAACAATTAAGGCGACGGATCGCTGAAAATGCGACGCGAGGTATCCCGTAATGGCGTGGCCACGCCCCCCTCATCCACTCGTCGCCGGATGCGTCAACGATAGGCTGTCTTTGCATACGGTAACGCCGTCCAGCTTACAAAATTGGGTTGCTTGTGACGAAGGGGGTGACTCTGTGGCGTCAAGCGGCTCGACCTGCTGCTTTGAGGCGCGCCTGCATAGCCGTACTGGTGGGGATTGTTCCGTTGCCGTGTATCGCGCACACTGGACCCAATGAACGCGCCGATAGGTCCTCGCCCCACGCTGGTCGCACCAGATCCTGACCGTATAAATTCGGTCGGGTCTCATGATTCTTCGTCCCCGGCCCGCGCGGCGCTGGAAACAGCGTTGTCGCGTACCGGCCTCGCGGTTGAGCCGCGAGAGGAGTCCGCGCTGCTGCGCCGCATTGGCCGGGCCCTGGCGCCGGGTGCGCGCGAGATTCCCGACGATACGTTCATCGCCGCGCTATGCGCGGTACGTCGCAAGCGCTGGGCGTCTCGGATGATGGATCTGACCCGGCGCGAGGGGCGGATATGGATTTCCCGCGAGGATATGGAGCAGGCGGCGGCGAACGTCGATGATCCGGCGGCGAACGATCCGATACTACTCAACGCTCTCGAGCCCGTCTTGGCCGCGCGTTATCGTGAACTCGGCGATACGCCGAAGGCGGCGTTGGAGGCGTTGCGGGCGGATATGCTGGACACCGGGCGGGTGCTGTCCAGCGCACAGGTCGCTCGCGTCGCAGCGTCCATTGCGAGTGCTTTCGGCCTCGCGGATAGCGACCGTTTCGCTGGCGGGGCACAGCGCGAAGATGAGGAGCGTGCGGAAAACGAAGCGGCGATAGAGCGCGCCGCTCAGGCGCGTCGGCGTAGGGAAGAATTGCGCCTTGAAGAGTGGGAACAAAGCCTTGTCCCGTTCCGCGAAGTGCCGCGCATTCTGCATTGTTCGCAGCGGGAGGCGTTGCGCTGGGTCGCGGAAAACCGTCTTCCGGTCGCTCGGCGCGTGCGGCAACCGGACGGATTCGAACTATGGGAATTTGATCCGGCCGAGCTCGTCGCGCTTCGTGGCGACCTGCAGGAGTGGCGTCGTGGCGGGCAGGACGATAGCGCAGTTCCCAGGCGGGAAGGGGGGCGCGATGCGCGCGGCCGTCACGATACCGCGCTGCCGGAACCGCCCGCCGTTGGAAAGCATGTGGCCAACGCGGTCATCGCCCGCGTGGCGGCGCTGGATAGATACGCCGCGCATTTTCGCACGGCCAGGGCGCTGACGCGGCGGATCACTCTGGTTACCGGCCCGACAAACAGCGGCAAGTCGCACACCGCTCTCGACGCGCTCGCCCGTGCGGAGAGCGGTCTGGCGTTGGCCCCGCTTCGTCTTTTAGCGCATGAGTTTCGCGAAGCGCTGGCGTCGCGCGGTGTGGACGCGGCATTGGCCACAGGCGAGGAACGGATTGCCGCGCCGGGCAGTCGGCATCTGGCGGCGACTGTCGAGATGTGTCCGTTCTCCAACCCCGTCGATGTCGCGGTGATTGATGAAGCGCAGATGCTCTTCGATCCGGATCGCGGCGCGGCCTGGACGGCTGCGATCATGGGCGCCCCGGCAAGGCATCTGTTCGTTCTTGGCGCGCCGGATTGTATTCCAATGGTGCGACGGATAGCTGAGCTTTGTGGCGATCCGCTGGATGAGATCACCCTCCATCGTAAAAGTCCGCTTCGCGCGGCTCCCTCAGGCGTGCGTCTTAACGACCTCCGCACTGGCGACGCTTTGATCGCGTTTTCCCGTCGTGAAGTGCTCGACCTGCGCGCAGCGTTGATGGAACGCGGGCGACGGGTGGCGGTCGTATACGGCGCGTTGAGTCCCGAGGTGCGTCGGGCTGAGGCGCAACGCTTCAATTCTGGCGCGGCTGATATCCTGATTGCTACCGACGCTATCGGCATGGGACTGAATCTGTCGATCAAGCGCGTTGTCTTTGCATCCTTGCGCAAGTTCGACGGGCGCCAGACACGCGACCTGTCGGTGCAGGAGGTCAAGCAGATCGGCGGTCGCGCCGGACGGTATGGCAAGCACGAAGATGGCGTCGTCGCGGTTCTCGCTGACGCCGGTAGTCCGCGTTTCATCCGGGATCGTCTCGCGGCCGCGCCGGAACCGCCGGAGGAACTGCGTCCGCTGGTGCAGCCGGATGCGGATATCGTTCGCGCGATCGCCGCCGAGATCGGGTCGGACAGCCTTTACGGCGTGCTCGCCCGTATCAAGCGTGCGGTGCTGCGCGTCGACGATCCGAATTACCGTCTGGCCGACATGGAGCAGCCATTCGCCATCGCGTCCGCTCTGGAGGGGGTGGAAGGGCTCGACCTGACACAGCGCTGGACCTACGCGATGTGTCCGGTCGACGATCGCGACAACGGGATTCGGCGTCTCGTAGGTTGGGCGGCGGAACACGCGTCGGGCCGAGCGGTTCCTCCGCCGGGGACAGGTCGCCTGCCGCCGCCGGATCGCGCTGGTCGCGAGGAGCTTGAGCGCGCGGAGAAACGGCATAAACGTCTGGTGGCGTGGCGCTGGCTGGCGCTCCGGTTTCCTGACAGCTACCCCAACCGGGAAGATGCAGAACGTGCGACCGCTGAACTCAACGACTGGATTGAAAGCGTGTTGCGTCAACACAGCCGCGCCCGCACGCGTCGATGAAAGCCGCTTGAAAATGCGAGAGGTCGTGCGGCTGTAGCGCGTTTGATTGTGTTGACACAGGACAACGCTGGGACTTTGGCTGCTTGTCGACTTCGGAAAGCTGCGTATGCGCTCGTTTAATGGTGACGCCGTGGCTGCATTTTAGAATAAGCTTGCAAGGAAATGGCATTCATTCTGGTAACTTGAAAAAGCTTCTCGCGGTCGGTTTTGGAGCGTCGCGAAGGTGGCGCTTTGAGTCTCGGCCTTACATGTGCTGCCCAGTGAGGTTCCCCTGTAATCGATGAGGTAGTGTCTGCGTGAGGCGTAATCTCGTAGAAGAATGACGCAGCCGGACCTGATCGGACGCGGCGCCTTTGCGGCGATGGGTAGCCAATCAATAAACGATCGTGGCTTCTATGTCGGCAGAGTCCTGGAACACGACTCCACACGATGAGAGGCTCCACTCAGGGAGGCGAGACGCGTGTATGTCGCCTGACATATGCCGAGTAGCCGCCACTATCCGCCAATTCCTGCGACAAGCCGACGAACAGCCATGAGATGAGGCCCATGTAGAGAGGGGAGGGTGAAGACGTGAAGAGCATCGTCCTGTGTGCGCATGCTGCCCAGAGGCGCAGTGAATGCAAAATAGGGAAACTTTGATTTTCCATTGTTGCTATTTATTGCGTCACGACGCCGCTGTAATGAAGGGGCCAGAAGAGAACGAGGCCGTTCCGGCCTTGCATGAAACCATGATCTCTTGTGCCTGAGTTTTACCGAGCGGAGCGTCTCGCCATGAAGTACAGCCTTTTTTCATTTCCTGCTGCCACCCTTGCGATCGGCCTGTTGGCCGGCAATCCGGCGTCTGCGCAGGTCGTCACCAGCGCCTCGCAGATTCAGTCCGGCGCTTATGATGTAGAGCCTGGTCACACGCAGGTCAGCTTTGAGGTGCTGCATTTCGGTTTCACCAACTATCTCGGCGTGTTTTCGAACGTGTCTGGGACGCTTAACCTTGATCCGAAGAACCCGTCCGCTTCTAAGCTGTCTGTGACAATCCCGGTGGACTCGGTGCAGACCACCAGCGCGAAACTCAATGACGAACTCAAGGGCGATCAATGGTTCGACGCTGCGAAGTTCCCGAACGCCACGTTTGAGTCCACCTCTGTTCGGCTCAACGGCAAGAATGACGCCGTTGTGACTGGCAACCTGACCCTGCACGGCGTGACGAAGCCCGAAACCCTGAAGGTTCACTTCATCGGCGCTGGCGTGAATGCGCTGGACAAGAAATACACGGCTGGTTTTGAGGCCACGGGCGTCATCAAGCGCAGCGACTTCGGCGTGAAGATGTATGTGCCTTACGTCTCTGACGACGTGCACCTGCGCATTGCTGGCGCCTTCGAGCGTCAGGACTGATCTTCATGACCACGCCCGCGAGCGCAGTTGGCGGGAACACGCGGTACACCACGGTAGCGATTGTCCTTCACTGGATGATCGCTCTGGGGATTCTGACCCTGATCGCAATGGGGTTGGTCATGGACCATCTCCACCTCGATACGATGCGCGTGTTCCAGCTCTATCAGCTGCATAAATCTATCGGCATTACCGTAATGCTTCTGATTGTTCTGCGCATTGGCTGGCGTTTCGGTCACCGGGCGCCAGCATTGCCAGCGAGCATGCCGCCGCTTGAGAAAAAAGCTGCGCACCTCGGGCACGCCCTCCTGTATGGTTTGCAGGTGCTGCTGCCGCTGAGTGGATGGGCGATGGTGTCCGTCTCCGTACTTGGTATTCCAACCGTGCTGTTCGGGACAATCCCCTGGCCTGATCTTCCGGTTCTCTCAACTCTGTCGGACAAGGCGCCTGTCGAGGACGCCCTCAAGATTGTTCATCACTGGGCCTCATGGGGTCTTCTCGCATTGATCGTCGTGCATGTGACGGCAGCCCTGCGCCACCATTTCGTTTTGCGCGATAACGTTCTTCGTCAGATGCTGCCAGCCTTCGGCGCATCTTATTCACTACGCCAAAAGGGAAAAGTCCGATGAAGGTCGCTCATAAGTTTCTTCCCGTCGCCGTCGCCATCGTGGGCGCGCTCGCGCTTTCGGCTCCGGCGTTTGCAGCTGACTGGAAAGTCAAAGCCGGAGATGGCGCACTCGGGTTTTCCGGCACTCAAACCGGCAAGGCGTTTTCAGGGCATTTTGGGAAATACGATGGGTCGATAACGTTCGATCCGGCTCACCCTGAGGCAGGGCGCGCAAAAATTACGGTGGACATGACGAGCGCCACAACGGGCGACAGTCAGCGAGATGGCGCGCTGCCTGGTCACGACTGGTTCGACGTAAAGGCGTTCCCGACGGCGGTGTTCGACGTGAAGGACTTCAAGGCCAAAGGCGGCGACGCGTATGATGCGGAAGGCACGTTGACGATAAAGGGCGTCAGCAAGGCTGTCGTTCTACCCCTCACCATCGACATCAGCGGCGACGCCCTGCACGCCAAAGGACATCTCCAGCTTGTCCGTTCGACGTTCAGTGTTGGAACTGGTCCCTGGGCATCAGGGCAGTGGGTGGCGCTTGAAGTGGGCGTGGACGTCGATGTTACTGCGCACGGGGGCTGACGAACGGGATTTTTCTCTGCGGCCTTCTGAAGCAGCCAAACTTTCTCGAAAAAGTCTGGATCGCTGTGTAGCGATGTGATCGCTACACAGCCCCTGTCTTGTCGCGCTGGGCTTGTTTATGTTCGCAGCGCTGAAGATGGTTGTTCTGCGACTTGCTGACGTTCGATGTCAGAAATCGATGCGGGCGCTGACTGTGGCGGTGCGTGGCGCACCCGGAAAAAGCTGCAACGAGCCGCGACTGACCCAGTAGCGTTCATTGCCTATGTTCTGAACGGAAGCCCTGAACGTCAGGCGGTGGTTCTGTACCTGGGTTATGTATTGCGCCCCGACATTGCCGATAATGTAAGACGGCATACGGAAGTTGTTGTCGGGATTGAGCCATGCCGCCGATACGTAGTTCAGGCCGCCGTTGACGCTTAACCCCTTCACCCAGCGCAGCGTATAAATTGCCGAGAAATTGGCCTCGAAAGGCGATGTGGATTCTGCCTGCTTGCCCTTGTATGGCGTTCCTGAGCCGTATCGGGCGTCAAGATAGGTCAAACTCGCCGAGAGTTGCAGATCGCGTGTCGCCTCAACATTTACGGCGGCTTCAACGCCTTGATAGCGGACAAGTCCGCCCTGTTGCTGGACATTATTTGAATCGACGTATGATGCGATTGTGTCCATGCGATATAGAGCGATCGTGCCGCTCCATTTGTTACGCTGGAACTTGGCGCCGACTTCATACTGGTCGCTGCGCATTGGGGCGAATACGGCGTAAGCATTCTTCGTCGTCGCAGCCGCCTGCGTTCCGGATTGCATGGCCTGGACCCAGCTGAAATACAGATTGATCCCTGCGTCCGGTTTATAGGATAGCGAGACGACAGGGGTGACAGGATTGTTCTGGCGCGCCGCAGTCCGACGGCCGCTGCCGTCGGTCGCGTAGTCGTTTTCAATATAATCGGTGTAGCGTGCGCCCGCGAGCAACGACCATTTTCCCCAGGTCACCGTGTCGCTCCAGAATGGGGAAACTTGCGTGTAGTCGACGTAACGATAGAGGCGGGGATTATAGGCGGTGCCATTGGTCGCGGTTGGACGCGTCGTGTAGATATTGCCGTACTGATTTGGCGGATAATAGGCGGCATTGGCGTCAGCATCGAAATCCTGCAGCAGCCAGGTGATTCCGGCGACGACATCGTGGCGCAGTGGCCCGGTTTTGAACGTTCCTTCGGTTGTCTCCTGAGCCTGGGATATGTGAAGACGCGTGTCATCTGGAACGGACGGTTCAGATAATCTCCCTTGTTATCAAGGAAAGTGATTGCATTGGAGGGAAACCTCTCATCCAGATGCGTGTAGGCGTAGGTCAGACGCGCAGTCCAGTTTGGCGCAAACCGCCAGTCGAACCCGGTGTTGAAATGCTTGAAATCGTTCGTTTTCCATGAGTCAGGAGCCCCCAGTTCAGCGCGTCCGCTGATCGGGCTCAGGTAATGCAGCGAACTGCTGACGCTCACGCCATTGACCATGCCTTTTTGAAGCGTATTGAGATAGAACGCGTCGCCGTGCCAATCGAGGGTATCGGTCAAGCGAACGTGGATGCTTCCGGAAACGGATGTGCTGCGAAGAAAACTTCCATTGTACTGATTGCCGACTTCGTTGCCGATGGCCAGCCTCGTCGTCACGCGCCCGGCGTGATCCAGTGGTCCGCCAGCGTCCAGGCTCTGACGGAAAACCGCATCCGAACGATATCCGGCCTCCAGTGCGAGCTTGGGTGCGTCTACCGGTTTTTTGAGTTGAAAATCCATGACGGCGCCGGGGGAACCGAAGCCATAGAGAAAACCCGAAGCCCCTTTGAAAAGCTGGAATTGGCCGAAATTGGCCATGGGAAGATCGATATACCAGTAAGGAATGGCGAAGCCGTCGATCTTGTAGCCGTTGGTCCAGTCGAGATTGAGGCCGCGGACGCGAAAACTTGCGCCCGAAGCGGTGGAGCCGCCGTTGGAGTTCTGCTGCACGCCAGGTTCGGAGCGAAAAACGTCAGCGATGTCGACGGCCTGAATCTGCTCCACCTTGGCTGCCGAGACAACGCTCAGAGAAAATGGCGTGTCGAATTCGGATCTGTTTCCCAGTGCACCCAACGGCGTGTGGGCTGCGAGATGAGGGCGACGCGCATCCGCCTTGACCGTGATGCTCTCAGTGTTGTTTGCGTAGGTTTTTGACGCCTCTTTATGTTTTCGGGATGTTGCTGTGTTGTCGCCCGGATCAGGCTTTGGCGTAGCAGCATGACTTGCCGCGCCCAGAGAGAGTGCAACGACCATGGAGGCGGATTTGGATCGATTTGAAAAAGTCATGAGAAGAGGGCAGCCGGGGCAGTTTCCGCTGACTCGGTCGCTGCATATGTAGGCGCTCGATCGGAGGTTGTCGTAGGCACATTCACCGCAGCCGGAAGCCGTATGGATGGTGGATGGGGGCTCGTATAGATATTGACCGGCGGCGTCATAGGAATGGTCCGTAGCTGTGTTGAAGCAGCTTCAAAAATACATGTTAAATTAGTAATATCTATATATAACTATTATAAATAGTGTAAAATACACGCATTTGATTTGTTCATGTTTCAGGCGTCAATGCTGTATGACATATGCAATCTTCTATGATTTTTTCGGGAACAACGCGCATGAAGGCTCAGTCTGCGCAACTCTCGAGCTGGGCGGTTCATGGGGATCTGTCAATCAAAGTCAGGGATGTGAGCCGAGCGCCTCAGCCACAGTTGAGCGATGCGGATTTTGTCACATCGTAACGCGGCATCGCCGAGCACGCAGGCTAAATCCGGCGTTACTCGGTAAGTGCAAAGTGCAAAGCTAGGCCGCTGCCGTATTGAAGTCAGGCAAGCGACATAGAAGAAAATTTCCAGAGAAAAACGCTCACTTTGAAAGTTTATTCGAAAAATCCAACTCTTCAATTTTCGTGATGTTGGGCGTGCAGACCGCTACCGCGCCGAGTACACGGACGGACAGGACCATACGCCACCCTGCGGGCGAAACATGTGTCTCGCTCAACAGAGCGACATCGGCGGTACTGCCGCGGAAAACGGTCAGTCTGGAGCCGTCAGGTCGAGAGCGCCTATACGCCCGTCTTCGGTTCCATATCCCAAAATGCAGCCGTCGCTGCTGAATGCCAGCGCCGAAACCGGCCCTCCCGCCGCTGCGCAGACCGGCAGCACCCGGTGCGAGGTGTAATCGACCATCAGCACCGCGCCATCGGCGAAACCGGCCGCCACGATATCCTGCGTCGGATGAGTGGCGACCCGCGTGCAGTTGACTCCCGGAATGCCGGGCGTCTCCATGGGCGGCTTTCCAATCGGGCCGCCACCGAAGAACGGCCACATCACGACGCAATCGGCGCCGCTCGTGGCCAGCCATTTCCCGTTGCGGGTAAACGCCATGGAGCCGATTTTCGAGGGATAACCGCTCATACGCATGTTATGCCCGTCTGACAGACGCCAGCCGTGCAATTCGTTTTCCTGCATAGCGGTGACAACGGCCTCGCCCGCAGGATGGATCGCGACGCCAAGATGGCTGCCCTTCCACTCCAGAAGACGCGGCTTGCCGTCCTTCGATTGCACGAACCACAAGGACAGGCCGTTGTAGTGCGACGCCGCCAGACGCTTGCCCTTGCCGTCGAATGCGAGCCCCGAGACGGTGGACGCGTGTTCGAACGTTCGCAGTGCCTCTGAGCCGCCTCCCGCCCAGAGTTGCGCCTCCTTGCCGGAAGCGAAGGCGATCAGCGCGGTCTTGCCCTGGCTGAACGTCGTAACATGCTCGATCCAGCGCCTCGATCGGGCGACGGTCTCAACGGTTCCGGAAGAAGAGGTGCGTTTCAAATGGCAGTCTTCGCCACCGGTCAGGAACGCGTCGCTGCTGACATCGGGGGCGATCGTGAGGGCAGGGCCGTCATGGACCTGCGAGACCGTCCACGAATCCGGGGTTTTCAGCCCGGAACGTGGAGCAAGGATCACGTCGCCCTCTCCCGTCGAGAAGGCGAGGAGACTGTTGTCGCGAGAGGTGCAGCACCCGGTGATATGGGCGTCGAAACGCCGTTCGGCGCCTCGTGAATCCACGAGGCCGGGAAAGTTGGGGGGCGAAATCGTGCTGCTCATTCCGGTCTTTCTGGCTCCGTCATAAAAAGGGGAGACCCGCGATGCTGGGCGGGATGTTTGGCGTGGGGCGCATTGTCAGATGGTCGGGGTAGGGACGTAATCAGGGACTTTCACGATCTGCGTTCGCGCATACGCCACCCTCACTGACGGGCGGCGCGTAGAGAGCGATCGCCTCAGGCCAGGCAGCTCTCGAAACCACGGCGCAGACGCGGGCGGTTGAGGTTGCGTCCGATCAGCACCAGCCGGGATTCACGTTTTTCACCCGCTCTCCACGGACCGATGAAGTCGCCATCCGCCATCATATGCACCGCCTGAAACGCGAAACGTTCGTCCCGACCCTTGAAGTCCAGTATGCCCTTGGCGCGGAGGATGTCTGCGCCCTGTTCCTGCAGGAGGGCGCCGATCCATGCCTGAAAACGCGGCTCGTCCGCTGGGCCGGGGAGCGTGAAGGACATGCTGGTCACGTTCTCCTCATGCGAATGTTCGGAGTTTTCGAGGAAATCGGGGTGAGCGGCGAGCGCGCGCTGCAGGTCGAAACCGCCCTGATCCAGAACGTCGGTCAACGCCACGTCGCCGCGCGTTGCGTGATGGATGCGCACGAAAGCGTTGATTGTGCGGATGCGCGCTTCGATCTCTGCGATCTTCGCGGCGTCCACCAGATCGACCTTGTTCAGGATGATGACGTCCGCGAAGGCGATCTGGTTGGTCGCCTCGGGGCTTTCTTCCAGAGTCTGGAGCACGTTGTAGGCGTCCACGACCGTCACGACCGCGTCCAGTCGAGTCTTCGCGCGCACGTCTGCGTCCACGAAAAAGGTCTGCGCCACCGGGGCGGGATCGGCGAGGCCCGTCGTCTCGACGATGATCCCGTCGAATTTCTGCCGGCGCTTCATCAGGCTGCCAAGGATGCGGATCAGGTCGCCGCGCACGGTGCAGCAGATGCACCCGTTGTTCATCTCGAACACTTCCTCGTCGGCGTCGACGACCAGGTCGTTGTCCACGCCGAGTTCGCCGAACTCGTTGATGATGACGGCGTAGTTGCGGCCGTGCTGAGCGGTTAGAATGTGGTTGAGCAGCGTAGTCTTCCCCGCGCCGAGAAATCCGGTCAGCACGGTCACGGGCGCAAGCGCGCCGGAGGATGATGTCGCGTTTGCGGGCGTTGCGGTTGCGTCTTGCGTCGCGGACATGGTCGTCGTCTCCGTCACTCTACTTCGCCCGGAAGGTCGCCGTCAGGCGTCGGGTTGCGGAAGAGATATAGGCGCGGCCTTCCTGTCAGACTAGCGCCCGTGGACGAAATCGGGCCCGTCCGTATACGCGAATGACCTTCAGAACATGTCGCGCAGGACGCCGGGCAGGAAGATCGTGAAAGGACTGACGGAGAACGCCGGATCGTCCAGCTTGCCGTTCACCGCGAATTTGACGGCGAGAAGGCCGCCGTCTTTTTCGGGAGAAAACAGCTTGCCGACGCCGGGCAACTTGCCGGGCAGCGCATTGACGGCGAACGCGGGCACGATGGTGCCCGCAAGATTCATCGTGCCGTGATCGAGGTCGATAGGCCCCTCGATCGTGGCTCCGAGTGCGCCATTGCCCGCGCGCCCGTCTTCGATATGCAGCACGCCGTCGGCGAAAGAGACCGGCATGCTGAACCGGTCGACTTCGAATTCTCCGTTTTTACGGGCGTTGAACCAGCCGTAAATCGACAAGCTGCGCGCCATCAGCAGCGCGTCCGGCGCTTTCGTAATTACGAACGGAGAGATGTTCAGACGCCCGTGGAACGGGGCGTTCTCGCGAGAATCGTCAAAGTGTCCCTCCAACCGCGCATTTCCGCCGGACATTGTGCTGACCATACCGGTACGCGCGGCGAGCATGCCGAAATTGGTGACGTCGGCTGTCAGGCGCCGTGTCGCGCCAACAGGCTCCAACACGGCAGTGGCGGTTGAGGGAGAGGCCATTGAGAACCGAAGGCGCTGCAGCCGGACGCCATTGTGTTCGATATGCGCGGATACGCCGCCGAGCGCTCCCGTCTTGCTGTAATACAGCGTGTCCGCGTCGACATCGATGAACCACGGCCGCCCCGGTGGGCCTTCCACCTTGCCGCTGGCCGCCTGCGGGACATGGTAGGTCGTCGGCTTCTTCGCAGGCATTTTCTCGTCCGGGCCCTGCACCAGCGGCGTGAGGTCGAGCGTGGAAGCCTTCACATGAACGGAAATCGGCTGCGTCGCCGTCATGGGGGCAGTGAAACTGGCCGATCCGTTGGAGCGACCGACGTGGAACTCAGGCACGATCAGCTCTGGCGGCGCTCCGTCATGGAGTTTTGCTTCCCCGCTCAATGTCAGATCGGGGCCGGTGGCGCGTATGTCAGTGACCGTCGACAGGGAGCCGTGGTCGATCGTCAGCTGCACGCTCGCATTGGCTGGAACGTCCGCGGGCTTGCTCCACATGGGGATGTGAACCGCCGCCCGCGTCAGGTCGAGATTCAAGCCAAGAGTCGCCGTTCCGTCGCTCATGGACGCATATTTCGCGTTCATGTCAGCCACGCCGTCGAAGCGTCCGTCCACGGGAATTCCGGCAAGGACGGCGTTCTCGGGCGTCATGTGCATCTGCGCGTCGACTTTGTCGACGACATGGCGCGGCGGCGCGGCGTCGAAATCCACGCTGCCCTGAACGTCTGTGGGAATATGCGCGAAAAGGCCGGAGCCAGTTAGCGTCAGCCCCTTCATCGTGACGTTCATGGCGATGGTGGCGTCGTCCATGTCGCGTCCGATCGCCGCGTCGCCGAGATGAACGTGGGTGAGCTGAGCATGACCGTCCAGCCTCATGTCATCGGTCGTAATATGTGATTCCAGAGGCAGTTCGAGTTTGCTACGCGCGACAGCCCAGCCGCTCGGATGTGTAAACGGCAGCGGGTGCTTCGACAGGATATGCAGGCGCGGCTCGCTCAGCACCGCGATATGGTCCCGCAGGTCCCCTGCAAGTGTGATGTCGAGAACGCCGGTCTGATCCTTCTTGTCCAGATCGTGAATTTCCATGCTGCCCGCCCCCAGCGCGAGCTTGCCGGTCGCGTTCGAATCCACGCGTCGGCCCGCACGTTCGACAAGCTGATAGCCATGGTCGAAGCGGATCATGATCGTCTTCGGATCGACGAAGCTGAGATGTGCGTCGACGCCGTGCAGCGGCGCGATGGGACGAAGCCAGTGAACGTCCAGTCCCTCTCCGTCCAGCCCGCCGCTGATACGTGACATGACGGGCTTGCGCCCGTCCGGACCGGGAACGAGGCTGACGGAGACATGCGTGTTGCGCAACATGCCCGTGGTGATGTTCTGGGTCACCCACTTCCGCGCCCCTTTACCGGCGAGAGCGGGCCAGTAACGGGCGACGTAAACGAACGGAATATCGGTCAGCGCCGCCGACAGGTCGCCGGACAAAACTGTGGGTTTGTGTATGTCCGCCCATGAAAGCGTGCCGCTTGCAGTCGCCGTCAGGCCGGGGTCGTCCTGCTGAGCGGTTGGGGCCGTGCTTCCGGCCTCGGCGGCGTCTGCGGCCTGCGTGTCGCTTACCTGCGTCGCGCCCTTTGGAATTGCTGGTTCGGAGGGTTTGGTTTTGTCAGCCTGCGTCGGGGTGGCGACCGTCCCGTCGGTGGTCGCAGGCGCATTCTCCGTTCGGGTTTCTGCCAGAGGAATCGCCGATGAGTCTGCGAGAGGAGACGGCGGCGGACGCAAGCGCGCGCGGAGTTCTGTCACATCCAGACGTGCGGGCATGGCCTCCCGTCTGAGCAGGTGAGTCGGCGGTTCAGGAAATTCGAGGCGTAGACGCGCCTCCACGTCCTGAGTGAACAAAGTCGATCCGGCAGCGTCGACCTCGCCTTCACCGCCGGTCACGGTCACGGTTGCGTCGCGCGGCGTGACCATGCCGAGCCAACGCCCTGCGTGGAGGGTGACGTCCGCCGTCAGGCCGAGCGGCAATTTCATAGCCGCGAGGGCGGGAACGACTGGCGCCAGTCCGGCGGGCGTTGTTGGCGCGACGGAGACATGCCACGAGAGCAGGTCGCCCGGCGCGCGGTCGCCATGCGCGTTCAGGTTGACCTGGAAGGGCGCGGGGATTGCGTTGCTTGAACCATCTGGCCGCGCTGCGACGCCGATGGTCAGAGAGCCGACCAGCCCACGCCGCCAACGCACCAGCACCGGGGTCAACGTAGCGTCGACCGGGTCTACGATCCAGCGAGCGTGAAGCGCGCGGTCGTTTACCTCCACATGAGCGTCTGACAACGCGAGATGATGCAGATGATTCAACTCGACCTGCAGGCCGCCGCCGTGGCGGCTCGACCCGTCGTCGCCATAATCCAGATCTACGTCGCCGCCCTCGTCACGCCGGAGCGTCAGCCTGGCGCCGCCGACCTGAAGGTTGGTGATCGCGATGCGACCGCGAAACAAAGGGAAAGCGTCGAGCGCGACGGCTCCGTCCCTGATGCGGTCCACCGTGTTTCCACGGGCGTCGAGGATCGTTACGTCGTGCAACCGCAGAAGGACAGGCGAGCCAAAACCGTCCCGCAGTCCCATCCACTGCAGTTCGGCATGGCCGATGGCAAGGCGCCCGCGCGGTGGCGCGCCCGCTGCACCCCTGGCGATGACGATCGGCGTGAAGGGGCGAACCAGCGGCGTTACATTCAGCGGCCGGAACATCATGGTGACGAGGAGAGCCACGAACCCCAGAGCCGGAAGGACAACCAGCAGCGCCGTCAGCACGCCGCAGCAGCGCAGGCGGCACCACACGCGCGACCGACGTTTGCCGATCCGGGGGGAGGAGGTTGTCGACGAGGCTTGACCAGAAGCGCTCACGCCCGCATCCCTGCCGGTCTCACTGATCCATAAAGCGCATGCCTGGAAACACTCCCCTTACCCCGCGCGGCGGGCCTCCCCGGTCTTCCGCTCGCGCCCGCCGCGCGCCGGATCACGCTCCCGCGTCCCATGCCGGGCACGACGAGCTTCTGGACCATCAACGCGATGCGCCGCACGCGGTTGGCCAACGCAGCGTCGCGGGCGTCGACTGGCCCGCCGGACGCTGGACGCTGCCAGTTGATGAGGCGGCGGCAGAGCGTTTTGCGGTCGATATCCGGGCATTGTGGCTGGAAGAAGGATTGCCGCCGGAAATGCTGGCTTCGCCGGGAGCGTCGTCCCTGCTCGCGTGCGTCGGCGGCTCGAGTCCTTATCTCGCCGATCTCGCGCTCAGAAGCCCGGTCGATTTCGCGCGTCTGCTGGAAAACGGACCGGACCGATTCGTCGAGGAGGCGCTGGAAGCGCTGTCTGCGTTGTCCTGCACGACGCCGCGAGAGGATCTCGCGCACGCCCTGCGTGTCGCCAAGGGGCGCGTCGCCCTTGGCGCGGCTTTGGCTGATATCGGCGGTTTCTGGTCGTTGGAATCGGTCACGCTGGCGCTGAGCAGGTTGGCCGAAGCTGCGCTCGACGCGTCCGTCAATCATCTGCTTCGCGCCGCGTATGAGGCAGGACGCCTGTCGCTGAAGAACCCCGATCAGCCCGCGCGAGGCAGCGGCTACGTCGTGCTGGCGATGGGAAAGCTGGGCGCGCGGGAACTGAACTTCTCCTCGGACATAGATCTCGTGGCGCTCTTCGACGCCGATCTCCACGCCGATCCGGACACTGCGCGCCAGACGTTCATCCGTATCACTAGCGACCTTGTTCGCCTCATGGAAGCGCGGGACGCGGACGGATACGTGTTTCGCACCGATCTGCGCCTGCGCCCGGACCCGTCAGCGACGCCGCTCGCCGTGTCGCTGCCGGCCGCCATCGCCTACTACGAAAGCCTCGGCCAGACATGGGAGCGCGCGGCGATGACCAAAGCGCGGCCCGTAGCGGGAAACATTCCGCTGGGGCGCGATTTTCTGCGCGCCATCCACCCGTTCGTATGGCGACGGAATCTCGATTTTGCGCTGATCGACGACATTCATGACATGAAGTCGAAGATCGACCGCCACCGAAAACCCGGTCGCGCGGGGTTGGCGCGATTGCCGGACGCGACGCTGACGGACCCTGAGGCCGGGGCGCAATGGCTGCTGGGCCATAACGTCAAGCTCGGCGAGGGCGGCATACGAGAGATCGAATTCGTCACGCAGGCGATGCAGCTTGTCTGGGGCGGCAAGACGCCGGGCCTGCGGGAGCGCCGCACCCTGCAGGCGTTGCGAGGGCTGACGCGTTCCGGGCATCTCCCGGCGGAGGAGGCGGCGACGCTGTCACGCGCGTATCGCCTGCTTCGTGAGGTCGAGCATCGAATCCAGATGCGCGCCGATCAGCAGACGCACGACATCCCCGCGAACCGGGAAGGGTTCGAAGCGCTCGCCATCTTTCTGGGTTACGCCAGTGGCGGTGATCTGGCTCTGGATCTGCTGCCGCAGATGCGTGCGGCGCGCAGAATCTTCGAACGCCACTTCACGACGCCCACACGTGGGCCACGCGCCAGCGCCTCCCTGTCCGATCTGTCCGCGGAAGATCTGCCGGAACGTCTGGCGGCGGCAGGCTTCCCTGAGGCCGACTGCGAGACGGCGGCGGCGCTGCTGCGCCACTGGGCGGGCAACAGCCGCCGCGCGCTTCAGTCGGAGCGCGCTCACAGCCTCCTGCGTGCCCTGGCGCCGTCGTTGCTGACCAGTTTCATCGCGCGGCGCAACCCGCTCGCCTGTCTCAGACATTTTGACACGCTGCTTTCACGGCAGCGGGCGGGCGTGCAGCTTCTGTCGCTGCTGGAGCGCAATCCGGCGCTGATCGCACGCATCGCCGCGATTTTCGACGCCTCTCCGTTTCTGGCGGACCATCTGGCGGACACGCCGTCCGCGCTGGAGGGGCTTCTGGAGCCGGAAGACATGTCGGGCGGTGAGGCGGCGGCTCCCGCACGCATACGCTCGCTTGCCGACGAGCGACCTCCTCTGGACCTGCTGATCGGACGTTTGCGGCCGGTGGTGCGGGCGGAGGAGTTCCGTCTGTCCGTGGCGCGGCTGGAGGGTAGGCTCGACGAAGATCGTACGGCGCGGGATCGCACGGCGATGGCCGATGCGGTGATCGCCGTGCTGCTGGACGCCGTGCTCCGCGAACATCGTCTGCGTCACGGTCGCGTTCCCGGCGGCGCCGCAGCGCTGGTCGCGCTGGGCAAGGCGGGATCGCGGGAGATGATGTCGGGGTCTGATCTCGACCTGATGCTGGTCTTCGACCATCCGGAAGAGTCGGCGCACAGCGTCGTCGCGGCGGGAAAGACCGGGCGCGCGGTCACGGCGTCGCAATATTATCTCCGCCTCGCGCACAGCTTCGTCGGCGCGTTGACGGCCCCGGATGCGGAGGGGCCGCTCTATGCGGTGGATATGCGTTTGAGGCCGTCCGGCGCTGCGGGGCCGGTGGCGGTCTCGCTGACTGCGTTCCGCCGTTATCACGAGGACTCGGCGTGGACCTGGGAACGCATGGCGTTGACGCGGGCGCGCGTCGTCGCCGTGGCGGGTGAAGATGGCGCCCGCGCGCCGTTGCGCAAGAACATGCAGGATGCGTTCGCCGCCGCTCTGGGGCGTAGCGACGCGGGCGGAAACGACGTTCTGGGCGACGCCGCCGCGATGCGCGCGCGTCTGGAGCGGGATCGTCCATCGTCAGGTCCGTGCGACGTGAAGCTGCGGGCCGGAGGGCTGATGGAGGTGGATTTCATCGCGCAGGCGCTGCAGCTTCTGGCGGACTCTACTGAGGCGCGCTCGCCCGTGACTGCGACGGCGCTTCAGCGACTGGGTCGTACGGGGGTGTTGGGGCGGGAGGACGCGCGCTTCCTCGTCTCCGCTGACCAGTTCTGGCGGACGCTGCAGGGTGCGCTGAGGCTGCTGTGCGGGCCGAAGCCACCGCATGGCGCCCTGGAATCGCTGCCGCCGGCGACACTACAGGCGTTGTTACGCGCGATGGGCGAAAGCGACGTCGCGCGTCTTGTCGCGCGCATGGAAGAGGTCGCGTTGGCGGTGCGGGCGGCTTTCGTGCGTCTGGTCGGGCCTGTGGGAGAAATGTGACGTCGCGGGTTCGGCATTGTCGTTGCGCGCCACCGGAGAGTGATGCAGGCTCCGAGCCATGACGACCGAACCGATTGCAGTGGGCGACAAGGCCCCCGATTTCTCCCTCTCTGCGAGCGCCGGGCGGACCGTGTCCAGCGCTGCGCTCGCCGCAAAGCCGTACCTGCTGTATTTTTATCCGAAGGCGGACACTCCGGGTTGCACCACGCAGGCCTGCGACATTCAGGAAGCGCTGCCTGCCTTGGGCAAGCTGGACCTGACCATCATCGGCGTCAGCCCGGACCCTGTTTCGAAAATCGATAAATTCGCGGAGAAATTCGGGCTCGAGTTTCCACTCGCCAGCGACCCGGAGCATCTGCTTGCGGACCTGTATGGAACATGGGTCGAGAAATCGATGTATGGCCGCACTTACTGGGGGATGGAGCGCAGTTCGTTTCTCGTCGGCGCTGACGGGCGGATCAAGGCGATCTGGCGCAAGGTGAAGCCCGCTGAACATGTGGCGCTGGTCAAGGAAGCCGCCGCCGGTCTGTGACGGTCACGGCGGCGGTGATCTTCGGGCCCTCTGTCGCCATGCCATGATTTGCCGCAAACGCGGTCAAGAATTCGCCATGAACGGGGTGTCTATTTGGATTCTAGGGTGAGGCGCCTGGCGCTTCGCCTCTGTTCAGGAGATTACGATATGCGCAAGTCGCTTCGTTTGTTCGTGGCCGTTCCGGCGTTGCTTGGCGTTCTCGCCGGTTCGACGCTTCTTCCGGTTTCGGCTGACGCCCACCCGGGTTGGGGCGGTGGACCGCGTTGGGGTGGACCCGGTTGGGGTGGTGGTCCGCGCTGGGGCGGTGGGCCGCGTCCCTATTACCGTCACGGTTGGGGGCCGGGCGCCGTCGTCGGTGGCGTGCTCGGCGGTCTTGCGGTCGGCGCGGTTCTGGGTAGCGCCGTCGCGGCTCCGCCGCCGGTAGCCTATGCGCCTCCTCCGCCGCGCGTCGTCTATGCGCCGCCCCCGCCGGTGGCCTACGTGCCGGTCGCGCCAGCTTACACCGCATACCCGAGCTATCCCGGCTGGTGAGCCTCCATCGTCACGCCTTGCAACCGCCAGGCGTGGCTTTGACGGCGCTTCCCGCTTGCGGGGGTGACCCGGCGGCGCCAGAAACACGTCCATCGTGAAAGCCGAACCCCATACGAATCCAGATACAGGAACCATGCAGCGGCGTGCCCTGTCCGTGGTCGCCGAAGATTTCGCCGGAATGCGTTCTCAGGCTTTCGGGTTGGCTGAACGTCTTGGCTTCCCGGCGAAACTGACGCCGATCAGACCGACTGGCCTGATGCGCGTGTTTCCGGCCCGGATGTGGCCGAACCCCCTCGCGGCCGTTGAGGCTGGGGCGTTTGCAACTCGCGGCTCCGACTCCTCGATTATTGGTCCTGTTCTGACCGTGGCGGGCAAAGGGGCGGCCATTGGCGCTGCTTTGCGCCGCAAGGGCTATACCGTCGTACAGATCCAGCACCCGCGCATGAAGCTAGACCGGTTCGATCTGGTCGTCGCCAACGTTCACGATGAAATAGAAGGGCCAAACGTGCTCCTGGGCCGAACGGCCCTGCACGGGCTGACTCCGGGGCGACTGGAACAGGCGCGCGCCGATTGGAGCGCCAGACTTGTGCGCTCCGGTCAGCCGCTTCTCGCGGCGCTGGTCGGCGGAGCCAACGGCCGCTTCCGTTTCGGACGCGCCGAGGCGGAGCAATTGGGCGCGTCGCTGGCAAGGGCGGCGCGCGTTTCTGGCGCTCATCTCTTCATCACCACCTCCCGTAGGACAGGCGCAGAGGGCGTGGCGGCGTTACGGGAGGCCGCCGCTTCCGTGGGCGGGACCGTCTGGAGCGATGGAGCGGACAACCCATACCTTGGGCTCGTGGCCTGCGCGGATTTTCTTGTGGTCACAACGGACAGCATTTCAATGATGTCGGAAGCGGCAGCAAGTTCCGCCCCGCTCTACATCCATGACTTGCCCGGGTCTTCCCGCCGGATCGGTATCTTTGTCGAGACGTTGCTGAAATGTGGACGTGCACGCCGGTTCGAGGGAGAGGTCGAGGGCTGGCTGGTCGAACCTTTGGACGACGCGCCTGCAATCGCGCGGGAAATTCGTGCTCGACTTGGGCTGCCAACGCCAGAAAATGCCTGACTGAAGCGTCGTTCTTACGCGTGGCGCGCACTAAAAAAGCGTGTCAACGTTTTTCTGTTTCCCAGACGCGCTGTTTTTGTGCATTGGCTTTTTCGGCTACGAGCCATTCATCGCGCCAAATTTCAAGCTTATCCCGCGCAACGGCTATCGTCGCGGCCCAGTCGCCGGGACGCGGCTGGCGGATCAACGTCATCGACGGATACCACGGCGTGTCTGGCCGCTCTTCCAGCCAGCGCCAGCATCCGTCGAAACGTGACAGCGTCCAGACTGGCGCGCCCAGTCCGCCCGCCAGATGCACGATCGAGGTGTCGACGGCGAGCAGCAGATCGACAGCCAGCAATCGCGCCGCCGTGTCCGCGAAATCGGATACGCCCTGCATCACGTCGATGATGGGCAGTTTCGCATCATGCAGTTCCTGCCGTGCCGTGCCGAATTGAAATGAAGCGAAACGGACACCGGGCAGGGAGGTGAGGGGGGCCAGTTCCCCAACGTGCATCGAACGTCGGCGGTCGATGAGGTTGGCGCTGATCTGGAATGGACGCGGCGCCCCGGACCAGACGAGGCCTATCACAGGTTCCGGCCGATCCAGATGTGCCGGGAAGAGAGCCCGGACCGCGTTCGCTCCCTCGTTGGCGAGAGCGGGCGCGACGCTTAGATATGGCGCAGCGGGCACGGAGCGCAGCGTAATGCCCAGACGGTAAGGCAGGCTTGCCAAAGGACAGTGAAACGCGAACGCGTCGCGGGGCGGCGGCTCCGAGATAACCGCCCGGACGCTCTCAACTGACCCAAGCAGGCGCGCCAGCGACGGCGGCGCGAGCACCGTGACCTGCGCGCCACGCGCAGCCAGTTCCGGCGCGAACCGGATGAACTGAAGGCTGTCGCCGAAACCCTGTTCCGTGAACAGCAACAGATTGCGCCCGGCAAGGCTCTCCCCCTGCCACGGCAGGCCGGGCAGATTCTCAGGCATGGTCTGGCAATCTTTCCATCGCCATTCATATTCCCGCCAACCTTCTTCATACGCGCCGGTTTTTAATAGTGCGGAAGCGCGCGAAAAGCGGGACTGGGCGAACTCCGGGCGGGTCTGCAGGACTCTGTCGAATTCGGCGATGGCTTCGTGCGAACGATTTAAATTCAGAAGAATATGCCCTCTGTTATGCCGGGCGCGATAATTGGCGGGATCGATGCCGACTGCGCGATCTATCGCATCGAGCGCCTCGTGAAACCTGCCCATGTTCGCCAGAGAAACACTGTGATCAAGATGAAGATCCGAAGACGCAGGACGGGACGCCTGCGCACGTTCAAGCAACGCGCATCCTTCCTCCATAGAGCCTGCTTCGTTTAGAAGACGGCCAAGGCGATGACAGATGACGCCATCGTCAGAGGCGATCGCCAATCCACGACGATAGAAAACCGCGGCCTGAGCGGGTTCGTGAATATTTTCGAAAGTCAGGCCCAGAACGGTGTAGGTTGCCGCTGTTTGCGGCATGTCGGCGACGGCGGCGTCGAGCTCCTCTTGAGCCTTCGCTATTTGTCCGACTTTTCGCAGGCAGCGGGCGTAGATCAGCCGAATGGCGAAGACCGGATGTAACCGGGCCGCGCGTTTGAGCGGTGCGACTGCCCGCGGGGCACAGCCGAGCGCAAGCTCCACGCGGGCCAGGAACATCAGGCTTGTAATATTTCGCGCGTCTGTGCCGATTGATCGGAGGGCGTGGCGACGTGCGGCAGGCAGATCGCCCGCGCGCTCGCAGTCCATGGCGCGGGATATCCACTGGTCTTTCGGAACGTTCGAGATGTCGGCAGCGTCGTTCGTTGCGCGCGCGACGGGTGGAAAGGCTGCGTTCATCTGACCGGCTCCGGGTGGAGCGGGTCAGTATGGGGTGAGAAGTCTTAAGGTTTGCTTTCGGGTGGGGGGATGAGGCGACGGAGGACCGGTTTCCAAATCGGCATAGGTTGGCCTCGCGGAGGCGCTAATTCCAACATGTGGGGCACTTTGCCCGCTGTGCTGTTTGCAGACACGGCGGCTTTGCGGACGAAGCCAGCCCGTCTCCTTTGCGCGAGTCTCTAATCAGTTTGGTGCCCGAGTGGTGAGAACGAGCACGATCTGCGTCGGCCGGGCGTGCCGTCGGCAGTGCTTAAGGGTTCCATGGCGAGGCTGGCTGCGTCGCGCAGTCCTGGGGGCTCAGACCGTCAGACCCGCCGCCTTCTCGAGCGGATGCGCAGTGACGGCGCTGGTGCATCGGCCGCGCGGATGGACGCCGAATAGCGGCACGTCAGACGGCCTGCACGAAGGTATGCTCGCGCTCCTGCGCACGCAGGATTTGACCCGACCTTCGCCTCGGAAAAGTTGGTGGAACGCAAAGGGCTTCACCTTCCGCTCGAGACGCTGCGCAAATGGACGGATTCACCGATTGCCCGGTCTACCAGGCTGCCGCGTCAGCGCATTCCGACGCGGAATAAACGCTAGTCGGACGAGCGCACTGCTCCCCAGTGTCATTTCCAATCATTCTGCCTCCGTCGCCATCAATCGAAAGACAAACCAATGACCCTGCAAGACAGGCTCGATGCCTTCAAAGCCGATTTCGAGGCTGGAAAGCCCCCCTATAACGTGCCCCATTCGGTGATCGAGACCATGCGCCGCGCTACTGCCGAGTTGATCGCTTCGGGAGCCGCTGGCCGCGCGCTTAAGGCCGGTGACAAAGCACCGGTCTTCACTCTGGAAGATCCCGATGGCAAGCCCATGTCGTCCCGCGATCTGCTGGCTCATGGCCCGCTCGTCGTCAGCTTCTATCGCGGCGTCTGGTGTCCCTATTGCAATATGGAGCTGCAGGCGCTGGAAGCGGTCCTGCCAGACTTCACGGCACGTGGCGCCAGCCTGATTGCGATCTCGCCCCAGACACCGGTGAACAGCCGCAAGTCCGTGCGCCAGAACAGCCTCTCTTTCCCCATCCTGTCAGACACGGAGAATAACGTCGCCGCAGCCTTCGGCCTGCGCTTCGCGTTGCCGGATTACCTAGTGGAACTCTACAAGAGTCTCAAGAACGATCTGCCCGCTTTCAATGATGACCCGAGTTGGACACTGCCCATGCCTGCCCGCTTCGTCATCGGTCAGGATGGCGTCATTCTCTATGCCGAGGTGAATCCTGATTACACGCGCCGCCCGGAGCCCGAGGCCATGTTGCCCGCGCTGCGCCACGCGGAAAACATTACGGCCTGATCCCAAGCCTTTGGCTTTCCAAGAGCCGATGGACACCTTTTCAAGGACCCCGAGAATGTCCAGCAGCTTTCTTGTCACCGGCGCCAGCAAGGGTATTGGCCTCGCCTTGTCCCGCCGTCTGGCGCAATCCGGCCATCATGTCATTGGCGTCGCACGCGCCATGCCCGCCGATTTTCCAAGCGCCTTCGTCACGGCGGATCTCGGTGACCGCGGCAGAACGGAGGCCGCGTTGGCCGAGATCAACTCAAATTTCGCGATCGACGGCGTGATCAACAATGTCGGGCTGGTGCGTCCGCAATGGCTGGGCGAGATTGATCTTGCGACACTCGACGACGTGCTGCGGGTAAATCTGCACCCGGCGGTGCAGGCCGCGCAGGCCTTCCTTCCCGGCATGAAGGCGCGCGGTTGGGGGCGTATCGTCAATATCACCAGCCTGACGGTCCTCGGCAGCCTGCAGCGCACCGCCTATGCCGCCGCCAAAGCTGCGCTGACCAGTTTTACCCGTAACTGGGCGCTGGAACTGGCTGAAACCGGCATCACCGTCAACGCGGTGGCGCCCGGCCCGACCGAGACCGAACTCTTCCGGGAGAACAATCCGCCCGGCAGTGCGGGCGAAGCCCGTTATCTCGCGGCGGTGCCGATGAAGCGCTTTGGCGCGCCTGATGAAATCGCCGCCACCATCGCCTTCTTGCTCTCTTCGGAAGCCGGTTTCATGACCGGTCAGACCCTGCATGTCGACGGCGGCGCGTCCATCGGCCGGACCTCGTTCTAAATTCGGCTTGGTGCAAAATTTCACACCTGTTTTTCAAACCTGTAAGGATCTGAATCATGATTAACGATTTCAACCTGCTCGACAGCGGCAACGCTCCCGCCGCTTCCGCCACGATCCTGGACGGGGTTCAGGCCGCTTGGGGCTTCGTGCCCAACCTGCGCCGCGTGCTGGCGGAAAGCCCGGCGGCGCTGGAAGCCTATGCCGCGCTCTGGACCATCGCCGAAAAGACCAGCTTCACGGCGCAGGAGCGCAATGTCGCCTATCTCGCTATCATCTATGAGAATGAGTGCACCTATTGCATGGCAGGACACACCAACCTGTCCCGCATGGCGCATGTGGATGATGTGGTGATCAGCGCCATCCGGAACAATACGCCGATCGCGGATGCCAGGCTGGAAGCGCTCCGCAGCTTCGCCGCGAAACTCACCCGCCAGCGAGGTGTTATGACCGAAACCGATGTTGGGGCCTTCAAAGCTGCCGGGTTTACCAATCAATCTGTGCTGGATCTGTTGGTTCTGTCCGCGACGAAGCTACTTTCCAATTATGCCAACCATTTGGCGGAGACGCCAAACGACGCCTTTATGAAAGGCGCGGAATGGACCGCGCCTGGCAAGCTCCGCACCGTTCAGTAAGCAAAGAGATCCCAGATGGAGCTACGCATTCGCGCGGCTCCATCTTTACCGAATCATGTGATTGGTGGTTGTTCGACGCCCTATGCCACGCTTTGTGGAGCGGACAATTGACGGTTGAGTGTCATGGAAGGGAGGCAAAAGCGGTCGCATTTACAAACACCAAGCGTCTGCTTTGCCGACCATCCCACCGCCCAAAGCGTCCAGTCCGAACTGAAACTTCGTTTCAAATCGTTTTTTTGGGGCGTCCGGCTTTTTTCGGCGCAACCACGGGGGTGGAGGCCTTCGTCGCCGGACGTTTGGTCGGCGGGACAATTAAGGGGGCCTTTATCGCTTTTCGTTTGACACGCGCAGGGGCAGTCGTCTCCTCGGCTGAAAGCCTTTTCCCGGCGAGCTGTTCGATGATGGCCTCGTACTGCGAGAGATAGCCTTGCATCGATAAGGTCCGCTCGGCTTCGGCGCGCGCGGCGCCGCGAAGCGTTTTGGCGAGGCGCTTGTTTTTTAGAATCTCGACGACGCTTTCTGCGATCGCATCGGGATCGGTGAATGTGGTCAGCAACGCGGTCTTGCGGTCTTGAAGGAACTCCTCAACCGGGGCCGTAGCGCTTCCCACAATAGCGCAGCCGGAGGCCATCGCCTCGCGTAGCGACCAGGAGGCGACGAAAGGGTAGGTCAGATACACATGCGCATCCGAACGTTGCAGCATGCGCCGAAAATCGTCGTAACTGACCTTGCCGACGAAATGGACGCGATCGAGCGGAATGCGCCCGTGCAGTTCCGACAGCATACGTTCGCGCCATGTGCCGTGTGGCAGGCGCGCGCCGTAACTCACGCCGTCGCCGCCTACCAGAACGACGCGGGCGTGCGGACATTCCTTGAGAATGCGCGGCAACGAACGCATGAACACGTGAAAGCCGCGGTAAGGCTCCAAATCTCGTGCAACGTAGGTGATCAATTGCTCTTTCGGAGAAAATGAAAGACCTTTGATCGTAAATTCCTTTTTTGCGGCCAGTGGATCCGGGCAGCATTGATCCAGATTGACGCCTTCGCGCAACAGGAAGATGCGCGAACGGGCCCACTCAGGGTAGGTTGAATGCTGGAACGCCGTTGGCGTTTGCCCCCAACCCGGATTATTCAACGCCTGCAGATTTATCGCGTTCTTTGCGCGGATTTTGGCGGGCATGTCCGGGGTCAGAGGAAATTCCGGATCGAAGCCGACATCGAATTTGTCGGTGTGATAAAAGAACTCAAAGTAGCCCAATATGGGCGCGCTTGGGAAAACGTCGCTCATGTTGAGCAGTTCGCCCCAACCGTGATGACCGATAATGATGTCAGGGGCGAAGCCCAGATCACGTAAAGTCAGGGCGGCTTTTGCAACTGCTTCCGCACGGGTCAGACCGGCGTCGAATTCCCGCGCTCCCGGATGGGTCTGGTTGGATGGAGTGCGGGGCATTCGATAGATCACCCGACGCACACCGCCGATGACGTTTTCATTTCCTTCGCTGATGAAAACGACTTCGTGTTTTCCGGAACGAACGAGGTGACGGACAAGATGCAGGAACTGTCCCGGAAAATTTTGATGTACAAAAAGGAATTTCAAATCGAAGGTCCAGTTCTCGGAAGCCGTGCGCTTGTCCGACCGTACCGGTCATGCCCCCTTTGGCGGCCATGGCCGCTAAAGGCGAAGATCGTCACGTCGTCACGGGCGCCGCGTCGTGGGATTGCTCCCGACGTGCGCCAGCAGCGTCATGCTCAGCGTCGCGGCTTGCGCCCGCGTGGCGCAGACGTTGCGGGCTGCGCCGGGGGAGACTTTTTGGTTGTTTTAACGGCGACGGTCGCTTTGACGGGCGCTGTTTTGGGTTGCTTGGGCGTGAGCATCGGAGCAGCCGCATTTGTAGTGGTTATCGTCTTCTTTTTCGCACTGCTCGGCGGCGCTACGCGTGTGGCCGAGGTGGCCACGGCGCGTGCGGGCTTGGCTGTTTCGCTCTGCGGGCGTCCGGGACGTTGGCGCGTCTGGGCTCGGCTGGGGGCGGTTGTCGCAGATTCCAGCAGGGCCAGGTCCTCTTCGAGTTCGTCTTCAAGTTCGTCGATAATTTCAACGTCGTCTTGATCGTCGCGCGGGGCGATGGCGATCCGGAAAGCTTCGAGCGGCGCGAGGCTTTCCGCTTCGGCGGCGATGGCGCCGTCGATCGGGCCGATCTTGGTGCCGTCGGTAAAGCTGGCTTCCAGAAGGCAGGAGTAAGCTTCCGCCGCTTCGCCCTTGAGTCTGACTTTCAGTCCCAGAATTGGCAGGGCCATTCCCCGGCTGCCGCAGTATTGACCGCCCTGCGCCCAAGGGGAGAGCCAGCCTTTGCCAAGAACAGCCTGATATTCGATGTCTGCGGGGGTAATCGTATGGTCGGGGGAAATGCCGAAACCTTCGATCCAGGACCGGCTGCCGGGCTTGCCCATCCACTCGCCAAGTCGTGCGCTGACGTCGCCGCGTCGCTGGATGTGTGCTGCAACTTCGGGGGCCTGGCCTTTGGGCGCAGGCGTCGTCTGGATCGGCGTCGGCGCGGCTATGGAGGACGCATGCGGCTGAGCGGCTTCCACACGCGCTGCTACGGGCGACGCAGGCACGCCTGCGTCGCTCAGGCGCAGCACCTGAAGGCGCGGCGCCTCGTGAACCGTGTTTTGATCCTGATAGATGGTGACAAGAACCTGCGCCGGTCCGCGGCTTACGCGCACCAACGCGCCGTTGTTGACTCCGCCGAGCCAGCCGGTGGAATCGAATGTGGCGATGGCGACGTCGTCGTTCGCCAGCGGGCCGACGGTCAGGCGCACGCCGGGCAGACCGCTGGCGCCGGGAGGCTGTTGCGCAGGGGCGTGAAACACGCAGAACAGTCCCTGGTCCAAAGTCATGAGATGTCCCGACACCTTGAGGTCGGTGATACGGTTTTGCGGTGGTGTCTGGCCGCTCTGGGACATTGAGAACTCATTCTGCTGGTTGCACTGGGACGCCGTCGGTAACTACGGAGTCTGACGAATACCCGTCAGAGTCTCATTCCGACGCTGACACAGTGAGGTCAATATCACGTTAAGTCGATTGGCCGATACACCGAGAGGAAGAATACTTCCCCTTTTCTTCGCACGTATCCGGTCCGCCACAGCGCCAAGATCGAAAGCCGCGACGTCGAGGCCCGCTCGCCATGCGACGCCGAGCGCCAGACACCAGGTTTCCGGCCAGATCGAGGGTATGAAGGCGTAATCGGCGTTTTGCGCGCGAACGAGTGCGGCGGCTTCGGAGTCCTCGTAGGCGCCGGTCACGTAGACATGGCCCGTCTCGATCAATTTCGTATCGTCCGGCGTATGCCCGACAATCACGTATTCGATAGGCAGGTTCCGTCGGCGCGCGTCTTCCGCCGCCGCCAGAATTACGTCGTATCCTTTTTCGCGACCAATAGCGCCGACGATACAGACCCGCGCGCGACTGGTGCGAGGCAACCCGACCACAGCTGACGGCGAGTGTGCCACTGCGGGTTCTTCTGCGTCATCGTCCTCGGGGGGATCGACGTCGATCTTCAGGGCGGGAAAGTGGCGCAGCATTCGCTGGGCGGCGTCACCGGAGGGCGCCGACACACGCCGCGCTGCCGACAGGCGCTTGGAGGAGTGGGAGACATACTCCGCCACGGTCTCGTCGCCCGGCGTTTTGCGGCCGAGACGCGCCACGCAGCTTTCGCATTCCGCGACATCTGGTTCGCCGCAGTAACGACCGTTTTGTCCAAGTAGAGAAATTCTGGGGCAAAACCAGATATAATCATGCACGAACACATCCTGGGGCGCCCCGATCGAAGCCGCCAGGGTTTCCATCTGCGGGTGATGACCGCTGCCGTGATGCCATTCGACATGGTCGATCTCGCCGCCGCCGAGTAGATTCAGGAGGCTCGTCCACTCTTCCGGCAGACGGAACCGCAAATTTGGATAAACCCCGGCTTCGGGATCCAGAGCGCGATGTCGGTCCTCAGCGTCAGGGGAAACCCCTTCGACTCGACAACCGCCTTCGACGGGTTTGACAATCATCGGCCGAACGCCCTGTCGCAGCATGCGCCGGGCCCGCTGTGAGACGACCCTTTCGACGCCTCCGCCATGATCGTGGGTGATGAACACGACTGCGCGATGCGACGCGTCGCTGTCCCTTTTTCTGTGGTGCGGAAATTCAGTCCGCCAGCCCCGCCGCCAGCGCAGTAAGTCGATCCGGCGGCGGACACCGAAAAGTGGATCCTGCGCGACATGGGTGCGAACCAGCGCCTCGTATCCCGGATGCAGCCGGTTCAGCAAAGCGAGGTTCCGGCGTAGGAGAGCGTCGCGCGTCGCGCCGAACGACGCCGATCCGACATGGGCGACATAGGCACCGGGGGCGGCGACGTTGCGCCAGCCGAGCGCGCGCGCTCTCAGCGAGAAATCGTTTTCCTCGCCGTAACCCTGTGCAAACAGGTCGGCGCGGAGCAGCCCTGTCGCCGCCAGACAGTCGTGGCGGATGAGCATGCAGAAACCATGCGCCGTGGGCAGATCGACCGCGTCGCCGCCGTTCGCTTGCCGCGCCAGTCCGGCCATCCAGCGTGTCTGGACGAGGGTCGGCGAACGGCTGCCTGCAAGCGTAGGGTAGGACAGGATCGTCGCGTCGTTGGAAAGCGGCGTCACTGTTCCAATGTCCGGCGCCGAATGTGCGACGCGACGCAGTTCCTCAAGCCACCCGTCCGTGACTAGCGTGTCGCTGTTGAGCAGAACGACGTCGGCGCCGCCTCCGACCGTGGCGCGCCTGCGCCCGGCAGGGCGTTGTGTCAGGGCCAGACGCAACCCGACATTGGCGCTTCCCGGAAAGCCCAGATTGATCGAATTATGCAGGACCGTCACACGTGGGTCTGCGACGAATTCATTCAACATCGCGACGAGTTCCGCGTCCGGGGATGCGTCCTCGATGATCGCGACGCGGACGGCGGCATTTTTCCCCTGAGCCGTGGGCAGCGTGGCGATGAGACTGTCGAGGCAGGCTCTCGTGCGTTTGGCGTCGCCGTAAACGGGGACGACGATGAGAGTTTCCCCCGCCGGAGGCTTGTCCGACAGAAGAGGGGCGGGCTTCAGGCGTTGCGCCGCGGGGCGCATTTCGACCGGGATCGGCAGGAAAGGCGGGGGAAGATCGGCGGTCACTCCGTCTTTTTCTGGACTCCAGAGCGCCGCTTGCCTGGCCGCCCATCGTGCGGCTCGGCGTTCAAGACCCGGATCGAGCGGGCTTCCCGCCAGATCTCGACCATCGGGACCCGTCACACGAACTGGATGGTCGGGGCATTGGTCCCAGGGAATCAGGATTTCCCGATATCGGGCCAGAGGGATGTCCGAACTGACGTCCGTCGAAAAAACGTCCGGGCTGAAGACCGATAGAAGCCTGTCGTTTCGTGCGTCCAGAAGGCTCAACGTTGGTGGTCTGTCAAGATCGTGCGGCAGCCACGCCCACCCCTGAAGGCCGTCGGGGCCGCTCCGGACCAGTCCTTCAACACGGTTGATGGCGGAGGGGCGGAGGGGCGAGCCTAGAAGCGGGGCCCCATCGAGATAAACAGTGATTTTGCGCGCGGAGATGACGCTCTCGGAAGCACTTCGAAGAGTGATCTTGCCGCCTTGCGACGTTATCTGTGCGGGTTCGCCGTCAATACGCACGGCCAGCCGTTCCAGAGAGGCGGTCGTCCCTCTGGTCCGCCCGCGCGAGCCTCGAGGGGGCGATGACTCAAGGTATGAGCGCGCGTCTCCTCCCAATCGGATGGAACCGTCGCTGTTCAGGCCGCACCAGCCGATGGATGCGGTCGCGTTGGCTACCCGATTGGCGAGAGAGGCCATCTGATCGTCGCAGGCGTGCGACGAGAGCCCGCGGGATAGGGACGTCGCAGCGTCCTCAGGTCGCCCCGCGGCAAGCAATATTGTGCTGAGGAGAGACCAGCCTTCCCGGAAGTCGAATTTTTCCAGCAGACGTCGCAGCAGGTCGACGGCGCCGTCCGGCAATCCGTTGGCTTGTCGGGCGGCAGCGAGCAGAAAGGCGACGTTCGGACTGTCTGGCGCCATTCGGTGCGCACGTTCGAGCCAACTCAACGCGGTGAAGTAATCCCCCGCACGCCAGCTGGACTCGCCGCGTCGAAACGAATCTTGCGCCTGCTCGTTGGCCCAGCGCGTCCATGTTTCGCGATCCTCGGCGCTGATCAGGCCAACTGTGCCGCTTTGGTCAGGGTCGGGACTGCCGGTCGATTGGCTCGACCGTTCGAAAGGGCGGGAAGCGCGAGCGCGCGGCGATTTTGGCAAGAGGACGGCGGGGGCTTAGCCCAGAACGCGGGCGGGACCGGTCGACGCAGCATCCGATCCCTCTGGCGTGGTTTCGCTGCCCTGCTCAGCCGAATCTTTCTCCGCCGCATTGTCGTGCGTTGCGGAATTGGCGTTCGAGAGATTGGCGAGGCGCGACAGTTCCGCGCTCGCCTGCACGACGCCCTGCGCTTCAGCCTTGCGATACCAACGGCGGGCTTCCGCGATGTTTGAGCGTCCGGCGAGGCCAAAAGCCAGATAGCGGCCCATCATAAGTTGCGCGGTCGGGTGGCCTCGCTCGGCTGCTTTCCTGAACCATTCATATGCCGTCGTCCGATCTTCCGGCACGTTGTGACCACCGCCCAGAATTGCGCCGAGTGCGAACATCGAATGCACGTTCTGCCGTTTGGCAGCGCGTTCGAACATCTGCGCGGCTGCGGCGTGATCGCTCGGTCCGCCCCGGCCTTCGAGAAGCACCTGTGCGTAGGCGACTTCTGCGTCGACCATACCGGCTTCAGCAGCTTTGCGCAGCCATTCGCGTCCTTCGACCGGATCGGTGACGCCGCCCCGTCCTTCAAGGAGCATGCGACCGTACCAGTATTGTGCGTTGACGACGCCTTCTGCTGCTTTGCGCATCCACGTTGCGGCTTCACGATCGTTTCGTTCGGCCCCTACGCCTTCCGCGAGGCAGACGCCAAAATTGAAAGCGGCGACAAGATCACCATTCAACGCGGCCTGCTCGTAACGCGCCCGCATTGCGAGACGATCATCTTCCGTACCCACACCGGACAGGATGAGATTGCCAAGGTCAGCGCTGCTTGATTGGTCGCCACTCTCCGAGGCGATCCGGAACCATCGGGCTGCTTCTTCCTGATCGCGCGGGACGCCGGCGCCGGTCAGATGCAATAGTCCGAGCGCTCGAGCCGCCGCGGCATGTCCCGCGGCCGCGGCCATATGGTACCAGTTCGCCGCCTCAAGATAATTCGGCGGAAGTTCGCCGCCTCTTGCGTACATATCACCGAGCAGGGCGGCTGCTTCGATATCTCCCGCCAGAGCCGCACGACGCAGCCACGTTTCGCCGCGCGCCAGGTTCTTCTTCACGCCCTGACCCGCGATCAGCATGAGGCCGAAGCGCGCCTGAGCCGAGCGGATATTCTGCTCGGCGGCTTTCTCCATATAAACGGCGGCAGCCTCGAGATTTTGAGACACGCCGGAACCGCGTTCTGAGAAGACGCCCATAAGATACAGGGCGGAACCAAGTCCGGCTTCGGCGGCTTTACGCAGATGGCCGATCACCTCGGCAAGTTCATCGGGCGTTCCGGCAGTTTGCATGCCGGCAAGGCCGAGACCCAGGTGGGCTTGCGGACTATTGTTTTCAGCCGCGCGGCGATACCAGTCGAGTCCGGCTTCTACATCGCGTAAGCCCTCCGGACCTGTGCTCAGCACATAGCCATAGAGCGCCTGCGCGTCTGTCGAGCCTGCTTCAGCGGCCTCCCGCGCCCAATGGGCCGCCTTGACGTAGTCGGGCTTACGGGTGGTGGCGCGCGATACGTCCGAGAGGCCGAAATCATCCGTCTCTACGGCGTCCGGGAGCCCAGCCAGATACAGATTCGCGAGTATGAGCTGAGCCTCGAGCCACCCGGCCTCGGAGGCGCGGCGCATCCACCGAGCGCCCTCCACCAGATCGCGTGTCGCGCCTACGCCTTCGAGATAGGCTCGTCCCAGCCGAAACTGCGCTTCCGGAACGCCCGCTCTCGCGACGGCGGAGATCTCCGCCACGCCGTCGACAGCCTCTCCGTCTTCAAGAAGACGAAGGCCATAAGCCAGCCGCGCTTTATTGGAGCGGCGGGCAAAAAGGCGCTCAACAAAACCCAAGCGTGCCCTCCCGGGTTGGGGCGGAAGACGATGATGGTAACGCCGCAATCATAGGCGATGACGAACCAAACCGTAAACGGTGCGATCCTTGAGTCCTGCGTTGCGGGCAGCCCGCAGCGGATTGCGCCGCAGCCGCTCCCGCCGGGCGTTGGCCGGTGAGGGGCGCGACAAGATCAGGGCTCGCGCATGCCGTCGGAGACCAGCGGCATGATGCTGTTGAGCAGGAACTGCATGATCGTCCTCTTGCCGACCTGAATGTCGGCCGTGACGGGCATACCAGGTTGCGGGTGGAAGAATGTCGGCACGCCGTGCAGAGTGTACCGGTCGATCCGTAGCCTTACGCGGTAGAACGACTGGCTCGAGCCGGTAGGGTCAGGCGGTGCGGCGGCTGAGGCGCCGGCGTTCGACGATGGCTTGTCCTGCGCCGAGAATGAATCCGCGCTGATTTCCCGAACGGTCGCTTCGGCTCCGCCATACTGGGCGTAGGGAAAGGTCGTGAATTTCAACAGGGCCTTATCGCCCAGCCTGACAAATCCGGCGTCCGAACCGCGCAGCGTCGCTTCGACCTCCAGCCCGCTTCCGACCGGCACCAGAGTCATCAACTCCGTTCCGGTGGTCATGATCGAACCGATAGAGAGTTTGGCGATGGTGAGAACGATTGCGTCCTCGCCGCTTTTCAAAGTGGTCAGATTCTTGCGCAGCTTGGCTTTTTCGTAGTCGCTCTGCGCGGTCGCGAAGTGACGCTGCGCGTCGCTGAGGTCGTGATAGACGGACGCTTTCCAGTTTTCGACATAGGCGTCCCGCTCGGAGGCGAGCGCGTTCAACTTGCCCCGGGTGCTCGCTGCCTGCTGCTGGGCAGAAATCTGGGAGCGCTCGATCTCCATCAGGTCGTTCTGCGCCCCGAGGGTAGACAGGCGGCTGCCGACCTGATCGGCCTGCAGCCGCGCCCGCATGTTATGCACGTCGGCCGCAACCTTCGCTCGTGCGGCGTACATCGCCGAACTGGCGACATATCCCTGCAGTTCGCTGGTTTCGGATGCGATCTGTTCGTCATAGTCATGGGTCTTGGCGTCGAACTCAGCCTTACGGCGCAGGAAGGTCGCTTCTTGCTGCGTCGAGGATGGGTTGGACGGATCGACCGCGTAGGTTCGTCCTTGTGACTCGGCAGTTAACCGGTCGACTTCTGCGCTATAACTTTGCGTCTGGATGAGCAGATTCTGAATGTCGGCGTCGCTGATGGTCGGGTCAAGACGGGCGAGAACCTGTCCTTTGTGAACAAAATCTCCTTCATGTACCTCGATACTGCGAATGATGGAGGTTTCCAAAGGCTGCACCACGAGCGTGCGCTGCGTTGAGGCAATACGACCTGGTGACGACACCACCCGGTCTAGCGGGAAGATGGCCATGACCAGCACGGTAGAAAGGGTGAGGGCGCCGATGATCCAGGTTAGGTACTGAGCCGACGCGGTCGGCGGCAGGTTGACCAGCGCAGCGCTGGGTGAGTGGAATTCGAGCAGAGCTGCTGGCAGATCGCCGGGAGCATAAGGATCGTTGACCTGGGGCAGAAAGTCGCGCGACTGGGTCCCGTCCTGATCTGTCTTGGCGATATCGTGCGAGGACATGTTTCAGTCTCCCTCGGCGATGAGCGGGGCGGGTCCTGTCCGATCCGCTCCCTGTTTTCCGGTCGTGTGGCGATTCTGTTGCATCCACAGCGTGCGATAGATGGCGCACCGCTCAAGCAGCACCTCGTGCGGCCCTATATCCATCACCTGCCCGCGATCCATGACCAGAATCTGGTCGCAGTTCACAAGCGAGGACAGACGGTGAGAGACGATCACCATAGTGCGCCCCTCGCCGATGCGTTCGAGGTTGGCGTTCACCAACGCCTCGCTTTCCGGATCGAGAGCCGAGGTGGCCTCGTCGAGGATGAGCAGCTTGGGGTCGCAGATAACCGCACGCGCGATCGCAAGCCGCTGACGCTGGCCGCCCGAGATGTTGGTCGACCCTTCCTCGATCCACGTCTCGTAGCCTGCAGGCATACGCTCAATGAATTCTTCCGCGCCGGCCAGACGAGCTGCGCGGACGACGTCGTCAATAGTCAGGCCAGGCCGCCCGGCCGTTATATTCTCGCGGATGGTGCCGCGGAACAGAAAATTGTCTTGCAGCACAACGCCGAAGGAGCGGCGAAGATGGGTCAGATTGATCTCGCGCAGATCGACGCCGTCGAGCTTGAGGTAGCCGTTATACGAACGGCTCACGCCTTGCAGAAGGCGGGTGATCGTGGATTTTCCGGAGCCGGAGCGCCCTACCAAACCAAGCATGGTGCCAGCGGGGACTTCGAAATTTACGTCGTCGAGCGCTTTTCCGGTAGAGCCGGGATAGCTGAAATTCACGTCCACGAATGACAATGCGCCCTTTATCCGAGGCCGCATGCCAGTGGTGAGAGCCTTGGTTTCGGTCGGTTGATTCAGCACTGACCCGGCCTCGCCAAGCGACGTGCGTACTTCGTTCAGGTCTTCGAGAAGCTTCGCAAGACCGACCAGCGGCGACGCGACACGTCCACCCAGCATCATGAACGCGACAAGCGCGCCGACGCCGACAGTGCTGGAGCCTGTGAGAATGAGGTAGGCGCCGACCAAAATGATGCCGCGGTTGATAAACATGTCTAACGGCATGGACAGGGTTGCGGGCCAGTTCGACATCCTCCCTGCGGCAAGTTTCCAGCGCACAACGTCGGCGGTCTTTTCGTCCCATTCCTGCTTGCGCGATGGTTCCAGCGCCAATGTTTTGATTGTGCGGATGCCGGCCACTGTCTCATACATTACGGACGACCGCTCCATCTCCGAACGCACAACATGTTGGTAGATCCGCGAGATGGGACCCATGAACACCACCACCAGAAGGCCGACCAAGCCGGCTGCGGCTACGGTCATCCAGGCCAGCGTCGAACTGAGGTAGAAAAGAAACGGCAGGATGACGACAAGCGTAAACATGTCGAGGAATGTGCTCATCAGCTTGCCGGTCATAAAGTCGCGGACTTTATATATGGCCATAACGCGCCCGATCACGTTGCCAGCTTGTTGTCTTTCGAAATATTCAAGCGGAAGAGCAAGCAGGCGGCTGAACAGGTGCAGGGACAATCTTGTATCGATGCGCGTCGTGAGAACCAGCGTCAGTTCGCGGCGTCCGTAAGACAACAGAACTTCGTAGAACGACAGGACCAGAACAATCGCCGTGATCGACACCAGCGTCGCCATGGAGCGGTTGTTCACCACGCGGTCGATAACCTGCATGACGATCAGCGGCGGGAAAATCTGGAGAATGCTGAGCGTCATCGACGCAATGGCGATGTCGCGAAGCGATTTTTTTTCGCGCAGGACCATCTTGGCCAGCCACGAGGCGTTGATCGGCGCGTCGGCTTCGCTTTGATCGCGCCGTCGCTTGATCAGCAAGGCGTCGCCTGTCCAGATTTGCGACAGGCGTAATTCGTCGACGGGAACCGGCAGGTCGCCTTCGCCACGCAGCGGGTCGCGCAGCCAGACGACGCCCTGATCGGCGCTCGCGTTGATCATGAGCGCTGCGGATCCGTCGCGGAACAGAAGCACGATGGGCGGCGAGTTGGTCATCTTGATCAGATAACGCCACTTCAGCCGCATGCCTTTGGCGACGGCTCCCTGCTCGTTGAGCCAACGGCATAACGTAGCGGGCGACGGGCTGGCCTCTCCTGGTTCAGCCGCAAAATCGCGGACGTCCAGTTCCAGCCCATGGAAATGGGCGGCGGCAATTACGGCGCGGAGGCGAATGAATGCGGGGGGATGTCGTTCTTCGCGACCGGTCTCCGCGTGGCCGCCAGCGTCAGAACCTGCGGGGTCACGGTCTGATGCGCCGGAGTCATGATCGACTGGATCCACGGAGTGTCCTCATAAACTGCTCTTCGCCCTTCGCGTCGTAACGGAGGACCAACTGCCTCTACCACACAAAGCGTGAACTCGCCTCGCTTTATATTATGATGGCGCAGCTTCGAAGCGCGCAGGTTATGAACAATAACGTTTCGATACTTAGATTGCGTAAAGAGACAGTCGTGCCCGCAGCCGGTGCGTCACAGAGGCGTGAATATCGTCGCATTCACGGTCGTGACTCTGTTCGAATCGCGAATAACGTCGGCAAAGCGGACTCGGCGCGAAGAGCATTTGCGACGGTTTCGACTGCGTCATTTGGCACAGCAACGACGACGCGGCGAAAAAAACCACAACGCCCTCGCGCGCGATCCTGGATCAGCGCGAGCAGCGTTCTGGTCGCTTCGCGCCGCGGGCTGCAACAGACGCATGCAGGGGCGTGCTGGTTAGCAGAAACGTCACCATGCGTGTCGGTCGCCGCGAAGCGAAGGTTGCTCCCGACTGCGCCCAATGGTCGCGCCGCCGCCCAGTCCGTCCCTGCGCCTGTCAGCGTCTCGGCGGCTGTGTGGACCAGAGCAATGTCTCGGCGTAGGCCGGTCGCTATCTGCGCCACGTCGTTGGCGTCGATCACATCCAGCGGCAATCTGCGATCAGACTCAGTCATGGTGCGCCGCCTTCGGTGCTTCCGTCCCGCCGAGCCGTTCTTTCTGGACAGCGTCGATGGCCTCTGTGATAACCGCCTCCCCGGCGTCGGGCCGCCCGTTCGGGGCCGCCCGCGCTTTCGTCCAAGCGACGACACCGTCGTGGCTGTATTATATAGAGACCAATGACAGCGGCAAAACCCCCACGCCCCCGCCTGATGGACGCCCTTCGCGAGCAGGTGCTGCTTTGTGATGGCGGCATGGGGTCGCGCGTGCAGGTCCTCGATCTCGACACCGAGCGCGACTACTGGGGGCAGGAGAACTGCACCGAGATCTTGAACCTGTCTCGCCCGGAGCTGATTCGCGAGATTCATCGCGGATACTACGAAGCTGGCGCTGACATGGTCGAGACCAACAGTTTTGGTGGCTCGCCCATAACGCTGGCCGAATTCGGATTGCAGGACCGCGCGAGAGAGATCAACCGTATCGCCGCGACGCTCGCGCGCGAGGCGGCGGACAGCTTTGACGATGATCGTCATCGTTACGTGATCGGTTCCGTCGGGCCGGGCACCAAGCTGCCCTCGCTGGGCAATATCGATTACGACACGCTGGAAGCCGGCCTTGCCGAGCAGGGACGCGGGCTGATCGAGGGTGGCGTAGACGCCGTTCTGATCGAAACCTGTCAGGACACGTTGCAGATCAAGGCGGCGGTCAACGGCATGAAGATTGCGCGGGCGGAGCTTGGCGCGGATACGCCAATCTTCGTGCAGGTGACGGTCGAGACGACCGGGACCCTGCTGGTCGGTCCCGACATCGCCGCCGCGGCGACTGTCATCCACAGCCTGGATGTTGATCTGGTCGGGCTTAACTGCGCCACCGGCCCGCAGGAGATGGCGGAACACGTCAAATGGCTGTCGCAGAACTGGCCGGGCATGCTGTCGGTGCAGCCGAACGCCGGTCTGCCGGAACTGGTCGACGGGAAGACGCATTATCCCCTCGGTCCAGACGAGATGGCGAGCTGGGTTGAACGGTTCGTCGTCGAGGACGGCCTCAACATCGTTGGCGGATGCTGCGGCACATCGACGCCGCACATCGCGGGACTGGACGCCATGCTCCGGCGCCGGGCTGAGGGAACCGGACGTCATCGGCCCGCACCCACGCCGCGTAAGCCGATCTGGACGCCATCCGTCGCCAGCCTCTACAGCCAGACGCCGTTGCGTCAGGAGAATGCGTATTTTTCGATTGGCGAGCGCTGCAACGCCAACGGGTCGAAGAAGTGGCGCGAGCTTCAGGAAGCGCACGACTGGGACGGCTGCGTCGCGATCGGCCGTGAGCAGGTCGCGGAGGGCTCCAACTCTCTCGACGTTTGCACCGCCTTCGTAGGGCGTGACGAGCAGGCGGAGATGAACGAGGTCATCCGGCGTTTCACGTCGTCGGTGAACGCACCGCTTGTGATCGATTCCACCGAAACGCCGGTCATCGAGGCGGCGCTGAAGCTGCATGGCGGCAAGCCGATCATCAACTCGATCAACTTCGAGGACGGCGAGCACATTGCGCATGAGCGCATGAAGCTTGCCAAGAAATTCGGCGCCGCCGTGGTCGCGCTGACCATCGACGAAGTGGGTATGGCGAAGACGCCGGAGGACAAGCTGCGTATCGCGACGCGGCTCGTCGAATTCGCGTGCGACAAATACGGTCTGCCGCAGTCGGACCTGTTGATAGATCCGCTGACCTTCACCATCGCCACGGGTGTGGAGGACGATCGCAAACTGGGTCAGTGGACGCTGGAAGGCATCCGTCTGATCCGCGAGCGGTTTCCGGACATCCAGATCGTGCTGGGTTTGTCGAACATTTCGTTTGGTCTGAATCCGGCGGCGCGCGCGGTTCTGAACTCCGTGTTCCTCGATCACGCGGTTCGTGCGGGGATGACTGGCGCGATCGTGCACGTGTCCAAAATCCGACCGCTGCATATGATCGCGGAAGAAGAAGTGCGGGTCGCCGAAGACCTGATATTCGACCGTCGCTCCGAGGGGTACGACCCGCTTCAGCGCCTGCTGGAGCTATTCGCGGGACGCAAAGCGGCGGACGCCGTCAAGAAGCAGCGTGCGGAGACCGCGCCGGAGCGTCTTCGCGACCGCATTGTGGATGGCGACCGCAAAGGCCTGGAGGACGATCTGGCCGAGGCGATGCGCGAGATGCCGCCGCTGGACATCATCAACACCGTCCTGCTCGACGGCATGAAAGTGGTCGGAGAGCTGTTCGGCTCCGGCAAGATGCAGCTTCCGTTCGTGCTGCAGTCTGCAGAGACGATGAAAGCGGCGGTCGCCTATCTGGAGCCGCATATGGAGCGGCTAGAGGGGCAAGCGCGCGGGACCATCGTGCTGGCGACGGTGAAGGGCGACGTGCATGACATCGGCAAGAACCTTGTCGATATTATCCTGACGAACAACGGGTACCGGGTGATCAATCTGGGCATCAAGGTGCCTGTGGCCGACATGATCGAATCAGCGCGCGCCGAGCGTGCGAACGCCATAGGCATGTCCGGGCTTCTAGTGAAATCGACTGTCATCATGAGGGAAAATCTCGAAGAGATATCCCGTCAGGGCCTCGATCTTCCGGTGATTCTCGGCGGCGCGGCGCTGACGCGCAACTATGTCGAGGAAGATTGCGTCGCCGCCTACGGGACGAGCGGGCGCGTGGCCTACGCGCGGGACGCATTCGACGGACTGGCGCTGATGGATCACATCGCGCAGGACAAATTCGACGATTACCTCGCCGCGATTGCGCGTCGACGCGAGGGCAAGTCCACGCGCCGGACCGAGCGAACGCCGGAAAGCGCAGAGACCCGCGGGTTCGGCCCGGTTGACGTTGCTGCGGCGCAGGAGCGCCGGCATGGCATAACGCGGGGCGAACCGGTTGTGACGCCGCCGTTCTGGGGCGCGCGGGTTATCGAGGCCGAGACGAACGCGGTTCTGCCGTTCCTGAATGAACGGTCGCTGTATCAGTTCCAATGGGGGTTCCGAAAACAGGGCCGATCTTTGGAGGAGTTTCTGGGGTGGGCGCGGCAGGAACTGCGCCCGGTGCTTCGCCGGATGTTGGCTTTGGCGGAGGCTGACGACATTCTTCGTCCGCGCGCGTCCTACGGGTATTGGAAAGCTGCCGGGCAAGGCAATGATCTGATCCTGTTTGAGGAGGACGGAGCGACGGAAGTCGCGCGATTCCTGATGCCGCGGCAGCCTCGCGCGGACGGTGAATGCATCGCCGATTTCGTGCGCGACGTGGACGATGCTGAGCGCGATGTGATCGGCCTTCAGGTCGTGACCGTCGGTCAGAAGGCGTCCGATATGGCGCGCGACTGGTTCGAGAAAAACCGTTATCAGGACTATCTGTATCTGCACGGTCTTTCGGTCGAGATCGCCGAGGCGATGGCGGAGTACACGCACAAACGCATTCGCGCAGAACTTGGGTTCTCAGGCGAAGATGCGCGTGAGATGGATGCTTTGCTGGGGCAGGGGTATCGCGGGTCGCGGTACTCTTTCGGATATCCGGCCTGCCCGAGACTTGAGGATCAGGAGCCGATCCTCAAGCTGCTGAACGCCGATCGCATCGGGGTCTCTTTGTCGGATGGGTATCAACTCCATCCTGAGCAATCGACATCAGCGTTGGTGATCCTCAATCCAAAAGCGAAGTATTTTACGATTTGAGGATTTTTGCGCGTCTGGCTGGAAACGACTGCGATCGTTCAGGCGGTGATGTTCCGGTCACTCGCGCGTCTGTATTGTAGGGCTGGTGGCGCTTCCCCGGCCGCGATCATTTTCTCGAACAGCGTATAACCGTCCCGGCCGGACGCCTTGGTCGTGTAAAGGGCGGTGTCGGCCTTGCGCATCAACACCTCGGCCGAATGCCCTCCGGGTCTCATCGTCACCGCGCCGATGCTCGCCGTCACGACGTGCAGGGCCCCAGCGATGTTGTAAGGTTCCCGAAGCGCCTGGCAGATGGTTTCGCAAAATGCGTCGAGTTGCTGCGTGGAGAATTCTCCGGGCACGACCAGGGCGAATTCGTCGCCTCCGAAGCGCCCGGCGCGTCCTTGCCGGTCTCGCGTGAGCCTTGAAATTCTGGAGCAAAACGCTCTGAGAAACTCGTCGCCAGCGTGATGACCAAGGTTGTCGTTCACGGCCTTGAAGTTATCAACGTCGATGAACAGAAGGACGCCGTGGATACGGCTCGTCACCATCAGTCTGAGGGCGGTTTCGAACGTTTTTCGGTTCATCGTGGATGTTAGGGCGTCGTGCGACGCGATGTACTCAAGGTGCTCCTTCATTCTCAAAAGTCGACGAGTATTTTCACGAATTCTCTTTACGGCGTTATTGACAGGGACTGCAGCCAGCAAGAGCGAGAACAGGAATGGCTGAAGCATGTCTTCCCGCATGAGGCGCCCATCCGGGGACAGCCGGGCGATGGGGCCGAAGCCATGGGCGGTGAACGCAGAGGCCAGAATTGCGACGAAAAAAATCGAGGTCAGCACTGCGGCGGGACTGGCGCGAAACGCCAGCCATGCGAGCGCCGGATAAAGAAACAGGAACAGGGGTGAGTGCGCCCAGACAAAACTGAGGATAGTCAGCGCCAGACATGGCAGCAGCCCCGTCAAGGCGTTGGTCGTCATCCGGTAAGCAGCGCCCCTCGATGAGCACGAACGCGCCAGTTGCAGCAGCGGCGACGTGGCGAGAGTGAGGCCCAGAGCATCGCAGAAGGTCCACTGCGCCCACTCGGCGAAAGGCGCTGCCGGATCATCCAGGAACAAGGTTTCGATCGTGACGCCGATACCGGCCTCAAGCCCGGAGGTAAACAGGGCTACCCCGGCGAACGCCGCGAAGCGTCGGGGGTGCGTCAGATCGGTCCGTGCTCCGCAAAAACGGCGGGTCAATGGCGCGGCTGCGATGGGTTGGGCGATGTTGAGCAGGCAGGTCAGGAGAGCTTCGCCTGGGGTGTAAGCGCTGTAAGTGTTGATGAAATAGTTGATCGCGGCGCACGCGACGGTAACGGCGGCCGCTTGTCGCGCGGGCAGCGTCAGCATCGCGGCCAGCATCGCGGCGTTGGCGGGCCAGAATGATGAATAGCCGGAGTCGTCAGTGCACAGAAAGCGTGTGACGATGGCGCTGGCCGCGAACATGATGACCAGCAAAACACCTGCACGAACTCCGCGTCTGGCTTCGGCTGGTCGGCAGGGTTTCCAGACCAAGGAATGATGTCTCCGGGCGGCCATAATGGCGGCCGCGTTTATAACGCACATTGGTTCAAAGGATATTAGAAATTCGCATGATTCGATTTGATTTCGAAATTTAAAATTCGTTAGACGGGGGACCTCTTTGGCGACGTGGTGTGGGATTGATTTACTTTGTATATTACTGAATGGTTGTTTTTTTGAATAGAAATTTCGATAAGCTCAACGTTGAGAAAATTTTCTTGTTATCGCGGCGTCGAGGGTATGTGAAATTATTTAGAATTATTTCGAAATAAACAAATATTGTCATCATTGATACGCGAGATGGCGCTTGTGTGACGTTACGTCAGGAATTCGATATGCGCGCCGACGTATTACGAAAATTTCCTTAAATACTACGTGCTAAGCGCTTCGGCTCGGCCGCGCGTCGCGTTACTCGTCCTGGATGGCGGCTCTGAGAGAACTGTGGCGTGCTACAACGTCATCGAAGGCGAGCTTCACGTCGCCCCGCATGAGAGTGCTGGTGTGAGGATTTGGTTCGCTGAGAGCAGCTCTTGTGGACACGAACCGAAGCGCTTCCGCTTTAGTGAAGGCATGCGGTGCGCTCCACTCTCAGTCGCCGCAGGCGTGTCTGTGATCCCGGCGCCGGACTTTGCAGCGGCGCCCAAAAATGGAAGGATCGCGGCGTTTCAGGAGCGGAGCCTTTTTATGCGTCTTGTCGGTATGCTGGACTCGCCGTTCGTGCGCCGGGTGGCGATTTCGTTCGAACTGATGGGGCTATCGTTTGACCATGAAGCCGTGTCCGTTATTCGGACTTTCGACGCATTCAGTCAGATCAATCCGGTCGTGAAGGCGCCGACGCTCATCCTCGACGATGGAACGACGCTGATGGAATCGTCGCTGATCCTTGATTATGGAGAGGCGCTTGTAACGGAGGAGCGACGCCTGCTGCCTGTCACGGCGCCCGAACGGCTCCGTTGCCTTCACCTGATGGGTCTGGCCCTCGCGGCCTGCGAGAAGACGGTGCAGATCGTCTACGAGGTGCATCTGCGCGCCGAAACCGAGCGTTCAAGGCCGTGGCTCGATCGGGTGACGCGACAGTTGCTCGCGGCGTATGCGGGCCTTGATAAAGCTCTGAGGTCTGCGGGAGAGGGCTGGGCGCTGGGCGAACGCTTCACTCAGGCGGACGTCACGGTTGGCGTCGCCTGGCGCTTTACGCAGGACGTCGCAGCGGAGTATGTGCAGGCGGCGTCTTTTCCAGCGGTTGCGCGCCTTGCCGCCCGCGCCGAACAAACGCCAGCGTTCCGCGCCTGGCCGCCTGTCTGAGGGATTGGGGGTGCGCCTGTTGCAGTCAATGAACGCCATGGGCGTCGGTCGATGCTGACGCGTCTTTTTCCGGTCTGGGCCTGTCTGGTTTCGTTTGCCGCCATTACGTGGTCAGGTCCCTTCGTTGTGATGGCGCCGGCGGTGACGCCGCTGCTTGCGTTCATCATGTTCGCCATGGGGGTGACGCTGACGCCTGCCGATTTTGCACGCGTCGCCCGCCGCCCGTGGCCGGTTCTGGCAGGCGTGGGGCTGCATTACCTCGTCATGCCCTTGGCGGCGTGGGGGATCGCGCACATTCTCTCGATGCCGCCTGCGTTGGCTGCGGGAATGGTGCTTGTCGGTTGCGTCGCCAGCGGCACTGCGTCGAATGTGATGATCTATCTGTCAAAGGGCGATGTCGCGCTTTCTGTCAGCATCAGCACAGCTTCCACGCTCGTCGGAATTGTCGCCACGCCTCTATTGACGCGGCTGTATGTCTCCGCCGACGTGGCTGTGGATAGCTGGGGCTTGTTCCGCAGCATCGTGACGATAGTCGCTGCGCCGATCATGCTTGGGCTGGTGCTGAACCGTGCGGCTCCGAAACTCGTGCGTGTCGTCGAGCCTGCGTTGCCGCTGGTGGCGATGGCGTCGATCCTGATTATCATCGCTTGCATCGTTGCGTTGACGCGGCCTGCCCTTGTGTCTGTGGGACCGATCATTCTGGTCGGCGTGATCGCGCACAACGCCATTGGCCTTCTGGGCGGCTATTGGGGCGGGCGGTTGTTGGGCTTCGACGAATCAGTCTGTCGAACACTGGCGCTGGAAGTCGGGATGCAGAATTCCGGGCTGGCGGCGACGCTGGGGCGCTTGTATTTTTCTCCGCTCGCGGCGTTGCCGGGCGCGGTATTTTCAATCTGGCACAATATTTCGGGGTCGTTGTTGGCGTCGTTCTGGTCAGGGCGGCCGCCGAAACTGCGTAAGTGACTACTCCAGAGGATATTTACCCGCCGATGATAGATGTTTCGCGAGAAATGCAATTTTTTGTCGAAGGAAAAGGTGAAGAGAAACTGAAGGTCGCCTTGTCGTAGCCGTCATCTCGTTTGATTTTTATTGCGCGTGTTTGCATTAAAGATGGATTTTGTAATTTTTTCTGCTTGTGAATGCCCAATTGGAGAGCGCTTGCAGAGCATTATGTTTTCCACTTGCGATAGATCTAAACTATTAAGTGGCGTCTCAAAGAGATTGAATTTTTCGATAGACCGATTTTTTAAATTATGTTTTGAAACCGCATCGTTTCCAATCGCCGTGGCTGTCGAAGGTATTTTCCTCGTCGTCTACTGATACACCGCGTTGCCCGAGCCGATCTGAAATCACCATCTGGCCGACGTCAGCTCTAAGGATTTTGATGCAACCGCGGCTTATACCGTCGCGAATTATTGTCGGCGAAAGCCCGCTTACTCCGCCTCCGCTCCATTCGCCCCCATTTCAGCCACCAAATCCGACAAATGCCCGAGTTCGTTCAGCGTAAGACCTGCAGGCGGCCGGGCGCGCGCGCTCGTGGCGCGCGCGACGCGACGAGGCAGCACCGCCAGTTCAAACCCGAGTTTCTGGGCTTCCTTCAGTCTTGCGTCAGCCTGCGGCACCTGCCGGATTTCACCTGACAGGCCGACCTCGCCGAAATAAACCGACCCGGCGCTCGTTGGCTGCCCGGTCGCTGCAGATATCAACGCGGCGGCGACCGCGAGATCAGCGGCAGGTTCCGTGACGCGCAGACCGCCCGCGAAGTTGAGGTAAACGTCCATTGTCGAAAGTTTGAGCCCGCATCGAGTCTCAAGCACCGCGAGCAGCATGGCGAGACGTCCCGTATCCCAGCCGATCACTGCCCGGCGTGGGGCGTTGTCGCCAGCCTTTGGCGAGAGCAGAGCCTGAACCTCCAGCAATACGGGACGCGTGCCCTCCAGTCCGGCGAAAACAGCGGAGCCTGCGATATTACCGCGTCGTTCGGCAAGAAACAGGGCAGAGGGGTTGGGAACTTCAACCAGCCCTCGATCCGTCATCGCGAACACGCCGATTTCGTCCGTGGCGCCAAAACGGTTCTTGGCTGCGCGCAGGATGCGGAACTGATGCCCGCGGTCGCCTTCGAAATACATGACTGCGTCGACCATGTGCTCCATCACGCGTGGTCCCGCCAGCGCGCCGTCCTTCGTGACGTGGCCGACGAGCACAAGGCTGAAGCCACGCTTTTTGGCGAGGCGTATCAGTTCGAACGAACAGGCGCGGACCTGCGCGACCGAGCCGGGCGCGCTGTCGACGGTGTCCAGCCACATCGTCTGAATCGAATCTATGACGACAAGCGCGACGTCCGATTCATTTTCGAGTGTTGAGACGATGTCCGACACGTTGATGGAGGCGGCAAGTTGCAGGGCGGGCGCCTCAAGCTCCAGCCGTTGCGCGCGCATGCGGATCTGGTCGATTGCTTCTTCGCCCGAGATGTAGATGACGCGTTGTCCGCCGAGCGCGAGGCGGCACGCCGTTTGTAACAGCAGAGTCGATTTGCCGATGCCGGGATCGCCTCCGACGAGCACGACGGACGCGGCGACAAGACCGCCGCCCAGAACCCGGTCCAGTTCGTCGATGCCCGTCGCCCGTCTTGGAGGCGGCGATGCGGAGCCCGTCAGCCCCTCAAGGCTGATCCCGGTTTTTGTGGCGCGTCTTCTGGATGCGGCAGCGGTGGGCTCCACCGTCTCCTCGACGATGGTGTTCCACTCGCCACAGGCGTCGCACCTGCCTGACCACTTTGGATAGACGGCGCCGCATGACTGGCAGACGAAACGTTGGGTGGGTCGTTTGGACAAAAAGATACATCCTCTGGGCCAAAAGCGGCGGCAGTCCCTTTTGTTAGTCGATCATCGTCGCGAGGCAAATTTTTAGGGCGCGATGCGGTTTTGTGGCATTGTATTTCCGATCAGTCTCTAGGATATTCGGGCGCGGATGTTCAGGAAACTATCAGGGAGATTGAGGCGTGATCCGAGTTAAAGCGAGCACGTCTTCCGGCAAGGCCGCTGCAGTCAAAGCAACTCCCACGCGCTCGACGCCGAAAGCTCGTGTCGTTGCAGCGCCTGCGAAGAAGATTAGTGCGTTTTCGAAACGGAAATCCTCGCCAGTCAGGGCGAAGACAATTGAAGAAGTGGTGGCTGTTGAGGTTGCCGCTCGTGTCCCTGCAGTGCGTGAGGCCCTGTATTTCGATGCGCAGTGGTACCTTGATGCTTATCCCGACGTAAATCAGGCGGGGGTCGACCCGGCGTCCCACTACAGGGAGAGTGGATTTCGGGAAGGGCGTCAGCCGAACGCGGCTTTCAACGGCAAGGCGTACATCGCCGCCAACCCGGACCTCGCCGGGTATGAAAACGATCCCTTCATGCACTACGTGTTTTTTGGGGCGGCGGAGGGGCGGCCACTCTCCTGAGTCCTCGTAGCCTGCCGCTGTGCCGTTCTAAAAAAAAGTGCGATGTGGCGCTCGAGGCGCCGCTCTACTGCAAGTGAGGCGGCGTCGTTGAGCCGCCTTTTTCTTTTTCTCCTCTCGGAACGACACAGGTTGCCGCTCTGGCTTCCCGTTGGCATGGCCATTGGGGTGTTGCTCTATTTGGGGCCGCGCGAGGAGCCTACGCCTTGGGCGGCTCTGGTGGCGGCGGCAATGGGCGTCGCGCTGCTTGCGGCGGGTTGGAGGCGGCTGGAGGCGCGGTTGCCGGGGGCGGCGGCGCTGTCGATTTCGATCGGTTTTCTCGCGGCATGGTCAAGTGCGCATCGCCAGCCGCCTGTGCCGGAATTGCCTCGCCGGGCAGTTTATGTGACCGGGCGAGTGGACGCTGTGGACACGCTGGCCCCGCGTTCTGGAGATTCAGCCGACCCGTCTCTACGCCGAGTTACGCTTGGGCGCGCGCTGTTCGAGACTCCGCAAGATGAAGGGATGCTCCCCTTGCGGCGCTCGTTACGGATACGATTGCGGGGCGACGACGTGGCGGTCCTCGCTCCCGGAGATCAGATAAGGGTGCGGGCGCTTTTGCGTCCGCCGCCGTTTCCGGCGCTTCCTGGTATGCGCGATCAGCAGCGGGAGGCCTGGTTCTCCGGCCTTGCAGGGGGAGGGCGAGCCCTGGGTCCGGTGGAGAAAGGCGTTGCAGAGGACACAGGGTTTTCAGATGACCCGTCCGTAGAGAGCCGCGCAGCGCATACGGTGACCGCAGGCGGCGGCGCGATGGACCGCAAAACGACGGACGCGGCCATCGGGCGGTTGTCTCTCTCTGGTGAGGGCGTTTCGGCGGCGTCGTCCCTGGAAACCGTGCGAGAGATCATCGCCGCTCGGATACGTGCCGTGCTGCCAGACGCGCGAGGCGCAATCGCGGCGACGGTGCTTGTGGGGCTTTCCAGCGCTATACCCGCCGCTGATCGGGGGGCGTTCGCTGCGTCGGGGCTTGCGCATCTTTTGGCGGTGGCGGGGCTTCATCTTGGAATCGTTATCGGTCTGATCATGGCGGCGGTCCGAACCGGTCTGGCTTTGTGGGAGTGGGCCGCGCTCCGTCTGCCATGCAAAGAGATCGCCGCAGTAGCGGGATTGCTTGGCGGCGCGATTTACGTTGCTCTCACAGGAATGCATTTGCCTGCGCTGCGCAGTCTCGTGATGGCGGGTTTGGTCGTGCTGGCGCTTCTGACCGGCAGGCGCGCCGCCTCAATGCGCGGCTTGGCCACGGCGGCGGCGGTGCTTTTGCTTACCGGTCCTGCTGAGCTGTTGAACGCGCCGTTTCAGATGTCGATTGCGGCGGTCATGGCTCTGATCGCGGGATATGAAACACTCCGCAAACCGCTTCTGCGGTTGTACGGCGATGGTGGATTGGGACGGCGTCTGCTCGTTCACGTCGTGATGCTCGGCCTGACCAGTTTGCTGGCCGGATTGACGACTTTGCCGGTGTCGGTGGCGCATTTCGGTGAAATTCAGCCATTTTTCGTTTTGGCGAACCTGATCGCCGTGCCGCTGACAGCACTGTGGGTAATGCCTGCCGGATTGATCGCGGTCGTAATCATGCCGCTGCATCTGGAGGCGGCGCCGTTGCATTTTATGGGAGAGGGACTCTCGGTCATTCTCTGGTTCGCTCGTATGGTCGCAGCGTGGCCCGCCGCACGTATTGCGACGCCACTGACGCCTGCGTGGGGGCTCGCCGCATTTCTGCTGGGGTTGTGCTGGCTGTGTCTTTGGTCGCGCCGCTGGCGCCTGTTGGGGCTGGCGCCGATGCTGGTCGGGTGTCTGTCGCCTTTTCTGGTCGTGCCACCCGACATCGTTGTGGCGGCGGATGGCGGTGTGATTGGCGTGCGCGACGGCGGCAGACTTTATGTCGCAGGCCGTTCGCGAGACGCGTGGGTCGAACGCGAAGCGTGGAAACAGGCTTTCGCGCTGCCTCTGGGCGACCTGCCGCAGGCAGGAGGGCAAACGCAGGATGGAGCGGCGACATGCGGAGAGGACGGCGCGTCGGGCGTCTGCGTTTTCACACGGGGCGGGCGCTCGGTCCTGCTACGCGTTGAGGACAACAGCGATGGCGCCGTCACATTGCCTGCGTCGCTGTGCGTCGGCATGGATCTGTTCGTCACGGTCAGCCCTGCGCGCGCATCCTGTCCCGGCGTGCGCGCCATCGACCGTTTCACGGTTTGGCGGGAGGGGGCGCAGGCCGTGTGGCTGGAGGGAGCGCATATGCGCGTTCTTTCGGATTCTGCGTGGACCGGGCGGCGGTTATGGACGATGCGCCCCGGAGGGCACGGGACGCCGAATTTGCCGATGGCGGAGGAGGAATAGCGGGTTTGGGCTTGCTGCGGGATGGGAACGCAGGGTGGCAAATTCGCGAGCGACTACGTCTGGTAGCGTAGTGGCGATGAAGGCGTATGGCGGCTTTGCGTTGTTTGAGAAGTGCGAACGGAATTTTTACAGCGGCGACATGGCGCTCGGTTTGCAGGGATGGGGCGCTCGTCATCGGGATTTCGGCGTGGCGGCGCGAATTGCGTAGAACTGCATCGTGACGGGTGGATCAATTTTTTCAGATTGAACAGCTTGCTATCACAGCGAGATGAAGCCTGTTCCTGAGTCATTGTCTGCGGATAAAGTTTTCGGAAAAAACGTTTGGGGGCATGCGGTTCGCCGCATCGCGGGAAACTTGCTTCACAAAAGCATCATGACGGAGGCTGTATATCCACATCTGGTTCGGAAAAATCGTTTTGAGTTTCAACGCAATTTTCGTCCCTAAAACGAACAATATCTTTTTTTGTTATGCTCACCCGGAACGACATTGGCTGATAAAATGTCCTGATAGCGTTACAACAGGGAGCGGTCATTCTGCGAGACCGCCCCCTGTTGTCACCTTTTTCTGAGTTGAACGCTGGGGCGTCTAAGTCGGCTGCATCACGTTCTTGCGCGGCCTGGCGCCAGCGAGCGCGACTTTTACCCCGGCGGGAGGCGTCAGTCAGAGAGCGATTGGCCCTTCTTCACCAGATCGCTGCACAGCTCCACGCGCTTCGACTTGTTGAGCGTGGAGATGTCGAACGGCGTGCTGGAACCATTCTGCAGCAGACCTTGGCCACCGATCGAGTACCCCTGGTCGTTCTTTACGTCGTCACGCTTCGCAAGGTTGCGCGCCGTGCTGCGTGCGGTCGTGCTGTTCACCAGTTTTTTGCTGATGCAATAGGAGAGCAAACCGGTCACGTTGCCAGTGCTCGCGGAAGACAGGGACGGGAGGCCGTTTTCATCCAGAGCCCCAGGCGTTGCGCTGGTTGTGCTGCCGGTGACCCCCTTCACGATCTGCGTTCCTTTCGTCGCCAGATTGGAAGCAGGGTCGGTAGGAGCCGTCACGGGCACGCTGCCCGCAGGCTGCGTGGAGAGGACTGTGCCCGCTGGAAGCTGCGCAGCTGCGCTCTGCGCGTGTGCGGCTCCGACGGCGGAAAACGCGAGTCCGCAGACGGCGCCGAGGGCGATGTACTGAGTCTTCAGCATAAGAAAGCCTTTCAAAATCCGATCGAACCACTGCACGAATGCGGCGCAAGGCCGCGATCTCGGCGGGGCGTCGTGCTTCTGAAACGGCAAGATACAGCTGGAGTTCTTTTCGAAATCGTTTCAATTCTTCCGACTGAGCGTTCGTTGCACGGACGATGTGCGGAGTTCACTACAGTGGCCGTGTAGTCTTCAGGAGAGGCAATACTGGTGTCGCGTGAGAATAGCGACCTGATTACCCCGTCATCCAATCGCCACCCTTCAAACGAGAGGGAGGAACACGTCCGTCACGGTCTCATTTTCTGGCGCATCGGGATAAAACGTGACGCGTTGGCAAAACAGGGGAAAGTCGCGCAATTCTTCTCCACTGCCGGGTAGCCAGTCCCGGTAGAGAAAAGTCGCCGGATTCTCTAGGTCGTCGCTGCTCCCGATGACGCGCAAGACGGCGCAACGCCCTCCAGGAATCAGAGCCGACGTCACACGATCATCGTTGGACGGGATCGGCCCGGTCGTTGCGGCGCATAAGCCGAGGCGAAACTGGTTCGGTGGCGTTCTTTGAGGGTCGCAATAGAATATCGTAAAAGTGTCGCTCATCGCCTTTCCCAATCCCACGGATCGGCGCCACGTGACGAACCGCCTGATCGTGTCGGGAATGCCGTGGGGATCGCCCAGATGGGTCATGACGGCGACTGCAGTGGAAGGAAAATCGCGGATAACGACGTCGCTCAGAGTGTAATTCGCCATATTCTGGCTCCTTGCGTCGATGAATGGGTCAAAGGCCGCACGCCACGTTTTCCAGTCCGGAGCTTTTCGAAAATCGGTGGGCGACTGGCTGAATCGCTGCCTGAAAGCGCGAGCGAAAGCATCCGGGGTCTGATATCCGGCGTCCAGTGCGATTTCTGTGACGCTCGCCGCGGTATGAAACGCCAGATGGTGCGAAGCCCGCCGCATTCGGGCGAGTTGGACGTAGCGATGGGTGGAGAGGCCGAAGGTCGCCGCGAACTGGCGGTGGAAGTGGTGTTTCGAGAAAGCGGCGACAGCGCTCAGCGCATCAAGGCTCAGATCGTCGTCCAGATGACGGTCGATGTGGTCGAGCACGCGCCGCATCCTTGTCTGATACTGTCCGCGAGCGGCTTCGGTCATGGGGTCCTCCGTGGCGAAGGCAGTTAAGCAGGCCCGCGTTCCATCCGCTCGGCAGATATTGCTATAAGCATGACCGGCTTTCGGTCCGACGAGCCTCTCGCTCCAAAATCTTATATGGGATGAACTTCGTTGGCGCTTGACGCCCCCGGTCATTCGCGACACCTCAACGCCCAACGCCCAACGCCCAACGCCCAACGCCCAACGCCCAACGC
>NZ_JOPL01000040.1 GCF_002153745.1 Acetobacter sp. DsW_063 | reverse complement strand
CACACCTAAAAAAACCCTCAACCGCCTTCAAATACCCCACGCCAGTTAACATGACAGCACCTCTTGAAATGCTCCCGTTGTCCGGTTTCCTGACATATTTTGCATCAGAAGCGTCCGGTCTTACGTTGCATGTTATTAACGTAAACTATCAAAAAATCGGTGATGCCTTTCACAGGGAGGATGCCGACCTGACCATCGCGGCGATTGTGGAGTCGCATGAGTCGCACCATTCCTGCACACATCTGTATCGCGATCATTTTGTGACACTCTTCAATGCGCAATCTTTTGGTTACACAGAATCTTCATCTCTCGATAGATATCTTTCGTTTCGAAATCTTCTGGTTTCGCCAAGGGGTTATGCGCATGGATTAACAGAAAGGATGCTCTCGGAAATGGGGGCATCACGAAAAATTATTTCAACGTTGCAGCGATTTTCGACGCTTCCATTCGTGATAAGGGGAACGCCTTTTTTGTGTAACGTTCCCTCTGTTGTCGCGCGATATTTGAAGAGCAATTTCGATCTTTCGTCTGCGCCTCTTCCTTTTGAAAGTCCGGAGTTCGATGTCGCTATTAACTGGCATAAATCGATCGAAAGAGATAATGCATTCAGGGAGTAGATGAAAAAAGCAATAAAATAAAGTATTAAAAATATAATTCAATAATATTTTCGAAAATTCATAATTTTTATTCGTAAATAATTTATTTTTTTGTGTTTGGTGGGGGCGTTTCCGGTGGTTCGTGACTTTGCTTTGCGGTCTGCGAGAGCTTCCTGCTCAGTGGCGAGATCGATTTTTCTTCTCAATTTCTACGCTTGGGATTCCGGGTGCGAGAGGGGGCACTGCGGCAATCTAGTCGAACGGTAAGCGTCAGAATCCTATACACTGGGATGCAGAAAACTACGGATGGACCACGATCAAGAAAAAATTGCGACCTCATATTTGGTGCATTGGAACGCAGCATCCAGCTTGCGAAATTTCGTGATGGCGATGCGTCGTCGTCTGCCGCGGGCGCTCAGGCATTGCGTCAAGCTTTGGTGAGGGGGGCAATGATTAAGAAAACCTTCTTATTATTCATGTTCTTTAGGAATAAAAATAATTGAAGCGGTAATGTGCGAATGGGGCAGCAAGCCCGAGAGCGTTTTCGATTTCGTCCATCACTCAAGACGCTTGCCCATACCAGAGTCGCCAGGGCGCGCCCGCTTACTAAAGCTGTTTGATGTGGCTCTACCGCGATCCTGGGAGCCATGAACGCAGCTCTGGCCATGCGGCACGACGAGAATGCCCGAGGGCGTCATTAATCAACGTCTGCTGCGTCTGAAATCGGTCACTCAGTCTATGGCCCCGCAGCTCTTCGATCTTTCCTGCAGGACTGCTCGTCTGGAGAAGGCTCCTCGCGTTTCGCATTGACTCTTCCATCTGGAATGGAACAAAAAGAGAACACTAGGCAACCCTGCCGGAAAGACTGATGGACCCTTGATATGGCTGCCCCTGTCACGCCGCCCCCGCTGGATGCCCTGCGTGAAAAAATACGCCGAATGGAGGGGCGGCTGGGCCACAGGAAGGCCGCGGCGCCGCTCGGGGTGCCGGAGATCGACCAGAAGCTGCCGGGTGGCGGGCTACCCTTGGGAGCTTTGCACGAGGTGGCGGGAGGCGGCGATGATGCGGTTAATGCTGCCGTGGCTGCACGTTTTTCGGCAGGACTTGCTGCTCTTACGGGGGGGCAGGTTCTGTGGATCGCCAAAAAAGCTGATCTGTTTGCGCCATCCTTGCAACAGGCGGGGTTGCCCCCGACGCGGGTCGTGTTCGTCGAGGTGGAGTCGGACGCAGATGGGCTTGCCTGTTTTGAAGAGGGGCTTCGCCACGGGGGCCTGAGTGCTGTCGTGGCGGAGGTCGGACGTCTGACTATGACGGCGTCGCGGCGACTGCAACTCGCCGCTGAGAGCGGTGGGGCGCTCGGCATCGCCATTCGCCGCTGGCCCCGTCTGGCCAATGGAGCGGATTTCGGCAAGCCGACGGCGTCGTCTACGCGCTGGCGTGTATCCGCCATGCCGTCGGCAGAGCTGCCAGTGCAGGGCGTAGGACAGAGCCGCTGGTTGTTAGAATTGATCCGGACTCGTTCGGGCGAAAGCGGCGTTTTTGAAGTGGAGGCAGGCGATGGACCGGCAGGACTGCGGATTGCTGGCGCTCCGACCCCGCCAGCGCATCGTATCGGTGTGGTTGCCGCTCTGGGCTACTGACCGGTTGCGCCGGGAACTGGGGGACGCAGCGCCTCCCAGCGATGTTCCGCTGCTTCTTGCCGGTCGCGACGGCAGTCGGCGTGTAGCGCTGGCAGTCGATCTCGCAGGTCGCAAGATTGGCCTTTCTGTCGGCATGCCGATCGCCAAGGCGCAAGCGCTCTTTCCCGGTTTGGTAGTCATGGACGCCCGCCCTGACGCAGACCGCGAGGCTCTTGAAAGACTGGCGTTATGGCTTCAGCAGCGAGTGGCGCCGATTGTGGCGGTTGACGGTCAGGACGGGCTGGTGCTGGAGACCACCGGGACAGATCATCTTCATGGCGGTGAAGCTGCGATGCTGCGCGATGTCGTTCATCGCCTTCAGGGCGCCGGCTTTACGGCCCGAGCGGTTGTCGCCGATACTCTGGGAACGGCGTTCGCTGTGGCGCGCACCACCAAGGACGCGGTCGTGGTGGTGGACCCGGGCAATTGCGCGAAGGCCCTGTCGGGTTTGCCTGTCGGGGTCCTGCGACTGCCGTCGGAGACGGTGTCTGGTCTGACCGATCTGGGTCTGACGCGGATACGCGATCTGGAAAATGCCCCTCGCGCGCCGCTGACTTTGCGTTTTGGCGACGGCCTCGTCCGAAGGCTGGATCAGGCTTACGGACGGGTAGGAGAGCCGATCCACCCGATCCGTCCGGTCGATCCTGTTATGGTGTCGCGTAATTTCGCGGAACCCATTGCGGCTGCGGAGACCATTGCTCGTTATGTTGGGTTGTTGGCGCCCCTGCTCTGCGTCGAACTGGAGAAGCGCGGGCTCGGAGCCAGGCGACTGGACCTGATGCTGCATCGCGTCGATAGCGCCATGCAGGTGGTGCGTGTGACTCTTGCCCGACCGGTTCGTGATTCGAAATACCTGACCCGTTTGCTCAGCGAACGGATCGAGACCATAGAGCCCGGTTTCGGGATCGAAAGAATGGAGCTTTTCGCGGCGCAGGCTGAGCCGATCGAGCAGCGGCAACGGGTGTCGGCATTGACCGAGGAACCGACGGCCGATCTTTCGGGGTTGATCGACACGCTGGTCAACCGGCTGGGTAGCGATGCGCTCTATCGTGTCGTTCCGTTGGAAAGCGACGTGCCTGAACGCTCGGTTCAGCGCGTGCCGCCTCTTGCTCCGGTCACTGATGCTTCTCGCTGGCCCGATCAGTGGCCGCGCCCGACCCGGCTGCTGTCAAAACCCGAAGTAGTGCAGGCGGTGGCGGAATTGCCAGATCAACCACCACGGTTCTTCATCTGGCGGGGGATCCGGCGCAAGGTGAAATGCGCCGACGGGCCGGAGCGCGTGTTCGGGGAGTGGTGGAGCCGAGACGCGGAACGGACGGTAGTCAGGGACTACTTCCGTGTGGAGGATACGAACGGCGAACGGTTCTGGCTTTACCGTGCAGGTGATGGTGAGCATGGAGAAACCGGTTCGCAAAACTGGTTCATTCACGGCATCTTTGGATGATGGACGCCTGCCGCAGCTACGCCGAATTGCAGGTCACGACCTACTTTTCGTTTCTGCGGGGTGTGTCCTCTCCGATCGAATTATTTGAACAGGCGAAGGCGCTCGGGTTCGCAGCGCTGGGCGTCTGTGATCGCAATTCTCTGGCCGGAATGGTTCAGGCTCACGTTGCCGCCAAGAGCGTCGGCGTTCGTTTGGTCGTGGGATGTCGGCTCGATCTCGAAGATGGCCCGCCCGTTCTGGTCTATCCGACAGACCGGGCTGCTTATGGGAGGCTGTGTCGGCTGTTGTCGATCGGCAAGGCTCGTGCGGGTAAAGGAAAATGTAGCCTGCACTGGCGCGATCTCGGCGAATGGAATGAGGGGCTGCTCGTCGTGCTGACTCCTGAGATCGCGGATGACGAGTGCGCGGAAAACCTGCGTCGCCTGCGTACGACATTTGGCGATCGCGCCTATATGGCTCTGACGTTGCGGCGGCGCCCAAACGACCAGATGCGGCTCTACGAGCTGGCCAATCTGGCGCACGTTCAGAACGTAAAAACCGTCGTCACCAACGATGTGCTGTTTCATACTTACGATCGGCGCATTCTGCAGGATGTAGTCACTTGCGTGCGACACAACACCACCATCGAGAACGCCGGCTTTGCGCGTGAGCGCTACGCGGACCGCTATCTCAAGCCGCCCGGAGAAATGGCAAGGTTGTTCTCTCGTTACCCGGAAGCAGTCGATCGCACGATGGAAATCGTCACGCGCTGCCGGTTCAGTCTTGATGATCTGGCCTATCAATATCCAGACGAGATCGAAACGCCCGGCCAGATGCCGCAGCAGGCGCTGGAATACTTGACCTGGCGCGCTGCGCGAAAAATCTATGGCGAGAGCATTCCGTCAGGTGTGAAGCAGAGTCTCGATCATGAGTTGGCTTTGATAGGGCGTATGGACTACGCGCCCTATTTCCTGACTGTGCATTCGATCGTTCGGGAGGCCAGACGCCGCGATATCCTCTGTCAGGGACGAGGATCGGCCGCCAACAGCGCGGTGTGTTTTGTGCTGGGCATTACGGCGATCGATCCTTCGACTACCTCACTTCTGTTTGAGCGATTTATCTCTGAGGAACGGAGAGAGCCGCCCGATATTGACGTCGATTTTGAGCATGCCCGTCGCGAGGAAATCATCCAGTGGGTCTATGACCATTATGGTCGGGATCGCGCCGCCTTGGCGGCTGTGGTGATTCGCTACCGAGCCAGGGGGGCGTTGCGTGACGTTGGCAAGGTCATGGGCTTGCCCGAGGATGTAATCGCTTTGCTCAGCAAGCAGATATGGGGCTGGTCACGCAAGGTAGGTATCGAGCAATCCTCTGTTGCAGGCATCGATCTGACCGACCGACGTGTCCGTCTGACACTTGAACTGGCGCAGAGTCTGATCGGGGCGCCGCGTCATCTTTCGCAGCATCCTGGCGGGTTCGTGCTGACGCGCGACAGGCTGGACGAGCTGGCACCGATCGAACCTGCATCTATGGATGATCGCCAGATCATCGAGTGGGATAAGGATGATATCGACGCGCTGAAATTCATGAAAGTCGATGTCCTCGCTCTTGGGATGCTCACCTGCATGAAGAGGGGGCTGGACCTGTTGGCCGAGCATAAAGGCCAGCATCTCACGCTCCAGACCATTCCGGCGGAGGATCCGCGCACCTACGCCATGATCTGCAAGGCTGATACGATCGGCGTGTTTCAGATTGAATCTCGTGCCCAGATGTCGATGCTGCCGAGGCTCAAACCCCGGACTTTTTATGATCTGGTGGTTGAGGTGGCGATCGTTCGCCCAGGACCCATACAAGGCGACATGGTGCATCCTTATTTACGTCGCCGGGAAGGGAAGGAGGCTGAAGATTATCCGACGCCGGAATTGAGGGAGGTGCTCAAGCGCACGCTTGGGGTGCCGCTGTTTCAAGAGCAGGTTATGCAGGTGGCGATGGTCTGTGCGGGGTTCACAGCCGCTGAGGCGGACGGGTTGCGAAGAGCGATGGCGACCTTCAAGAACACCGATACGATCTCGCAATTCCAGACACGGCTGATGGAGGGCATGGCGCGTAAGGGATACCCATCGGACTTCGCGGAACGGATCTGTCGGCAACTCGAAGGGTTTGGATCTTACGGTTTTCCTGAAAGTCATGCAGCAAGCTTTGCTATTCTGGCCTATGCGTCGAGCTGGCTGAAATGTCACCATCCTGATGTGTTTCTGGTCTCGTTACTTAATTCCCAGCCCATGGGGTTCTATGCGCCCGCGCAACTCGTGCGGGATGCGCGTGAGCACGGCGTCGAAGTTCGGCCTGTCTGCATCAACGATTCCCGCTGGGACTGCACGTTGGAGGGCGAAAAGGACGGCAATGGTCGCTTTGCCGTGCGGTTGGGGATGAGTCTGGTCAAGGGCCTGTCCAATGTCCATGTATCAGCGATCATCGCGGCGCGTATGCGTCGGCGGTTCGCCTCGATCGATGATCTCTGGCGTCGGGCAGGGGCGTCGCAGGAGGCGCTGATCTGCCTGGCGGAGGCTGATGCTTTCAGGCCGTCTCTCGGGTTGGCTCGGCGCGAAGCGTTATGGATGATCAAAGGATTGCGCGACGAGCCGTTACCGCTCTTCGAAGCGGCGAAGCAAGTGCGGGAGGTTGATGAACCAGTCATGACGCTTGCACCGATGACTGATGGCGCCGAGGTGGCCGGAGACTACAGCCATGTGGGCCTCAGCCTGCGAGCGCATCCGGTGTCGTTCCTGCGGCAGAGTCTTCGGGAGAGGGAGATTGTGACCTGCGGGATAGCCATGGGGTCCCGCGATGGCAAGCGCGCAGAAGTGGCCGGGCTGGTGCTGGTACGTCAGCGACCAGGATCGGGAGAGGGGGTTTGTTTTCTTACACTGGAAGACGAAACAGGCATCGCCAATTTGGTAATATGGCCGGATATTTTTGAGAAATACCGCCCGATCATCCTGTCCGCGTCTATGATTGCGGCGAGAGGGCGCATTCAGCGTGAAGGAGACGTCGTGCATCTTGTCACATTAGAACTGACCGATCTGTCTCATATGTTGCTGGATGTAGCACTATACAGCGATGGGAAGAAAAAATCTGCAGAAACTAATGGAAGACGAGCTGTGTCATTGAATAAGTCACGAGATTTTCATTGAGGAGGAACGCCTTTAACGGAGGCTCGCGAGTTGAATTTTTCAATGGCGGACGAGAGGCTCCTAACTTGGCGCCTCCTGTTGCCTCTGGTTTTTGGGCTTCTGGTAATCAAGGACTGACGGCTTTTATGACTGTTCGTTTCCGCAACGTCATCCAGTTCAATCGGTCGATCAGCAGGCCATGCCGACAGGTCGATGCCCAAGCTGGCGTATGATGACAACCCCCGCAGGCTTTCGCCGTGATCAAGATAACGCAGATAGCTTTCGAATTTATCTCGGGCCTCAGCGTCGCTTTCTCCGACAAACGGAGCAAGGCTCGGCAGAATGCGCAGATTCGCCTCTCCTCGCCCATGCACAGACAACTCAGTGGGCTCGGGTAATTCTACGCGAATTCCTGTAAATATTTTTGTTATTTAAAGAAAATTGATATTTTATCTGTAAAAACAAGGTATTTTCTTCCGGGGTCTATTGCTCGCCCGCGGGAGTTGAAAGCGTTGGGATCAAGCGTCTGGGCGCCAAAATAGGCGATCATTCTCTCGCGAAAAAACACCTTCGCAACCCGATGACAGTGTCGTGAACTTATCAATAATTTTTTTTGCTTCACTGCCCGTTGCGAGTGCTGGGCGCCCGCGGGTATGCGCGTTTCGACACAAGTTTAAGGAAACGGGAAGGATTTCAATGGAGTTTAATTTTGATCCAGAGAAATCGCATATTGGCACAACAGTCTCCCAAAATCGAATATCGGATGGAAAACCTTTACGGTCGTTTTCGCTGCGCTTTTTATAAACTTGATGAGGCGTCAAATCTAACGGCGCTCGATTAACACTATACGACTCCGCGGGAAGGCGTTCGACCAACTCATTTTGTCCAATAAAGTTCCCAAGGCTGTAAAAAATAGGATGGCCTTTGTAGATTTCCATCCCGCGAAGCAAGTGTGGTCCGTGGCAAACCACGACATCAGCACCTTCGTCGATCGCTCGGCGGGCGAACACAGATAGAAAGGGCGCCGGAATTTCAACATCCAACTCTCCAGCCGTGTTATATCCGCTTTCATGAGCATGCAAGCTCACCACAACGGTATCCGAAACAAGCCGAGCTTCGCGCACCCACCTGCAAATATCGCTAATATCACTTTCATTTGCTGTCGTATGCGTGCGTGTCACGTCGGCTAATGTGAAGGTTGTATTTCCGAAGCTGAGAGTGTTCTCGGGTGCGGGAAAGGCGAAGCCAAGCTGAATCTTTTGCTCACGATCACGCGCAAGTCCCAAACGTGAATAGATCGACTGCAATTGCTCCATTTCGGCGCCAGTGACGTGGTGTGCGGTATTGAAATGAAGCGGATTGACGCCCGGGCGTCCGGCCATGATCGTCGTCTGAGGCGCGGCTTCCTGTCCACGAGCAAATGTGGAGACGCAGGAGATCATGGACACGGTGCCGGTGGGGTGAGTGAAGTAAGTCGGGCGCCGTGCTTCTTCAAGATTCGCCCCAATGCCCGCGTAGCAGAGGTTCCGCTTCTCAAGTTCAGCTATTGATTTACGCAGACCAGAGATACCGTAATCAAGACTATGATTTGTCGCGGCAGCAAACAGATCGAACCCTGCATTCTGGAGTTCGTCTAGTACCCACGACCGAGCGCCGAAATGCGTGCCGCCATGGTCGAGCGCCGGATCTCCTTCGAAATCGTTGGGGACCAACTCAAGGTTGGTGAAAGAAACGTCGCATCTGCGAATGATATCGAACAATGGAGAAATTGTTGGGTCAGTCACGCTATTTAGTCGGCGAAACAGAATGCTGTCGCCTGTAAGAGAAAGCTTCATAGTTCCTTAGTTCCAGTCGAAATGAATTTTGCGTCAAGCTGATCTGTTAGCCAGAATTTGAGACAATAGTCTCGAGCCGGCCTTGAAATCCTCGAAATCCATGGCTTCATCCGGATTGTGACTTCCGTTCTGGTTACGTACAAACAACATGGCCGTAGGCACGCCCAGGTCGGCGAAAATCGCCGAATCATGACCAGCTCCGCTAGGCATGGCAATCGCGGAAATTTCAGAATTTCTTGCCAGTGTCATGATATCTTTGAGAATTGTGTCATCCATCTGAGCCGGTGTGCTTCCGGTATGGGGGCCGAGCTTGATTTCGACGTCATTATCCATGGCGATCTGTTGTGCGATATCAAGAATACGCGCATTCATTTTGCTCAGAAGTTCGGGAAACCGTGAACGGACATCAATCGACAGACCAACCTTGCCTGCGATTGTGCTGAAATCTGCCTGGGTCGGATCAGTTTGGAAGACGCCGAATGTCAAGGTCATTTCTCCGCCATCGGCTTCGATTTCCAACCACTCGCGATGAAGGCGCTCGACCAGACGTGTAGCGCCGATGACTGCGTCATGGCGATAAGCTCGCGGAGTAGCGCCCGAATGAGCCCAAACGCCATGGACCTCGGCGTGTCGATAGCGTGAACTGCCGCAAATGCCCGTGACGATCCCTACTTGTGCATTCTTCCCGATGAGCGTCGGCCCTTGCTCGATATGCAATTCGACGAAACAATCGATCTGCTTTGGATCAAGGCCTGGCTGTTTGAATGCTTCGGGGTCTCCGCCTGCTTCAGCGATATGCTCGGCCAGGGTACGGCGTGTATCTGTCCGCCTTGCCTGCAATGCGGCTGCATCAAGTAGTCCGAACGCGGCCTTGGATCCTATGTAGGAGACAGGGAACCAGGCGCTTTCTTCGGCGCGGATCGCCATCAGCGTAACGTCGCGGGAAGGCGTTGCGCCTTCGCGCACCCAGCCGGACAAAACCGACAGGCCAGCCGCGACGCCTGCTGCGCCGTCGAAATTGCCGCCCACTGGAACGGAGTCCAGATGAGAGCCTGTCATGACGGCCGGTAGGCTGCGATCGCGACCGGGAAGGGTCACATAGAGATTCATCGCCCAATCGGTACGAACTTCAAGACCCAAATCGGCAGCAACGGAGCGGACATGGTTGTGCGCGCGCTCTTCGCCTTCGCCGTAGGAGGCGCGCGTAATGCCACGTCCGTCAAAGCCAATAGTTTGGAAGGTATCGAAAAGCGATTGCGCGAGCGCAAAATCAGGTTCCGTACGCCAGGGCGCTTCGTGTGCCATCATGTTCCTCTGGCAGTTCTTGGCGCGTTACTCACGTGAGAAAACCGCGATGCTGGTTGTATGACGTTGCCGCCAGCGTCTTCAAACGCCATTTTATAAATTCATACTTCACATTTTATGTATCTAAAGGGGGGTGGTCATTTTGCAAGGGCCGTCGCGTCACGTAAAGAAAAACCGATACGGATCGGCGAGCCTGGCAAGATAGGTTCGTTTGTATTGCTCACGTTTCGGATGGCCGTGAAGTTCATGTCGCCCACCATGACGGTCAGTTTTTCGCGACCACCCAAAAAAACGATTTGAGAAAGCACGCCGTCAAGGATGTGATCGCGACCATTCGAGGCGTCTCCAATATATGTGGCCTCCGGACGTATCGCGTATTCCTTTCCGTTGCGCGAAATGAAATTGCAATCGCCAAGGAATGATCCAACGAAGCGGTTAACCGGGCGGGCATAAAGATCTTGCGGCGACCCGATCTGCTCGATCATACCATCTCTCATGATCACTACGTCATCCGACATATGCAGGGCTTCTTCCTGATCGTGAGTGACGAACAAAATTGTGATGCCGAAACTACGTTGAATATCTTTTATCTGCGTTTGCAACGATTGTCGGATCACGCGGTCAAGCGCGCCAAGGGGTTCATCCATAAGCAGCACGTCAGGTCGAATGACCATCGCCCGGGCGAGCGCCACGCGTTGCTGCTGCCCGCCGGAAAGTTCTGAGGGCAGACGCTCACCAAAGCCAGAAAGTCCGATGATCTCCAGCATTTCATTAACGCGCGCTCTCGTTTCATTCCGGGATACGCGACGCGTCTCAAGTCCAAAAGCGATATTTTGAGCGACGCTCATATTAGGAAACAGGGCGTAATTCTGGAATACCATCCCGATATTTCGTCGGCGAGCTGGAACCTGGGCCATGTTCCGACCACCAATACTTATTTCTCCGGAATCTGCGTGTTCGAAACCTGCAATGATCTTGAGCAGAGTGCTCTTGCCGGATCCGGAGGCGCCAAGAAACGTGCAAAACCTTCCGGCCGAAATATCGAGCGAAATATTCTTGAGTATTTCAGTTCCGTTGTAAGATTTTCTTACCTGGTTGAGAGCGACCGGCTTGCCTGAGAAGGAAGAATTCATGATTTTGACTTCGTGAGCAGGAGATTGATCGAGAGAACCAGCAGAGTTGCTAACGCTACCAGGGTCGATACTACGGCGACTGTGGGGTTAATGTCCTGTGATACGTTTTCGTAAATAAGGCGGGGTAGGGTGCGACTGCGTACGTCTGTCAGGAAGAGCGCCAGCACCACGTCATCAAAGCTGGTGACAAAAGCAAAAATAGCGCCAGCGGCGACGCCCGGCGCGATGGCGGGCAGTAAAACGCGATATGTGATGCGCAGAGGACCTGCTCCTAGGCCCGTCGCCGCGTCGAGTAGCGTGGGGTCAAAACGTTGCAAGGCGCTGCGGACCGCGATGAATACAAACGGAGATGCGAGAACAATGTGGCCCAGTCCCAGTCCCCAATGCCCGGACAGCAGGTGCAGGGGCGCAAATTCGTAATAGAGCCCTATCGCAAGAGCGATTGCCGGAGCGATCATCGGCATGATGATCAGCATTTCTGCGGCAGTGCGGACGCGTCCGTGCAAGGCGTCGAGACCAACCGCAGCAAGAGAACCAAGGATAGTCGCTCCTGTAACAGCGATCATTCCGATCTGGAGAGAGTTCCATAGAGCCGCGCGCCACTGGGGGCGCGTAAAAACTTGGTGGTACCACCGCCAGGTAAGGTGCTCGGGTGGAAAGGACATAAATGGCGATGCGCCAAAGCTCATCGGCGCAATGATCAGAAGAGGAAGTATGAGGAAGAAGAGTAGAGCAGCACCGCATGCGGCGACGCCCCAATCGAGGGGAGATCGCCGGATTACGACGTTGCTGCGGGTCGCCTGTGTCGCTTTCACAGGGCCGCCAAACAGTCCACCCGGACCGCTCAATCGCTGGGCGCACGCAAAAATCATGACAGACGCCGCCACAATGATACTGGAAAATGCGCCAGCCATTGGCCAGTCCAGTTGATCTTCGACGTTGAAAGCGATGAGTTGCGCCGCCATCGTCTCGCGAGCCCCGCCCATGAGGGCTGGCGTGACGTAGTAGCCGAGAGCGCTCATAAAAACGATCGCCGCCCCTGAGCATGCAGCGCGCGAAGTGAGTGGAAGAACAAGCCGACCGATGATTTTGAACCACGACCCGCCGAGACCTTCTGCCGCGTCCAGTTGACTGCGGTCCAGGCCGCGAAATGCGCCATAGAGCGGCAATACGACAAAGGGCATGAGCACGTGGGTCATGCCAATGAGCACGCCAGAAAGATTGTAGATGAATGAAATGGGCGACCGGATCAGCCCGGCGTGAAGCAGCAGACTGTTGATAACGCCGTAGCGTTGCAGGAGGATTATCCATGCTGTGGTGCGCACGAGCGAACTCGTCCAGAATGGTAGAAGCACGCATAGGCCGAGTAGCGCGGCAAGGCGTGGACGGACGCTGGCCATAAGGTAGGCCACAGGATAGGCGCACAACACGGAAAGGATCGTGACCAGGGACGATATGCCGAATGTCGCCACAAGACCGGCGCGGTAGGCCGGAACAGAAAGCAGGCGCGCGTAACTTGCCAGCGGCCCCTCGGGGTCTGCGAAGCTAAGGACGCAGAGGCGTGCGACAGGATACGCGAAGAACAGCAGCAGGAACAGAACCAGCGGCGCCGTTGCAAGCGCGAGCCGCCTGTTTTCCTTCGGGCGTTGAGCTTTCATCCGCTGGTTAGCAACTGGCGAGGGAAGGTTGTAAGCCGCTCGTATCCGGTGTCTGTAATGGCGATTGTTTCGGACATGCCAAGATTTCCAGCAAGCACGTAGCTATGGAAAACCATACCTGCTTTGAACCGCCAGGCGCTCTGCGGCGTCGCCTCCAGGTTTTCTCCGCCTGCAGGTGGAAAAAGCAGACCGACGGAATAGAAAGTCTTGTTGGTGTATTTTTTTGCGAGTCCGGAGGAGAGAACGCCCTCGCGATAAATAGCATCGGGCACGCTCGCTTCTACATCGGGCGCAACCACTGCAAGGGCGGCGTCCTGAATGGCCACGAGTTTTTCGACCGCACGTAGGGTATCCTCGCGGGCGGGACCAACCGAGATCGGCCGCATGAAGCGCGCGTGATATTGTCGGACGCAGGCCATGGCTTCAAGTTGAACAATATCGCCCACCTCGAGCATGCGGTCGCCATACGCGCCGTGCAGATGGTAAGCTCTCTCTCCGGAGGAAAGAACGCCTGGGCCAGGACTATCGCTGCCGCTCGTGATCATCGCGGAGCAGATCGCGGCTGCGAGATCGCGCTCACTCGCTCCGGCGCAGGCTGCCGCTGCGGCGGCTTGCATGCCAGCCGCCGCAGCTTGCCCGGCCTTGCGCTGATACTCGATCTCGGCAGGGGATTTGATGAGGCGTTTCGTGGAAATGAGCGAAGATGCGTCGCTAATCACGGCATCCGGAAATGCTTCGATAAGCGCGCGATACCTTGCCGCGCTGAGAGTCCAGGCCGAGAGTTCCACGGCGAGTTTAGGGCGTTTACCCACGGCTCTCTGAATAGCGAAGAGCCCCACGGAGAGAGGTTCGTCGCTATCTGTCCAAACGGCACGTTTTTGAAAGATGCTGCTACGGTCGAGGTAATACTGTTCCATATCCCTGCATATGACGGTTGGCTCTCCGTCTGCCGGAACAATCACAAACTGGAAACTGCTGTAGGCGCGCGTATAAAATCCAGTCAACCAGGTGACCGACTCTGGAATGAATAGCAGCAGAGCGTCGTGGCCCCCCGCCCGGATGTCCGCCTGGACGCCAGCAAGGCGGCTCATATATTCCGCGCGCGAAAATGCGGGCGTAATTTCGCCTGACGCACCCCCAACCGCTGGTGGCGAATAGTTTGTCATCAGCTTCCTTCCATGACGCTTGTGTAGAGTTCCGTCGCCCTGCGCCCGTGCTCCGCCCACCAGTTGCTGTCTATCAGCAAGCCTTTTTCAAGCCTCTCGGGTGTGGATGGGAGACGTTGGAGTCGAGAAGTCGGTATCATCGACAATGCGTCGGTTCTTGTCGGGCCATAGGCAATGTATTTGCTGAGGCGGGATTGAGCGTCCGCTGAGGAAATATATCGTAGCAACGCAAGCGCGTTGTCGCGATCCGGCGCGCCTTTCAGGATCATGAAATAGCCAACCTGCATGATGCTCTGGTCCCAAGCCATGGCGATCGGCAGCCCGGCGTCGATTCCGTCTTGAAACCTGCCGCTCCAACCAAGCGCCATTACGCCATCTCCACTGGCCAGCGCCTGGACGACCTGTGCGGCGGAGGACCACCAGAAGCTGACATATGGCCGAATTTCGCGAATTTTTTCTATCGCGCGGTTGAGGCCAGTGTCCGAGGAGAGTAGCGGGTAAACGTCTTCCTTTTTCACCCCGTCCGCCAGCAATGCAGCCTCCAGAACGCCAGTCGGAAGTGCGGGTAGAAGGCGTTCTCCCGGGTATTTCCTAGTATTCCAGAAGTCTGCAAAATTTCGCGGCGGGTCCTGTGGAAAAGTGCGTGTGGAATACCCCACAACCGTCGCAAAAATTTCCGATGGTACGCCGTAGGGGTTTCGTGCTCCCGGAATGATATGGCTTTGATCGACCATCGTGTCGGTGATGCGTTCGAATAGACCCAGTCGCGAACCCATGGCGAACCCTGAGCCGCTGGTTGCGACTACGTCCCACGTCACCGACCCGGTTTCGACCATCAGACGAATTTTAGCGAGGGCAGGGCCGGTATCTTCGAGAACGGAAATGCCGCTTGCCTTGCTGAATGGTGTAAGCCACGCGTCCCGGACTGCATCCTGATAGGCGCCGCCCCAACTGGTGAACACCAGATCGGAGCCGGCGGCCGGCATGGCCCAGACAAGCAGGCAAGCGGAAAGGAGGGCCCGAAAACCCTTCATCCGTGAAGAAGCTTCGCAAAGCGGCTCAGCATGGTCTTTCCGTCGTCTGCGTCACTCGCTTGCGCCAGCAAGTCCTCGATGTTGGCGCCGTCGTGTTCGAGACGACTGCGAACGCTTTCGAACCACTCACGGGCGTCAGCCATCGGGATTTCAGGGTGTCCCTGCACCCCCCAGATTGGCTGATCTCGAAAGCGCCAGATGTGGTTGGGACAAACATCCGATGAAGCAATAATCTGCATATTGGGGTGTCCGGCGCGAACTTCGTCATTATGCCAGACAAACATATGCGTGGTTTTGTTGAAACCGCCACACAAAAGGTCCCGCTCGGCGGGTGCATGGACATCGAGCCATTTGTAGCCGACTTCACAGCTTTCCCTGCGAAACACCTGCTCGCGTCCGCAAAGTGCGGAGGCGAGAATCTGGTGGCCAAAGCAGAGGCCCAGCATGGGTATGTTGCGTGCGGCGCCCTCGCGGATCAGATCGTGCTCGCGGTGGATGAAGGGGATATCCTCGTAAGCGCCATGGGGACTGCCCGAGAGAAAAATTCCTTCATATTCATCAAGTGATTCAGGGAACTCGTTGTTGAACGCCCAAAAAACGTCGACTGAAAGATTCTGCCGTTCAAAAAATTGATCCAGACGGCCAGGGGCGTATTTTTTGGCGCCATTGGCCAGATAGAGAAGTTTAGCCACCGTGGCCCCCTGATTGCTGCAGCAATGCGACGATCGCCTGTTGCGCGTGGTCGATGTGATCGCACATGGCCTGCGCTGCGGCGGCCGGGTTCCGCGCTTCGATCGCATCGAGTATGCGCAGATGTTCCAGACGCCCGATGTCGAACCTGCCGGGAATGCGGCGTAGGCCGAACATCCGCGTGCGTTGGCGCAAGGCGCCGATCATACGACGAATTTCTCCGTTTTCGGCCGCGTCGGCTATTCCGAGATGAAGCATATCGTCCACGCGCCAATGTTGTTCGTCTTCCACGTCTCCGGCGTCAGTCATCTCCTGCACGGCGGTACGGATCGCAGTGACCTGATGCTGATCCATTTTGGTCGCGGCGATCCGGGCCGCTTCGCCTTCCAGCAGACGGCGCGCATGAAGGATGTCGATGATCTCACGTACGGAGATCGTTGCGACGAAGAGGTGGCGCCCCTTGCGCGTAAGTAGCCGCTCCGCCTCCAGTCGGTTCAGGGCGTCGCGAACTGGCGTACGAGAAAGCTCCTGCCAGTCTGCGAGGCGTCGCTCCTGAATCAGGTCGCCAGGCGCGAGTTCGCCACTGAGCAGTAACGACAGCAGGCGGGTGTAGGCCGTCCGCGCGAGTGAGTCCGGGGCTGCGCCTTCCGAGGGTGGGAATAAATCCATGACCATTACGATAGCAACATGACAAGTCGATGTGCAAGTGGTATACCAATGGTCGTTCGACGGAACACCGGATCAAACCGACAGCGCGGTGGAGCATGGAAGCTCCCGTCCTCGAAGCTGATATTGGGAGTAATTAAGCGTGTCCGACATCGATACCGCACGCGGGTTTGTGGGTGAAACGGGGAGTGGTCGAAAGGTCAGTCTGAGCTTTCATCCGCAAGAGCACGCGGAGCGCCTATCGCGCACCGGCGCCGCGCTTCGGGCCCGAGGGCTGGGCGCGTTGCTCGTGTTCGCTCAGGAAAGTCACCTCTATCTGACCGGTTTTGACACTGCGGGTTATGTCTTCTTTCAATGTGGCGTCATTACCGCCGACGGCCGGGCCGCGGTCCTGCTTACCCGCCGTCCGGATCAGGCGCAGGCGCTCGCGGGGTCGCTCTACGAAAATGTCGCGCTCTGGTTTAATGCGGTCGATGAAAACCCGGCTGGCGAAGTCGGACGGTTGCTGGCGGAACTGGGCCTGTCCGGGGAGCGGATTGGGGTCGAGCTTGCAACCTATGGCTTGACAGGCGCCAACTGGGAGCGCGTGCGCTCGGAGCTTGGAGAGCGTTTCCTTCTCGAGGACGCCTCGGACATCGTCCGCACTCTGCGTTTGCGTAAATCGCCAGCAGAGCTTTCCATGGTGCGCAAGGCCAGCAGGCTGGCTGACGATGCGGTGATCGCGATGGTCGAGCGTGCCGGGCCGGGAATTATGGACTCCCTCGTCACCGCCGAAGGAGTGCGCGCCATGCTGGCGGGCGGCGGCGACATGCCGGCCGGTGGCCCGATGGTGAATAGTGGGCCGCGGGCAATCTATGGTCGAGGATTCGGAGGCGCGCGCCAGCTTGCTGATCAGGATCAGCTTATTTTGGAATTAGGGGCGTCCTTTCAGCGGTATAATGTCTGTATCGAGCACACGGTCGCCATCGGCGCGTCCCTGCCTGCCGCAGAGCGCATGCATGCCTGCACGGTGGAGACTCTCGCCGAGGTGATGGACGCGGCCCGTGCGGGCACGCCGATCGGCCATCTCGATGACGTGCATCGCGCAGGACTGGATCGTGGCGGTTATCGCACCGCGCGTTATTCGGCTTGCGGCTACTCGCTTGGCGCAACGTTCCGCCCGACCTGGATGGACGCGCCTCCGATGATCTACTCCGGCAATCCGCTCCTGCTTGAAGCGGGTATGGTCCTCTTTGTGCATATCATGCTCGGAGATGCCGACAGCGGTCTCGCGGCGGGAGTGGGCGAGACATTCGTCATCAATGAGTCAGGGCCGCCGGAGAGATTAAGTACGATCACGCCGCGCCTGTTCCGGAAATAAGGACTGCTGATGGATACCCGATTTCTGGAGACATTTCTCGTTGTCGTTGAGCGCGGTTCGCTGGCGGAGGCTGCGCGCACGCTCAACGTGACGCCGGCTGCTGTCGCCCAACGTATCAATGCGCTGGAAGCCGAGATCGGTCATACGTTGCTGCAGCGCAACGGAAGAACGGTGCAGCCGACCATAAACGCAGCGGCGATTGTCGAGCAGGCTCGGGTGATCGTGGGGCAGGTCAATGACCTGCGCAGCATAGCGGCGCTGGACCGGCCTGTCGGCAGGTTGCGCGTTGGCGCCATTCCTACAATGGTCACCGGCCTCCTGCCGGGCGTCTTGCGTCGGTTCGTGCAGCAGTTTCCGGGTATCGACTTTCATATTGTCCCAGGATCTTCCGCACAGTTGCTCGCCATGGTGCAGGAAGGCAGCCTCGACGCCGCGTTCATCGTGGAGCCACCCTTCGACCTTTCAAAAACCTACGAATTTCGTACAATCCGTACGGAACGAATGATCGTCATCGCGCCCCCAGAAGAGCCTTCCGACGATCCGTTCGAGATCCTGCGCAGCAACAACTTCATCCGGTATGGTCGCAATCACTGGAGTGGCCGTCTGGCCGACAGTTATATGACCCGGCACAATTTGCGTCCGCATGAACAGATCGAACTCGATTCTCTGGAATCAATCGCCATTATGGTGAATGAAGGCATCGGTGCATCGCTGGTTCCAGATTGGGCCCCGCCTTGGCCAGCAGGATTGCGGTTGCGCAAGATTTCGCTTCCGTCGCCCGCGCCGCAAAGAAGAATCGGGCTTATCTGGGGGGCTTTGTCGCCACGCGAGCGCCTGATCAAACGCCTGCTTCGAGCATTCGACGACGGCGTTACTGTGCCTAGAGCGCGCGGCACCCTGCATTCCGAAATTGGGAACGTAAGGTCGGCTTCTCTCTGAGAAGAGAAAAACTTCCCTTTGGTTCCTGTGGCGCAAAATGGCGCCCAAATTGACGTAGGAAAACGATGTCCAGACCATTTCATCTTGCTTTTGCTGTCGATGATCTTGACGCAGCGCGAACCTTTTATGGCAAAGTCCTGGCCTGCCCCGAAGGTCGTAGCAGCGCGACCTGGATTGATTTCGATCTCTACGGGAATCAAATCGTTACGCATCTTGTCCCGGACGCATGCAAAGCTGCCGGGGGTGGAGCGGTTGACGGTCACAATGTTCCAATCCCGCATTTTGGCGCAGTCCTCGAGATGTCGGAGTGGGAAGCGTTGGCCGGACGGCTGAAGGCTGCAGACGTTCGCTTTGGAATGGAGCCTCAGGTTCGGTTCGTTGGGCAGCCGGGCGAGCAGGCTACGATGTTCGTCTTCGACCCTGCGGGAAATGCCCTTGAATTCAAGGCATTCAAGGATGATAGCGCGCTGTTTGCACGCTGATCTTCGTAAGGCGGATCCGGTAGAATTCGCCTTGTTCTCCGGCTGATACTAAAGAAAAACGGCCGCATCGATTTCGATGCGGCCGTTTCTTCATTCAGAGATGGGCGTTGATCAGTAAGTCGCGTTCACCCGGAAGTAGTAGTAGCCACCATTGAAACCGATCTGGCTTGCGTAAACGTCGTAAGCCTCGGCGTTGTAATAGCGACCGTCCATGGGCAGTTTTTTCGGCATCCGGTTTGTCAGGTTGTTTGCGCCTACAGCGAGATGTACGCGAGGGAGAACCTGATAACCAAACTCAATGTTCGTCGTCCACACCGGGGGGTTGATAAACTGGAAGAAATGGGTGGAAGAGTATGCATAAGGACCTGACTGGTAGGTCATCATGTCTTTCGTCTGGCCCCAACGCATTTCCTGAAGCATGACGTCGAACTTGTCGCGTTTCCAATGCGCGCCCATGATGATCTTGCTGCGCGGCGTATTGCTTGTGAGATAGGAGATTCGCTGCGCATTGAGCAACGGATTGCCGTTGGTGTCATTTCCAAGGTGCGTTAGCGTGGTGCGGTTGAGATCGATCCCAAGATTGAGGTCGAGCACTCCGTTCTTTTTCATATCGAGATGATAGTTGGATACGATATCCAGTCCCTGCGTTCTGGTGCTCGCGCCGTTGGAGTAATAGCTCGCTGTCACGGCGCTTGCCGCGATGGACGAGGGCACCTGAATGCCTGACGCTTCAATTGCGTTCACGGCCTGTTCGCCGGAGTATGTTCCGCCGTTCACAATCCGGTCGCGAATGTTAATCTGATAGACGTCCGCCGTAATATTGAAGTTTTTGATCGGTCGAATGACGACGCCGCCGCTCGCATTTGTCGAATATTCGGGCGTAAGCGGCACTGCGCCCAACTGCCGTGCAGCCGCGGAGTTCACCGCGAGCTGACCGCCAGCGTAGGTGGGGGCTACACCGAGGGTCGCATAATGCTCTTCAGCGAGCGTCGGGGCGCGAAATCCGGTGCTGATCGCGCCACGGATGGCGAATTGTGGCGTGAAATCGTAGCGCGCGGCAATCTTTCCAGTCTTGGCGTCGCCTGCGTCCGTATAGTGCTCGAAGCGTCCCGCGATATCGACGTCAAGATGCTTGATCGGTTGCATGTCGACATCAAGATACCCTGCGTAGACATCGCGATACCAGATGCCTGCATTTGTCGGTGACAATCCGACGAGTGCCTGAGATCCGGCTCCGTAGTAAGATGCAGGGTCGCCCGCGCTCATCCGATAGCTTTCCATGCGGTGTTCAGCGCCGAAAGCGACGTTGATCGGTCCCGCCATGAGATGGCCGACCGGAATGGATCGCTTGAAGTCGAGATTATTGGTCCACTGCGTGGAGGTCAGTCCACGCAGGTGAAAGTTGGTGGGCGTGTAGCCGTAAGTCGCCAGATAACTCAAATTGGCGGAATTCGTCTGATTGATATTGAATATATCTTCGCCGTAGGTGCTGCTTAAATCCCAGCCAAAGCCGAGAAAATCGTCGCCCTTGACGCCTACCGTGGCGGCAAAGTCGTTTTCTTCCGATGTGTCGACAGGATCAAAGCCCCAGGGATAATAGCTGGGCAGCGGCGTCTGTGTCGCGGTACGGAAGAACTGTGGAGATTCTGCGTGACGATGGCCGTAGATGACGTTGCCGTAGAAATAGGCCTTGTCGTGGAGAATGGGCTTGCCCCAGTTGATCGCGAAATTTTCGCGCGTCTGATCAGGCTCGCCCAGCTGATGGAAATCTTTGCGGCCCGTGCGGCTGTCGACCAGATCGTGTGAGGTCAGGTCATTGTGCTTGAACTCAAAAGCCATACGTACAAAGCCGTCGCTGCCCCATTTGAAGCCATGGTCGCCACGCAGCAGATAAGTGAAACCGTCACCCGCGTAGTTTGCGCCGACCAGCCCCTGTTCAGACCCGCCTTTGGGACCTTTTTTCAAGATGATATTCACGACGCCCGCGATTGCGTCAGAGCCGTATTGCGCCGCGGCGCCGTCTCTCAGAACCTCGATGTGGTCGATCATGGCGACCGGGATCATGTCGATGTCGACGGGTGTTTCCCCGGAATCGGGACCTTTGTCCGAGTTGATGTTCGCCGTCGTATGGCGACGCTTTCCGTCTATCAGTATGAGGACCTGATCAGGATCAAGGCCACGCATCCGGATCGAAGAACTCAACGCTCCCTGGTCGGTCTGATGGTCCTGCATGTTGATGGCTGGATTGACGTTAATCAGAGCCGAGCCAAGATCCGGCATGCCGGTTGAAAGCAGAGTCTGCGATGTGATGACGTCGATCGGCGCGATGTTGTCGGTCACTTTGCGGGCGACATTTCGGTTGCCGGTGACCACCACCATTTCGTTCGGGGAGGATGTGGAGGAACGACGCGCACCGGCCGCTGGAGCAGTCAAGCGCCTTGTGGGGCGTGCGGGAGCGGATGCGGGCGTTCCGGTAACTATCTTTTGGGCGGAGCCGTGAAGTCTGGCGTTGGTCTCTGCACTGTTTGTTGCAGCGAGAAGCGGTGACGAGGCATAGACCGTGATGAGGGATGTCGCGATGAGGGTATGCGGTAGATAACTTTTAGGACTAGGCGTCACTTCTATCCCCTTCCCGGGTATGCGCGGAGCATGAACGCGGCGCTGAGTTGTGGAATGACCAGAGGTCGCCTCGCCCGAAACAATGGCGGGTTGATATGGGGTCAGCTGGATGTGGTGTTTATTGCGAAACCGCAACACATTGAAGCCCAGAAATTGTGTCTTCAATGCCAAAGAATTCTTGCGGCGACGCTTTCGTTGGAAGATGTGGCCAACTGAGGTTTGCGATATATCGGTGGTGAGTTTCGATGATGGCAGGTTCGAATTGGACGATTGTGAAAGCTGTCAACTCGGAGTTTCCTTGGCGTCTGCAGTGCCCCTGAATAAATCCAATTTGAAAGTAATTATTCCGATATTTTTTATATTTATTTAAATTATGCAATTTATTTTTTGTTTGTCGTAAGATTTTTTTGAATATTGTGGTTTTTTATTTTCCAATTAATTCTTCGATCAAATCGATATTATAAGGGATTATTGACGCAACCCGAATTCGGACGATCATGCCTGCACTGCGGCGACATTCTTTGTTTGTTCTGATGTAATGGAATGGAATGCCTACGCGATAACGATACAACACGGTTTCTATGAGCAAGCGGCTATGCGCAGCTTACTTGCCAGCCCGACGGTCACGATCCGGAGGGGCGGGTGGCCCAAACCATACCGTCGCATCGGAAATTACGTGAAAATAAAAAAAATCTCTGAGACATGCGCTAGTGGCGTTGCTCTGGGGATGCGGAGAGACGCGCTCGAGAAAGAGTCACTGAGTTCGAAAGCAACGTAATCTGCGAGCGGATAACTGTTGAGTTGGAGCTGGTTTGCTAAAGGTTCACGCCACGATCGCCAGTGCAGCTTCCATGACGAAACGATATAGCGAGCTAGGACGCCCGGAGAAGAATGCGCAGAAAATAAGATGACATCGCCTGTCTCACAAGCAGATGATTTTGGGACGTTTCATAATTTGTCTGATTCGCGGTCTGACCTGTACCTTGTTGATTGCTCTTACCAGTGGCAAAAACGGAAACATTAAAAATGGCTATCTGGGCTTCCTTGCCCCTCTTGAGAGCTGAGGAGTAATTAAATGTACTATTTTGTTATTGTGCAAACAAAAGAAAAGCTGTCCCAATCAGACGATTACCGTACCTACATTCAATACGATGAAACTAATCTGGGTAATATTGAAGAAAATGTTGTCAGGCCTTACCTAAAAAATCAAGAAATTCATTTCGAAGGCAATTTTATTGAAAAATCTAATATAAGGGGGATATCCATAAAAAAATCCACAAGACCCATCAAGTTTCTTGTAGATGAGGCGTATTCTCGTCTTGGTTCCGGTGTAGTTGTAGTCATTACATCGGAATCAATAGTTCGATCCAGTAACGGATTAGACGACATAACTATATCTGTTTTTGACTCCGTTAAAAAATCCCTATTTTCAGATACGAGTGAGGGTAAAAAGACGAAGCCGATTAACCCTTCTTCAAAAAGGATTTTTATTGTTCACGGACGCGATGACCTTGCAAAAACGGAAGTTGCTAGGTTGATTGAAGCGCTGGGCTTGGATGCTGTAATATTACATGAACAAATAAATTCCGGTAAAACTATAATTGAAAAAATCGAGGACGAAACCGATTGTGGATTTGCTATAATTTTATACACTCCATGCGACTTGGGACGCATGTCCTCCGAAGTGGCAGAACAACCACGAGCGCGCCAGAATGTTATTTTTGAGCATGGATATCTGACCGCAAAATTGGGGCGTAGACACGTATGCGCCTTGAAAAAAGGGGATGTTGAAACCCCCTCCGATATTAGCGGGATTGTTTACACGGATATGGATAAGGGTGGTACGTGGAAATATATAGTTTGTCGTGAACTTCAGGCGGTCGGCTTTGTTATAGATATGAATAGAGTTCGCTGAATTTATTATGAGACCTTCTCTTTGAACTCACTCGTTGGGTATGGATTCATTTTTATAAAACGGGCTCCTGAAACACTGAGGAGCCCATCAAAGTAAAATCTATACCAAGACGTCGTCGCTGTCTTTGTATTTGGAAAAAATTCGTTCACAAAAACTGGAACTGGTGATTGTACCTTCGTTTGCACCGTCCATTTCATAATTCGAGTATGCTTGACTCAAATAAGGACGAGCCTCCTCGTAGTAAGAAACATGAAGTCGACGAAGAATTTCGGTGAATTGAGGAATATCAGGGGAATCCCACTCCCCTTGAGTGAAATTTTTTACGAAAAAATCACCTGGATACAAAATCGTTAAAAGTAATTCTCGACCATCCGTGCCAAGATAGTCGCGCAAATGATTATCTTTTCTGTCTTTTGAAGCATCGTGGAAACAACATTTTTTTTGGTTGTGTACGATTTTGAAATTCCTCGGACCGTAATTTTCTCCTGCTTCCCACTCTAACCAACCATTTTTTTCATCCACACGCTCTCCGCATTTGTCGCATCGCCATGCAGTCAGGGGCTTGTGAGACATCTTTGACCTAAATCCTTCTTTGGTTAGGTTACACCGCAATTTGAATGCCACTATTTATTATATGAGGAAACCGCGAACGCGATTGAGGCCTGCGCATTTTCAGCATGGCGTGACTTACTGCGAAATATTATGTTCTTACGCTCTGACATCCGGCTCAGCGACCTTCGGAACCCTGCGACTAAAAGGAGCAGGGCTTGCCCCTTTGGGACACGGCAGACGCGAGCGACACCATCCCACTTTGCTACAATGGCCCTAGGTTCGTCTTTCTCTGCAAAGGCACTCTGAGGGCGACGTGAGGCATCAAGGGTGACCCCATGACTAAACTCGGAGGTATCAACTCTGACCCGAATCACCCTGAATCGATTAAGATTGATAAGGCAAAAAATGCCTACGAGGTTTTTCCCTCCCTCATGGAAGGAGGTCTGGCCGGCTCCGGACCCTAATAAGAACTCTGGGCTTGCCTTCTCCAAAAGACTACTCCAGAATCGCTCTCCAACTCAGAATTTTGGGCTAATAAAATTTAACGATTCCAAGGGTTTAGTCGATGGAATGGCGGAGAGAGTGGGACGCCGCTCAAAGTCAACAAAATAGCTATTGAAATCAAAGTCTTAGAAAGATAATTCGAGTCATCCGAAACGGTTGGTGCTACAAGCCAGCGTAACAAGCCGCTGGTGGATTTCTAGGATGCTTCACGCGGGCGCGTTGTCAACGCTTGCCGGAGGGGGGAGCGTGCCTCAGATGCCCGCTTCCGCCCCCCTTTGATCCGTGCGAGTGTCGGGCTATGGACAAGCTGCTTCTCCTGCCTCTGATCGGTTGTTTACTTTGCACTACGACCAGCTTTGCACAGGAAGCGCCGGATCGACCTCCGGGCCTTCCAGATGCTCGGGTCTCGTATCCGATCCAGTTCAAGCCGCACACCAGCCAAGCTACTATCGAGCGGACGATCATCCGGGGCGAATACGCCTGTTACACGTTCATTGCGCGCAAGGGACAGCGGTTAGACACGACGTTAGACGATGGACCAGAGCAGAACGTCTACCTTTCGGTATTCGAGCCGGGATACAAACCGGCGAGGAATGAGATAACCGGGGTTTACGGGCTGACGGGAAAGTCTCTGCCGGGTCTGGACGACGGCACGGAGGAAAAAGAGGCTCATACGATCCTCCCGACGTCAGGGAAATATATCATGTGCCTGACGACAGGGCGCGGAGCCGGAGGTCATTTCAAGACCGTGATCCAGATAAGGTAGCGCTTTGAAAAGCGCCCTTGATCTCACGCGCTTCAGGTTCGAGCAGTAGTCGCTTTGCGTCCTCAGTCCTCTGCTTCCGCTTCACTTTCTGATCGCCAACTGTGTTGATCAGGTAGGTGACGGCGAATGAGTTATCCGCATCGGCGTATCTATTTAGATTGTAGCGTTTCCAAAATGCGCATGAGGCGGTGATCGCCATAGGCAGCGTCGCCAAATCCTTGGGACGTCCAACGAAATCGACATCTGGCAAAACACATAGCGGCCCGCGATTATCTTTGAACTGTTCTGCGCTGCGCCGCTGGATGTCATACGCCTTAACTCTGCCGCTCGTCTGTCCATAGTTGTAGCGACCAGTGACCTGTATAAGCCCGCGTCCCTTGTATCTCTCGCCATCGCCGGGTTGAGTGTTGCCAAGGTCGCGGCGGCCTTCGTAGGCGCTACCGCTGGCCTCTTCTTCGAGATCGCAGAAATCCCAGCTTTCTACGGAAGTTTGGCCGAGAAAATGCGCCTTACGCAGACGAGTATCCACGCCCCACGAATCAAGCGTCGGATCGAGATACATCGCCAGAAGCCGCAAATTCGCCTCTTGTCGCGCGGCTTTGTCGCCCCGGTAATGCGGGACGAGGCGGCGAAGAAGCATGTAATCGATACAGTGCATGGGCGACGATCCAGTGTAATCTAATAATTAAGGTTATCGCTTCGACAGCGTTCACGACAACCTTGCTATAGGTGGGGCGAGCGATTCCAAGCATCGGCTATGTCGTCGAGACGAGCGGCGTTATTGAAGTCGATTTGAAATCAGGCGGGGGCTGTAATGCCACGTTCATCCGGAAGGTCAGATAGTAGGTGAAACGCTACGAGGACGCGCTATCTGAAGTCCTGTCATTCGTCTCCGAGCAAGTGCCGGGGCCGAAGCCACGCGAATTGACCGAGGCCACCGCGCTTCGGGGCGATCTTCGAATGTATAACGACGACGCCGGAGACCTGATGCGCCGCTATTTCGAGCGCTTTCGCGTCAAGGATGACGGGTTCTGCCTTGGGGAGTATTTCCCGGAAGAAGGCGAGGGCGTCATCGGCGCACTTCTGTTCGGCTTACTCAACAGGAAGCGCCCGAAGGCTGAGCCTAAACCTCTCACTGTCGGTATGTTGGCGCAATCCGCATCGACAGGCGTTTGGGACGACTAAGGCGGTGGATGCTGGGGTTTTCGGAGCGTGCTATTTCAGAGCGGGCGTCACCGCGTCGTCTGTGTCGTCAATCGAGAGAATGCATAGTTTAGCGTCCACGTCGAAGCGACTCACACCCAGGTATTCAGAGAAGTTCCGTAGTTTGATCGTGACCGTCTTCGAGGTCGGATGCGTCAGCGCCTGATAGGCTTTGGCGCTACGCTGGATCGCCGCCCGATCATTGTCGTCCCACTCTCCCGGAAGCTTATTGATCGTCCCCATGCCGATGGTCAGGAAAGGCGTGTCACACTCTTCTGCCCGAAGTCCCTTTTGCGGCAGATGGACGCCGATTGCGAAGTGTCCTGAGTCGTCGAGGGCCTGTAACCCCTCACCCTCAAAGATCAGTGATGACGTGGGAAGGCGTATGGTCGCCGTTACTTCCGTGCGTGGACCCAATGCAGGATCAGTAGCTTGCGCCATGACAACAGTCGGCAGCGTCAGCGGCGTTCCTAGTGCTGCGATTATAGCGCCGATGCGTCTTAAACTGGTCATACGCCCATCTTGCCCGTTGTCTGCTTTCAGGCGATCAGCAAGGTCTAAAAAATACGCCAGTGTCAAACCTAGCCGGAGCCTACCATACAATGAGGGGCGTTCTTACAGGCTTGTTGGTAGCCACAATAAGCGGCGCAGCGCATGCTGGAAGCCTCGTGCCGTGTTCGCACTGGCCCGAGACGATTGCGGCTACGAAGCTCAAAAACGCGGGGAAGATCACGCAGGGCGAGCTTGGGACTCCGAACGTGACGCACGAACTTCTGGCGTTTCAGAAGTTCGACAAGGATACGGCGCGAGAGGTTTACCTACTGACCTTCAAGCGCCCTAATGGCGAGACGATCAAAGTCATCACACAAAACGACGTCACTACAGAGGAATGCTCGGGAAGCGGCGTTAGAGTGTTTGTTGCGGATCAGCTTGGCCCGTCTCAGATGATGGACCCAAAAGAGAAGGGGCCTACGCCTTAATCTCAGATATTACTTCCGACGGGATTTCTGTGTTACGATAGGAGCATGACGACAAACAATCTCGACCACAGCGACACGGCCTCTGAGTTTGATAAAGTTAAAATTTGGAAAACCGACGAAAACGACAAAATCCTACTTGAATGCGTGATAATTAGCGAAAATATTGTGACGCACTCGAAGGGGGACAAAAAGAAATTGCTCTTGGGTGCAAAAATTGAATTACACGACAACTTCATTGACGTTTTCTTCAGTAAACATATAGATTTTAATGGCCTAAGGCTTGATAAAATTACGTTCTCCAATTGTTCAGAAAACTACAATTTAACGAAACCCGAGAAATCATTTGCCCGACTACATATGAGAAAGTTTGATGAAACCGTCGGCCACCGTCGGTCTTACTGGATTTATGTGCGCCCTTTTGATCCGAAAAATGTCGAGTAGCTATGAGTGCGAGTTCCCCCATTAGCTTCGACGCGTGAGGGAAGCCAGCCGCTTATGAATATCCATGACGAGCGTCGAAAAATACCAATCCAGATTGATCGGTGTCACTTCATAGTCTGGACAACACATTCCTCACACTCGCAGCACTCCACGCACCGCCCCTAGCCGTCATAATTCCGCGCTCAGTCAGTCCGGCAGCAATCGCTCGCAAGCTCATACCCTGACCTTGCATCTCACGTATGACGGGCATCACACGCGCCGCGAATGCATCGGCCTTCGATACCTGGGTTTCGCGGCCAAGCGCAGAATCAACCTTCGGGCCTCCACGCCAGCCACCTAAAGCCGTCCCGCGTTCCTTCGCCGCAGCAAGCGCCGCTTTCGTTCGTGCTGAGATAGCTTCACGCTCTTGTTGAGCCACCAGCGCCATGATGCCAACCGTGAAGGCGTTCGCCTCCGGCATGTCCGCAGCGATGAACTGAACCCCGGCATCCCTCATATTGATCAGGAACGCCGCATTTCGCGACAGGCGATCCAGTTTGGCGATAATCAGCCTCGCGCCAGTCAGTCGGGAAAGCTCAATCGCCTTCGCCAATTCAGGACGATCATTGTTCTTGCCGCTCTCAACGTCCGTGAACTCACCGACCAGCGACCACGAGCCACCGTTGAGATAATCCGTCACCGCCTTGCGTTGAGCGTCTAACCCAAGACCCGAGCGGCCCTGCCGATCCGTCGAAACACGATAGTAAGCGATGAACCGACCGTCAGCCATAAGTTATCCACACCCGTATAAATTCAGACTACCTTCGTTGCCAATGTTTATACACGCATCGGACGACACTGGAAGCCACCGAGACGCACGCAAAAAATAGATTTCAGACACGACAATGAGACGGGAAAATAGGAAGCGCCAAATCAGGCCGAGATCGTCGCCACCGGGAGATACCGTCGTCGGAAAGGCGTCATGCTCATCACCGGAGGGGTCATTCATCGGTCATGGAGGATGGGGCGAGGGCATCGATCAGGCAGAAGCGAAATACGGTCGCCGTTTTGTCGTGAAGGATAGAAGAGCGGCACGACGCATCGTGCCTTTCCGCCATCCCTGAATCTGCAATCGATCAGGCAGAAGCCAGATCGTGAAATTAATTCACTATTTTACGTGGTATAATAGAACCAGCACCACAACCTTTGCAGGACCAGAAACGCCATGAGCAAGCGATCTTACAACCGAGCCAATACGGCCTCGTGGGATGAAGCAGCCGAACTGAATAGCCGTGGCCACACCCAAACCGAGATCGCCGCTAAGCTTGGCGTCTCAGAGCGATCCGTCGCGACGCATCTACCAGCGGCTCTTGAGAGACGCCGCAAGGCTATCGCCGCGTCGCCAACTGGATCGGCCAGCACATCACCAGTCCCAAGCGTCGCTATAGCGACAATCCCTGACGTCGCCGACCGTGAAGCGGCAACTCGACACTGGCGACAAACAGCTTGGGCCGACACGCAAGCACTGCAAGCGCGACTGAGGAGCGAGATGTCGAACCCGGCACCGGACGCCAAGGCCATACGCGCATTAAGCGCCGGTGCGGAGGCATTACGCAACCTTATCCGCACTGGCGCGGAGGTTCTTGAGGTAAGCAAGCAGGCCGCAGATATCATCATTCCCGAGCTTGTCGTCAGAACGATCAGCGACGAGGAAGTGGCCGACATGCGACGCCGCCAGCGCGCAGAAAACGGCGACTTGGATGACGCGGACCTTGCTTTGATGAAAGAGAGCTTGGCTGACGAGTCTGCCGAGGGCGAGCTTGTCGTCGAGTCTGACGAATAACGTGGATGTATCAAAAAAGACGAAGTCTTAGATTTTTTGGAAAAACCCTCCATCCATAGCAGTCTGTGACGGCCCGGCTTTCCGAAATCCAGCAATCACCGCCCCGTTAACCCCCTGCCAATATATACGGGGCCACACGTTCCAAAATCCGGCAAAATACCCGACTGGATCGAATTTTGTAGAATCCACGCATTCGAGCTGTTAAAATAATTGTCTGGCCCGGAAGGTCAGGAGCTTGCCCGAGGCGGGGGGCGCGGCGGTCGAACCAGCCGCGTCCTTCGCTGAGGCGAACATCTCCGATCCGATACAGCCCAGACCGAACTGAGCCCGCAAGCTTCCGCCGCAACCTTCTGACCCCCAGACCACCAATGAAAGTATCTGCCACAGAGTTCCTTGCCCGACTGTCTGCCTACATCAAGGCGGAGCAGCCGGAAGAACATGCATATTTTAAGGAGATCGTCACCGATCAGGTGAGGGAAGCTCATGCACGTATGGGTGACGCCGATGCGGCCATGGAGATCGTCGCAGACAGCTTTTGCGATTGGGCGAAGGAAACCGGGGTGCCGGGGAGCGTGTGGCGGCCATATCTCCACAAGTCATCCGCCGATATCGAGGCGCTCATTGCATCCGTAATCAAGCCAGCAAGCAATTCCTCGCGCCGGTTGATGACCGATGCAGATGCGGCCGCGATCATCGCCGAGCTTCCCGACATGAGTTCAGACGGAGTGAAGCACGCCGTCGAGGAAGCCGGGGTATGTAATTTCTCACCAATTGAAATTGCGCCAGCCGAGGATGCAAATTCCCCTCACGAAGTGAGCAAGGGTGCAGTTTTTCACCAATTGAAATCGCAGCCGAGACCATCAGCCACCGCAGAAAAACCGCAGTCGGACAAAGTGCCTAGCGAAATGGCCGATTGCGCCGCGAAGGGAGGCTTAAAAGAGTCCTTTAGGAATATAGATACTAAAGACCATAAGGACTCTCACTATCCTAAAGACCATATGAAGAAGGTAGAGACATATGGGGCGACAGAGTCAGAGTTAGAGGCAGAACCCAACTCGCAACCTGCAAGCCACAGACCTAGAAGCTACAAACCACGAGTCCACACACCACGAACATACACACCTGCAACCCAGGTGGAGAGACTTCTTCGTGCGGTCGAAGGCAGCTTGGAATCGGCAGAGCCTGCAAATCAGGTTCTGGCTTACAACCTAACCCGGCTTGATGAGGGCGTCACGGATTCCGTGATACGCAAGACCATTCGTGATGCGATCCGTCATCATACCAGCACATCGACGTTCTCCGTCAGCATGCTTGAAAACGACCATGCCGGAGGAAAGGGGCTGCATTGTCATATGGCCTTGCATTTACCCCCCGGCGACTACTCAACCATCACGGCCACGATACGCAGTCGTCTGGCCAAGCGCTGTTCAGTAAGGCTTAAACAGCTTGCGACAGACAAGGGCATCCCATTCAAGGCGCGGGAAACAGCCGACTCCCTGTATCTGCGCCTGCTTTCCGTATGCCCAAATGACCTCCCTTTCTGGATCGCAGGCGAAGCGCCTATACTCCGTCATGATGTTATTCCCCGCGTTCAACAATACCTGTCCAAAAGCATCGACCCAAGCTTTGTTATGGGCAGGCGCAAGGACGGATCGCCAATCACGTCTCAGGACATGTCGGAACAAGGCCGCCTGAAAACAGACCTTCAAAAGCAGTCCGGCAATAGACCGACGCGCTGCGTATCGTTGTCACGAAAGGCCCACACAGCCGCTAGGTCGGATGCAGGGCGGGCCGATCCCGATATCATCGCAAACACGATAATCGAGACTCGCCGTATCGCAAAGATGGCGGAGCGGACTTCGGCGTTGATATATCCTAGACCCAAACGTTATGCGCCGGATGACGGAACAACACCCGTTGGCAGGACGAAAATGCCTTTAGAAATGGCGGAAATCTGCGAATCGTGATATAATTATCTCTCAACCAGATAGGGGGGTAATCATGATTCAAGACGGTGGAGACTCGCTGCTTCCTAACCCAACTGGTGCGCCGGATGACGCGACGCATTTTATCCCGGCGCACAATATGCCGGAGATGCTGCGTATGGCGCGGGACATAACCACGACCCGTAGCGAAAGCCTCATTTGGGGAATCGTTGACCTCCATCACTGTAATCTCAACGACCAGCCGCATGTGATCGCTGAGATCGCAGAGATTGACGGCATTCCCGATGGGCGAGGCTTCGCGTGGGATGAGTCAACTTTAAGGGCAGAATTGTTTGCTATCGAAGATAAGAGAGAACTGGCGCGGGCCGCCCTGTTTTTTGGCGACCTCGGGGTTTCCCTCATGTATGCCGGGGCAGCCCATTGAGCGCCGTCCCGGCAGTGATTGAGCGCCGAGAAAGCTTTCCCCAGCATGTGATCAGCGATGATAGCCGGTTCAATCTCATGGTTTCTGCGAGGAAGGCCCGTTACTTCTCCCGGTTCGTGGCGGTTGGTGGCCTGTTTTTCATCGTCCACGAATTTGAATTTGGGGATGGCGCAATAGCCATATGGTATTGCGAGACCCTTGATCTCTACCTCGCGGAAGATGCTACGCCGTTAGTTATCTATCGCTAACTACAAAGCAACTTTTTGAAATATCCGATTGACGAATCGAGGCTGATTTACCTACGATTGGCCATCAACCGGAGATAATAGCATGTCACGCCAATCGTGGTTTATTTCTGATTACTCAAAAGTCGCCGACGCCGTAGAGTCTGCAAGAGTGCGGGGGACACTGCGATACCGCAAGATAAACGGGGTGGATGTCACCTCTGGGGTGAATCTGGACGGCGAAGAGCGGTCCTTTTCTTTGGTAGGGGATGGCACGCAGATTATCGTCCTTCCGAACTGAGAGGTCGCACCAATGGAACCGCCACGAACATAACCCGCTCGAAGCGGGCTTTTTCTTACCCGTAGCCATATTGTAGCCCACCTGTAGCCCCAAGATTGGCCGTCAGTGTGGCACAGATAGAAAATGCAAATAACCCAGTTATGTGCTATAATTTCTCTGAAAAGATCACCTATTTTCAGGGAAATCATCATGCAAAATTCACCGACTGGACGGATCGAGTCCAAACACAACGAGCCGCTGCTACTCGCGCCGGAGCAAATGGGGCCTTTCTTGGCTCTGGCCCGCATCAAAAACCGTATCCGCGTGTCTGACGATGCTGAAGTCGTCTTCGCAACATTGCTACGTCGGCCATATGTCGCCCTTGTCACACAGGACGGCGCGCTAGTCTGGCGCAAAGACGACTGGTGGCGCGGCATCTGCGCAAAGGCCGATGCGGGATCGCGTCTGGCCTGCGCCGTTGTTCATGCAGTGGCCAAAGACGCGGCAGAAAAGGCCGTTGGGCTGTTTCGAACCCCTCCGGGTAGGACTTACGTGCAGCGCGCCGGGGATGCCTCAGCGCCACACCTCGGGGCTTTTGGAGGGCGTCCGCAATGACCAGCATCGGCACGCTATCCGTTGACCTTGAGCTTAACGGGGACGGAACCTTCGTCACGAAGATCATAAAGGCCGATGGATCAATCAAGACGCTTTCGGCCAGCGCCAAAGCCGCAGCAGCGTCGGTAAATGATCTTAACGCCGCCATGTCTCGCGCTTCAGGCATGACAAGCATGAGCGCGGCAACACAGAAAAGCACCGATCAACTCGCGGCGCTTCAGAGACAGGCAGACGCCACGGCCCAAGCCGCGCAGAAGGCCGCAGCGGCGATCAACAATGCCGCCTCTGCACAGGCAAGCGCCGCCACAAGGCCCGCCACAGCCACCACAACGGCCCCCAAAGCCTCAACGGCCACATCCGGCGCTTCATCTGGACTAGGTGCGTCACTGGCGAACGTAGCGAGCCTAGCGACAGGCTTCACCGCCGCCACGCTCGCCGCAGATGCGTTCGAAAAGGTTATCGAAGGCGCGAAGGAGCAGGTTGCAGCCCTGATCGAAGCAGGCGACGCCTACACCCAGTCCGTCAGCCGCATTCAAGCAGTTCTCGGCACGTCCAGAAACGTCGCTGCCGAGACCTTTGATGCGTTGGAGAGGGGCGCAGTCCAGACGGGTATCGATACCGGCGAGCTTGTGAAGAGCTTCACGAATTTCCAGATCGCGTTAAGCGGCGTCGGCCAGTCCCGCGAGCAGATTGTCGATTTCACGACGACACTTTCGACTCTCGCGCACGTATCCGGCACGACAAGCGCCGCAGCCAACCGCGCTTTTCGCGAACTGGCGGAGGGGATGGCCACCGGCAACGTCAATATGCGTCAGCTAAAAGTGGTCATGCAGGATATGCCGCCGCTCGGAAAAGCGTTGGCCGATTCACTGCACGTCACAGTCGGCCAGCTCGAAGAAATGGCGCACGCCGGGAAGCTGGATACCGAGACGGTCGCTCAGGCCGTCGAGACGATGGGCGCAAGGGTCCAAAAGCAGTTCAACGACCTACCCGTGTCGCTCCAAGCAGCCCGTCAAAACATGTCCACGGCGCTGGACCAGTTTCGAGCCGAACTGGACCAGAAGCTAGGTTTAAGCCAGCTTCTCGCCTCATTCGATCAGGGTATCGCCAAGCTGGCGCAGCGGGCCGCAGACGACATGACAAGCACCGTCTCAACCCAGCTAGAACGGGCAAAACAACAGCTTGCGGACCTTCAAGCGCAACAGAAGAATCAGCCAGCATTCAATATGTTCGCCAGCGACACGCCAGAGATTGGCAGCACGGGAACAGTTTTGAATGAGCGCATCGCCGCCACGAAGAGCCTGATCACACAGCTTCAAGCCCAAGCAGACGCCGACAAAGCTGCCGATGCGGCGGCGGCAGCAACCGCGAAGCAGCAACACGAGGCGTCGGAAGCAGCCGACGCGCTATCGGCAGCGGTAAAGACGCTTGGTTTCAGTCACGACGACAGCGCCGGACTGATCCAGAAATTAAACCAAGCCATCCAAACCGGCCACGACGTGACTATCCCGTATAACGATGGGGTTTTGCGTGCCTCGCAAGTGCTGGATTTGCTTCGCCAGAGAGCGACACCAGCCGCAGCAGCGATAGCCGACTTGAACCATCAGCTTGTCGAAGCATCGGCCCGCGCTCAGGGTGGTTTTCAGGCTGCAATGGTCGCTGCGAACTTAAAAGCCGATCCTGCCGATCAATCTGGACAGGGCCGCAATCTCACAGACGCCCAGCGCAAGGCCCTGCAAACGTCGCTGGACGGTATCGGCGCGGCCAATGGGCAAGACGCCGTCAGGAACGCGACACGCCGCCTTGCGCTCACTCAGGCCCGCCAGAGACAGGACAATGGGCTAAGCGCCGGTTTGCTACAGGCTCAGTATGACAAGGAAGATTTTACCCGCCAGAACGGCACAGGAGCAGCGGCCAGCGCCGAGGCCGATCAGCTTTTCGATAAAGAGAGTGCCGCAGCACGCATCGACGCTATGAATCGAGGCGCCAAGGCCGCAGGCGCAGCCACGAATGCTGTCACAGAACTGAAAGCACGCCTCGCAGAGCTTAACGCGAGCATGACGGGCGGCGGGACCGAGACCGCGAAATGGGCTGAAAAGCTCAAGACCGCCGGTGCGCCGTTGAAGGCCCAATCGGCGCAGATCATGGACCTTGCCGCCAAATTGGATCAGGCCACCGCTGCACAGAAGCGTTTCGAACAGGCGCAACAGGCGCTTGCCGCACTGCAAGCGAACGTCACGAAGGCGCAGCAGGACGCGGCCAGCGCAGCATTTGAGCTATCAGAGGGTCCACAAGCGTCGTTCCAGAAGCAGCTTGATCGCATGAAGCGCCAGCAGGCGGAACTCGTCGCCGCCGCCCGGCAAGACCCCACATCCACGCAAACGGGAGTCCAGGCGTCACAGGCCGCAGATCAAGCGTATGCCGCCGAGGGGCTGGCGTTGGTTCGTCAGCAGGTGAATGCGAACAGGGAGGCGGCAGCCGACATTCTAAAAAGCTGGGACGACAGCGCCGCAGGACGCAGGAAGGCCGCTCAGGATACAGTCACTTACGAGGCGTCGGCGCTTCAATCCTCTATCGATAAATTCGTGACCGATAACGGGGAGCGGCAGCAGCTTACTGCCGAAACCGCCGATTTCATCCGGGCGAAGATCGCCGAGGTAAATCGGCAGACGGAGGGCGCAACTGCCAAGCTGGGGCGCCAGTGGAGCGACGTAACAGACGAAATGGATCAGGCGACCGCCACTTTCGCCAGCGACTTCGCCGACACGCTTTCAACGCAACTTGCGAGCGGAACGGCCTCGTGGAGAAGCTTCGGCCAGTCCGTCATGAAGGAGATCGACGCAATCGCGATTAAGCTTGCGATGTCGCCGCTCTTAAAAATGCTTGGGGGCGGAAGCACGAGCGGCGATAGCGGGAGCGGCCTGCTAAGTCTGTTCGGGCTTGGAAAAACCGCGACAAGTGCGTTCGGAGCAGCGCAGGCTGGCGACCTGTCAGACTTTAGCGGCGTCGGCTCGCTCGTGTCGGGTTTCCACACCGGCGGCATCGTGGGCATGGGCGAGCAGACCTTCACCCGCGTGGTTCCGTCTGGCCTGTTCGATAAGGCGACGCGCTATCACACCGGCGGCATCGCCGGAAACGAAATCCCGGCGATCCTGCAACGGGGCGAGGGCGTCTTCACCCGTGGCCAGATGGCGGCAATGGGATCGGCGTATCAGTCTCAACAGGATATCGCCGCAGCGTATGCCGGGGCAGCAAATGCGAACGCTCCCGCCATGCAGGCACAGCCCGCAACGTCATCAGCCCCGAAGATCACAATGAACGTCTCCAACACCACTGGACAGGATATGAAGGTTCAGAGCGGCACGCCAAAATTCGACGGCGACGCTTGGGTGATCGATACGGTCATCAAGCACGCCACGAGACCCGGCAATCTTCGCAACGTGCTTAAAAGTGGCTGATTAGTAACCCTGATTGTGGGCTCCGTGGACGATGTCGCGGAGTTCGCCGTTTCTGCCGATGGCCCTCCGAACCTTTGGTTTCACGGCCTGTCAGAGCGTGACCTCTTTGGCGTATACCGCCGATACCTTTTGCGTTTTGAAGCAGGGGCCGTGGCAATTATAATCTCTAGGCCGGGATACCGTATCTTCTGTATTGCTTTGTGCAGATTCTCAATCTCGTATCCGATGCCGTCTTCATCCAGACCGTAATCTTCAGCCACGTCGTCAGTTTCGTGCCCCATGAGGGCGTCGCGAAGTGGCTTTTCAACGCTGGCGTTCCGCAATGTCCGCTTCACCGTATGCCGGAATGAGTGAAACACCTTCCGCTTGTCAGGCACCACCGCGCGCGCGTAACGACCCCACCATTGAGAGAACGCCGTGCTGTCTTTCTTCGAGCTTCCCACGCGCATAAGTGGAAATAGCTTATCAGTTCCCTTCGAAGTGCTCCGCCGTCCGTCGACATAGCGCAAGAATCCTAAGCGCTTTAGTTCGTCGTGAATCGGAACTTTACGATAGGCGTTGTCAGTCTTGCCGTCGTCGATCAGGATCAGATCGATACCGCTTATTTTCGTGACGTGCTCGACCTTCAATGAGCCAATCTCATCCAATCGCGCGCCGGTAAACAGTGCGAGTAACGGCACCCACACGGCTGCTTCGCCCGCTCCGCCGATGGGACGATAACCTTCTGTATAGACCGGAAGGCTAAATATCGTGTTCAGATCCACGATACTGTATGGCAGCCTCTCGTCCTTCTTGGACTTTTTCGGTCCTTTTGCGCGCACCCCGCGCGATACCACAGTGTCGATATAGCCATTCTCCGAGGCCCATTGCAGCGATACCGACACGCCCGAGATATGCTTCGCGTTAATCGTCACGGCAGACAGCCGTTGCGCCTCCGGTCGATCCTTGTAGCGGTCGATCACGCTGCGCGCCGATAAGCCCCGATCGGCAGCCTTCAGCACCTTCGGGAAGCCCAGTAACGCATCTTTAAAGGCCGCTATATCCCGCTTTGTAACATGGGCGACATCCTTGTCGCCGATGATGTCGACGAAACGCTGAACGCTTGTTCGATACCCAGTGATCGTGGCCGGTTTCGGCTTGCGCTCGTTCACATAGCGCTCGAAAGCCTGTGAGATCGTCAGCCCGGCGGCATCGACGCCGTGTTTCGGCACTGAACGCGTCTTGCGCTGCCGACGCGAAGTGTCGGAATCAACCTCTTTCACCAATCGAGGAAACATGGTCTCCGGCAGTTCAGGCCCCCACACCGGCTGATAATCCGTCTCGCCAGTCGCCCAGCGGGCGGTAGCGTTGGCAATCGCCGCATCGCCCGAAAGCATCTGACCGGCGACCACCTCAACCTCGCGACTATCCAGTGGGACCGATCCCGCGTCGGCTAATCGTCGTGCTTCTTTCCGATAGTTCGCCGGACCGATGTCGCCTTCTTCGACTTGCCGCTCAAAGTGATCGGCATAATCAGCCAACATGCGCGCTCTGTCATCCTGCGACAGGGGATGCCATTCGCCAGTCGCAGATGTCCAATCGGCGGGGATTGCGTGGCGTTCGGGATCAAGAAAGTTGTCGTGCCACGCCTTAGCCAAGGCCCTTTTGAACCAGTCCCGGATCAGCGTCTCTACCTGTTTGTAATCCGCCACGCGCTCGACATCCCGCCAGACCTGTCCGAGCCGTAGCCCTACCGCAGCGCAGAGTAGTCGAGCAACGTCCCGATCCCTCGTTCCAAGGGCGAACAAGACCTCCCGTCTAACCCCCTTGGAACGGAGGTTTGCAGGCACCTTACAACGAAACGAATAGGTGTCGCCGCGACGGTAAACGAACGATCCGACAGGCATCTGGTGCTACAGTCCGGTGCTACAATCGGCACAACGCGAACTGAACGCCTAAAACAATGATTTCAATCAGTTAGGTATGTCGTATCTGGCGGAGAGAGTGGGATTCGAACCCACGGTACGCTATTAACGCACACACGCTTTCCAAGCGTGCGCCTTAAGCCGCTCGGCCATCTCTCCGGCGTCGGCAAGGCTAGATAGCAGCATCTCCACGAGACTCAAGAGGGAAAGCGCTTCCGGTCGCATTCTCGTTGCGCGCGGCCGCAATGAAGCGCCGGATCGCATGAGGGTCCTTGACGCCCGGAGAGCGCTCGACGCCGGAGGCGACGTCCACTGCGACCGCGCCGCTTTCAGCGATAGCCTGGGCGACGGTCTCCGGCCGCAGGCCGCCAGCCAGCATCCAGGGCGATGGCGCGGCCCAGTCGGCTGTAATCGCCCACGGGAACGCGACGCCATTGCCGCCGGGGCGCGTCGCGTCTTTCGGAGGGCGGGATTCGACGACAAGTCGCTCGAATCGTCCCTCGGCTGGCAGGTCGGCGGCATCCGACACCGGACAAGACAGCCAGGTCGGCAGGCCAAACCGCTCCCTCAGGACGAGGGCACGCTCGGGCGAGGCGTATAGCTGCAGGGCGGCTAGGGGCGCATGAGCAAGCGCCCGCTCTATTTCCTGCTCGGACGGTTCGACGAACAATCCGACGATGACGGGCTGAAACGCGGAGGCCTTCACGATGGCGGCCAGTTCTCGCGCACGCTCGGGCGTCACGTAACGTGGGGACCGGCTGAAGAAGTTGAAACCGATCCAGTCGGCGCGACAGTCTATGCAGGCGGCGACCCCGACCTCTTCAGTCAACCCGCAAATCTTGACGCCGACTGTGCCGCTCACGACGTCAGTTCTGCCGCTATGGCGGCGGCGGCGGCGGCCGGGTCATCTGCGCCAGTGATGGGGCGGCCGACCACGATCCAGTCGGCGCCGGCCCTGCGGGCCTCTCCCGGCGTCATGACGCGCTTCTGATCGCCCGCCGCAGCGCCTGCGGGGCGGATGCCGGGCGTCACCAATACAGGAGACTCGCCGAGTTCGCGACGCAGGGCTTCCAGCTCGTGAGCTGAACAGACAAGGCCGTCCGCCCCGTTGCGCAGCGCGAGTTCGGCCAACCGCAGCACCTGCGCCCGTGCGCCGCCCGCAACGCCGGTTTCTGCAAGTGCTGCGTCGTCCAGGCTGGTCAGGACCGTGACCGCGAGCAGCAGCGGCCGCGTCCCAGTGTCAAATGCGTCATTTCGCGCCGCGCTGGCGGCGGCGACCATAGCGCTTCCGCCGCTTGCATGAATCGTCAGCATGGCCGGCTTCAGACTCGTCAGACTGCCGACAGCTGCGCCGACTGTATTGGGGATGTCATGCAGCTTGAGGTCGAGGAAGAGCGCCCGCCCAGCGGCAAGTCGCGCGACGGCGTCGAAGCCCGCCGCATAGGCGAATTCGAGTCCAAGTTTTATGACCGAGGCGTGGGGCGTAACCGCTTGCGCCCAGCGCTCCGCCTGCGTCGGGTCACGCGTGTCCAGGGCGACGATCAGCCCGGTCTGTCGATCGGTCATCTGCGTTTCGCTTTCAGAGCGGCTGCGGCGGCAGGCTGGTGTGGGGCGTCTCGGAAATCGGCGGGACCATAACTGCGTCCCGACGAAGCTGCGCAAGTTCGGCGTCGCGCTGCGCCAGCGTGGCGTTCAGCTCACGGATTTGTGCTTCCGCTTTTCGCGCACGCCGCCGCTGGGCCAGTTCCACGACCCATACGGAGAACGCGCCGAGCAAAAACGATATGGCGGCGACGATTAACGCCACGATTCCGACAGACGACGACCACCCGTATGTCAGGAGCCACATCTGGAGGGAGTCCTGATTGCTGGCGGCGAAGAGGATCAGCGCCAGCAGAAATGGTATTATAAGAATAAGGCGGATCATGATCTGTTCCTAACGTCACGCTGCGCCCGGAGCAAGGAAAGCGCTGGTTGATGGCTCGGCCATCGGCCGCGTTCTGTCAATTGGACGGGCAAATCTTGCATCGGGTCGCCGTGCATGGTGTCGTGACGGAACGCCGTCAGAAGGCGTGTCCCCCCGGGTTGGAAAGGATCGCCCCGACCGATGACTACCATTCTGCCATTCGATTTGCCGGGCAGGAAACGGGGTGAAAATACGCGGGATGGAATGTGGGCCGTCGTCGCTCTGATCGGGCGCACGCGAAAAGTGGCGAATATCTATCCGACGCGCGAAGCCGCCCTGACGGACTGCGCCTGGCGGCGTGATCAGGTCCGCGCCTACGCTCATTTTCTCGAGCAATCTCCGGACCCGGCGCCGACCTATCATATCGCGCCGATTCACCGCGCCGAGTTGCCAAAGGGGTGGAAGCCGATGCCAGCTCTTGGCGTGTTGCATGGACGCTTCGCCTGAAAACGGTCTTCGCTGACCGCCGCACTCGCTCATACGCGCGATGTCTGCTACGGAACCCTTTGTAAGGTATACATCGAAACGGAGCGTGTTCTTCAAGATGGTCGATGCTAACACGATGGAGTCAGTCGCGGGCAGCGCCCAGCAGCAGACTGGTCCGTCCATTCTTATGGGTGTGCAGTATGTCCGCTCCGTCACATTCGACGTCCACAACGCGCCACTGATCCACACTCGACCGCCCCAGCGCCCGCACACGACGCTGCAACTGGACGTCGGCGCCAAACAGATCGGTGAGAACTCTCCCGACTTCGAAGTCGAGTTGGTGCTACGCTGCGAAGGGGTGGGCGAGCCACCTGCGGAAGGGCAGCAGCCTGTCGCATTGTTCAATGCCAGGATCGTCTACGCCGGACTGTTTTCTTTGCGAAACTCCACAGCCGAGACTTTTGAGCCGTTGCTGCTGGTGGAGGCGCCGAGAATGTTGTTTCCCGCCGCCCGCAACTACCTTGCCGATCTCACTCGCGAAGCCGGATTCCTGCCCGTCATTTTACAGCAGATCGATTTCGTGGCGCTGTGGCGGACCCGTCGCGCCCAGTCGTAGCGCCTGCTGGTAACGTCAGGCGTGATCGCGTTGACTGCGGCGATGTTCACTCGGGGCGTCTATCTGACCCTGCAAGTCGACGCATCGCCACAGCCTACTTTCAGGCAAGGTGAGGTAAAGTGCCGCCGGAGTCCTTGAAGACGCCAGTCTGGTCCAGCTTTGACGCCGACTGGTACCGCGCCCGTTACGCTTCCGAGCTTGGAGAACTGGCCGCCGCCGACAGCGGCGCGCTGGAGGCGCATTATCGGAATGAAGGCGCCGCGCGCGGACTGTCGCCCAACAAGTATTTCGATGAGCTGTGGTATCGCGGCGCCTATCCTGACATTGAAGAGGCTATTCGCCAGAATGGCTTTGTCTCAGGCTTTGACCATTACTCGCAATACGGTCACGAAGACCGGTCGCCGAACGGGCTGTTTTCGGAGCCCTGGTATCTGTCCCGCTACCCGGATCTGACGCGCGCGACCCTCGATCGTTCGGGGGCGCTCAACGGCTACGATCATTACCTGCGAACGGGCGACCGGGAGTTTCGGTCCGGCAGCCCCTTCTTCGATCCGCAGCTCTTTTACAACGACTCACTTCTCGCGCCGTCGCCGCTGCCCGACAACGAGTTGCATCCGGCGTCCTCCATTCCCGAAACAGGCGCTTTCGCCACATTGCTGGCTGCTCCGCAGGAAGCTGATGTTCGTCGCACGTCGTGGTATTTTGACGCTCCATGGTATCTTGAGACGTATCCCGCAGTCAGAAAGGCCCTGCGGGATGGCCTGTTTCAAAGCGCGTTGCAGCATTTCCTGACCAACCGCACGCCCGGCCAGTTCTCGGCGCTCCCATGGTTTTCCGAAAGTTTCTATCTCGATCTCTACCCGGATATCGGCGAAGCCGTGGCGGCCGGAAATTTTCGATCGGGTTATGAGCATTTCGTTCGTTTCGGCTGTCTTGAGCGGCGGCGTCCGCATCCGGAAATCGATCTTGAGGCGTATTTTCACTCCGGGTCTGTACGCGAAGACATTGAGCGTGGTCTGGTTCGGGACGCGTTCGCCCACTGGATTTCGCGCCGCGAGACCCAGGTTCAGTCACTGCCGTCGCTCGATCAAGGTGAGTATGAGCATCTCGCGGCGTGTCGCGCCGAGGCGCTGATTGCGCTTCTTGCGCGACGTCCGCTGGATTTTTCTTTCAGTGGAACGCCTCAGTTAAGCGTCGTCGTGCACGTGCGCAACAGGTTTCCCCAGACGCTCGCCGCCCTTTCCGCATTACGTTGCACATTTCATAAGCCTACCGAACTGGTGATTGTCGACGCAGGCTCCCGGGACGACACGGCGCGTATAGAGCAATTCATTATCGGCGCTCGGGTCATCAGGCTGGAAAGTGGCGCCACCCACGCCGACGCCATGGCGTCGGCGTTGCCATATCTGACGGCGCAGGTGGCGCTCTGGCTAGGGCAGGGCGTCCAGATGGGGCATGGGGCCGTTCAGGCGGCGCTGAGCCATTTCGATGCGGTCGGAGGATCTGGACGAAAACGGGTTGGTCTTGTCACCGGGCGCGCCGTTCGGCCGGATGGCCGGTTGCTGGAGGCCGGGGCCATCCTTTGGCGTGACGCCTCGCTTGAGCGTTATCTTGAAGGCGCTCCGCCCGAAACGCCGGAGGCGTGTTTCTCGCGGGAAGTTTCCTGCGGTTCGACGCCCTGCCTGATGGTCGACCGGGCGTTGCTTGGCGCGCTGAATGGTTTCGACAGGGCGTATGGCTCTCCGGCTGCAGCGATCGTCGATCTTGGGTTGCGGGCGGCAGCGCTTGACGCCATCACTCTTTACGAACCTGAGATGTTCGCCTCGGTGGACATCGTCGCGTCGGAAGACGTCACGTTGGAAGCGTCGGATCGCGCCACCCTGCGCAGCCGTCATGCTGAGCGTTTTCTGACTTTACCGCCGCCCGCGCCGTCTCTTCGCACCAGGGCGCGTTTGGGGGCGTTGTCGCGCAAACGTATTCTATTTGTCGAAGACAAAGTGCCATGTCGCGGGCTTGGCTCTGGGTTCGTGCGTTCGAACGATATCGTGCGCGCGATGAGCCGTCTCGGTCATCAAGTGACTGTGGCGCCGATTTACTCAGCCACCGAACCGCTTTCCAAGATTCTCGCTGAATTTCCATCCGATGTTGAGGTTCTTAACGGCCTGGAGTTGAAAGATTTCGACAGACTCCTGACCGAGCGGAGCGGCGTTTTCGATTGTGTTTGGGTCGGCCGCACCCACAATCTCGAACGTCTGGCGCCAATTCTGCTGGCGCATGCGGCTGGCTTGCCTATGAATGGAATTGTGCTTGATACGGAGGCGCTGGACGCGCCGAGAACCGCTCTTCGTGCGCAGTTGGCAGGCGAACCCCAATCATCGTCGGTGGCGGACGCTGTGTCGGCTGAACTGACGCACGCATGGTTGTGTCAGGCTGTCGTCGCCACCAGCGCGCTGGACGCCAGCGCGATCAGACAAGCGGGATACGCCAATGTCATGGAGCTGGGGCACATGCAGCCAGTCCGCCCTACTCCCGCGAATTGGACGGAACGGCGCGATTTATTGTTTGTCGGGGCGATGCATGAAACTGGATCGCCGAATCACGATAGTCTCGTCTGGTTTATCCAGCATGTACTGCCGCTGGTGCGTGAAGCGTCAGGGGCTGACATACGCCTCACTGTTGCGGGATACCGGGGGGCAGGCGTCGATCTGAGCTCGCTCGGCGCGTTCCCCGGCGTCGAATTGTTGGGCGCGGTCGATGATGTCGCGCCGCTTTACGCTTCTCACAAGATCTTCGTGGCGCCTACACGCTTTGCGGGAGGCGTGCCCTATAAGGTGCATGAGGCGGCTTCCTACGGCCTTCCTGTTGTCGCGTCCGATCTTCTCTGCCGTCAACTCGGCTGGCGCGACGGTCTGGAAATCGTTTCTGGTCCGGTCGATGACCCGTCCCGGTTCGCCTCGCGCGTTGCGTCCTTGTATGCCGACGAAGAGTTCTGGAGCGCGGTGCGCACGGGCGCCTTGCGTGCGCTTGAAGACGAGAACAGCGAAAAATCATACACGGTGCGCCTTAATGCAATTCTGCAACGTGTTTTTGCAGCCAGCACGCCGCAGGCATAGCTGAGGGACGCATTGGTGCTATCGATAAACTTGTTGGTATAATATTCAGGGATCGAATTTTTCCTTTGAAATCCCGCGTTGAAATTTTGATTGCTTGGCTTGGGTGTTTTGTGAGCGTTTATCAGAGCGCCAGCTGTTCCGGCGGCCAGCACTGATTGCCAGCGGCTGAAAGAAACTGGATCGGAATAATTTTACGGCCGTGGCCATTCTCGAGATATAGATGAATTTCGGGTGTTCTCGTGGATCTGGACGATAAGTCCGCTCGTGTGATTCGTGGCGCAGGACGGTTGGCAGAATCGGACAACCGCTTGCGCCTTCTTCTTCCGGTGGATCCAGTCGCTCACACAGGAGGTGGAACCTGTGTCAGTTCGAGGCTTTATCCGCGTGCGAAAGCATGGGTCAAAATGGAACGCGAAACACGTTACGTTCTGGATACTATCTTCCAAGACGCAGTGGGTTTAGGGGCCAGTTTAGGTTGTCTGATATGGAATGTGCGGATAATCCAAATGCTCCGCAGCTTTGCGCGAATCGTATCGGCGTCGTTCATGTGATGGATATAAATATGTCTCCTCTTGAAGTATGTGGGCGCCCGTCGCCCCATGTGGCGTCGCTGTGGCGCCAGAATTGTTGACGGCATCTGGAAAAGATATGTTCTTGATAAAAGAATCTCCTTTCGCTCTACGAACTGACGAGTCGGTCCGGCTGATTTCTGAGGTTGACCGGGCGGTGAGAAGCTCGTTCTCGACAGCGAGAGTAAGCGTCGATTGGAGACAAAGTTGTTGCGGGAAGGGGGCTGATCATGCGGACAATTAAAGGTCCTGCCATTTTTCTTGCCCAGTTCATCGGGGAATCTACACCGTTCAATAGCCTCGAAGGCCTGGCTGAATGGGCGGCGAAGCAGGGATACAAAGGTATTCAGATTCCGACGAATACGCCGTCGATTTTCGATTTGCAGGCGGCGGCGGATAGCGACGAATATTGCAATCAGGTTCGCGGCGTTCTGGATGCAGTCGGGGTCGAGATTACGGAGCTTTCCACGCATATCCAGGGACAGTTGCTTGCAGTTCATCCCGCTTATGACGAGCTGTTTGCGCCGTTCGCCCCTGAGGCGGTGCGGGGGGATCGGGTCGCGACGCAACAATGGGCGGCAGGCCAGTTGAAACTCGCCGCTCAGGCGTCCCGTCGTCTGGGGCTCACGGCGCACGCAACGTTTTCCGGCGCATTGGCATGGCCGTATCTGTATCCTTGGCCGCAACGCCCGGCCGGTCTGATCGAGACGGCGTTCAGTGAGCTTGGTAAGCGGTGGAGGCCTGTTCTGGACCAGTTTGACGAGGCAGGTGTCGATCTGTGCTTCGAATTGCATCCCGGAGAGGATCTGCATGATGGCGCATCTTTCGAAAGGTTCCTGAAAGAAGTGAATGGCCATCGTCGCTGTAACATCCTGTTCGACCCAAGCCATTTTGTCCTTCAACAGCTCGACTATCTGGCGTTTATCGATAAGTGGCGCGACAGAATAAAGATGTTCCACGTGAAAGACGCAGAATTTCGCCCAACTGCCGATCAGGGCGTCTATGGCGGTTACGAAGGATGGGTCAATCGTGCAGGGCGCTTCCGGTCGATCGGTGATGGACAAGTGGATTTCAAAGCGATCTTTTCGAAACTGACGCAGTATGGTTTCGATGGATGGGCTGTGCTGGAGTGGGAATGCTGTATCAAAAGCCCTGAGGCAGGAGCGCGAGAAGGAGCAGGGTTAATAGCCGGTCATATTATCGACGCGACGCAGAAATCGTTTGACGATTTCGCAGGCGTTCAGTTGTCGGCGCAGGATACGGCACGAATTCTCGGCGTGGGGTGACAGGTCATGGAATTACAGGGTTATCAGCGACCATTACGTCTGGGCATGGTTGGTGGCGGTCAGGGAGCCTTTATTGGCGCGGTGCATCGTGCCGCCGCCCGCCTTTCCGGAGATTTCGACCTCGTTGCCGGGTGTTTTTCATCCAATCCAGAACGAGCACGGCAAAGCGCTGCGTCGATAGGGATTGCTCCTGAATGGTGTTACGTCGACTACAGGGATATGGCGCGGGACGTGGCGAAGATCGGGCTCGACGCCGTATCAGTTGTTACGCCGAATTTTCTGCACGTTCCTGTTGCGCAGGCGTTCGCTGAACAGGGTGTCCACGTCATTTGTGACAAGCCGCTGGCGGCCACGTGGGACGGGATCGATGCACTGCAAGCGACGCTTGAGCGGCGGAACGTGATTTTTGTTCTGACCCATACCTATTCAGCGTATCCGATGATCCGTAAGGCGCGACGAATGATCGCCGAGGGAGTGCTGGGACGCATACGTTCGGTTACCGTCGAATATTTGCAAGATTGGCTGGCGACGTCGATCGAGGACGCAGGTAACAAGCAGGCGGAATGGCGGACTGACCCGTCCAAAGGCGGCCGTGGCGGCGCCGTCGGCGATATTGGCACCCACGCGTTTCACCTGGCGGAATATGTGTCGGGTCAACACTGTGAATCTCTGTTGGCCATGACGGCGCCGCCGGTGGGAAATCGCGTAGTCAATGATGATGCGCGTATGTTGCTGAAGTTTGCCAATGGGGCCACCGGTTCTTTGTGGTGCAGTCAGGTCACGTTGGGGGCCCGTAATGCATTGACCCTGCGTGTTTGCGGCGAGAAGGGGGCGTTGTCCTGGGCGCAGGAAACACCGAACCAGTTCTTGTTGGCCGACGCCGGTGGGTGTGAGCGGTTGATGAGAAGGGGCGAGCAGCCCGGAGAGGGCAGTTTGCCGACTGGGCATCCTGAGGGATTCTACGAGGCGTTCGCACAATTATATCGCGACGCCGCCAGTTTGATACGTTCAGAGGGTTTGCCAGCGTCTTCGGAAACGGAAGTCGGAGAGATTTCGGGGATTGATGCGGGCGTCAGGGGCATGCGGTTCATCGATGCGAGTTTGACGTCGGCTGAAAAGGGTAATATCTGGGTCGAGATGTAACCCGACGAACGGGTGCGAGATGACGCTCGGACGGAGACGTTTTTCTCAGGCGTCGGAGGAAGGTGTGTCGGATTGTGTTCTCGGCCAGACGTGGCTCTGAAGCACGTCGAATGCGTTCAGAGCGATAGAACCGTTTGTGCCCTCTCGTCCTATTGCTCTCTGGATCGTTGCAGTTTTCATTTGGATGGCCTGCAGGGTGGCGATGCGGTGGGGCGCGGTCTCCGGTAAGCGATGCTTACCGGAGAAGTGTCCTTACATGGTGTCGGGGGTAGCTGATTACTAAGCTGCCAAAACGCGAAAAGTAAATGTGCTTTGGTACCGACTGGCGTATGAGGTCGGGTCTAAATCTTGCGTCGCGGGCAAGGCTTGCAGCGTTGACCTGATCTCATACGGACAGATTTCTGCCGGTCTTTTTTTAGTAGCAATAGAAAATTTATCTATAGTAATGTTGTAAAATTAAAATTTTCGTCCCTATAAAAATAATCAATAATGCATATTGATTACGTCTTATGTATTCAGTGAATTTTATCGCATAGTTATTGAATAACGTAGAGTCGGGCTGGTTTTTTCGTAATATTCTCGTGGCAGACGTCTTGCTTAGGTTGCGAATTTTAACTCGAGAGTGGACGATCGCCGAAATCATGCGCCGGATAGCCCCGTGCCGTCCACTGTGCGGCACGACGTAATGGCTATTTGCAGCCGTGCCCAACACCAGAGATAGACTCCCCGTGTAATGACATCGTGAAGTAGTCAAAATGACGCTTGCCGTCCACGTTGGTCTCTCTTTATATACTCCTACCCAGTACCGGAAGGCGCTCTATGCCACACAGCCCCGCGGAGAAAAAACGCGCTCTTGCAAGAGTAAGGCGAATCCGAGGCCAGCTTGACGCTCTGGAGAGCGCGTTGGAGCAGGGAAGGGAATGCGGACCAGTTCTGCAGCAGTTGGCGGCCGTCAGAGGGGCGGTCAATGGTCTGATGTCCAGTGTTTTGGAAAGTCATCTGCGTGAAGAGTTTTCTCGTACGGACGCAAGTCATGGTGTGGCCGAGCGATCAATTGATGACGTGATTGCGCTGGTCAGATCGTATTTACGATAAGCGTTGGAAACGCTTCTGTCTGGATGCGCTTAGTCGTCGGGTTATCGAAAGGAATGTCGAAGTGAAATCACGAGCAGCCGTTGCGTTCGAGGCAGGCAAGCCCCTTGAGATCGTCGAAATTGACGTGGATCCGCCGCGTGCGGGCGAGGTGCTGGTGAAGATCACTCATACTGGCGTCTGTCACACGGACGCTTTCACCCTGTCTGGCGACGATCCTGAGGGACTTTTCCCTGCAGTTCTGGGCCACGAGGGCGCCGGCGTCGTAGTGGAAGTGGGTGAGGGGGTTTCCAGCGTGGCGCCGGGCGATCACGTCATCCCACTGTATACGGCGGAATGCGGCGAGTGCCTGTTTTGTAAATCAGGCAAGACGAATCTGTGCGTTTCGGTCAGAGCGACACAGGGAAAGGGAGTTATGCCCGACGGGACAAGCCGTTTCTCCTACAAGGGGCAACCGGTCTATCATTACATGGGATGCTCGACCTTCAGCGAGTACACGGTCGTCGCTGAGGTTTCTCTCGCAAAAATCAACCCGCAGGCCAATCCGGGGCATGTTTGCCTTCTAGGCTGCGGCGTGACGACAGGGATCGGTGCGGTGCACAACACGGCGAAGGTTCAACCGGGCGACACAGTGGCCGTATTCGGGCTAGGTGGGATCGGTCTCGCCGTTATTCAGGGCGCTCGGCAGGCGAAAGCGGGCCGCATTTTTGCGATTGACACCAATCCTGACAAATTCGAACTAGCGGCCGCTTTCGGCGCCACTGATTTTCTGAACCCCAAGGATTATGAAAAACCTATCCAGCAGGTTCTCGTAGAGATGACGACCTGGGGCGTCGATCACACGTTTGAATGCATCGGGAACGTCAACGTCATGCGCGCGGCGCTTGAAAGCGCGCACCGTGGGTGGGGTCAGTCCATCGTCATCGGCGTGGCTGGGGCCGGGCAGGAAATAGCGACGCGTCCGTTCCAACTCGTCACAGGACGAGTGTGGAAAGGATCTGCGTTCGGAGGCGTCAAGGGCCGTAGTCAACTGCCGGGAATGGTCGAGGACGCGATGCGGGGTGATATCCAGTTGGAACCCTTCGTCACCCACACGATGCCTCTGAACGACATCAACGACGCCTTCCGTCTTATGCATGAAGGGAAGTCCATCAGATCCGTCGTTCATTACGAATAACGCATCAGGGGCATAGAGTCTGAATTCGCTGAGAGCTTTGGCTCTCAGCGATAAACTCGACAAGTATAGATATTTTATAAAAGTTCAGTTTTTAAAAATAAAAATCATAATATGGTAAAGTATGTTCTCTATGCTTTACTCAATCCGTGTTGAGGCCTGCGGACGCCTCCATAACATAGCTTGAAATACGCCGTCCCTGAGCAGGAGACCATGAACAAGCGCCCCAGTGATATGTGCGAGGATTACGCCGAACAGTCCTAGCGCCAACCACGTATGAAGCCCCCTCAAGGAAGCGTACAGAGCAGGGTCGGGCGACACGATCGGAGGCAAGGTGACGCCGCTTGTCATCGAAACTGGATAATCTCCTGCGGACAGCATGGCCCATCCGACCAGCGGCAGGGCGATCATCAGCAGATAAAGCGCGACCTGCGAGCTTCCTGCGAGGATGCGTATCCCTTGGGGCAGCGTCGTCGGCAGTGGCGGCGCGCCGGATGCGACGCGGTTGACCAGCCGTAAAAAAGCCAGAGCCAGAATCGCTATTCCCAGAGGACGGTGGAGTCCGACAAGGCGATGATACGCCGGGCCCGTGCTGGCGACCATGGCGACGCCGATGAACAACATAGCGAGAATCATCAGCGCCATGGCCCAGTGTAGTCCCCGTGCGAGCGGGGAGAAATATTTTCTTTCAGACATGACTATTTTCCGCTCCGGGTGGAATTTAGATTGATCGCGCTGGGCGCCTTCGTCTCGCCTGACCGTGCTGTGAAAGAACGGGCGTAGACAGCCGAACGTGCGGCGGGGATCGGATCGTCGGAAGGAGTTATACCCTCAGGCAAGATCAGGGGATCGAACGTGATGCCTGTACATGGTCCGCCATCCTCGCCTTCCGCCTTGTCGAGAACAAGCGTCCCTGCGTCGATGCGTGTTCGCCCGACAGGCCATGCGACAGTGGGATCAGCCGTAGGATCTCCAGGTTGTCCAAGAACGATCATCAACTTCCACCGCAATGGATGCTCGGCCAATGTCGCCGTAAGGTCGTCGAACAGGTAATCGCGACCGGTCTTGACGCTATTCTGCGCTGGAGCAGGCTGCTCCGGCTCCATTGTCCAGCGCACAGGCGTCGCTTGCCCGCCCGCGTTGACGAATAGGAAGGTGTCAAGGCTGTTATAGGCGTCGTTGGCGAAGCCCGACGATAGGGAGCGCTGTTTTATCTGGCTGAGCGCGCGAGCCGTTTCGGGGTGCGCGGCCAGAAACGCGCCGATACGAGCGGGGTCCGGCTTGCGCGTTGTCGCTTCCGGAAGGGAGGCGATCAGGAACGAGTTGAAATCACGCGCATTGCGAAAGAGGAATACCGGAATATCGTTCACGCCCATACGCCACTCGCCGCCGTTGGCGGGCATGATCCGAAGGGCGAGACTGCGCACTTTGTCTGGCGCGTCGTCTTGATAGGGCTGTCCGCCCGCCAGCGCGAAGCGTCCGATGACTGGAGAGCGCTCCACCCTGAACAACGCGGCGCTGGAGTAAGGAGAGGCCTGGCCGCTTCCCTCGAACCATCCGCTCACGCAAACGCCTTTTGCGTGATTGCGACGAAAACCGGGGTGTGGACCGTCAACACTGTCAAACGTGCGCACAACCGTGGCCGGCGTCAGGCGATCGGGGGTGAACCAGCCGGCGGCGGCGATAAAGGCGAACGCAAGAGCAACAGGAACGCCGATGACAATACCGACGCGCCCAAGATTTCCTTTTTCTGTTGCTTTCTGCCGTATCAGTGACATGGACGATCTGCTCCTGCAGGCGATTCTGAAAAAACACAAGGCAAGATTTCGAAGAGAATTTTTTTAAGAAAATTATTTTTCCGAACTGTTTGATTTCTCGTCGTGCGTATTCAATATGCTTGGAGCAGGAGGCGCCGCATCTTTCTTCATCATCATTCCTGCATGCATTTTCGCCATGCTGTTATTCGGTGACATATGCTCGTGCGAAGCGTCGCCCGCCATACTCATGTGTCCAACTCCGGCAGGCATTATTTTGGATCGCGCCATGTTGCCAGTCGTCGCGCCGTCAGGAATCACGGTTCCGGGAGACATGGGGGCAGCAGCAGCCGGGGTTTGTGCGTGAGCGACGCCGCCCAACGCGAAAATCGAAGAAGCGGCCGTTGCCAGAACGAGTGAACGGAAAGACATGTTTTTTCTCCGTGGCAGGTTTTGCGTGAGAGAAAGCGTTCGCCCTCTCCCGTATGATACTCTTCGAATGGCGGAGGCATCGGGTTACAGGAATATTTTTATGATCCTCCAAACCAGTCGTAACCTTGATTCTCCCAGTATCCACCAGGGAAAATATTTGTGACTTCTACCGACGCGAGATATTTCGGATTTTTGTAGCCCAACTTGGTTGGAATCCTGATCTTCATAGGCGCGCCATAGGCAGGCGGAAGAGACGCGTCGTCGAAATCCAGAACCATGATCGTCTGAGGATGCAGGGCGGTCTCCATATCGATGCTGGTCGAATAATCGTCGAAGCACCCGAATTTGACGTATTTGGCCCGTGTGTCCGCTCCAATATGTTGAAGAAATGCTGAGAGCCGCACGCCTGACCATGAACCGATAGCGCTCCACCCCTCGACGCAAATGTGGCGTGTGATTTGTCGCTGCTGTTCAAGAGCCCGGAACTGCGCCAAAGACCAGGGGCGCTTGTCAGAAACCAGACCGGAAACCTCCAATCGCCAGCGTGTTTCATCGACGACGCGAATGTCGTCCTGATCATAATAGGCGTTGAATGGAAACGGACGCGTTATTTGCGCGGTAGAGAATTCGCGGGCCAGCCGGTTGCGGCTGAATATCATGGCCTGAACACGATCGGTAAACCCCATGATCGTGGCCAGCGCCTTTTCGACGGATGGTTCGTCGTCGATCGCGCAGCCTGACAGCATCGCCAGCCCGCCCAGCGACAACGCGCTTTTCAGCATGAATCGTCTCTCTACGCGCCGTAACTCCGAGGCGATGAGGCTATGATCGATCGTTGGACGTTTCATGAGGATTCGTCCTCGTCGATCACAATAACGCGCCGCCCAAACACCATGCCAAACAGTGTCGAAGGCACGATCAAAGCGAGGCAGACATGCACGATCAGGAAACCGACGATCAGGCACATCAATGCGAAATGCAGACATCGGGCGATGTCGTAGCCGCCAAAAGCCCACGCCAGAAAACCAAGTTGCACGGGTTTCCAGATAGACAGTCCCGTTGCGACCGCCAGTATGACGACGCCCAAAACGCAGCTGTACAGCAGGCGCTGTATGGCGTTGTATGTTGCGGGTGCATGTGTCAGGCGTAAGCGGGCGGCCAGCCCGAGATCGCGCAGCAGCAAATGCGCGGCGCGAGGCCGCAGGTCACGGCGCAGACGCCCCGACGCCATGCCGTGGATCAGGTAGACAGCTCCGCTACCCATCAGCGACCACATCGCGGCGAAATGCCACGCAATTCCGCCGCCGAGCCATCCGCCCAATGTCGCCCATGCAGGAAAGATGAAGGGCAGAAGCGGAGAAGCATTGTAGATCTGCCAGCCGCTGCCGATCATTACGAGCATGGACAGGGCGCCGACCCAATGCGTGATGCGGGTAACGAGCGACGGCGAACGAGGGCGATGCGCCATACCGGGAAAACTTTCACAGATGCCATGATCGCACGTTCGTCGGGCGCGACCGAAAGGTTACGTCGCGCGAAAAAATAAGTGGTTGCCGAAGGTGTAACCGGTCGACGCGATCTGTCGAAGAACGCAGCGTCACTTACCGAATGGACGGAGACCCGCCATGTTCGCTCGACGCCAGTTCCTCCTTGCTGCTGCGATATTGTCGGTCGCAGGCGAGGCCAGCCGCGCTCAGACACATTTTCCGGTTACGCGAACCGACGCCGAATGGCGCCGGGCTCTCACATCCGCCCAATACAACGCGTTGCGCGAAGCGGGCACCGAAGCCCCCTGGTCCAGCCCGCTCCTGGACGAGCACAGGCCGGGGCGTTTTTCCTGCATCGGTTGCGCTACGGCGGTCTTCGACGCCGCAGCAAAGTTCGATAGCGGCACTGGTTGGCCCAGCTTTACTCGCGCATTGCCGCGAGCAGTGCAGGAACACGCCGATGACTCTCTGGGAATGGAACGCACGGAGGTTCTGTGCGCCACGTGCGGCGGTCATCTTGGTCATGTTTTCGATGACGGGCCGGCTCCGACGGGTCTGCGTTATTGCACGAACGGCGTGGCCCTCTCCTTCACCCCGGCCTGAGGGATCGTCTCCATGAAAACCTCCACATTCTGGGTCTTTCCCATTCTGGTCACGACACTGTTCGGCGCAGCGTGTCAGGCTGCGGCTGAGCGCTCGGCGATCTTGCTTCCGGCGCCTGTTCTTAAAGAAACGTCCGTAACGGATGGGCGGCATGAAACGGCGGTGTTCGCCGGGGGGTGCTTCTGGGGCGTGCAGAGCGTGTTCCAGCACGTGCGTGGCGTTACTGCGACGCGCGTGGGGTATGACGGTGGGTCGCGCAGCACGGCCGAGTACGATGTTGTCAGCGGCGGTGGCACAGGCCACGCGGAATTCGTCGAAGTTGAATACGACCCTGCGCAGGTGAGCTACAGCGCCCTCCTGCGCGTCTTTTTTTCAGTGGCGCTGGATCCGACGCAGGCGGACGGCCAGTTTCCCGATGAGGGCAGCCAGTACCGCTCGGTTCTCTTCGCTCGAACGCGGGAACAGGCAGTGATCGCACGCGCCTACATAGCCCAGCTTGAAGCCGCGCACGCCTTTTCCGGTCCAATTGCTACCGCTGTAGCGCCCGACAAAGGGTTTTACCCGGCGGAGGTCGAGCATCAGAATTTCGCCGCGCGCTATCCGTACAACCCTTACATCGCCGCCTACGACGCCCCGCGCGTGGCTGCTCTCAAGTCTCTGTTCGGTTCCGTATACCGGGACGATCCAGTCCTGACCTTGGCCGGAGCCGGATAGCGTGGCAGGAAGAGCTGCGCGCCAGATTCAGGAGGCTGTGTGACCGAAGCTGACTGGAGCCGGTGGATGGCTGCCGCCCAGAATGGCGACGCCGACGCCTATCGCCACGTGTTGCGCGAGGCGTCGGCATGGCTACGCCGTTATTTCCAGAGGCGCCTGCCGCCCTCTATGGTCGATGACGCAGTGCAGGATACGCTGCTGGCGGTTCATGAAAAGCGGCACACGTTCGACCCAGCGCAAGGTTTTGCTCCATGGATCGCGGCGATCGCGCGCTATAAATGGATCGACCGTTTGCGTGCGATGCGACGGGTGGACATGACGTCTCTCAATGACGACCTACCAGTCATGGACCATGAGAACGCCGTCACGGCGGCGCATGCTCTGGAACGCTTGCTCACGCGGCTCAAACCGGCTCAGGCCGAAGTCATTCGTCTGGTGAAGCTTCAGGGCTTCAGTATTGAGGAAGCCGCAAGGCGGACCGGACAATCCGCTGCGTTGGTGAAGGTCAACATTCACCGAGGCCTGGGACGGCTGAGCGATGTAGTGATGCGAGGCGCCGATGTCGACTGACCCCCTGATCGGCCGCCTGACGGCCGAATTGCAACCCGTCAGACGGCAGAGCCCACGCCGCGCAGCCCTGATTCTCGCATTGCTCTGCGTTGTCGAAATCGTCGTCCTGCTGTCGCTGGGCTGGATGCGCCCGGATATGCCGCGTGCAATGGGTATGCCAAGTTTCTGGTGGAAGACGGCAAGCCTGACCGTGATTATGGTGATCGGCGCGACGACGACGCTGCGCTCGCTCAACCCGACACGCTCGCCACGCCCAGGTTTGCGTGCGCTCGGCTACGTCGTGCTCGCGGCTCTGGCCGCAGGATGGGTGATCGATGCGGCTCAGGTCGGCCCGATTGTCCTGTGGCGGCGTCTGGACCCGGTACATGGGTTGCGTTGTGCGCGGAAGATCATCGAGTTGTCTCTGCCGGTGGCGCTGGCGCTCGGCGTAATCGTCCGGCGAGGCGCCTCGGTCGATCCGCGTGGTACGGCATGGGCGGCTGGTTCAGCTGCAGCCGCCTGGGGAGCGCTGGCCTTCGTCATGGCATGCCCATTCGACGATCCGCTCTACGTGGCGGTCTGGTATTCTCTTGGGTGTGGCGTCGTCTCGCTTGTCACCCGGTTGGCGCTGCCGTGGCTCACGCGCTGGTAGCAGCGAGAACGGATTGCCGGTAGTGCTATCCTGACCGCTCCAGGCAAGATGTATTTCATGGGAATAGAAACGCCCATATCGTTGACGCATCTGCGGGCTTCTTGATGCGAGGTAGGGGGGCGTCTTCGGCAGGGCGAAATTTCGAGTCAATTTGTGTAGTCTGGCGGATTGTAAGGTTGTTGAGCCTGTGACTGCCGTTCCGGACGAACTGGCTCCGTTTCGGAGGTCGTTCGCCCGGTGCAGCAAAGCCAGAATTTTGTAATGTTGCGCTTTTGAAGGAGATTTCCAACACACTGGTCTTATAGCCAACTTTTCGCTGGCCGCCCCGCAGGCGCCGCCGCGCGATGCAATGTCTCCCGGTCGTCGTATCAGCGTTTTTTACCTGCGTACGCGAGATATCCAGTCCCTAGGCGTCTACGGACGGCAGGACGGTCTCGACGATGCTTTTATCGAGCGCCTCGTAATCATGATAACGAAGCGTCTTGTATAGTTCTTCGCGGGTCTGCATGCGGCTGAGCATCGCTTCCGTGCCTCCATCCCGCATGATTGTTTCATAAAGATCGGCCTGCGCCTTGTTCGCCACGCGTAGCGAGCTGACCGGCCAGATCACCATGCTGTAGCCCATGTCTTCGAATTCGCTTGCCGTGTAGAACGGCGTTCGTCCGAACTCTGTCATGTTGGCCAGAAGTTTCACGCCCGGCATGCGTCTGGCGAATTCCCGGAACATTTCCGCGTTTGTCAGGGCCTCCGGGAAAATCGCGTCCGCGCCAGCTTCGATGTAGAGCTTGGCCCGGTCGACAGCGCCATCCATTCCCTCGCTCGCCGCAGCGTCCGTACGCGCTATCACGACAATATCCTGCGCGGCCTTGCGTGCAGCGCTGACTTTCATCGCCATATCGTGCGGGGTGGCGAGCTTTTTATCGTTTAAATGCCCACATTTTTTCGGCAGCAACTGGTCTTCCAGATGCACGGCTCCGGCTCCGGCGTCTTCGAATGCGCGAACCATGTTCATGACGTTCAGCGTCTCGCCGTAGCCGGTGTCGCCATCGACCAGAAGCGGCAGATTGGAGGCGTGCACGATTTGTTTGATAAAGAATGTGACCTGATCGACCGTGATGATTCCCAGATCCGGCAGGCCCATGCTGGCGGTCATCGCCGCGCCCGAAAGATACAGAGCGTCGAACCCCGCGTCTCTCGCCTGAAGAGCGGCTTGTCCGTTGTGAGCGCCCGGTAGCCGGAGGATGCCCGGAGCGTTCAGGAGTTCGCGAAATTTCCTCCCCGCCGAGATGGTCGCGCGTTCGCTTCCGATCAGATATGTCATGCTGCTTGCTCCCGATTGCCGCGCCGGTGGATATGAACGAACGGTCGGTCGTCTGGTCCGACATACTCTGCGGACGGGCGAATGATCTTGCCGTCCTGACGCTGCTCGATTACATGCGCGCTCCACCCGGCGGAACGGGCGATCACAAAAATAGGCGTAAACATCGCCGTCGGAATACGCATCATGTTGTAGGAAACAGCGCTGAACCAGTCGAGGTTCGGAAACATCTTCTTGGTTTCGGCCATGACGGACTCAAGCCGTTCGGCGACGTTGTAAAGACGCATCGAGCCATGCGTGCGCGACAGGGCGTATGCCGTGCGCTTTATGATCTCGTTGCGCGGATCGGCGATCGTGTAGACCGGGTGTCCAAAACCGATGACAACCTCACGGTTTTCGACGCGCTTGCGAATGTCCGCCTCAGCCTCGTCCGGCGTCTGGTAACGCTGCTGTATCTCCAGCGCGACCTCATTCGCTCCTCCATGCTTGGGACCCCGCAGCGCGCCGACGCCGCCGCACAGTGCGGAATAGATATCGGAACCCGTTCCGGCGATCACCCGACATGTAAAGGTCGAGGCGTTGAACTCATGTTCGGCATAAAGAATGAGAGAGACGTGCATCGCCTTCACCCATTCCTCTGGCGGTTTTTCGCCATGGAGCAGGTGAAGAAAATGGCCGCCCACACTGTCATCGTCGGTCTCAACCTCGATCCGCCGCCCGTTGGTCGCGAAGTGATGCCAGTAGAGAAGAATCGAACCGAGCGAGGCGATGCAGCGATCGGCGATCTCTTGGGCGCCGACAGGGTTCTGATCCCGACGTTCGGGCAGAACGCACCCGAATGCGGAAAGGCCGGACCGCATCACATCCATGGGATGCGCGGCCGCCGGAATCTGTTCCAGCGTGCGCTTCACATTATCCGGCAATCCTCGCAGAGAGCGGAGTTGCGCCTTGTAGGCGGAGAGTTCAGCCGGGTCTGGCAGATGACCGTGTATGAGAAGATGCGCGACCTCCTCATACTCGCAGTTCTCCGCGAGGTCCTTTATATCATACCCGCGGTAGTGCAGGTCGTTCCCGCTGTGTCCGACGGTGCACAACGCCGTGGTCCCGGCGGTGACGCCTGACAGGGCCACGGATTTTTTCGGACGCTTTGCTTCAGAGGTTTGCGTCATGACGGCTTGTCCCCCTTTTTCTTTTTCGATCCCTTGCGAGCGCCCGTTTTCGGTCGTGGCCCGCGACGTAATTACTGCCCAAATCCGAAGATGCCGGTTCTCGGGTTTTTCTTGAGCTTCCCGTCCGGCAAAGAAATTTCAAGCTCGTAAAGCTCCTTCGCACTCAATTCCGGCAGACGCTGGGCTACGTCGAGAAAGCGCTCGATTTCCTTCGGATCGAGAACTCCGTCCGTCAGAGTGCGGAATTTCTTTATATAATCGGGACGCATCCATGGTGTGGCGCCCAGAGGATGCGCATTGGCGACGGCGAGCTCGTCAGACAGGACGGAGCCATCGTCAAAGGTGATGGTGATGCGACCGCCAAAGGCCTTCACGTTCGGATCCGTCGAGTGGTAGCGCTCGGTCCACTCGGGACGTTCGACCGTATGGATTTTCTTCCACAGACGCACAGTGTCTGCGCGGGCCGCGCGTTCGGGGGCGTAGGATTTTACATGGTGCCAGACGCCGTCCTGCAGAGCGACCGCGACGATATACATGATCGAGTGATCAAGCGTTTCGCGCGAAGCGGTAGGGTCGAATTTCTGTGGATCGTTGGAGCCGGTGCCGATGACGTAGTGCGTGTGATGGCTCGTCTCGATCAGGACGTCTTTCACGTCGTCCCAGTTCCCGACCTGCTTGCCAAGCCTGAACGCCAGATCGATGAGGGCCTGGCTTTGATATTCGGCCGAATGCTCTTTCGTGTAGCTATCGAGTATCGCACGTTTTGCTTCGCCTTTCTCGGGCAGGCGAACGACGTAATGCGCATCCGCGCCGTCCAGCATCCAGGCGATGACGCCGTCTTCGCCTTCGTAGATAGGGCTGGGGGACGTCTCGCCCAGCATGGCGCGGTCGACAGCCTCGACGGCCATTTTGCCCGCGTGAGACGGGGCATAGGCCTTCCATGACGATATCTCTCCTTTGCGGCTCTGGCGGGTCGCCGTCGTCACGTGCAGACCATGCTGCACCGCCTGGTAGATCGTCTCGTTCGGGAGGCCCAATAACGCCCCAATGCCGGCGGCGACCGACGGACCGACATGCGCCACGTGGTCGATCTTGTGCTTGTGAAGGCAGATCCCGCGCACGAGATCGATCTGAATTTCATAGCCGGTGGCTATGCCGCGAATCAGATCCTTGCCCGAACGCTGACACTGTTGGGCGACCGCCAGAATACCGGGAATGTTGTCGCCCGGATGAGAGTATTCGGCGGCAAGGAAGGTGTCGTGAAAATCCAGTTCACGCACGGCGGTGCCGTTGGCCCACGCCGCCCATTCGGCGTGCACGCGCACATCCGGCCCGCAACCGAACACCGTCGCCCCACCCGGGCGTTGGTGCGCCAGAGCCTCGGCCCGAGCGCTCATCACGGAGTGACGATTGACCGAAGCGATCGCCACCGATGCGTTGTCGATCACGCGGTTGATGATCATCTCGGTGACCGCAGACTCCACGGCGACCGGATCGGCTGCGACTTCGGCGATACGCCAGGCGAGTTGCTGCTCGCGCGGAAGTCGATCTTTCTCGGGGTGCACCTTGATGTCGTAACTATGCATGTTGGCCTCGTCTGAGAAAACATGGCGGAGTATGGCGGGTCGGACGAATTCGACTATGGCCAACCGAGCGAATTCGGGCGAGGAACGGCGTCTGTTTTGCAAATTTTGCGAAAGTGGTGAATTTGCGCGACTTGGCATTTGAAAGGCGTTATTTCACACGGTTGCGGTGTGATTTGAAAATATTATCTTGCAGTCACATATTTTATTAATTTATTCGCGCAGATAGAATTTTCGAGAATTGATCCTGATCGTTTCTTGATCGGGACGCTTCACTATGAACTGCGTCGTGACCATAGACGGGAGAGAGGCGTCCTCGGCTAAAGGGCTCGTCTCAATAGGCGGCCTCTTGCATGGGTGCCCTTACCGCCTCAGCCATGCATCACGGCGCTGTTGAACGTGATCCCTGGAAGATCCACGAAATCGAGGGAGGGGCTTGCGGGCTGAGCACCGCATTTGACTCTGCAAAATTCATGCAACATATATTGTTGCATGAAACGTGATAGCAAGCTCTCTGGGATCCTTCACGTCCTGCTCCACATGGCGGAGATGGAGAGTGCCGTGACATCAGAACTCATGGCGCGAGCAATGCACACCAACCCCGTCGTGATCAGAAGAATTCTATCCGGATTACGTGATGCGGGTTTCGTGCGTTCGGAAAAGGGGCATGGCGGTGGGTGGAAGATTGCTCGGCCACTGACGGAAATCACACTTCGCGACGTCTACGACTCTCTGGGCGCTCCGCAGTTGTTCAGCATTGGAAACAGAACGGAATCGCCGGAGTGTCTGGTGGAGCAGTCTGTAAACGCCGCGCTCGGGCGGGCATTGGAAGAGGCGAAGGCTCTGCTGCTTGACCGATTTGGGGCTGTAACGCTGGCGCAACTCAGGGAAGATTTTCATGCCCGCATGTTAGCGAGCGGAAAAATTATTGATCTGGAGCAGAGTCATGCAATTTGATGCGATTGTCATAGGCGGAAGTTTTGCTGGTCTCTCTGCGGCGATCCATATTGCACGCGCGCGCAGGCGGGTTTGCGTCATCGACTCTGGCGGGCCACGCAACCGTTTCGCCTCTGCTTCACACGGTTTCTTTGGTCAGGATGGCGTCAGACCTTCCACTATGATCGACGCTGCGATGGCCCAGGTGCGGCGTTATCCAACGACACGCATGATTGGCGGGGAAGCGCAGGCCGCGCGGGCAATTCCAGAAGGGTTTGAAGTGACGGCGCGCGACGGAGAGACGCTGTCAGCGTCAAAGCTGGTGCTTGCTTTTGGTATTTCCGATTTGTTGCCGACTATAGATGGACTGGCGGAATGCTGGGGACGCAGTGTGCTCCACTGTCCATATTGCCACGGGTATGAGTTTGCGGAAAAGCGCCTGGGCGTTCTCTATTCATCGACGATGTCGGTCCATCAGGCGCTTCTTATCGCCGATTGGGGACAGACTACCCTCTACCTTGACGGAAGCAGTGAGTTGGATGTCTCCGCATTGGAGCAGTTGGCAAGGCGGAAGGTTTCGGTCAAAGCAGAGCAGATAGGCAAGCTCAATGCTGAGCAGGGGGAGTTGCATTCGCTGTCATTGCTTGGCGGTGAAGAAAGCCTCATTGACGCGCTGTATGTGATGCCTCGATGGCGGCTGAATAGCCCGATCGCGCAACAACTTGGTTGCGTGATGGATGACTGTCCACTGGGTCCTGTCATTCGGACGGATGAAAAGAAGCAGACCTCAGTGCTTGGCGTCTACGCTGCGGGTGATATCGCTCGAGTTCCGCATAATGCCAGCTGGGCCGCCGCTGATGGTGTAACCGCTGGCATTTTCTTACATCAATCCCTTGTTTTTGCTCCACTCGCGTAGGGGAGTTCGAAGTAGGCGTAGAATCGTTTGTTCTAATTGGAGATGGAGTGAAGTGGCTACAATGCTGTCTGATGCTTTTTTGAACAAAATGCGGTGTATTTTCAAAATCGATGAATCGCTGTCTGCGCCTGCGCCTGCGGCGAGGCCGAGGTTCGAGGACGATCCTCACGCCGAATATCCGATTTTTCGTGCGCAGGCACGCAGTAAGATACGTTCGCTGGTAAGCGTTTGCGTCGGTTAAGCTCTACAGGCTTCCGCAGGCGATGCGCCGTTAATCGGCGCCGGATATGCGCTCGAATTTGATAAAATCATAAAAATGTCAAACCTTCGCTCCGTGCATTGTGTGGTTTCGTTTGCGTGGGCGGGGCTGAAGATCTCGCCAGATTGCATTATCTCGATTGTAAAAATCAGGCACAAGTTGCAGCTTTCCGGCGGCGTCCGCAAAAGCGGTAAGATAGACCACGAATACCGGCATTGGCTCCGGCAGGCTCTTCTTGGTTGTCGTTCCTGTCGCGATTTCCTCGTCGATTTTTTCGACGGGTTGTTCCATGAGCAGAGCGGCGAAGTCCCGAGGATTCTGCACGCGAATGCAGCCATGGCTCAGACGCCGGTTGTCTCGATTGAAAATATATCGGTCCGGCGTGTCATGCAGATATACGTCAAATCGGTTCGGCATGTTGAACATGAGTTGTCCGAGTCCAGCCTCCGGGCCGGGAAGCTGTTCGATTTCTCCATTGGAGAGCATGACCATCTTGTTGCGCTTCAGATAATTCGGGTCACGGCTGATCTTCGGCATGATCTCCCGTTTTGCGATATCCGCAGGGATGACCCAAGGGGGATTTACCCAGAAAGCGTCGATCGCCGTATGAAATTCGGGGCTTTGGTTGCGCTCGATATCCTCGCCTACAACGATTCTGGTTGTGAAGACCGGTCTGTCGTTGCGGTATAAAATAAGCTGCTCTGCAGCTACGTTTACCCAGGCGCGGTTACGCGGCAACGACCGTGGCAGCCAGCGAAGGCGCTCAAGATTCACTGCGATTTTGTGTTGGCAGGTCGACGCTGCACGGGCTCCGCTTGCACGACATTTTTGTAGAGCTTTGCGTAGGGTCAAGTAGTCTCGCGTTGTCGGAGCAAGGGCGTTGATTGCAGCTGCGGGGTCGCTGCTGTCCATCACCCGGTCAAGCTCCGCGGCCACATCGACCGGCTCCGGGGCAAGCGCCTCGTAATCCTTTCGATGATCTACGTGCACGACGCCTCGGGCAAGCGCGTCCGCGTAGGACAGGAATGCGTCAGACAAGAGCAGATCGCGATCGGTCGGAGTTAACGTCGCGGCATGTTTCAGCGCAGATGCGTGAAACAATTCCGGATCCAGCCCCTGATCCCCAGCGTGAAGGATGGCCTCAACCAGTTTGTTCGCTTGCATTTCATGCGAAGGCCACACGGCTTCGAAATCATGGCGCGAATAGAAGCTGCGCAGCAGCTCCGTATCCAGCTTCTCACCGGCGACGGTCACTCCGACTGGAGCGTCAATTCGGTTCCCAAGTTCCGTATCGGCGTGCTGAGGCATGGTGCTGCAGGCGACTAGCGTCCACGCCATAGCGAGCACGATCAGGCTCGGACTACGTCGTGCGTATCGGAACGCCTTCAAAAATATTGGGAGCAGTGAGCGGGGAGGAGAGTCGGGAATACAGCGGTCAGATGGCCTGCTCGGCGATCTTAGCGGAGCATTCGCCTGTTTCTGGCGCTCTACACAAATCGTAGTTTGACTTTTTACCAAGAGTCGCTCCTAAATCCGCAGGTCACCCATAGATTCACTCCAAGGAGTAACGGATGTTCGCTCGTTCTGAAATGTCGGCCCGGCATAAACTGACGCGCAAGGTGGCCGCCGCCGCTGTCGCCCTCCCGCTTGCCCTGCTCGCGGCCTGCTCCGACGACACGCCGCCGCCGGCTCCTGCCCCCGTCGAGGCTGCTCCGCCGCCTGCGCCGGCTCCTGCTCCGGCTCCTGCCCCGGCTGTTCCCGCAGCGCGTGGCTGATAACGGCTTGGCTGTCGTTCAGTCTGAATAAAAGCTGATTGCGGCCCATGCGTCGCGGGAGTTGGATTGAACTGAAAGCAAAGACTGTTTGAACAGGAAGAGGCCCCAATTTTGGGGCCTCTTTCGCGTTGCAATCGTTTGTTTCGAATGTGCATTAAATTGTTGTCGGTTGTGGCTCGTAAGCCATCGAGTTTACCTGGTGCATCCCCGCGACTATGGTGGCCGCAATCATCGCTTTGCGAGACAACCACTATTGTTTGCCCGTTGACGTCCCCCTCTCATGTTGGCGGTCGTCTCGTCTTGAGTTCTGGTTTGTTTGATTTTTTCCGTATCATTGCTGCGGAATACAACGCTGTTTTGGTGACCAATCCGGCAGTCCCTATGGACGCGGTTGTATTATTAATGTTTCCTCGTCTCGAAATTCGAGGCGCGTTAAGGCTGCCCCAAACTCATGTAAAATAACCCGTGTCGCTACGAAGTCTGACGCTTTGCGAGTTGACGTCGTGTATAAATTCATCGCCGCGTGTTAACCGTGTCGGCAGAATTATCGGTCGTGAAACAAATCGGCGGTCATACGCAAATACCGCGCGAACACCGGATTCATAACGTTCGTTGGTCACCCGGCTAGGTTCAGGACCTATTAATGTATTGAATTGAGCGAGAGGTTGTG
>NZ_JOPL01000039.1 GCF_002153745.1 Acetobacter sp. DsW_063 | reverse complement strand
GGAAGGCATCGCGCGCGCCAGGGCAGAGGGCAAGTATCAGGGCCGGGCGCCCACGGCCCGCGCCAAAAGCAGTCAGGTTCAGAATCTGGCGCGAGACGGCGTAGCCATTACCGAAATCAGCCGGCGTCTGGGGATCAGCCGCAGTTCCGTCTATCGCTGCCTCGGGCGGGATTTCTAGGCCCGGTCCCTGCGCAAAGAGCGCGATGTGACGACGCAGGACGCTGCGCTCCATCCCGCCTGCACATCGCATCGGGCAACCTGCAAGGCTCAGCGCAACACACCGAAGAGGACGGTCCGTGCGCGCGGGCAGCGCGGTGATTTTCTTCCCGCAAAATGGAGCAACCGGGCGGGAAAAGCGGCGTATTTATGCAATATATATATAGTTCATAACGCTTCAGGTGTGACTGATATCGTGCGGTCAGCGCGTGGCGGATGTCCCCGAGATTTGTACGATCCGCAGAATACTGCCGAATTTCAACGCTCGTGAGTTACACATTTGATAAAAGTGTAAGCTGTAAGGGCAAAATGTGTAACTCGAATTTCAATTTCAAATCATACACTTAAGAAACCCGGTTACATATTTACACCTCTTACACCTTTTTTCGAACAACGGTGAGAAAGAGGTATGCAGACGCACATCTGCTTACAGATTATTTATTCTCGAAGCGCATGTATTGGGACCCTGCGCCGGCAGGGGGGCGGGTCAAATCTTGAGGGGCGATCCGGGGCCTCAACCGCGCCAGTCTCACGCGCAGATTTTTTGCCGGATATGAAAGAAATCAAGTTCTCAAAGAGTCGGGATCGATGTGATTCAAAAGAGTCCGGATTGAGTCCGGAAACTCGACTGCCGCAGTTCGATCATCTGCCGAATTTTGAAAATTTGTAGA
>NZ_JOPL01000038.1 GCF_002153745.1 Acetobacter sp. DsW_063 | reverse complement strand
CTCGACTGCCGCAGTTCGATCATCTGCCGAATTTTGAAAATTTGTAGATGGGAAATGGTGGAGCCAATCGGAATCGAACCGACGACCTCCTGAATGCCATTCAGGCGCTCTCCCAACTGAGCTATGGCCCCTCGCAAGGTCGCCTATTGGCGTCGTGCGGAGTGGGCGCGGTATAACCTTGCTGGAAACCTCTGGCAACCCCCTATCGTAAGATAAAACCTGAAACCCTACGCTCCAATTGCGCCACAGTGCCGCAACGCCCCAAGAAGCGGGAGCATCGGCAGGCCGAGGATAGTGGACTGATCGCCAGTGATCGCCTCGAACAGTTGGATCCCAGGCCCCTCCACCCGATACGCCCCGACGCAGGAGAGGCATGCATCGGCCTCTTGCTCCAGATACCCCTCGAGAAACGTGTCCGAGAATGTCCGCATCGTCATGGAAGCGTGTTCGATATGCCTCCATATAATTTCTCCATCGCGCCAAAGCGTCACGGCGCTGTGCAGTAAATGAGTCCGCCCTCTCAGATCTTGAAGTTGGTTTCGCGCGCCCTCAAGGTCTGTGGGTTTGTCGAACCAGCGCCCCTCGCAGCTCAACATCTGGTCCGCGCCTATGATCAGAGACATTCTGGAGACATCAGGGCTCTCCCCGACAGCCGCAGCTTTTGCTTCAGCCAACGCCAGCGCCGCCGCATCGGCATCCTGACCCATTGCGCGCGCCTTCGTCTTGTAGAACGCCTCATCGACCGCCGCCGCTCGCCATCTGAAGCCCAGACCCGCCGCCGCCAAAATCGAGCGTCGCGCACTCGAACCACTCGCAAGAAAAATTTCAGGCTTTTCCATCAGTTCACACTGCATATGACGTCCCCTAGTGACAGTTTCCGAGTCGGTTTTTGCGATCTCTACATAGCTCCCGACGATCGAATCGAAACATTAGGTGTGATGCGGAAGGTGAGTACTTCGGTGGGTAGGCCGTTTAGTACTGGGGTACATGTGGATAGTACTAGAGGCGTAATTCGGCCGTACCGAGTACCGGGGACAAGTCCTTCGCCCCTGGGTACGGTGAGTTGTACACAGCCTTTCTGCGGGTAAAACGGGATAACTTCAAAAAACGTCTATTTTTCAACGGGTCGCAATCTGTACACATCTGGGGAAACGTGGGGTACGTTTTTGGAAAGACGGGTACCCCTTAATCCACAGGGCTCATAACAAACCCAATATTTCTTTCTTCTCTTTTCTTGTTTAGAGATGGCGGCACTGATCGAGATACGAGGTGAACGGGCGGTGACGGTGGAAAATACGACGGATCAAGGTCGGCGGCTCTTACGAACGCTGAACGGTGAAGCCGTATGGCCTCCTCCGGTGTGGCTCATGCGCCAGGCAGGGCGCTTCCTCCCCGAATTCCGGGCGTTTCGCGAAAAGGCGAATTTTCTCACCCGGTGCATGACGCCGGATATCGCGACTGAACTGACGTTGCAGCCGATCCGTCGTTTTGCAATGGACGGCGCCATTCTGTTTTCGGACATTCTGATTCTCCCCTGGGCAATGGGACAATCGCTTGATTTCGTTGAAAATAAAGGCCCAGTTCTAGAACCGATCCGCAATGAAGCAGATCTTGCGCGTCTGGATCCCCGTCGCGTGGCGGAGGTCACTGCGCCGGTCATGGAGACATTGTCCCGGCTGCGTCGTGCCCTGGGCGAACCGGTTGGTGCGGCACCCGCCAATAGCGTAACGTTGCTGGGATTTGCCGGGGCGCCCTTTACGGTCTCTTGCTACATGGTCGACGGCGGTAGTTCGCGAGAGTTTGCTCAAACCCGGTTGATGGCGTTTTCCGAACCGGCCCTGTTCGACCGGTTGATAGCGCTGCTGACGGAAAGCACGGTAGATATGCTTTCGGCGCAGATCGAAGCAGGCGCGCAGGCGGTGATGTTGTTCGATTCTTGGGCCGGGCTTTTGCCACCTACGGAATTTCGCCGCCATGTGATTGCGCCTGCGCGCCAGATCGTCGCCGCATTGAAGGCCCGCCATCCCGGCGTCAAAATCATCGGCTTCCCTCGACTGGCGGGCATCATGGCCCTGGAATACGCTCGCGAAACCGGGGTTGACGTTCTTGCGCTCGACACCGGGGCGGATATCAAGGCGATTGCGGCTCAGGCTCCGCCGGGGTTGGTGTTGCAGGGTAACCTTGACCCGGTATCGATTCTTGCGGGTGGCGAAGCGATGCGCCGGGAGGCTCTGGCCGTTCGGGAGGCAGGACGTGGCAGACCTCATGTCTTCAATCTCGGCCATGGCGTTCTGCCGAACACACCGCCTGAGCATGTTGGCGAATTGATTGCGACTATCCGAAACATCAACACATGACATTGACGTGCGGTTCTGCGCTATCGCCTGAGGGCAGATTGCGGCTTGTGATCTTCGATTGCGACGGCGTTCTGGTCGACAGCGAGGCTTTGAGTTGCCGGATTGTCGCGGAAGCCGCGCGGGAGGCAGGACTGGACGTGTCCGATGAGGCTGCCGTTGCGCGGTTCGCTGGAAGGGCGCTTTCTTCGATCCAGACGGATATTGAAGAGGCTACAGGTAGCAGTCTGGGTGAGAACTGGTGTCTTACAATTCAGGATCGCTTTGTTCAGGCTTTTGGACATGGTGTTGATCTTGTCGACGGCGCACATGCGATGCTGGATGGCGTCATCGATTTGGGTTTGCCTGTTCGAGTGGGATCAAACTCTTCAATGACCGAGATGGATGTGAAATTCCGTGTCACCGGTCTTTATGATCGACTCGAAGGACGCATTCACTCAGCAAGGGATATGAAAAGGCCGAAACCCGAGCCGGATGTATACCTCTATGCTGCGGCCGTAGAAGGCGTGGCGCCCGCTGAATGCGTCGTGTTGGAAGACAGCGATACAGGAGCGCGGGCAGCCTTGGCGGCAGGAATGACTTGTGTCCTTCTTCGTTCAGCGCAAGAGCCCGCTCCACATGACGACAATCTGATTCGAATCGAAACACTGACAGAATTTCAGCCACTTTTAGAAAATGCACTATTTTTCCAAAAACTGAAAACAACATGATAAGCGTGTTGCAACCTTGGTATCCGTGGTTGAAGGCGATGCACATCATGGCGGTGATCGCGTGGATGGCTGGCCTGTTTTATCTGCCGCGTCTGTATGTCTATCATTGCCAGGTGATAAAAGGTTCTCAGGAAAGCGAGCGTTTTAAAATTATGGAACGTCGACTTCTGCGCGCAATTATCAATCCAGCGATGATGGTGTCATTGGTGTTCGGTGTGCTTCTTGTTCTCACGCCGGGAGTGATAGATTGGAAAGCCGGATGGTGGCATACCAAGATTTTAGCCCTTGCAGGTATGTTTGCCTTTCATGGCGCTTGCGCGAGGTGGCGTCGTGATTTTTCGGACGACAAGAATGTCCGGTCAGAAAAATTTTATCGAATCGCAAATGAAGTGCCCACGATTTTAATGATTGTGATCGTGATTATGGTCGTTGTGAAACCGTTTTAATATTTGTGGATTATTTATTCTTTCCTGTCGTGAAAACATTTTTATATAAATTTTAACATACAACGCACATTCGAAATAGAATTGTATTAAATACTTTATGGGAAGTGTTTTATGAAACTCGATACACATCGAACATATGACCGAAATGATATTTAGAGCATCGATTTATGAATTTTCTGATAGATAACGAATTAAAATCGACTGTCTATTGCCACTGAGACAAAAGACAGTCGTAATTTTACGAATTTCATTGGTAAGGCATGTGACGGTTACGATCTACGTATATTTAGTGGGCGTCTTGTTTATCCATCAGTTTTTGTGAAAGATAGACAGCTTCCAACGCGCGCTCATGGGCGACTTCCTTTGCATTGACCGTTCCGGAATGCCCGCCTTCCGTATCCTCATAATATAGAAACGGCGCGCCAAGTTCTTTCAACCGCGCCGCTAAACGCCGTGCATGCACTGGGCCAACCCGATCGTCTTTTGTCGAGGTAAAAATGAACGGTTCAGGATAATGAATTTTGTCCCGAAGGTGTTGTAACGGTGAAATTGATTCCAGGAAAAGCCGTTCCGTTGGAACGCTCATCGAACCATATTCATCCACCCATGATGCGCCGGCGGACATATTCTCGTAGTGGAGCATATCGAGAAGTGGAACACCGATTATAACTGCGTTCCACAGCTCTGGATGCTGGGTGAATTCCACACCCATAAGCAAACCGCCATTGGAACGACCTCTAATGCCAAGATGTGCGACGGACGTAATTCCCTGTGCAACGAGGTCGCGACCTACCGAGGAAAAGTCGTCATATACTTTTTGACGCTTTGTTTTTCGTCCTGCTTCGTGCCACGCTGGCCCGAACTCGCCGCCACCGCGAATATTTGCGACGACATAAACGCCCCCTCTGGTGAGCCAGAGACGACCGATCTCGGGTGCATAAGTTGGCGTATAAGATGCCTGAAACCCGCCGTAAGCGGTCAGTAGCGTCGGATTGGTCCCATTTTTTTTCATCATTTTGGGATGTACGATAAAATAGGGGACTCTGGCGCCATCTGTTGATCGCGCCCAAAACTGTTCCACAGTCAGGTTAGTGGCGTCGAACATAGCTCGGGTTTCACGGATCTTTTCAGCCGCCTCGGAAGCATCCCCCACCAGCCACAACTGAGGTGGGGAGATATATCCCTCGACCGTCAGGAACGCCTTGTCCGATGTCCGATCTGCATCGACGATGTGAACTGTCGACATGTCTGGCAAAGGCAGGACGTGTCGGGTCCAAGGCTCCCCGGACTTTTGCGGAGTAGTCAGGGTCATTGCTCGGCCGCGGACATTCTCGAAATAGGTAACGACGACGGTATTTCGCGTCACGGCGACTTCATCAAGCGCCTGGGAACTGTTGGGAGTGAAAAGAAGTTCCACGCCTTGATCGCTTGCCGCAGGAGCGACGGAGACCAGGCTGCCTGCTGGAATGAGCTTACGGTCGGGAAGCATCCAATCATCATTCACGGTAAAAATGAGCCGTCCGTGGAGCATGCCCTGCAGTTCTACGTGATCAGGCAGTGTCAGCCAGCGGAGATGCCCTGGCTCTTTCCCCTCCAGCGCGCTTTCCATTCCGTCGAGAATCGCGAAACGGTTGGTAAAGAAAGTCGGGGAGCGCCGGATAAGCACGAGTTTGTGGCCGTCGCCGTCTGTCAGAGATACAGGCTCCACAGCGACGTCGTTCTTCTCTCCTCGCGCGACTTCTACGGCACTCTCCAGAGACTGCGTATGCCCCACACGCTTGATAACGAACGGATAGCCCGACGTGGTCAGGGTCGCCCCAGTTCCGTCCCAATCGCGGCCCACCAGAATTGTATCGCGGTCCACCCATGCCGACGATTGCTTGGAGCGTGGCAGGCTAAAACCGTTCTGAACGAATAACCCCATATGGGTGTCGTATTCTCTCAAGGTTTGTGCGTCTTCCCCTCCATTGGACAGGGCGACGAGACAATACCGATCATTGGGCGCGAGACAGTCGGCGCCCTGGAAAACCCAATTTTTATTTTCTTTTTTTGCGAGAGCATCGATATCGAGACGCGTTACCCAACTGGTGAGTTTCTGCCGGTAGGCGCCCAACGTTGTTTGGCGCCACACGCCACGAGGGTGTTTGGCGTCTTGCCAGAAATTCCATATCTGTCCGTCAAGAAAGCGGGGTTTAGGCAGTCGGTCCTGGCTTTCGCCTGCCGCGAGCGCGTCGTCGTAAAATCCCTTGTAGCGGGGATCGCTTTCAAGTGTATCGGATGTTCGACGGTTCTGGGCGCTCACCCATTCGAGAGCCTTTACTCCTTCTATTTCACTTAGATAGTCTGCTTCGTCAGGGCTTGTGGCTGCTTTCAGCGGCGCCGACAGGCCTGTTTGAGCGAGGATGAAGGCGGCAAGAGCAAAATACGATCGGCGCATGAAGTTTCCCTTCCTTGTTGGGACTCTAGCGCGCAGCGTTCATTCTATACAAATGTAGTTGATTCGCGTCTGGGTACCTCAGATATACAAAACGATAATGAAATTTTTAACTTTATAAGAAGTATTCGTCTGATAAATATAAAGTAAAATACATAACAAAAAAATTTATAAAGTTGTATATTTTCATGTTATTTCCAATACTTATCAGAATATGTTATTAAATTATATCGCATAACCTATAAATATATTCGTTAAAATAACAAACTCAGAGGATTTCGTGCCGGATATTACTATCAGAGAGACGACATAGTTTTAGAGAATATATTTCTAAGTGAAGTTTTACGGTCGTGTATCGTCGGATTGCAACCCGAGAGTGTCTGCTGCCTCCGAGCGAGATGTCGATATAGGGACCATCAACGCCTTACGATCAGGCTGATAGGCGCAGGCGTTCCAACCGCGCGCCTGAGCGAGTGCGCTGACGACTTTGTAAACGGCAACCCAATGGGAGTCACTTGAAGGTGGCTTCCAGAAACGCATGACGAGCGCGCACGAAGCTACTGTGAATGATACGAACGAAACGCTCGTTGCGGCATAGCTCGGTGGTATAAAGCCAAGGATCGTTGTGATAAAAAGAGACATATCCATGGGGAAGACTTTCTCCGGCAGTGAAACGGAAGGATAGACGTCTCTGCGGCTCAATTTGTAATTTTTCGCAAATCAATTTTTGACTACAGAGTCAGTTATAAGAATAGGTTTAGCACTGTAAATTTCGAAATTTCTTATTGTTATCCGGGAGAGTTTTTCTCAAAAAAATCAACTTTTGGCCAAAGATCAGGAGACGTTTCAGCAATTACGCGGAGTGTAGGCGCCATGTTGAGAGATTCTGGATATGAATTGAGATTTTGAAGAACTAGAACGTCCGCCATGACCGAGGCTGATGTTTCGTACAGATTTATTCGGCGGCCTTGCATGGCGAGATTTTCATTGTCTGTAACAGACGTCTCTTCTGCAATTTGTAAATGGGCCCTGTTCCCTGGAGAGTAATAAATTTTTGCTTTTTTTTGATAACGACGGGCAAGTGCGATATAGCTGACGGCCACGCTCGTTCGATGGAAGTAAATAAGGTTGAAGCTGTCTTTTTGAAGGCGAAAGACTTCTTCCACGGATCCGAAATACGGTTTACCCCATTGGGTGATAGAGTGAATTTCAAAATCTTTCGACTCAAATGGTTCACTTTTTAACGCAGAAGCGGCTATGAAACTAATTTCGTAGCCGAGTTCTTCTAAGCGCTTCATATGCTTGAGAAGAATTTTTGAACGAGGATCGTCGCGCGGTGCGTAATCGTCGATTAGCAGCGCTCGTGGACGCTTATGGACGACCTCCACCGTAAGAGAATGTCCGAGACGTCGGGCCATCTCTTGTTCCAAATTGCGTTCATTGATTGCCGTGGCGCTATCCGCGACGCGTTTCCGAATTTTTTGTGTCTGTTCGGAGAGAACATTTAAAAATTTCTTTTGATTATCAAGACTATCGATAGCGTCGGTAAATCGGGAGATGTATTGGACGAAACTGTCGTCAAGTTCTTTTGATACCTCTAATATGACAGGAGATCCAATCAATTCCACTCCATCGCTTTCACGTATAACTTGTATTACATGCGATTGATTGGGCGGCAGGCTGATGGGGAGGATCAGATCGAAACCGTGCATTCCTGTGTCATATCCTGCAGTTTCTATGTCTTTTCTGTATTTGTTAGCAACGGACCGAGTAAAGAATTTGCCGTTTATCAATATCTGTATCGCAATAGGTTTTGTGTCGTTATTCCCGCTATGCGCCCAACCAGTGATACGCTGTCTTCCGGCATGATCGAGATATCCAGCGAAGGAAGTCGATTTAATAGCGGAAACAGGAATTGCTTCCGGCCGAATTGGATGAACAAGATATGGTGAGCCGCTGATTTCTGATCCATCGTCGATTCTAATTATGCGCACGACGTGTCGCTGGTACGGGTTTAATCCTCCGTCAACTATAAAATCGAATTCTATTATATGAATACCGTCGGATAATTTGGGTGGACCTTTGGGTGTTATTGTGCCTAATGTTATGTCGTCGACAACTATACGAAATTTTGGGGATTTTTTCGAATGCGCCTCTATCCAGCCTGATATATTTGTTTCCGATACGGATGTTATGTATCCATTTATTTTTCCGAGTATCGAGTTAGATAAAGGAAAATTCAAAAGTCGATTACGGATTTCTTCGAGTTTCTCTCCGCTGTCGATTCTGGGGGCGCAATAGCTTGCGGGTTTTGTGTTGTAATTTTTATATAATGAAAAATACTCATTTATATTTTGAAATTCGCATCGGCCTCCGTCGTCTATAAATGTTTCCGTTGCGGCGCCTTCGGCAAAAATTATATCGTGATTATCCAATTCTATATGAAAATACTGTATGTCTTTTCCTGTTGTTTTTATAAATATATTTTTTCCGTTTATTAGATTTCTGGCCGGAATCAAATTACCGTCAATAAACATTGCGTGATTCTGCGATACGTAAAGATCGCGACGCGGCAATCCGAATCCAAGAGATCCTTTTAGAAAAACTACTGGGGTTAGATCAGGATTTTCTTTTGATGCCGAGACTGGATAGTTCCGCCTTCCGATCCATCGTATCGATCGAATTTTTCCCTCTACAGTTAGGACATTATCGCCGACGCGTAACGCCTCCACGGGCACTTCCCCATCTGATGTAGTTATATGGGTTCCGGCGCAAAAACACGCTATCAGCACCAGAGTCCCGCCACTGCCGTCGCTCATGACCGTGAAGTCGCTCGCGACGTGGCCGCCGGCCACGTAGATGGGTGTGCTGGTATTGGCAGTGCCGTTCGACGTGAAATCCAATTCTCCTGTGCTGGAGTTATAAGAGACGCCTGCTTCATCGCTGTAACCTGAACTTACAAAATCGACATACGCGCCCGGCATTAGAATGGCGTTACTGGTGGGAACTGTGAGCCAGGTATTGGAGTTCTTGTAAACCATCAGAACGCCGCCCGACGATACGGTGACGCCGTCTATGGTTCCGCGCCAGTTCATGACAGCGCCGCCTGATTCGACGGTTATGTTCGATGCCGAACCGAGAATATCAACATTGAGATATCCTCCGGATTCCACAATTATGTTCGAGGCAGTTCCCCCGCTCGATATATGTAGCTGTGCGCCTGACGAGATGGTTACATCAGAAGCCGATCCGCCATTGAGGACGATTTCGGTGTTTTCTGTAAGCGCATAAGCAGGATTGCCGCTGCCGCTAATGGTGGAGTGTGACGTCGTTCCTCCGGAAGACACGGTCAGGACGCCACCTGATTGTATGATCGTTGTATCGGCTTCTCCTGAAACAATCAGGTTGCCGCCGCTTTGCACGGTGGTGTTTTCAACGACACCGCCAGAATTGACTGTGAGGGTATCTCCACTGGCGACGATCAGGCTACTCGAAGATTGCCCGGTTGAAACTGAACTGGTCGCCATGGCGAATTTCCCTTTAATAAAGGAATTTTCGTTGAATGTTGGAGAAAGAAAATTCCCTACTGAACGTGAGATGATGTCTGTAATATATTAATAAACTGAAAATTTAAGAATTTGTGAAAAGTTTATATAAAAAGGAAATTTGCTGATATCGAAAACTACTTGTTTTAACGGGAATCTAGAAATATTTTTTCGAAAATCCTTCACGTTGATTATGAAAATTGTTATTTATTCTATAATAAACAATGATTACGCTTGCAGAAAGCAGATTAGGGCAGCTTCCCGGTTTTTAAGTCAACCGAGCGCATTGGTCGAATCAGACGACGCGTCCGGTTACTCACAAGGCGGTGACGGTCAGCGGTAATATTTATCTCGCGCCCTTTGTTCGAATACCGAACACCATTTGTGATCGCCGTCCTGAGGCTCGATTATATACTGATCAGAGCGCAATATCGCTTGCCTCCGCCAGCCAATGTGGACAAGAGAATTCCCCTCGGAAGAGGCCGGACATGCTCACATCTCAAGAGTGAGCACGTCCGAAGTCCGCCAAATTCGTCAGGCTATGGTGGGCACGATCCCACCTTCGACGCGAATGGCGGCGCCGTTGGTGACCGCTCCCAAAGGACTCGCCAATAACGCGACCTGCGCCGCGACTTCGTCTGCGTCGATAAGGCGACGAATTAGGGAAAGAGGACGCATCTTGGCGAAGAACTCTGCCTCCCGGTCGGCTTCAGGAGCGTCTTTGCCATCGACGACAGACCGGATGAACTCTACGATTCCTTCGGAGCGCGTAGGGCCGGGCATGACGGAGTTCACCGTGACCTTTGTGCCTCGTGTTTGCTCCGCAAGTCCTCTGGCAATGGCGAGTTGCGCTGTTTTGGTCATGCCGTAGTGGATCATTTCCTGAGGGATCACCAGAGCGCTTTCACTTGCAATGAAGATAACCCGCCCCCAGTTGGTGGCCAGCATTTGCGGAAAATAGTGGCGGGTCAGCCTCACGCCGCTGATGACGTTGACTTCGAACAGGTGCCGCCAATCGTCATCGGTGATCTCCGTAAATGGCTTGGCTTCATAGATACCGAGATTGTTGATCAGAATATCGACCTGAGGGACAGCGGCAATCAACGCTTCGGCGCCTTCGGCGGTCGCGGGATCAGCGAGGACGCCTCGGACAGTTCCCTTGGCGGCGACCAGTTTCACCGCTTCGTCCAGTTTGACCTGCGATCGACCGCACAGGATTACGTGGACGCCTTCTTCAGCAAAACGCTCAGCTATCGCCAGTCCTATGCCGGCCGTAGACCCGGTTACGAGCGCCGTTTTTCCTGTGAGTTGTAAATCCATGATCTGTTTCCCTGATGGTTCGTCACGCGAGACACTAGAGCAGTGGAGCTTAGATGATTAGAATGCACCTAATCACGATAAAAGTGCATTTTAATCATGAGTTGAAAATGGATAACCGACTGGGAGAAATGCTGGTTTTTCTGGAGGTTGCGCGGACGGGTGCGTTGGCCGCAGCGGCCAAGTCGTTGCGCCTGACGCCGTCAGCGGTTAGTCGCGCAATGTCGCGTCTGGAAACTCGTCTGGGCGTGCAACTGCTGTCTCGCACGACGCGTTCGCTGGCGCTGACCCCGGAAGGCGAAGCCTACCGGGCCCGTGTTTCAGGGCTTGTCGAAGAGCTGGATGATGTTGAGCGTAGTTTTGGCAAAGAGGCGCAGGCTGCGCGCGGACCGTTGCGCATCAATGCATCCGTACCGTTCGGCGTTCATGTCCTGCTCCCTTTGCTGCCCCGGTTCATGGAATGTCATCCGGGAATAACCCCGCACGTCGACCTCACGGATTCTGTCGTCGATTTGGTAGACCAGCGCGCCGATGTGGCGTTCAGAGTTGGGCCATTGCGTGATTCGCGTCTACTGGCACGGAAGATCGGGCAGAGCGGCATGGCGGTCGTAGCGAGTCCGGATTATCTCGCCCGTTATGGCCATCCATCACGGCCCGAGGATCTGGAGCGGCATTTGTGCTTGAGGTTCAGCTTTCGGCGGACCGTCGACGCCTGGCCATTTCTGATCGACGGCGTTGGGAGTCAAAAGGCTGTAGAAGGCGCATTTTTCGGTAACTCAGGCGAAGTCGTTCGCCTGATGGCTGTCGCTGGCGGCGGCGTCGCCAGACTTGGGCGTTTCCATGTCGCGGATGATCTGGCGAACGGGCGACTGGTCGAAATCTTGGAGGCGTTTAATCCGGGTGATCGAGAAGACATTCATGCGGTCTATGTCAAACACGAACGTTTAGCTTCTCGTATTCGCGCTTTTCTCGATTTTTTCTCGGAGTCATTCACGGGTGACGGCTTTGTCGGTGGTGCCCGCAAATCCTCAAACGGGCACGGAGGCTTGATCCGGCGATGATGACGACCTTGATTTATATGGCTGCTGCTCTTGCCGAAATTGCCGGGTGCTATTCGTTCTGGGCGTGGCTTCGTATGGAAAAATCTGTTGTCTGGCTTGGTCCCGGCTGTCTTTCTCTGGTGGTCTTTGCGTTTCTTTTAACGCAGATCGACACCGCCGCAGCCGGTCGGGCGTATGCGGCGTACGGCGGAGTCTACATCAGTGTAGCTCTTGTGTGGCTGTGGCTTGCGGAAGGTGTCCACCCGGATCGTTGGGATTTTTTTGGTGCAGGTCTGTGCCTGCTAGGCGTTTGCGTGATTCTGGTCACGCATCACCGCGCGTAGACTTTACGCATGACTCACGAGCGGGCAATTCATATATCTGCGGCGGATGTTTCATATTTCGTCAGAAACCCTTCGATATCGTCGTTCATCAACGCTTGTAAGCGTTCACGGAGAAGCGTTTCTGGCCAGTCCCACCAGGCGATTTGTAAAAGTCGTGTGATGATTGGCTCCGGGAAGCGATACCGAATGACTCTCGCCGGGTTGCCACCCACGATTGCGTAAGCGGGCACGTCTTTCGTCACAACAGCGCCGGTAGCAATGATGGCACCGGATTCGATCGTTACGCCAGAGAGTATAGAGGCTCTCGCGCCAATCCAGACGTCGTGCCCTATGGTGATATCTCCGCGGGAGCAGTGATCGTCTACACCCCCCGTGGCTTCGGGCCAGAAGTGCGAGAGCGTCTTGAAAGGATAGGTCGTCACTGTGTCGTGCCGGTGGTTACCCAGTATCATCAGTACCTCCGGCCCTATCGAACAGAAGCGGCCAATTTCGAGATTTGCATATTCGGCTTCGATGACCATCGGGGAGCCATATGTGTGCTCGCCGATTTTCCATCCCCATTCGGCGATCTGATAGGCAAGAGCGAAATGGGTTAGCGACGCAAACGCGTTATTTCCAAACATGCGATACTCCTGTGTCAAACGAGCAGAACGCATCTGTGTCAAACGAGCAGAACGCATCGAGCCGTTAGCAACAAATTTCTACGGGCGAGCCGGACCATGCCTGGAGGCGTAAATGACGACCGGCGCAGATCGCGCGGGCCGGTTTCGTCACCGAGCGTCCTGATCGAAACGGCTGCGGGCGTCGGCGATGCGTTCGCGGTTCGTAAACGCCCAACGCCCAAGTGTCTGCACCGGTTCGCGCAGTGAGTGACCAAGGTCGGTCAGCGCGTAATCGACCCGCGGTGGGATGCTGGGCGTGACTGTCCGGGTGACAAGGCCATCGCGTTCCAATCCACGTAGCGTAAGGGTCAGCATGCGTTGTGAGATGCTGCCGATCGAGCGGCGCAGATCGCTAAAACGACGCGATCCGTTGCTCAACTGCATAACCACCAGAACGGACCATTTGTCGCCGATGCGAGACAGGACGTCGCTGACCGCACGGCACTGACCGGGGTCATGAATCTCAGTGGCAGGAACAGGACTGTTCTCAGGTGACAATAATGTGCCTCCTTGTGCACTCTGGGCGATTACATAATGTGAGTCGGTATTCAATAGTTACCAAAAAACAAGGAGGACTTCCATGAAGCTTCTGCACATCGACTCTTCCATTCTTGCCGATAACAGTGTCAGTCGGGGGTTGTCGCGCGCGATCACGGCGAAGTTTGTCGCTGAAATACCGGGGATTGAGGTCAGCTATCGGGATCTGGCGACCGACCCGATCCAGCATCTCTCGGGCGGGGTTCTTGCCGCGCAGGGTTCAGAGGGCGAGCCTGATCAGGCGCTGAAAGACGACGTGACGGCAGGCGGGGTTGCGCTGCAGCAGTTTCTTGAGGCGGATATCGTCGTCATAGGCGTCGGTTTTTATAACCTGAGTGTCTCGAGCCAGCTCAAGGCGTGGATCGACAGGGTGGTCGTCGCAGGAAAGACATTTAGCTACACCGAGGCTGGCCCTGAGGGCCTTGCTGGAGGGAAGCGCGTTATTCTGGCCATCTCGCGTGGGGGTTTTTATGGAGAAGGCAGCCCGAACGCGGTCTTTGAGCATGGGGAAAGCTATCTCCGCGCGGTTTTTGGCCTTCTCGGCGTGACGCAGCTTGAAGTGATCGCCGCGGATGGCGTTGCAAGGGGCCCGGAACAACGCGCCACAGCCACGAAGGCCGCTCAGGAGCGCATCGCGGTTCTAGCCGCCTGAAGAACGCTGAGAACAGATTGCGCACGATGAGGCAAAGCGCTGTGCAATTGCATTCAATAAACACAAGGTTGGCGCTCTACGGCGTCAGCCTTGCGTGGAAGTGACGTTGAGTAGGCGTCTACTCGCTGTTTCTGACAGACCCTTTGTCGGTTGCTTTAGTTTTCTCAATATAGATTCAGGATGCAAGCTGACGCGCCAAGGTTTGGTTGTCGCGAAATTGTTCGCACGACTTTCAAAAGCAGCAAGTCGTGCAGGAAACACTTTTCGTTGATTCTTTGATTGAGAAATGGCGTGAATGGCGAACGATAGCTCGCCCCGCGTAGAATGAGCTGCGGCTGTACGGGTGTTTTCAGTTTTCGGAAAATTATTCTCTTCTTGGGCGTTTCACGTGGGACGCGGTGCCCATGCGTTTTCTGAGTGCGCCAAGCACTGCCGACCAAGGCTAAGCATTTGCGATTTTTAGGGGAATTGTAAAAATCCTGGTGGGCGCACAAGGACTCGAACCTTGGACCCGCTGATTAAGAGTCAGCTGCTCTACCAACTGAGCTATGCGCCCAGGATTTATCGCTACCGGGTGTCCCCGGCGAACAGGCGGGGTTCTATCAGGCGTGAAACAGAAGTGCAAGCGTCTCGTGCAGCTAAATTAGCGATTCAGCAATTCCAGCAGACGATCGAGTTGATCGAGCGTCCGGTAGGCGAAGCGGATTGAGCCGCCTTTGCCGTCGAACTGAACCTGGACTTTCAGACCCAGCTTGGTGCTGAGGTCTCTCTCCAGCATGGCGATTTCCGGATCGCCGCGTTCCGCCCGAATCTTCACGGCTTCAGTGGGCGGGATCTTGCGGTGAGATTGGGCTTTTTGCACCAAAGCCTCTGTCTGGCGCACTGAGAGATCGCGCGAGATGACGTCCCGGGCTGCTGCAAGTGGGTCGGGGTGCCCGAGCAATGCACGGGCGTGCCCAGCTGACAGGGCGCCCCGCGTTACGTCCTGTCGCAGCGAGGGCGGAAGACGCAGCAGGCGCAGCGTATTGGCGACGTGCGGGCGCGATTTGCCAATGGCGCGCGCGAGCTCGTCCTGAGTCAGCTGATATTCTTCTATGAGCCTGTTGAAGCCTTCCGCCTCTTCCATGGGGTTAAGGTCGCTGCGTTGCAGGTTTTCGACCAGAGCGGCGGCCATGGCGTCTGTGTCGTCCAGATTACGGACCAGCACCGGGATTTCATGCAGGCCAGCTTTCTGAGAGGCCCGCCACCGACGTTCGCCGCCGATGATCTGGTAAACACCTGCGCGTTCGGGGTGAGGGCGAGCCAGAATGGGTTGCAGGACGCCGCGAGCGCGGATGGACTCGGTCAGTTCGTCAAGGGCTTCGGGCTCCATGACCTGTCTGGGCTGAAATGGACCGGGCTCGAGGCTTTCGATGGGAAGAGCGGCTACCGCGCCTTTGGGGCCGCCGCCCTGCGGCGCTGCTGTGGGAGCCTGTTCGCCGAGAAGGGCGGCTAATCCTCGCCCAAGACGGGGTCTGGCCGCTTGCTTCGGTGGGCTCATCAGCTTTTCCCCTTCTGTCTGACGTCGAATCTGGCGAGCAATTCGGTCGCCAAAGCGGTGTAGGACTGTGCGCCGCTTGAACGCGGATCGTAAATCATCACTGGCGCGCCATGGCTTTGCGCCTCGGAAATACGAATATTGCGCGGGATCACGGTTTCCAGAACGGCCTCGCCGAAGAAGCTGCGGGCGTCGGCTGCGACCAGTTCAGACAGATTGTTGCGCTTGTCATACATCGTCAGCACTATACCTGCGAGGTGCAGCGCCGGATTGAACTGGCTGCGCACGCGTTCCACAGTCTTGGTCAGGTGACTTATGCCCTCCAGCGCGAAGAATTCGCACTGGAGGGGGGCAATGACGCCGTCAGCCGCGACAAGCGCGTTCAGGGTAAGAATCCCGAGACTCGGCGGGCAATCTATCAGGATATAGTCAAACCTTTTTTCAATATCCTGTAGTGACGCCTTTAAGCGGCGTTCGCGATCGTCTGTCCCGATAAGCTCGATCTCTGCGCCCACAAGATCTGTGTCAGCCGAGATGACCGACAGGTTTGCGACGTCGCTGGGTCTGGCGAGAGACGCTGGGTCCTTTTCTCCCATGAGGAGGGCGTAAGAGCCCTGCTTGCGGGCGTTGAAGTCTACGCCAAGGCCGGTCGAGGCGTTCCCCTGCGGGTCCATGTCTATCAGGAGGACGCGTCCGGCTTCCTGCGCAAGGGCTGCGGCGAGGTTGATCGCCGTTGTTGTTTTGCCTACGCCGCCTTTCTGGTTCGCGATTGCAAGGATGACAGGAGTATCGATGGAGTTTGCCGGGCCATTCGGACCGGAGCCGCGCTTTTTGCGTGGAGATGTAGAATCAGACACGTCTGAGATCGCTTATCTTGAGGATGAGGCCGCCGGGCGTGCGGCTTGAAATCTGGTCCACCGACATGTGCCAGCCGGGTGCCGCGTCGGTCAACTCGTCAGGCGCCTGTTTCCCTTTAAGAAACAGGGCATAGCCATCCGGCGCGAGCAGTGGGTACGTCCAGTCGAGCAGGCGCGGCAGAGGCGCTAGCGCGCGCGCCGTGACGATAGGCGTGGGGTCCAACAGGACGTTTTCTATGCGATCGACAATGACCCGGGAACGACAGCCGGTGGCCCGGCCAGCTTCCCGAAGGAATGCCGCTTTCCTGTGGTCGGATTCGACCATCGTGACGTCAGCGTCCGCCGCTATGGCCAATATCAGTCCCGGAAATCCACCGCCGGAACCTAGATCAGTGATGCGCGCGCCACGTTCGACATAGGGAACCAGTTGCAGGCAGTCCTCGATATGGCGCGGCCATAGATGCGGGACGTCGCGGGGTGATATCAGATTGATGCGCGCGGTCCATCGTAGAAGCAGGTCGGCGAAACAGTTCAGGCGTTCACGGGTTTCACGTGAAACGTCCAGTGGGACTGCGAGCGGTGCTGTCATCACGCGGCCTGCCGCAAATGTGCCAGAAGCGCCATAAGCGCGGACGGCGTCATGCCAGGGATGCGCTGCGCGGCACTGAAGTTTGCCGGGCGCGCGCGCTCCAACCGTTCGCGCATTTCAGAGCTGAGGCCGCCCACGCGTGCGAAGTCGAAATCGGGCGGCACGGTGACGGACGTCTCCGCGTTCAATTGTTTGATTTCACGCTCCTGTCGGGCAAGATAGCCGCTGTAACGCGCCTCAGTCTCCGTGTGCTTGCGAATGCGTTCGGGCAAGTCGGCGAACCAGGGCGCCAGACGATTAGCGACCGATGAGTCTGGGGTGGACGCAAGAACCTCAAACAGAGAGCGTCGCCGCCCGTCCTGTGACACGGCTGCGCCGGCCGCCGCGACCGTCGCGGGTGACCAAGTCTCGTCGTGGGCGCGTTCAATCGCGCTCGTCAGTGCAGTCTGTGTTTGTGTGTGCAGCTTCGCGCGATGCGCGCCGACGCAGCCCCAATCGACGCCGACGGGGGTAAGACGGAGATCCGCGTTGTCTGCGCGCAGTGTCAGTCGATATTCGGCACGCGACGTGAACATGCGGTAGGGCTCTGACACACCTTGCGTCACTAGGTCGTCGATCATCACGCCTATATAGGCCTGCCCGCGATCCAGAGTGACCGGGGACGCGTCGCCTGCTTTGCGTGCGGCGTTGACCCCGGCGAGCAGGCCCTGCGCTCCGGCCTCTTCATATCCTGTCGTGCCATTGATCTGTCCGGCGAGAAACAGGCCCGGCAGGGCGCGCAGTTCGAGTGTCGGCGCAAGAGCGCGGGGGTCTACGTAATCGTATTCTACAGCGTAACCCGGGCGAACAATTCTGACGTTCTCCAGACCAGGAATTGTGTGAATCATTGCTTCCTGCACCGATGCGGGAAGGCTGGTCGATATCCCGTTGGGATAGACGAGGTCGCCGCCGGGATTGCCGGGCAACGCTTCCGGCTCAAGAAATATCTGGTGTGCACTTCGTTCTGAGAAACGAACGACCTTATCTTCGATTGAGGGACAGTAGCGCGGACCGCGGCCGGCGATGGCGCCGCCGTAGACGGCAGAGAGATTGATGTTGTCGCGGATGATGGCGTGCGTGCGTTCAGTGGTGGCTGTGATGCGGCAGGATATCTGCGGATTGGGAAGGGTGGTTGTCAGGCGACTGAACGCCTCCGGTTCGGCGTCTCCGCGATCCTCGGCCAGATCGTCCCAGGCGATGCTGTTGCGGTCCAACCTTGCGGGCGTGCCAGTCTTTAGTCGCCCCATAGGGAGTCCCAGCGCCTCAAGGCGATGACCGAGCGCGTTCGCCGGTCGATCCCCAACCCGTCCCGATGGCTCGCTGTCATGGCCTATGTAGATGACGCCGCGCAGGAAAGTGCCGGTCGCGAGCACGACGGCTCCAGCCCGCCAGACGCGTCCGTCTTCACTGATTACACCCGCGACCGCGTCGTTGCCGTCGAGCATCAGATCGCCCGCCGCGCCGTCTTCGATCGTGAGGTTGGCCGTGTCCTCCAGAAGATTTATGATCGCGCGACGGTAGAGGCCGCGATCGGCTTGCGCTCGTGGTCCATGGACGGCAGGGCCTTTGGAGCGGTTGAGCAGCTTGAAGTGGATGCCTGCCTGATCGGCGGCACGCGCCATCAGGCCGTCGAGCGCGTCGATTTCGCGTACCAGATGGCCTTTACCGATGCCCCCGATGGCCGGATTGCAGGACATTACGCCTACCGTCTCCCGGCTGTGAGTGAGCAGGAGCGTGGATGCGCCGCAACGCGCTGCCGCCGCCGCTGCCTCGCATCCAGCGTGTCCTCCACCGACGACTATGACGTCGAACCGCTTGTCCACTACGTAGTTCCCTTACTTGCCAATGCAGAACTGACCAAAAACGGTATCCAGAATATCCTCGACGCCGACTTCCCCGGTCAGGCGCCCCAGAGAGCGCATGGCCAGCCTTAACTCCTCGCCGCGCATCTCCGCCCACGGTTGCGCGAGGGCGGCGCTTAGGGCTGCATAAACCTCATCAGCAGCAGCCCGATGCCTGGCCCGGGTGAGAGGCGGCGCTCCACTGCCCGAAGTCAACGCAAGCGCCTTTCGCTCCAGCGTCTCGCGCAGATCGTCGAGGCCCTGTCCCGTGCGGACGCTGACGCCGGAGACGGATATTTCTCCGAGACGTGCGGGCGCGGGCGCCAAGTCGATCTTGTTGCATACGACAATCGCGTCCGGAAGCGGAGTCGTTTCCGTGTCGGGAGGCGCGTCGGACGCAAAAATCTGCACGACGCAGTCCGAGTGTTCCACGTGAAACATTGCGCGACGAACGCCTTCGGCTTCGATAGGGTCGCTCGTCTCTCTGATCCCGGCCGTATCGACGAGCGTCACTTTCACGCCTGCAAGCACGACGGCGACCTCGATCGCATCGCGCGTCGTGCCTGCGATCGGAGACACAATCGCGGCGTCTCGTTCTGCCAGCCAGTTGAGCAGGCTGGACTTTCCGGCGTTTGGCGGACCAACGATCGAAAACGAAAGTCCTCGGCGAATACGCTCGCCACGGGCGCCGTCGGCCAGATGTTCGGCAATCTCCTCTCGCAAGGTCGTGATGTCGGAGATCAGCGCGTCCTCGACCTCCGGGGGTAAATCTTCATCGGGGAAATCGATCAGCGCTTCCTGACGCGCCAGCACGCTACGCAGTCTGTCGGCCCACTCGTGGTAGAGAGCGCTCAGTCGGCCGTCGGTCTGCGCCAAAGCCTGTCGCCTTTGTGCTTCGGTTTCCGCTTCTATCAGATCGGCGACGCCTTCCGCTTCGACCAGATCGACCCGACCGTTCAGAAACGCGCGCCGGGTGAACTCGCCTGGTTCAGCCGGGCGCGCTCCCTCCGCCACCAGCGCATCGGCGACGGCGGAGATGATCGCGGGGCCTGCGTGCAGATGAAGTTCGAAGCTGTCCTCTCCGGTGTAACTCGAAGGTCCCGGGAACCACAGCACCAGAGCGTCGTCCAGGTGATCATTCTGCGTCGCTGCATTCCGCCACAATTTTCGCAGGACGGCGCGGCGTGGCGAGGGCGGCTCGCCGAGCATCCGCGTCAGGATGGCTCCGCACCCGCCGCCGCTTACGCGCATCACGGCTATAGCGGCGCGCCCGGCTCCGGTCGCAAGCGCGAAAATCGTAGGCGCTCTGCCGCCTCGTGTTTCGTTATCTCGCGTTTCGCGGCTTCCGGCTGGCGTGGCTTCGATCATGCGTGCGTCGTCCAGATAGAGGTGGCGGGCAAAACGCGCTCTCCTTCCGAAGACGACGCTTTCGCTCTCGTGGCGCAAAGAGATACCATGCGGCGACGCCATAGCGGGCGCCGCGCATAAAGGCCATCATCATGCCCCAACTCTCTCTGCACTCGCCGCTTGGACCGCTTACCTTGTCGGAGGAAGACGGCGCCATCGTTGCTTTGGATTGGGGGTGGGGACGCGACCAGACCGAAACCGCCGTGCTGGTGGCCGCGCGGGAATGGCTGGACAAGTGGTTCGACGAGCCGTCCGACCATATCCCCTTCAGGTTGGCCCCGTTCGGGACGTCCTACCAGAAGAGGGTATGGGACGAGCTTCTGAAGATACCGGCGGGCGAGGTGAGGACTTACGCTCAGGTTGCCGCGGCGGCGGGGGGATCGTCGCGATCCGTGGGGCAGGCGGTGGGGCGTAATCCGATACCGATCCTTATTCCCTGTCACCGTGTGGTGGCGGCTCAGGGGATAGGTGGATATTCCGGTGACGGCGGCACGGACGACAAGATCTGGTTGCTCGAACTGGAGGGCGCGCCGATTACTGGGCTCCTCCGCGATCGATGCTGACCGGTGGAAGTGTTCGGTCGCGTGAGGGCGCGTTCCGAGCACTTCTCAGATCCACCTGTGGGGTTGGTGTGGATGGCTTTGCCTCGCGTCCCTTTGGTCAGGCTTCGCATGGGAAAGTTTTCGAAGGTTCGGGGCAGCGTTACGCCTCTGTTGATAGGCGCCCGTCGCGTGCTGCCGCTTCTTGACCCGGCCATTGTGCGAAACGAAAAGCCACGATCAATCCGCCCAAAAACGCAAGAAGGGCTGCGAACGCGACGCCGTAGTCGAGGCTGCCGGTGGCGTTCTTGATGACGCCCAGCACAGACGGCGTGACGAAACCGCCCAGCCCACCGATCATGGTCACCATCGCAAGTCCAGCAGGCGCGTCGTCAGGCTCCAGGAATTCTCCCGGGATCGTAAAAAAGACAGCGTAACCACCGTAGATCCCGAAAGCGATCATCGACAGGAACAGGATGGACAGCGCGGCGGAGAGATGAACGAACGCCAAAAGAAAAGCGCCGGTCGAGATGAGGCCCGCGCAAACGACATAATGCCATGCGCGCTCGCGACGACGGTCGGATGACGCGCCGATGAGATACATCCCGACACCGCCGACAAGATACTGGATGATCGAGACGAACCCGACTGTGCCTGCGTTCTGGACGCCAAGCGAGCGGATGATCGATGGTCCCCAGAGAGATAGAACTGAAACGGAGGACATCAGGGTGAAGTAGGCGAGCGCCGCCATGTATACGCGGGGATCGGTCCACACGGACTTATGGGGGGCGGTGCGCGCGCTGTTTATGGCGGAGGCCCGGGAGCGTGAGACCTCATGGATAATGTAGTCTCGTTCCCTCGCCGTCAGCCAGGACGCGGTTCTTGGGGAGTCCGCCAGACTGAAGAAGGCGGCGACGCCCGCAATCACCGCCATGGCCCCGCCGACGATGAACAGGATTTGCCACCCGCGCAGACCGAACATCTCGGCGTGGGACATGAACCCTCCGGCCAGCAGTCCCCCGACGATGCCTGAGGCTGGATTGGCGAGCATGCAGAGAGCGTAAGCTTTGGCCTTGCGATCTCCTGGGAACCAGTAGGTGAGATAGAGCAGGAGCCCGGGGAAAAAGCCGCCCTCCGCGGCGCCCAGCAGGAAACGCGCCACATAGAACTGCAGCGGCGTCTTCACCAGCGCCGTCGCCATGGTCACGACGCCCCAGAACGTCATAATGCGCAGGAGCGTTCGCCTAACCCCCGTGCGGTGAAGCCAGATGTTGCTGGGCACCTCGAACAGGATGTAGCCCACAAAGAAAACGCCCGCGCCAAAACCATAGGCGGCTTCGCTAAAGCCCAGATCGGATAGAAGTTGCAGTTTGGCGTAGCCGACATTGGCGCGATCGACCATGGCGATCAGGTAGCAGATAGCGAGAATCGGGATGATGCGAAAAGCGACGCGGCGGTAGAGTGCGCCTCTTTGAAGTGCGTCGTCGTTCGTTAAGGCGGTCGTTATTGTCATTATTGTTCGCCTGTTATGAAAGCCGCAGTTACGCGGATGAGAGTATGCAGGACTGCGGTCCGGAGCGGGAGCAAGGGAGAAGCCGCGAAGGATGGCGCCGTCCCTTGATGAGCATGCTCAAAAAGACTTGGCGACGGTGCTCGAACGCTCGTTCAGGCTGGCTTTCGTCGCCTCAATGGAACGGGCCTGCGCGGCGTCATACAGATCAAACTCGTCGATAAGGTCCGCGCCCAGAGCACTCGCGAACATTTCCCTGTTGGCGTTGGCGGCGTAGCTGCGGCGCTCTTGCCCTCCGAGATTGGACTGGAAAATTCCTGCGGCGCTGACGGGGAGAAAATCCTCGTAGATGATGGGCGTGGCGATCGCGTAACCGCGTTCCACCAGCGCTTCCGGGGGCAGGGTGGTGACGTCCTCGGTGATGGTTACATCCGTCGGGGTATAACGGAAGTAGCCGAGGCCCTGCTGCCGGATGTCGTCGTAGTCGTCCGGGAAGTCGCGAAAAGCCTCAGCCAGACGTGTTGGGTAATCGCTTGCGGTAGAGCCGGATCCGCCCTTTTCCCGGACATCCGCCAGAAGGCGGTCATACAGCGCCCGTCCCTTGCGGGTCAGCGCGACGCCGCGTTGCTCTATTTCTCCGAACCGCGCGGTGTGGACGCCTTTTTCTAAAGTTCCGTCTGTGGCCGGAAAGGAGATCGGTTCGTCGAGCGCCTTGAAACTCGTCTGGCGAAGAAGGATCGGACAGGCGCGGGGCGGAGGGCCCTCGATAACGTCCTTCGGCGTGACGCCGCGTGCAGGCATCTCTTTTTGAACCGTATCGATGTCCAGAGTGCGCGGCGTTAGGTGATTGATGTGCGGCCCGCGAAACGAGACGATGTCAGCGATCAGCCGATGCGTCGCGGAGAGACGCTCATAGGTTTCAGCGTTGACTGACGCCTGCCCATGCCAGCGAAAGGTCTCGAGCGCCTCGCTCACAAAGAGATCGGCTTCTCCGGGTGTAAGGCCGCCTTCCTGCTCGGCCCGTTCGATCAGACGAAGTGCGCCTGGGGTGAAAATGTTGCGGCGAGACAGAATTGCGGCGACTTCCGAGCGCAAGGCCTCGTCCGTGATCAGATCGACGCGTAGCAGCGACGTGAAGACGCGAAACGGATTATGCGTCAGGCTGGCGTCGGTGATCGGACGAAACGCCGTGGAGTGGACCGGCATTCCTGCGACCGAAAGATCGTAGTAGCCGACGGGAGCCATGCCCATGATAGCGAATAGACGCCGCAGTGTGTGCAGTTCCTCCGGCGAGCCGACGCGAATGGCGCCGTGGCGCTCCAGACTGATACGGGAAAGTTCGCCGGTGCGTTCGAAGTCTGCCTGAAGGTCCGGGCGTCTGCGTAATGTGGCTTCGTTTACGTCAGAGACCAGATCCAGCAGAACGCCGTAAAGTGGCACCTCCTTTTTGTACATTACAGACATCGCAGCCGAAAATTGCGACCGGATGTCGTCCGGGTGCATATGTGCAGAGTGAGTCATGACGTGCCGTCCAGCAAACAGGTGAGATTTCGGAGCAAAAAAGCTTTCTGCGCGAAATGCTTGCGCGTGAGCGGCGCCGGATAGAATTCACGTTCATGTCAGCAGCACGCTGAACACTGCTCGCCGCGACCGGAATGATGCGCCGTGTGAGTGTTTCCAGCGGGGAATCACCGTGTCTTCGTGAATGGCGCCGTTGTTTACGTAGTGTTGCAGCCGAGATGCGGGCGGAGAAGCGCATCCAGCCAGTCCGCAAAGACGTGAAGGCGACCGGAGAGATGTCTGCGGTGCGGATAGAGCAGCGTCATGGGCATCGCTTCGGCTGGGTAATCCGACAAAATCTCGATCAGTTCGCCTCGATCAATATGACTGCGCACGTCATAGAGGGGCGCTTGCGCCACACCGAGACCGGCAATGCAGCACGCGATCATGGCTTCGGCGCTATTGACTGTCACGCGACCAGACAACGCTATGGAGTGAAGCCTCCCGTTTTCCTTCCACTCCCAAGTCTCAACCCGTCCATTCGATGGCGACGCATAGCGCACGGCGTCGTGTCCGATGAGTTCGTGCGGTGTCCTAGGCTGCCCCTTGCGGGCGAGATACGCCGGGCTGGCGACGTTCGCCATACACAGCATTCCCATTTTCCGCGCGACCAGAGCGGAGTCCTGTAACGCCCCGACACGCAGGACGCAGTCTGCGCCGTCCTCGACAAGATTGACGACGCGGTCTGTGACGTCGAGGTCGATATCGACGTCCGAATACCGTTCGAGAAAATCCGGCAGCGCGGGCGCTACGATAAGTCGTCCGATACGTCCGGGAAGACTGACGCGCAGCACGCCCCGGACGCGGTTGCGTTCCGTCAAAAACAGGGCTTCCGCTTCCTCCATGTCGGCGATCAGCCGCTGGCAGTGCTCGTAAAACAGACGACCGTCGGGCGTGACAGAGACTGATCGTGTGGTGCGCGACAGAAGGCGGACGCCAAGCCGCGCCTCCAGTTCCATGATTGCGGCGGAAACCGACGAACGCGGCATGTTCAGAGCGCCCGCCGCGCGGGAAAAGCTGGCGGCGTCTGCTACGCGCACGAAGATGCGAAAAAGGTCTATCCGGTCCAAGCGGGCTTCCGATCTTACTGTTCGTCAAACCTGATCAGAGTTGTCAGAGTGAGCGCATTTATACGTCAAATCTGGACGATATGGTCATGAACGCAGCGCCGCCTGTCGACATGACGGCGCTTTCGAAGCAGGGAGAAACTGACATGGTCGACCATTCTATCGCGGGCAAGACGGCCTTTATCGCCGGTGGCGGCAAGAATCTTGGGGCGCTGATCGCCCGGGATCTGGCTGCGCATGGGGCGAAAGCGATCGCCATTCATTATAACAGCGAGAGCAGCCGGGTACAGACTGAGCAAACGCTGAGCGAACTGAAGGCTGCGGGCGTCGAGGCTGTGGCGTTCCAGGCTGACCTGACGGCCTCAGGCGCCACCGAGAAATTCTTCGCAGACGCCATCGCTGCTATCGGCCAGCCTGACATAGCGATCAATACGGTGGGCAAGGTGCTTAAGAAGCCGATAGTCGAGACCAGCGAGGAAGAATTTGATTCGATGTTCGCGATCAACGCGAAAGTCGCGTATTTTTTCATCAAGGAAGCGGGCATACACCTTAACGATCACGGAAAGCTGGTTACGGTGGTGACGTCGCTTCTGGGCGCTTACACGCCGTTCTATTCGACCTATGCGGGCTCCAAAGCCCCTGTCGAGCATTTCACGCGCGCGGCGTCCAAAGAGTTTGGCGTGCGCGGGGTCTCCGTGAATGCGGTCGGCCCTGGCCCGATGGACACACCATTCTTCTATGGGCAGGAAGGAGCGGACGCTGTCGCTTATCACAAATCCGCCGCCGCGCTGTCGGCGTTCAGCAAGACCGGCCTGACGGATATCGAGGATATTGCGCCTCTGATCCGCTTCCTCGTTTCCGACGGGTGGTGGATCACGGGGCAGACCATTTTGGCGAATGGCGGCTACACGACGAAATAGCGTTTGTTGCGCGCCGGCGCCGAGGACGATACAGGGGCGGCAATCAGATTATACGAAGCCTTCTGCCCAGGTTGTGCAGTAAGAAAGCGGCGGTCGCGCCCACGCGTTTTGCGGGTGTGGGCGTTCGAAGCGCGTTCCGATTTGCTTGCCGTTGCTCAGCAGCAGTCCCGGACGACCGCATTGGGAGTCCGGTGACGCATGACCAGCTTTAAGTCAGGCGGTATGCCATGACGGCAGGCGCTGCTTGTAAGGGGTCGCGAACTGGTGGATGACCCGATCAAACATGATGTGGTCGTAAATTTTTATAGTTTGGTTGGGCCTCTCGCCAATCAGCGAGTGATGCGCGATCCGTGAAAGCGCGCGATTGAATATGCCAGGGCCGGTCTTGTAGGCGATGAACAGACCGTGGTGGAGATAGCAGTTTCGGTACAGAGACAGCAGGCAATCCTGACCGATGATGCTGTTGCGTACACTGCCGTAGAAATCGTTATGAACAACGCCATTGTCAGTCAGCAACAGAACGTTCTGTGCTGTTTGTTCACGCAGGAAGTTGACGCTTTCTTCATCTCGCAACCGGATGTCGGCGTCGAGCCACCAGCCGCCGTAAAGCTGCATGATGTGCACGCGGAGAAAATCGGCGGCCTCAGCGGGATGTCGGGCGCCGAGGAACAGGCCCCGCGCTTCGACCCCATAGTTTTGGTAGAGCCATTCGGTTGCGTGGTCCTTGTTGAAAACTTGGTAATCCAGCCCCTGAATCTGACGGTGATAGTCAAAATTCTCCTGAATTTCGGGCGGTGGATTCTGATCCCAATACATGTAGACGCGGAACGGAATGCGCGACGAATCCACGGCTGTTCCGTCCAGCAATCCCGGTATGTACTGGCGGACGAGGTCGAGATACAGGCTGTCGATTTCTTCGCCGGTATGGAACTCTTCAAAGGCGTTGCCGATGGCCCGAAGCGCCCTTTCGCCGTCTTTGTCACGTCAGGCTGCTTCTATGCCCTGGATATAGTTGGCGAAGGGAAGGTTCAGGCGCTGCAGGACGTCAATTTCGTCCTGCGGGACCCGGCGCCCTCCTTTCAGAAGGCACAAGAGGCGCGCCTGCAGCAGCGACTGCGCCAGAGGGTAAACGCCCGGGTCGCGTGGGTGCATGCGAAAGGCGAGGCCATAGATCGCTGCGGCGCCGCTGAAGTTCCGATTAGTGTGGAGAATATTGGCGACGGAGAACGCGTCGTGCAGGTTCGGCAGTCCGTGGGACTCGAGATAGGCCTTGGCCTGCGGATCGGAGCCTATCTGGGCAAGATCGTAAGCCGTAGGTTCTGCGGACGAGAAAATAGAAGATTCCATCGCGGCTTCTTCTGTAGGCGCCAAAATATGGTTCATGTTGCTCTCGAAGCTCCGCGAATAGTCGTCAGCCGGCAGGTTGCCGGTTATGGGCCACGTCATGCTGCCGGACGCGCGTCCTTGCTCGGAAGCAATGCTGGGGGGCATAAAATATCGTTCCTGAATCGGAATGTACGGGCTGGCCGATCTTACTTGCCGCCGCTTCGTGGCTCAGAGGACTGTCTTGTGGGTTACGAACCGGGTCTCCAGGTAAGGCTCGATCGCCTCCGCGCCTCCCTCCGACCCGTAGCCGGAATCGCCGATGCCGCCGAAAGGCGTTTCCGGCAGGGCGAGCCCCAGATGATTGATTGTCAGCATGCCTGACCGGACCTCGTCACGCAGACGGGTGGCCGTCGCGCCGGAGCGGGTGAAAGCATAGGCCGCAAGCCCGTAATCCAGCCGATTTGCTTCCTTCAAGGCCGCGTCGACGTTTTCAACCGGGGTAATCAGCGCGACCGGGCCGAACGGCTCCTCGTTCATGATCTGCATGTCCGGCGTCAGACCCGTGACGACAGTCGGCTGGAAAAAATACCCGGCGTTCCCCATACGACCGCCACCTGTCTCGACACGTGCGCCCAGCGAGGTTGCGTTGTCGATCAGGGCTTCGATCGCGTTGACGCGCCGCTCATGCGCGAGAGGTCCCATGGTCGTCGTCGCGTCGAGCCCGTCACCGGGCTTCACGGTCGATACGTGCGACAGAAAACGATCGAGGAAACCGTCATAAGCCGGACGCTCGACAAGGAACCGCGTCGGAGAGACGCAGACCTGCCCGGCGTTACGGAACTTGGACGCCGCCAGCAATGCTGCAGCCTGATCCAGATCGGCGTCAGCGGCGACGATCACCGGCGCGTGGCCGCCCAGTTCCATCGTGCTCCGCTTCATATGGCGACCAGCCATTGCGGCCAACTCGCGTCCGACGGCGGTAGACCCGGTGAAGCTGATTTTGCGGATCGCCGGGTCAGGAATGAGACGGGACGATATCTCCGCAGGAACGCCATAAAGCAGAGAGAGCACGTCTCCTGGCAGTCCGGCGTCGATAAAGACCTGCACGAGAGCCGCCGGAGACGCCGGTGTTTCCTCCGGCGCCTTGAGAATGATGGAGCACCCGGTCGCAAGAGCCGCTCCAAGCTTGCGGGCGGCCTGACTGATCGGGAAGTTCCAGGGGGAGAAACCGGCAACCGGCCCGATCGGCGTACGCAGCACCATTTGCGTTACGTCCGGAGATCTCGGCGGCACAAGGCGGCCGTAAGCGCGCCGCCCCTCCTCCGCAAGCCAGTCGAGAATGTCGGCCGACCCAAGAATTTCCGTGCGAGCCTCCACTAAAGGCTTGCCCTGCTCGATGGTCATCAGGCGGGCGATCGCATCAACCCGTTCGCGTAGCAAAGATGCAGCCCGTCGGATCACGCTGTAGCGTTCGAACGCCCCGACGCGGCTCCACGCGGCGAAGCCTTTGCGCGCGGCGATGACGGCTCGCGCGATATCGGCTTCACCCGCGCGCGCGACCTGCCCGATCGCAAGGCCCGTAGCAGGATTGACGACAGGAATGGTCTGGCCGTCATCGGCAGGTCGCCATGCGCCGTCAATGAACAGGCGTGTGTCTGGATATGCGCTCATGGTTCGCTTCAGCTCTGTTTCGTCGCAGCGAGTTTCGCCGCAATGTGTGAAGGCGCATAGGCGCCTTCGGTGATCAGGCCCTGCAGGGTCTCGCAAATTCGCAGAACTGTCACGTCGTCCTGCGAACGTCCGCCGATCTGCATCCCAATGGGAAGCCCCGTGGATGAAAAACCGATCGGCAGCGACGCGGCCGGCTGCCCCGTGAGGTTATTCAGAAAAGCGAAGCCACCCCATTCCAGCCAGTCCGGCCAGGATGAATCAGGCACAGTCTTTCCGGCTTCGAATGGCAGAACCGAGACTGAGGGTGACAGAACAACGTCGAAGTCTTCGAACATTTGCCCGGCCTGCTGCCGATATCCGATGCGGCGGAGGTGAGCGTCGGCTACCTCGTCAGCGCTCAGAAGACGCCCCTTTTCGGCCTCGCGCCAGAACTCCGGATCGACCATGACGGCCTGTTCCGGAGGCAGAGTCTTCAGGGTCTGCCATCCCCGCGAGCGCCACAGGGCGCGATAGGTCGGGCGCCAGTCCTCGAACGCCGGGACATCTCGGATTTCGGCGCCAGCTTGAGCCACGATGGCGACGGCCTCCCGGAAGGCGCAGCGGATTTCCGTGTCGACCGGTAAAAATCCGAAATCTTCGGTCACGCCGATCCGAAGGCCTGCCAGTGGCAACGGGCCGGCAAGAAACGCGCCGGGTTTGGCTGGGGCGAAGCTGTAGGGATCGCGCGGGTCATAGCCTTCCAGCACCGAGAGCATGAGCGCGGCGTCGGCAACGGAACGGGTCAACGGTCCGTAATGGGAAAAGTCGGAATAATGCACGCCCATCGGCCACTGAGGCACCCGGCCAAAGGTCGCCTTCATGCCGAAAACGCCGCTGAAGCTCGCCGGCACGCGGATCGAGCCGCCGCCGTCGCTGCCGAGTGCGAGGGGACCGCAACCAGAGGCGATGGCGGCTCCAGCGCCGCCGCTGCTTCCGCCCGGCGTGACGTGCGGATTATGCGGGTTGCGGGTCACTCCCGTCAGAGGCGAGTCCGTGACGGCCTTCCAGCCGCCCTCACAGGTCGTGGTGCAGGCGAAGATGACTGCGCCAGCTGCACGGATGCGACGGGCCGAGGGAGAGTCCTCGGCAGCGGGGGGCTGTCCGATGGACAGCCGTGATCCCCTGCCCAGAACCCACCCCTTCACCAGGGCGGTGTCCTTGATAGATGTTGGCACGCCTTCGAGCGGCCGCGTCGGCAACCCTGCGCTCCACGCCCGTTCCGACACCCGCGCCGAGGCGAGGGCGTCGTCGTCGTCGATATGCACGAACGGATTCAGTGCGCTCTGAATGGCGTGGGCGCGCGCCAGCACGGCCTTGGTGACGTCAACTGGAGAAAATCTCTTCGCCGCATAACCGGACAGTAGAGCGTGCGCATCCAGATCGCAGAGATCACGAACCGGCGCGGCTGAACTGCCTGACGAAGAGACGGTGGACATTACAGCATTTCCTTCGCCGTTTCATCGAGAGCGCTGCGGAGGGCGGTCAGGATGGCGTCAATCTGATCCTTTTCGATGATCATCGGCGGGCAAAAAGTAAGCGCGTCGCCGGCGGCGCGCGATATGACGCCTTTATTCTGAAGAACGGCGGCGGCACGTTTGCCGAGCGCGCCCGCTGGGTGGCGCGATGATTTGGCGCCCTTGTCCGTGACCAGCTCGACGGCTGCAATCAGGCCAAGACCACGCACTTCTCCGACCAGCGGGTGATCTGAGAGCGCGCGGAGGCCATCCTGCAAAGCGGGGGAAATATCGCGGACGTGACCAACGATATTACGCTCTTCGAGGATGTTTAGATTTTCAAGTGCGACAGCTGCGGCGACCGGGTGCCCGCCTCCGGTGAAGCCATGGCCGAACGTTCCGATCGTATGCGTCTCGTCGGCGATCGGCTCGAACACGCGTTCATTGAGCAGGATTGCGGAGATCGGCTGGTAGGAGGACGACAGCTGTTTGGAGAGCACCATGATGTCCGGCTTTATGCCGAAAGTTTCACATCCGAACATGTTGCCGGTTCGTCCGAAACCGCAGATTACTTCGTCCGCGATGAGCAGAATGCCGTATTTCGACAGGACGGCCTGAATCTTCTCCCAGTATGTTGCTGGTGGCGCGATTACGCCGCCTGCGCCCATGACGGGTTCGCCGACGAACGCGGCGATGGTCTCCGGTCCTTCTTTGAGAATCAGGTCTTCCAGTTCAGTGGCGAGGCGCGTCGCGAACGCTTCCTCGCTCTCGCCCGGCTGCGCCTCGCGCCAATGATGCGGCGTGGAGACATGGAGGAACCCGGGCAGAGGCAGATCGAAGGAGCGGTGATTTACTGGCAGGCCCGTCAGGCTTCCCGACGCGACCGTGATGCCGTGATAGCCTTTTTTCCGTCCGATGAATTTCTTGCGTCGCGTCTCGCCGAGGGCGTTCGAGCGATACCAGAGCATTTTCACGACCGTATCGTTGGCCTCCGACCCGGAGTTCGTGAAGAACACCTTGCTCATCGGAACCGGCGCCATGCCGATCAGCTTTTCAGCCAGATCGACCATGGGGTTGTGACCCTTCTGACTGAAATTGTGATAATAGGGCAGCCGATTCAGCTGCTTGACCGCCGCCTCGACCAGGCGTTGTTCGGAAAAGCCCAGCCCAACGGACCAGAGGCCAGCCATAGCTTCTATGTATCGATTGCCGACGTTGTCGAACACATAGACACCTTCACCACGCTCCATGAGCAGCGAGCCGCTTTGCAGGTTGGCGCGGGCATCCGTCAGGGGATGCATCACATACCGCGCGTCGCGCTGCTCGGCGGACAACAGATCGTCGCTCAATTTCTGCTCCATTCGTTACCAAGGTGTCATAATGTGCGCCGGAGATGGCATCTGGTCGGCGTAGTCCCGGTGTCAATGTTCTGACGGAAGACCAGACGCGGCCCGCGCACACGGCGGCTGGCCTGCCGCGCGGGATAGTAGAGATCGTTGCTAAAGTTTATCAAGTCTCGACGTCGCGAAGAGCGGCAGCGATACTCAGACGCATATCCTGAACTCGCCAATCCCTGGCCGCTGCAACGTCAGGGGAGCGTCGTGCAAGAGCATGGTCTGTGAGCAGAGGACGCGGATGAATCCGGAGAGGTCTCCAACTCATCGCCATGAACACGGTCTAGTCCGTAATGAACAAGAAGCGGATGTGGTGGCCCTCGATCTGCGGCCGGATGGGCTGCAATGGTCCCTTCCGCGCGCTTCGTCGTGTGGGTCGTTGTGATCGGGAGCATCGAGATCGCATATCTGTTTGACGTGGTCGGATGAAGAAACGGGGAGATCCGACCTGGTCTTGTCAACTTCACGAGCGATGATTTGGTCAGTGAGCGGAGAGTCCAGACAGAAAGCCCATATCGATCATTAACTGCCCGGCAAGAACGACACCATTAGAACTGATCCTTTTCGCTGAGGGATTATAGTAATTGTCCGGATTGAATATGTACTGAATGCTGGGTTCGAACGCCACTCCGGGATAAATCGAGATGTGTCCGCTCGCTTCCAGACGCATGATGTCCTGCGATCCCATTCGTGGGTCTCCGCCTGCTGCCACACGGAGGTTTCGTTGATAAAGCATTTGATGTCTGGACGCCCTGACGTAGCTGAACTTGATCTGTTCTCTATCCAGAAGGCGCCCGAAAAGGCCATGGTAACTGAATCCGCCCTCGGCGAGCGCCTTGAATGGGGCCGAGGGGTCGGCCGCGAAACCGAGAGTTCCAAAGACGTTAAGCCCTTCCGGGATAGGCGAAAGAACCGGATGGTTGTGATCCCGACGCCAGATGAGTTGTTGGCCACGAAATTCGGCGCCGGCGCGGCCGTAATGCGTCGTTTTGGTATAAGGATCAGTATATTGAGAACTGTTATAGAATCCGGACAATTGATAACGGCCGCCGTAGAGATGAGTCACCTGCAATCGTCTGTAATTGAAACCGCCCAATAAAAGATAGCCAGAGGCCGTTCGGGTGTCCCAGCGCCACCCGTTTCCGTGTTGAAAATATTGATTCAGATTGGCCTCAAAGGCGCCGGCTTCGAAGCTGACGTCGTTAAACATGCGCGCGGTGACATATCCGCCCCATGTAGCATATGGAGGCGGAAGTATACCGGCGGAAGCCTGCATGATCGGATCCGTGCAATTCAGGACGTTGTCGCAGTTATTGAAGAAGAAATAACGTCTTGGATGAGTTCTGCCGACGGAAAAATTAACGCGGTTATGAAAGAGCTTTTGTTGATACGTAAGAAGGGCAAGCCACCCTCCTGCGATATCGTTATGCTGGTCTATACCCGCGAAATAGCTGCCGACCGCGCCTGCCCATGCGGGACCGGCCGGGTAACCGCCATTCGCGGTCGGGCGAAAAAGAATCTCCTCGAAATGAATCTCGCCACCCTTTACGCCGATAATTTTCTGAAGATTGGCGTCCAGGCCTAAAGCGAATCCTGTTCCGAGAGAAAATCGACCGGGCCGAGGGCCGGTATCAGGATTGGTCATGTAGAGTTGGTTGAAAATCGCGTGCGGGGTTAATCCAATGCGGCGAAGAAAGCGTCCAAAAAACGTAAGAGGGCCTTTTGGTGGCCGAGACTCAGGCAACGTTAGCAGCGGTGCGCCGGCCAGAACCTGAGGCGGAAGCTCAGAGGGGACCAGCGTGATCGGTCCCTGGACATTTTCGTAACGAATTTGCAAATCTTTTGCGACGCTGTTTGAGTCCCAAAAATGACTGCCGGAGGATGTTTGGGGGGACTGGGTCGCGTCTTGCGCAAGGGCGGCGCCTGACGTGGCTGGCGCCAGGAGCGCGAGGCTGAGCAACCCGATTCGTAACCGTGTTGCTTGGTCGGACGAAAGCGTTCGCCCCGAATGGACGAAGTTCATGAAACACTCCTCCCTGACTGAATTTTTTTATTATTCAGACAGAAGCGTATGGGGGATGGGGTAGACGGAACGTCCCGCGCTATTGCCGGTCGGTCGTGTCAGGCGGCGCGCGGCACCCGGGCGCCTGGGTCGGACGCGAAAGAAAGAATTGCTCCCAACGCAATTCCCAGATAAGCCGCAAAAACGACGCGCCACATATTAGGCAGCAGGAATGTAATCGTGTGAGCCGGTGTCCAGAAAAAAATCAGGCATAGAAAAACGATTTTTGTCCATCTCGCGAAGCCTTGGGAGCGCATGTATTCGACAGGATTTTTTACGCCCTCCTCGATCATTCGATCGGTAATAAAATGTGTCAGCATCATGAAGAAGCCGTATCCTGAAAAAACATTCATCCAGGCGCTGATTACGAATGCAGTAATCGCGCTGGAGGGAGAGGTCGTGCCGACAAGCCAGCGGACGCCTGAATCAAGAATCATGAACGACGTCGCAATCCACACGCCGAAGCAACCCCAGATAAGAGCACGTAGAATCAGGTGATCAGGTATCCATACGCCTTGTGTTATTCGCTTTTTAAGACATTCGCCAAATGTAGCGAGAAGGAAAAATTTTACATAAGCGAGAATAAACGGGTGATCGTGTACGTTTTGGACGAGATAGATCACCAGCCATGTAACCAACGCCAGATACAAAACGGCAAGCAGGTCATGCGCCTGCAATCCCATGCCTCGTCGTGGCGCAAGAGTATGCTGTAGATTTTCAGACATTGAAGGCCGCCTTTTTCTTTTTATTCAGCGTGACTTCGCCCGTGTTCAGGCAGAAAAACTTATCCGAGTCTCCTGACAGATGTTCGGGCGTGGAGTCGTCGCCCTATCGTCTCGTCCCGGAGTTTAGGGTAATTTGATTATCATGTTAACTAAAAAAATGAACGTTAAGCAACCTCACGTAAGCGTGTTCTCTGAGGCGGCCGCCAATGGCCCGATTTTGGCGTTCTCCGCCCATCGCCGCCTCCACTCTCGTGGAGAAAAACCGCACGAGGTATGAAAGAAGCGGGAAAAATAAGCGGCGTCCGGAATTCCGATTTCCGCTGCTATCGCTTCTATGGGGCGAATCGTAAACGCGAGAAGTCGCTTGCTCTCAAGTAGTCTGCGATCAATGATCAACCGTTTGAGACTTTGCCCAAATGCGATCTGCGCCGCATTGTTGATCTGATAAGGCGTGAGAGCGAGCTCGTTTGCATAGTCGTTGACCGTCCAGGGCTCACGAAACCGCTCTTCGATTAAATATCTGATTCTGGCGGCGGCGCTGCTCTCATCGTGGCCCCCCGTCGCGTTGGTTAGCGAAACCGCCTCGCCAAAAACGGCGATTGCAATACCACGAATTACACTTTGAGAGGTTTGCGAAGCGCTCTTGTAACGCTCGTAACCGACCTGCATTAGCGAGGCCATGAGCGGCGTTGGTGGAGCGCCCTCAGGGGCGTGCAAAATTAACGGTAGTCTGGCTGCAGCACTCTTAAATAGAGAGTCAGAATCAGTGTAACTGTTGGCGAGCGAAAATACGATCGCGTCGGATACTGACGATACATCGAAACCGTGAACGACCCGTGCGGGAATAAAAAGAAACATGGGCGCTTGAAATTCGATAAGACGATCTTCAATGGCGTAAACGCCCGAGCCCGAGGTCCATAGGCATAATTGGAAGATCTGCTCGTGTCTGTGCGCCGGAACATGACCGTTATGGATCAATTTGCGATCCATAACCTTTTCGACGTGCACAAAACCGATGTCGTCAGTTTTCTGATCGACGCCGTATGTCAGGAAATTTGGAATGTCAGGTTTGTGGGGCATTTCGGAAAAGTCCAAGTTTTTCTTTTTTTTCTGCATTCTCGAACGATGACAGGGGACATACCATAAAAAGCAAGAATAATGACAAGGGACGTTCGAAAATGAGCGATGCAGCCGAGGTTCGCTTCTTGAAAGGCGGTAAGCCGAGTCAGGCGAAACGCCCCTTTACCGGTGCAGAATATCTCGAGTCGTTACGCGATGGCCGCAATGTCTATATCGACGGAAAGCGTATAGATGACGTCACTACGCATCCGGCGATGCGCAACTCAGCACGCTCGATAGCGCGCTTGTACGACGCGCTGCATGATGAACAGCAAAGTAAAATTCTGACCACCCCCACCGATACGGGCAATGGAGGGTTCACGCATAGAAGCTTTGTGTCCCCTAAATCGGTCGATGATCTTGTTGGTCAGCAGCAGGCGATTGCTGGCTGGGCCAGGATGACCTTTGGATGGATGGGGCGGACGGCGGATTACAAGGCTGCTTTGACCAATACTCTGGGGGTCAACGCGGAATGGTATGGTCCCTTCGCCGACAACGCCCGCTCATGGTATGCAAAAACGCAGGAACAAGTTCTTTTCCTTAATCACGCGATTGTAAATCCGCCGATCGACAGGCACAAGCCCGCTGAAGAGGTTAAGGATGTCTTCGTCCATATAACGAAGGAGACAGACGCAGGCATCTATGTCTCCGGAGCGAAGGTCGTCGCAACGTCGTCGGCTTTGACTCACTATAACCTGCTCGCCCAGAGTTCAGCGACAGTCACGGAAGATCCTTCAATGTCGGTCACGTTCATCGCTCCGATGAACGCGCCGGGTATAAAGATGATCTGTCGTACTTCTTACGAAGAAACGGCAAACAGGGTGTCCTCGCCCTTCGATTACCCGCTGTCGTCACGTTTTGACGAAAATGACGCCATTCTCGTGCTCGATAACGTGTTCGTGCCATGGGAGGACGTCCTGATCCTCCGGGATGCGAAGAAGATTCTTTCTTTCCCGATCGGCTCGGGCTTCATGCAGGGGTATTGCTTCCAGGGATGCACGCGTTTCGCGGTTAAGCTGGACTTTTTGGCGGGTGTGCTTGCGAAGGCGCTTCGCTGCACGGGGGGCGACGCCTTCCGGGGCAATCAGGCGGCGTTGGGGGAAGTCATCGGACTGCGTCACCTGTTCTGGTCGCTCTCCAATGCGATGGCGCGAGCGCCGCAGCAGTGGCACAACGGAGCGGTACTGCCCAACCTCGAAGCTGCCCTGACCTACCGGGCCTTCATGTCGGACGCATACCCGCGAGTCATCGACCTGGTGCGCCGTTGCGTGGCGTCCGGGCTTATCTATCTTCCATCTTCCGTAAAGGATTTCTCGAACCCGGAAATCGATGGATATCTCGCCCAGTATGTGCGCGGATCAAACGGAATCAGCCACAAGGAGCGAATCAAGGTAATGAAGCTCCTGTGGGATGCGACAGGCACGGAATTTGGTGGCCGCCACGCCCTCTACGAGCTGAACTACGCGGGAAGTCCCGAAGATGTCCGTTTACAGATACTGAAGGGAGCGGAACGCGGATCGGTGTTGCGCCAAATGGAGGAACTCGTCGACATCTGTATGAGTGATTACGACGAAAACGGCTGGACTGGCGAAACGTGGCTACAACCGGTAGGGGCTGGGGGAAGCGTGCAATGAATACCGCTCATGAACAGCAACGCGCGACGTCCGGCGTCGGGTCCGCGCAGCTCGAGTTTCGCGCGGCGATGGCGAGAGTCGGCGCCTCGGTGAACGTCATTACCTCGGCCGGAAGCGCAGGGCGCGGCGGCTTCACTGCGACGGCCATGTGCTCCGTGAGCGACGATCCGCCGACGCTGCTTGTCTGCATGAACAGACGGTCTGCCCAGTGCGATCTGTTTCTCCAGAATAAAGTGTTCTGTGTGAACGTGCTCGGCCACGAACATGTCGATCTTGCCGGTTATTTCGCGGGCAAGGTGGTGGACATGGAAGAGCGCTATGCGTCAGGTGTGTGGGAGAAACTGCCCTCGGGCAATTTTGCTCTAACGGGTGCGATCGCGTCTTTCGACTGCAAAATCGCGGCGCATCACGTCGTCGGCACGCACTACGTGATATTCGGCGAGGTTCAGGACATTCGTTGCTCAGCGGTAGGCCATCCGCTTCTTTACCTGGATCGAGCTTTCGTTGGCGCGACGGCGGGCGTCGCGCCGCATTGACCATACCTTAAAACTGAGCCAGTTCGTCGAGAAGGCTCAGGAGCAGATTGATTTTATCCCTACCAAAATACGCCTCTATTTCTTTGTAAACCTTGATTCTGTCGGGAGAGATTTTGCGAAATGCCTCTTCTCCGGGCGTCGTCAGCGTGAAGAGATAACGTCGACGGTCTGATGAAGACTGCACGCGTGTCACCAAATCGCGGGTTTCCAGATTAGCAAGGATGCGCGTCAGGCTGGGGGGGAGGATAAACGCCTTTTCCGCGAGTTGGGCGGCGTCAAGCGTCGAATGCTCGTTCAGAAGTCGAATAACGCGCCATTGCTGGGACGTGAAATCGTGCTCGGCCAGCATGGGGCGAAAGCGGGACATAAGGGCTTCTCGGGCTCTGAGGAGCGCGATCGGCATGGCTTTGGTCGCTTCGTGAGGTAACTCGGAGGCTGGATTGGATGCGGGGGGCTTTGTGTCGCGCATGGCCGACGGGCGCTTCAGGGGGGGCATGCTTAGCCTTCGGCAGGGGACGTTCTGGAGAGAGTATCACGAACTTTAAAATGAGGAAGCGTAACGTGAATGTGAGGACACGAATAGCTCGTTTGATTGTTATAAGGTTAACAAGTTAATTAAATTGTCTCGAAAACGGAGAATTTTCCGTGCCGCACCTCTCTATCGAGTATTCCGCGAACCTGAGGGATAGCGTGGATCTGACGACGCTGTGTGTCCGATTGCGAGACGCGATCCTGGAGACAGGTTTGTTCGAAGTAGGAGCGGTCCGCGTTCGAGCGTTCGAGGCGTCGGCGTGGGCAGTAGCGGATATGCTTCCAGAAAACGCGTTCATCGATATGTCTTTCCGAATCGGAGAAGGTAGAACGTTCGACGAAAAGAGACGTGCAGGTGAAGCAATTTTCTCTACTGCCGCTATGGTGACGGAAAGTCTCCTGGAAAGACCCAACTTCGCCCTCTCTCTGGAGATTCGAGAAATAGATTCTCGATTAAGCTGGAAAAAAAATTCAATGCACGGCCGCCTTCGTTAAGAAGACAGCGTGGCAAAAAGCCAAAAAGTAAAAATAAGTAGAGCAGGAGATCGGGTATGGCGACGTTTCAAGAAAACATCCAAAAAGCAGAGAAGTATATATCCTATATTCGGGAAACGGGCGTCCTGAACCATATAGGGGGGCAGGAACGCTCCTCTATCGGCGGCGAGTTTTTTGAAACAATTTCTCCAATCGATCTCAAACCGCTTGCCTCCGTTGCAAGGGGCGATGAACGAGACATCGATCTGGCGGCAAAGGCTGCGAAAGCGGCACAACCCGGCTGGACCGCATTAAGCGGGGCGAAACGGCGAGAAATCCTGCATGCTATAGCTAATGCTATTGAAGCTCGTGCGGAAGAAATAGCATTTCTGGAGTGTCTGGATACTGGCCAGTCTTTGCGGTTTATGTCCAAGGCGGCTTTGCGTGGCGCCGAAAATTTTCGGTACTTCGCGGACAAGGCCCCCGCCGCCCGAAACGGATTGTCGCTTCCGACCTCGGGACAGGCGAATGTGACGACGCGGACTCCGGTCGGGCCGGTTGGCGTCATTACGCCGTGGAATACACCCTTCATGCTTTCGACATGGAAGATCGCGCCTGCGTTGGCTGCCGGATGCACCGTCGTTCACAAGCCAGCCGAATTTTCGCCGATCACTGCGTCACTTTTGCTGCGAATCGCTGAAGACGCCGGGTTGCCTCCGGGCGTGTGGAATCTTGTAAACGGCTTTGGAGAAGATGCTGGAGCCGAACTGACGCGTCATCCAGACATCAAGGCTATAGCTTTTGTCGGAGAAAGCGGCACCGGTTCGCTGATCATGAAGCAAGCAGCGGATACGCTGAAGCGTTTTCATTTCGAATTGGGAGGAAAAAATCCGATCATAGTCTTCGCTGACGCGGATCTCGAAAGAGCGGCGGACGCCGCGTTGTTCATGATTTACTCTCTCAACGGGGAACGGTGCACGTCATCATCGCGCCTCCTCGTTGAAGCAAGCATTTACGACAGGTTCACGGCCACTCTGGCCGAACGCGCGAGGAATATAAAAGTAGGGCACCCGCTCGATCCCGCGACTGTCGTGGGACCCCTTATTCATCCCGTTCATGAGAAGAAAGTTCTTGAATATATAGAGATCGGGAAAACGGAAGGCGCGACTGTCGCCGCGGGAGGCGAGAAATTCCCTGGCCCTGGTGGCGGATGTTACGTCGCTCCCACACTTTTCACAAATGCGACGAACGACATGCGCATTGCGCAAGAAGAGATTTTTGGCCCTGTGCTGACCGCGATTCCCTTCGCGTCAGAAGATGAGGCTGTTCGCATTGCGAATGGCACCCAGTACGGCTTGGCCGCATACCTTTGGACTTCGGATGTCACAAGGTCGTTTCGTGTGTCGGAAAAATTGGAAGCGGGCATGATCTGGGTGAATTCTGAGAATGTAAGGCATCTCGATACCCCGTTTGGTGGTGTCAAGGCATCCGGCATCGGCCGTGACGGCGGAGACTGGTCATTCGACTTTTACATGGAAACTAAAAATGTTTCCTTCGCCACAACCGAACACGCCATCCCCCGCCTCGGATAACGTCTCCTTCGCGGAAAGTAAGAAGAACAACATGTCGGCACGCGAGGGCCGACTCTTCAGGAAGCAAGATGATGGCACTAGAACCGTTCAATTTATATCCTGACTTTAATATCGTTCGTCTTAGTCACGTGGATTTTTCAGTGACTGATCTTGCTCGGAGTCGTGCTTTCTACGCGGACACTCTGGGGTTGCAGATCACGGACGAAGACAGTGAACATGTCTACTTCCGGGCTATGGAGGAGCGGGGACACCATTGCATGGTCCTCACAAAAAGCGACGTGGCCGAGGTCAGGTCCCTGTCATTCAAGGTTTTTTCGGAAGTGGATCTGGATAAGGCCGCTGAATATTTTCGCGCATTGGAGCACTCGGTAGAGTGGGTCGACAGGCCGTATCAAGGTCGCACGTTCCGTACGCACGACAACGCCGGAATCCCGCTGGAGTTCTATTTCAAGATGGATCGGCTGGCGCCTATCCATCAAAAATATGCTCTCTATCACGGGGTGAAACCGCTGCGCATAGATCACTTCAATTGTTTCTCGAGCGATGTCGACAAATCCGTTTCATTTTACAATAAAATAGGTTTCAGGACCACGGAATACACGGAAGACGAAGAGTCTGGTCGGTTGTGGGCGGCGTGGATGCATCGGAAAGGTGGCGTTCATGACATGGCCTTTACCTGTGGCAGGGGGCCACGGTTGCATCACACGGCATTCTGGGTTCCAACTCCTCTCAATATCATCGATCTGCTCGACCTTATGGCTACAACTGGCTATGTCGCGAATATTGAACGTGGCCCCGGCCGGCACGGTATATCTAACGCCTTCTTTCTATATGTCCTTGATCCAGACGGTCACCGGATTGAAATTTACTGTTCAGATTATCAGACGGTAGATCCGGACAACGAACCCATTCGTTGGAATCTGAAAGACCCCCAGAGGCAGACGCTTTGGGGGGCTCCGGCTCCCCGGTCGTGGTTCGAGCACGGTAGCTTGTTTTCGGGCGTTGACGCCGAGGAGCCGGTTGTGACTGCGAGTCCGATCATCGCCCCGTAATTAGGATAACGGCTATGGAATTGCGGGATCCTTCTCTGCTGCGTGAAGCGGCTCTGGTTGCCGGACAGTGGATTGAATCGCTCCCTAAATCCGGCCGCACAATTTTCAACCCTGCTACGGGGGATGCAATAGGGTGCGTTCCCGAGATCAGCGACGTTCAGGTACAGGAAGCTATAGATGCTGCGGTGATCGCTCAACGCGCATGGGCCCACGTTACGGCGGGCCAGCGCGCCGAGATATTGCGGCGCTGGCATCAATTGATTCTTGATAACAAAGACGACCTTGCGCTGATTATGACTCTGGAGCAGGGAAAGCCTTTGGCTGAAGCTGTCGGAGAGATCCAATATAGCGCCAGCTACGTCCTATGGTTCGCAGAGGAAGCCCGCAGGCTTTACGGAGAAATAATCCCCGGTCATCAGGAGGACAAACGCCTTCTGGTCATCAGGCAGCCTGTCGGTGTCGTGGCCGCTATTACGCCCTGGAATTTTCCCAGCGCGATGATCACGCGCAAAGTGGCGCCCGCTCTCGCGGCAGGGTGCGCAGTCGTGCTGAAGCCTGCAGAGCAGACGCCGTTTTCAGCAATCGCGCTCGCTATTCTCGCGGAGCGCGCGGGACTTCCGGCAGCGCTGTTGAGCGTCGTCACGGGAAATGCGACCGAGATTGGCGGGATTATGACGTCCAGCCCGAAAATTCGAAAACTGACCTTTACGGGATCTACTGCGGTTGGGGCTCTGCTTTATGGACAATGCGCGCCGACAATAAAAAAGCTGAGTCTAGAGCTTGGAGGCAACGCTCCCTTTATTGTTTTTGACGACGCGGACCTAAATGTAGCGGTTGAGGCAGCCATGTTGGCAAAATTTCGTAATAATGGGCAAACATGTGTTTGTGCTAATAGAATATACGTTCAAGAAAATATTTATAACAAATTTTCTGAAGCTTTCAGTGAAAGAGTTCAAGAACTTTCCGTCGGAAATGGTCTGGACCCGGCTGTGTTGCTTGGGCCGCTTATAGACGAAAGGGCCTTGGTGAAAGTGGAGGAGCACATCGCTGACGCTTGCAACAACGGAGCTAAAGTTCTTGTTGGTGGGGAGCGACACGAAAAAGGCGGACTGTTTTTCGAACCCACGGTTCTTGGGGACGTCACGGGCCAGATGCGGATTACGCATGAGGAAACTTTTGGGCCGGTGGCGCCGCTGATCCGGTTCGAAACAGAGGACGAGGCGATTTCGGCTGCCAACGATACTGAATTCGGGCTGGCTGCCTATTTCTGTACTAATAATGCGGCTCGTATTTTCCGCGTGAGCGAGGCGCTTGAGTGTGGAATCGTTGGTGTAAATACGGGCGCCGTGTCTACGGCGGAAGCTCCCTTTGGCGGCCGTGGCATGTCTGGTATCGGGCGTGAAGGCTCACGTCATGGAATCGAAGATTACACAGAATTAAAATATATCTGCGTCGGATCTGTTGTTTGAGGCAGGGGGAGGGGAAAGTGACCGCTAGATTAATAACATTCTCGGCCGGTGGTGAAGTCCGATACGGGCTGTGGCGTCCCGAGGGAATTACGGATCTCTTCGCTGTGTTCGGGGAGCGCTGGTCGGATCTCAGGGGAGTGATAGAAGCAGGAGCACTGACGGAGATCGTCGAAACTGCTCCAGATCGAATTGATTTTCAGGAATCGGAAATTGAATTTTTGATTCCCATAACAAATCCGGAGAAAATTATTTGCGTGGGAGTGAATTTTCCGGATCGTAACGAAGAATACAAGGACGGACAAACTGCCCCAAAAAACCCATCCTTGTTTATTAGATTCCCGCGGAGTTTTGTTGGTCACAAGCAGGCTCTGCGACGCCCGCCTGAATCGCCTCAGCTTGATTACGAGGGCGAGATTGTCGTGGTCATCGGCAAGGCGGGACGTCGAATCTCGGAGGATAAGGCGCTCGAGCATATTGCCGCGTTGAGCCTTTGCAACGAAGGCACTATTCGCGATTGGGTAAGGCACGCCAAGTTCAACGTCACACAAGGAAAGAACTTTGATGGCACGGGCTCTATTGGACCGTGGCTCGTCCCCTTCGTTTCTGAAGAGCAGATCCGCGATGCGGAACTGATAACGCGCGTGAACGGGGAAATCCGACAGCACGATAGAACAGGTCGGATGATTTTTTCATTCCGTAAGATAATTTCCTATATTTCCACGTTTACGACACTTGTTCCTGGAGATGTTATCGTCACCGGGACGCCGACAGGCGCCGGCGCGCGTCTGGAACCGCCTGTGTGGTTGAAACCCGGAGATGTTGTGGAAGTTGAAGCTACCGGAATCGGTCGTCTGGAAAACTCCATTGCGGATGAGGAATAGGGAGGCGACATGCTGACATCGGAGCAGATATTGTCGGCCGCTGAGGCTCTGGATGAAGCGGAACGTACAAGAAAGCAGATGGGGTTGCTTTCCCTGAAATATCCGGACGCTGCTCTTGATGATGCGTATGCGATTCAAGACGCTTGGATAAGAAAAAAAATTCTGGCGGGCCGAAGAGTCATCGGCTGGAAGATAGGCCTCACGTCCCGGGCGATGCAGTACGCCCTTGGAATTGATACGCCGGACTCGGGCGTACTTTTTGACGATATGCTGTTTGAAGATGGCGCGAGCATCCCCGCGAGGCGCTTTATCCAGCCGCGAATTGAAGCGGAACTTGCTTTTGTCTTCAAACAGGATTTGACGGGTGACGCAATTGCTTCTTTCGATGTGCTCGCTGCGACGGACTATGTGGTCCCTGCACTGGAAATTCTCGATACACGGATATTGCGTGTCGATCCCGCCACAAAGATCGCGCGCTCCATTATAGACACTGTGTCAGATAACGCGGCGAACGCGGGCATTGTGCTCGGCGGGAGTCGGCATCACGTCGATGATTTCGATATGCGATGGGCGGGAGCTATAGTTTCTCGTAATGCGGTGGTGGAGGAAACTGGACTTGGCGCCGGTGTCCTCAACCATCCGGCGCGTGGCATTGCGTGGCTTGCGGCGCGCCTGAAACAGTATGGCGGCAAGATCGAGGCGGGTCAGGTCGTGCTTTCCGGCTCCTTCATACGGCCGGTCGAAGCCAGGCCAGGCGACACCATAGTCGCTGATTACGGGAAGCTTGGAACCATAAGCTGCTTTTTTGAAAGGAACGCGTAAAGCCATGCCTGCTCCCTCAAACGCCTTCAAGGCGTCTCTAGGGGGGGATAAGCCCCTCATCGGACTCTGGCTTGCGTTGGCGGATGCCTATACGGCGGAAATCTGTGCTGGAGCTGGTTATGACTGGCTTCTTGTGGACGGCGAACACGCTCCTAACGATATTCGCAGCATCATGCGGCAACTGCAGGCCATGGCGGCGGGGCGTGGACAGGCCGTCGTGCGCCCTGTGGCGCCTGAAACATGGATGATAAAGCAGATACTCGATGCGGGCGCGCAGACGATCCTCGTGCCTATGATTGAATCGGCCGAGCAGGCGGCGGAAATGGTGCGCGCCGTGCGATATGCTCCTGCAGGGAAACGCGGTGTAGGCGCCGCGTTGGCGAGAGCGTCGTCGTTCAATCGGATTCCGGATTATCTGCAAACGGCAGACGAAGAAATTTGTCTGCTATTGCAGGTGGAAAGCCGCGCGGGCCTTGCCGCGCTTGACGATATACTCAAAGTCGATGGGGTTGATGGGGTCTTTATCGGCCCGGCAGATTTGGCGGCCGATCTTGGGCATCGCGGAAATCCGGGACATGTCGATGTTCAGCGTCATGTCGAGGCCGCGCTCCACACCATTATCGACGCAGGAAAGCCTGCTGGCATCCTGTCAAGCAATCTGTCTCTGTCGCGCCGCTATGTCGAGATGGGTGCACGGTTCGTGGCGATCGGAAGTGACGTGGGGATACTTGCGGGCGGCACGCAGAGACTATGCGAGGATTTTCGTAAAAGCGTCCTGAACACACCCTGATTCCCGACCTTCTCCGGGAAGGTCGCCAGGCATCGCAGTGGGGCGCGAGCGGGTCCTGTGTGACGCCCTGATCCCGACGCTGCTACAATACATACTCCTGGCGGGCGTCAGGGCCTGCTCTGCGGCCAATAGCGGCTCCAAACCATATCACTTGATGAAACAATCATCCCAAATCGTGGGCTGCCCGCCAGCCAGATTCTGCCAGATCAGCCTACTCGCCAGGATGGTCCGTGCTCCGCGAGCCACCGTCGCAGAGCGAGTATGGCCGAGAGGTCTGGCGCCAACGCGGCATAGACGGAAGCGTCGTCAGTACCCGCTATCAAGCGACCGCCATCATTTTTTGCCATCGCAGCGGCTTCAGGCAGGGCGGCCGCCAGTGTTGCGGCGTGCCTCCAACGTGCGGCCTGGGCGGGCGGCGTGAGCATGGGCAGCACGAGCGCCATGTCGATGCAGGCGGCTGCAGCAGTGGCTTTGAATGCGGGGTACAGCGGGTGCGTGGGTGCGCGACCTCGCAACGCCTCATAGCGGGTGGTGAAATCCTGGGCGACGGAGACGCTCGGATCAACAGTCGGCGTGGTGGCGAAAAGTGGTTCGAAACCCTCCGCGGCCAAGCTCTGTAATAAGTCAGGGCGGGCGGAGTCAGCGGGGAGTTGTACTACGTCGACCTCGCCGCGGCGCAGAGCGCCTATCGCTGCATCTGCTCCGCCGAAGCCGCTGATCGGAATCACCCGCATCGACAGGATCGTCAGCGCGAGCATGGTCGGCAATTCCAGTCCGTTCGGCGCGGAAACTGCCACCCGAACAGGGCGATCCTTCAGCATGGTGCGTAAGCTGCGCCGGAAGTCCACGCGTCCGACGGCAATAGGGGCGCTGACGCTGAGCAGCACGGGTAGCCAGCGTTGATAGTCGAAATGCACGCGCGGATCGCCGGCCTGGGCGGCGAGGATGGCCGCGCCCGGCGCCAGAAGCGCGCTGCCGCTCTCGTCTGCGGACGCAAGTGAGTCAAACAGGTTCGCTCCCGTCACGCCGTCCTGGCCGCCGGTCTTTCGCAAGACGATCGGGGAGTCGGTGGAGAGTGTTTCCGAAAAACTCGAGGCGATCAGCGGCGCCCAGCGTGCCGGGGCTGCGTTTCCAGCCACGATAAAGGTCGGCGTGCCGATCGCGGTGGCGGCTGTGATCTGCGCTACTGTCTCGATGTTGGGGCGTGCGAATTGCGCGCGCTGAAGCGTCGCGGCATGCAGAAGGCCGCAGCGGGCGGCAGCCAACGTCCCGACGCCGACGCCGACAGTTTTCAGGACCTCGCGGCGGCCCGAGACGTTCAGCGGCGGCTTTCGCTCGCGACGTCGTGGGGCTTTGCTCCCGTCTTCAGTTACGTCGTGATCGGCCTCAGGCACGTGACTCCAGACTCCCTTCATCGCTTTATCAGTTCAAACGACCGACCTTACAACCAGGTTAAAGCGTGTCTGCGGCAAAATCAGGGCCATTTCACCTCCGGCGGCAGGCTCATCAGGATGGCTTCTGTGTTGCCGTTGGTCCGAAGCCCGAACAGCGTGCCCCGGTCGTGCAGTAGGTTGAACTCGACATAGCGCCCGCGCCGGATCAGCTGCGCTTCGCGCTGTTCGGGCGTCCAGGGTTCCAACATGCGGGCGCGGACAACCTCGGGATAGGTTTCCAAAAAGGCAAGCCCGACGTCGCGCGTAAAGGCGAAGTCGCGCCTTGCGTCGCCGCTGCGCAGGTGGTCGTAGAAAATTCCGCCCAGCCCGCGCGGTTCCATGCGATGCGGCAGATAGAAATACTTGTCACACCACGCCTTGAAGCGCGGATAGTACTCCGGGTCGTGGCGGTCGCACGCGGTTTCGAACCCTTTGTGAAAGCGGGCGGCGTCGTCCTGCGCTTCTGCGCTTTCGGGAAACATGGGGGTGATGTCGCCGCCGCCGCCGAACCAGCCTTCAGTAGTGACGATCATGCGTGTGTTGAAATGCGCGGCGGGAACCAGGGGGCTGCTCATATGTGCGACGAGGCTGATCCCCGTGGCGAAGAAGCGCGGGTCTTCGGCGGCGCCGGGAATGGTCTTGCGGAACTCGGGGCTGAATTCGCCCTGCACGGTCGACACATTGACGCCGACCTTCTCGAACACCCGCCCGCGCATCAGACTCATCACGCCGCCGCCGCCATGCCCGCCGCTTTCATCCTCACGCGACCAGCTTTTTCGCTCGAAGCGTCCGGCGGCCTCCCGGCCCGGCAGGGTCTGCGTCCCGCGTTCTACCGCGTCCTGTTCGATCGCTTCGAACGCGTCGCAGATCCGATCGCGCAGCGTTTCGAACCAGCTCCGGGCCTCGGCCTTCATCGCCTCATGCGTCGCGCCGATGTTCTCTGACTGTTCCATATCGGGGCCTCCGCCTGTTTGCTCGCCCGGTCGCACGCGCTGAGTTCATGCGGCGTCGCCAGTCGCGCAAGACGGGTGCGCCATCCAGCCGATCATTGCAAGGTCGGCCTCATTGCAAGAGTGGCGGCTCGGTCGTTAAACAGGCGCGCGGGCTCTGGTCGCGCAACCGATTTCCGGTTTTTCGACTTCGAGAGGGAATGCGCATGGCGACGGCGCCTTCAGACCACGACACCGACTGCTCCGAAGGCTGTCCGGCGGGCGCGCTTGGCTGGATCGACGCCCGACTCCCGGTGGTCGGCGCCTTTAAGCGCGAATACGTGCGTTTCCCGATGCCGCGTTCCCTCAACGCATTGTGGACGGTCGGCGCGATGCTGACGGTGGCGCTGGCGTTGATGCTGTTGTCCGGTCTGGCGCTGGCCCTGCACTATACGCCCAGCGCCACGGCCGCTTTCGCTTCAATTGAGGAGATCGAGCGGCGCGTCCCCGGCGGCTGGCTTTTGCGCTCGATGCATATGACCGGCGCCAGCCTGTTCGTCGGCGCGCTGTATCTGCACTTGTTCAGGGGTCTTTATTACGGCTCCTACAAGGCGCCGCGTGAATTGCTCTGGCTGGTCGGCATGACGCTGTTCGCCATGGTGCTTGTCAACGCTTTCGCTGGTTACGTGTTGCCGTGGGGGCAGATGTCCTACTGGGGCGCCGACGTCGCCGGGAAGGCGATCGCCGCAGTCCCGGGCGTGGGGCCTGTCCTGGAGCGCATGTTCCTCGGCGGCGATCATCCAGGCGACGGGACTTTGCATCGTCTGTTCGTTCTGCATTTCACGCTCGCGTTCGCGGTGCTGGGCGTCGTCGCGCTGCATATCGCGGCGCTACATGTCTACGGGCCGGGGACGCCGAGCGGTCGTCCGTCAGTTGGCCCAGACGAAACGCTCCCATTCCATCCGTACTTCACCGCCAAGGACGGGCTGGCGCTGGTCGTCTTCGCGCTGGCGCTCGCAGCGGTGATGTTCTTTTTGCCAGATCTGATCGTCGAACCGGCTAATTATCGTCCAGCCAATCCGATGCGCACGCCGCCCAATATCGAGCCCGAATGGTACCTGCTGCCGTTCTATGGCGTCCTGCAGTCGGTGCCGTCCAAACTGGGCGGGCTGCTGGCGTCGGTCGGCTCCATTCTCGTGCTCTTCGCAGCGCCATGGCTTGATGTGTCGCCGGTCCGCTCCGCCCGCGAGCGTCCGTTCTATCGGGCCGGGATGGCTGCGCTGGTCGTGTCTTTCATTCTGCTGGGCATGGCTGGCGCACGGCATGTTCAGGGTGTGTGGTTGTATGTCGGGCAGGCGGCCACGCTCTATTACTTCGTGCATTTTATTGTTCTCATGCCGTTGATCTCGCGTCGCGAGATCGCGATGGCGAAGCGCGCGCCATGAACCGACCGTCCCTTCTGCGGGGTGTGGCGAGCGCCGCCATCGTCGCAGCGCTCCTGTCTCCGGCGTCGTCTCTCGCCGCCAAGGGCGACCATGACCCTACGCCGAAACGGGCGTGGAGCTTCGACGGACCGCTCGGCCATTTCGACCTCGCCAGCGTTCAGCGCGGCTACGCCGTCTACGCACAGGTCTGCTCCAACTGCCACGGGATGGAGCATGTCCATTTCGGCGATCTTCGCGGGATGGGCCTGAACGACCATCAGGCTGAGGCCGTCGCGGAGAGCCATACGGTTCCAGACGGCGTGGAAGGAAAAACACGCCCTGCGACGCTGGATGATGCTTTCCCTACGCCGCCTGTGGCGCAGGGCCTGACGCCGGGCGCGGTCATCCCGCCCGATCAATCGCGGCTGGCGCTCGTCTATCCCGGCGGCCCTGATCGTATCTACGCCCTGTTGACCGGCTATGGGCCGCCGCCTGCGGGCGTGACGGAGGCCAAGGATACGTTCTACAACCGCTTCGCTTTGGGGCGGACCATCGCCATGCCGCCGCCGCTACATGACGGCTCGGTGGTCTATGCCGACGGCACGCAGGCGACGCTGGATCAGGAAGCTCGGGACGTCACGACCTTTCTGGCGTGGGTCGCCCAGCCCCATCTTGACGAGAGACGCCGCGTCGGCGTGCGCGTGACGCTTTACCTGCTGTTCCTCGGTTGCCTTCTTTTCATTCTTAAACGGAGAGTCTGGTCCAATGTCCACTAACGCTACGCAGAGCGTGAGCCCCGTCATAGGCGTCATCGGAGGGTCAGGCCTCTATGACATCGCCGGGCTCGAGAACAAGGAGTGGCGCAAGGTTGAGACGCCCTGGGGCGCGCCATCCGACGAATTGCTGTTCGGCACGCTGGACGGCGTGCGCTGCGTGTTCCTGCCGCGGCACGGCCGGGGCCATCCGCTGCCCCCTTCGCACGTGAACTACCGCGCCAATGTCGCGGCGATGAAGATCGCGGGCGTCACCGATATTATCTCGCTTTCCGCCGTCGGCTCGCTGCGCGAGGATTTACCGCCGGGGCATTTCGTCATTGTCGATCAGTTCATCGACCGCAGCTTCGCCCGCGAGAAGAGCTTCTTCGACACGGGGTGCGTCGCGCATGTGTCCGTGGCTGACCCGGTCTGCCCGCGCATAGGCGACGTGGCGCAGGCGAAACTGGCTGAACTGGGCGTTCCGCATACGCGCGGGGGCACGTATCTGGTGATGGAAGGACCTCAGTTCTCCACCCGCGCCGAGAGTGAACTGTATCGGAGCTGGGGTTGCGCCGTGATCGGCATGACCAACATGCCGGAGGCCAAGCTCGCCCGAGAGGCTGAGATTTGCTACGCGACAGTCGCCATGGTGACGGATTACGACTGCTGGCACGACGGCCACGACAGCGTGACGGTCGACGCCGTGGTCAAGGTCATGCACGACAATGCCGATCACGCGCGCTCTCTCGTGAAGGCTATGATCCCGGAACTCGGCAAGGCGCGTGGCCTGTGTCCGGCTGGCTGTGACCGGGCGCTGGAGCATGCTCTGATCACGGCGCCGTCGCACCGCGACCCCGCCCTGCTGAGCAAGCTGGAAGTCGTCGCTGGCCGAGTGCTTCGGAAGCATTGATCTAACGGGCCTGCGTGGTCCGCAAGCGCGCCCGGGCACGTGCTTGCGGAGCAGTCAGATGGTTGAGCCCGGCAGGAGACGCTCAATGACGAGGGCGCTTTCGGCGGGCTTGGGGCGTTCGGCAATGTCCCGGGGGCAAGTGCGAACGTATCGCCGGGGCTTTTCGATAGGGCGCCGAGGTGTCTAAAATCGTGAGTGACGATCGCTGAAGCCCGCAGCAAAGCCGTGGCGCTGATTGCACGACGTCTGAATTGGGAGAGCAGGGTTTGTCTTCAGCCACGCCGCAGGCCGTCGGGGAGAAACTGACGAGCGCCGCGATTTTCCTGACCCTTACGTTGCATCGCGGGCCCGAGCACGGCGCGATCCTGCGCGATCTTTGCGCCGATCTCTCCTCGCTTGTGCGTGGTGTAGGATTCCGCGCGCCGGACGGTCGTCTGTCCTGCGTGATGGGCGTGGGGTCGGAGGCGTGGGATCAGACTTTCGGCGCGCCTCGTCCAAAGGAACTTCACCCGTTCCGTGAAATCAACGGCGTTCACCACGCGCCGTCAACGCCGGGCGATCTGCTGTTTCATATCCGTGCGGCGCGTATGGACCTCTGCTTCGAACTCGCGTCCAATATCGTCTCGCGGCTTGAGGGCTCGGCGGTCGTGGTCGACGAGGTTCATGGGTTCAAATATTTTGACGAGCGCGATCTTCTGGGGTTCGTGGACGGGACGGAAAACCCGGTGAAGCAGGACGCCGTCGCCGCCACCATAATTGGCGACGAAGATCCGGATTTCGCTGGTGGAAGCTATGTGATCATCCAGAAATACCTGCATGATCTCAAAAAATGGGATGCGATTCCCGTTGAGCAGCAGGAAAGAATTGTCGGACGCAAGAAGCTTTCGGACATCGAGCTTTCGGAGGCCGCCAAACCCAGCTACGCACACAATGTTCTGACGAACATCGAAGAAAACGGCGAGCAGTTGCAGATTCTCCGCGACAACATGCCATTCGGCGATGTCGGCAAGGGGGAGTTCGGCACCTACTTTATAGGGTACGCCAAATCGCCCGCCCGCATTGAGCGGATGCTCGACAACATGTTCATCGGCCTGCCGCCGGGTAATTATGATCGTCTCCTCGACGTCAGCCGCGCCGTGACAGGATCGCTGTTTTTTATCCCTACAGCGGATTTTCTGGACGCCACGTCTGCGGACGCAGAGCCCGTGGCGGCCGAGGAAGTTCATGATGCGGACGAGGTTCCTCCTGTTGCAGCGACGGCGCCCAGGGGATCTCTCGGTATCGGTTCATTGAAGGAAGAAATCTGACATGAATAATCTGCACAGGGATCTCGCTCCCATATCGGACGCCGCCTGGGCGGAAATCGGGGACGAGGCCTCACGCACGCTGAAGCGCTATCTTGGCGCGCGCCGTGTCGTGGATGCGCCGGAGCCCAAGGGCGTCGGCTTTGCCGCAGTGACGACGGGTCACACGACGAAAATTGACGGCCCCGCGGAGGGAATTCGGGCGTTACGTCGCGAGGTTTTGCCACTGGTGGAGCTTCGTATTCCGTTCTCCCTGAGCCGGGAGGCGATTGACGACGTCGAGCGCGGGTCACTGGACTCCGACTGGCAGCCGCTGAAGGATGCGGCGAAGAAGATCGCTTTTGCAGAAGATCGCGCTGTGTTCGACGGTTACGCCGCCGCCGGGATTCAGGGCGTCCGTGAGGGAACGTCGAACCGCAAGCTTACCTTGCCGACATCTGTCATGGACTACCCCCGGGTTATCGCTGATGCGCTGAACGAGTTGCGCCTCGCGGGCGTCAACGGGCCCTACGCCGTCGTTCTTGGCGAGGCCGCCTCCGCCGCCGTCAGCGGGGGGAACGAAGAAGGGTATCCGGTTCTCCGCCACATCGAGCGCCTGGTGGAAAACAAGATCGTTTTCGCGCCCGCCATCGAGGGCGTGTATGTTCTTTCAATCCGTGGAGGCGATTTCGAGCTGAATATCGGGCAGGATCTGTCCATTGGCTACAGCAGTCATTCGGCGGAATCCGTCGAGCTGTATCTGCAGGAAAGCTTCACGTTCCGTGTTCTGACCAGCGAGGCGTCCGTCGCGATCCTGCCCGCAGCAGGCGAATAGTATCGCGAAACGACTTCCGCTCTCTCCGCTCTCGGCGGAGGGAGTTTGGACAGTCAGGAAGACAGACGCAGGACGCTCGCCCGGGCGGCGTCGTGGGCGAACGGATATCCAAACCGCTTTGCATGTCGCTCGGCGAACGCCTGCCGCTCCAGTCGTTCGCAATAATCGAGATAACGGATCAGAGCCCGCTCCGCACGAGGCGTTCGTCCATATTGTCGCTTGTAATGACGCCACAGCATCAGGACATTGACCGCCCACGCGTCATAGCTGTGCTCGTTCAGCCTCCTGCGGACGGCGCAGGGCAGTGCGTCGAAAGCGTCCCAGTCGTCGCCTTCATATCGCCGCCACATCTCGCCTCGTAGCGTGCGTTCATTAGAGTGCCCGGGATCAGGCATCCTCGAAGGCCTCCTCCTGCTCGCGACGCCAGATCGGGAACGGGTCGGGCAAATGCGCGTAAAGCAGCGGGTCGAAGCGCCCGGCGTCCAGCTCCGGGATCAAGGCCGCGTCGAGCGCCTTGCGGATTGCGACTTCGTCCATGGCGGACGTGCCGATGAATACGATCTCCTGCCTGCGGTCCGCGTATAGCGGGTCCCATTTGGAGAGGATCATGTCTTCCCACTCAGGGCTTTCGGGCCATTGGCTTTTCGGGATCGCTCCCCACCAGAAGCCCAGGGCCTGGGTGCGGACCATTGGGCCCGCCTGGCCGAGTTCCCCGACCCATTCCGGGCGGGTGGCCAGCCAGAAATGCCCCTTGGCGCGAATGACGCCGGGCCAAGACGCGTCGATGAACGCCTTGAAGCTCTCCGGGACGAACGGCCGGCGGGCGCGATAGACGAAGCTGCGGACGCCGTATTGCTCGGTTTCTGGAACATGGCCACGAAATTCGAACAACTCCTTGTACCACAGAGGATGTTTGTGCGCCTTCTCATAATCGAAGCGTCCGGTGTTCAGAACGCGGTCCGGCGCTACGACGCCCATATCCGTCTCGATGATGTCAGCGTCCGGGTTCAGGCTGTGAATGATCTGTCTCGCCGCGTCCCGCTGCTCAACTGTTGCGGCCGATATCTTGTTCAGAATAACGATGTCCGCAAACTCGATCTGCTCCACAAGAAGGTCGACAAGCGTACGATCATCATCATCTCCGGCGCTTTCGCCTCTCTCACGCAGGAAGTCGGACGAACTGTAGTCGTTCAGCAGGTTTGCGGCGTCAACGACCGTCACCATGGCGTCGAGGTGGGCAATGTCGGACAGGCTGTACCCGGCTTCATCGCGAAATTCGAATGTCGCGGCGACGGGTAAAGGTTCCGAGATTCCAGTTGATTCTATCAGGAGATAGTCGAATCTCTTCTCCTCGACGAGTCTTCGCGTCTCCTGCAGGAGATCGTCGCGCAGGGTGCAGCAGATGCAGCCGTTGCTCAGTTCGACGAGTTTTTCGTCCGTGCGGGCCAGGGCGCCGTTTTCTCGCACCAGATCGGCGTCGATGTTCACGTCGCTCATGTCGTTGACGATGACGGCGACTTTCAGCCCCTGCCTGTTGTTCAGGATATGGTTGAGCAGCGTGGTTTTTCCGGCACCGAGAAAGCCGGACAGAACTGTGACGGGAAGGCGGGACGTCATGGGGTCTGATCCTACTGTTGCGCCGAAGACGAGTATCATGTTATGTTATAACATAACAAATTCAAGGAATTCAAATGCGCTCCGGATGTGCGACACAGCGACGGTTGCTGGTTCCTTCGTCGTTGCGCGAGATAGAGCGACCGGATTGTCATCTGGCCCACTTGCCGCGCGTTCTGAATCAAGGTCTTTCTGGGGCTTCATTCGCCTATCTTGAGAGTGGTCCGGAACTTTTCCTCGACATGGGCAGGCCGGAAACTCTGGAGACCCGGCTGAGGAGCGTTGCCGGGAATGCCGCAGCATGTCTCGTCGACGACGTTCTGGCGCTAGTGCATCACTACAGACATTTGACCGGAGAAGACGATGTGCGTCTTCGACTGGAGTGTATTGACCACGACAGTTGCCGCCGTTTTCACGTCGACAATGTCGGGTTGCGGTTGCTCTGCACCTATATCGGCCCCGGCGTGCAGTGGAAACGCGCCGATGATGACGATATTCACGAAACACTTGCCGGAGATATAGTGATTCTTAAAGGATTGCTCTATCCGGGGCGGGCGGCCGCAGGAGCCGTGCTTCACCGGTCGCCGCCGCTGTCCGAGCTTTCCATTTCGACGCGACGTTTGCTGCTGACCGTCGATCACGTGGGGGCATGCGGAATGAACGTTCAACAATCCATTGCAGCACGCACCTAAAATGTTCGTAGTCGATAGCTGGCCGGCCAGCCGGGACGATGCTGGCGCAAGGGTCACGGCGTCGTCAGATCCCGCCGTCGTTGCCGACGTTTTGGGGTCATCTTACGACATCGTGGTCTGGGGGCGTCAGGTTCCTCGAGACTGGACGGAACATATCGTCAATGATGCGCCCGTAGACGACGGTGTGGCGTTTTCAGGCAGTGTTGATCAGGCCATCTTGTTTCTTAGAGGCAAGGCGAAGATTTCGCAAAACCGTCGTTTTCTGAGCGAGGATGTCGAACAGACCGTATCTCTCGTCGCCGCGTTGGCGGTCGCCAGAAAGGTACGCATAACCCTGAGGCCGTTCAGGAACAGCTTCTCCATCCCTCTCTCTTCCGCGGCGACGCTGTCGGTGTTTTGCCTTTATGGAGATGGCAATTTTCGTCTTGCGAATCATGCGGACGCCTCTCCTTCGGATATGGTTACGTTGGATGCATACGCGTTGGCGTTCTGCTGGCGCGCTGCGCAGAAATTCGCCTCGGCGACGTTTTCGTGCATGTCGAGCGTATGTTTCGGCCTCTGTGTGGAGGCGTTGCCGGATGCTCCGGCGCTTTTTGGGGCGTGACTGACGTCGTTCGGTATGCGGCGGCGGTGTTGCGATAGGGCTGTTTTGGAATCGTACCGTCGACATCAGTTCTGGATTCGATCCTGGGGCGTCATCCGGTCAGACGGAATCGGCTGGTCGGATGATGCTCGCCGAAACAACGAACCGGAACCTCATCCGGGAATTTGTGTGAACAGATAAGGCGCCGGATCCTTATTTTTTCAGGAAATTTTCCGATCCTGCGTAAGCATCGGATCGCCTCGCGCTCGAGTGGCTCCTGCCGAGCGGGGGAGGCGTCGGATGAACTGGAATGACGCGAATTGGGTGGAGGTACCAAAAATGGCGGCTGGACAGCGTTTTGGTAAAGCAGACGCCCGCCAACGGACGCCTGCTCGGGCCTCGATATGCTGAGGCGCCGTAAGAGCGGCGGAAAAACCGGCGGGGTCCGTCTACTTGCCGATAAGGGCTGATACGGACCCTGCCTTTACGTTAACCGAGACTTACGCCCGCTTCGGCGAAGATTTCGACAGCGCGCGCAATCTGCGCGCTCGTATGGCTGGCCATCACCGAGCACCGCAAAAGCGGGCGATGGTCAGGCGTCGCGGGCGGCAGGCTCAGATTGACGTAAAGCCCGAGGTCCAGAAGCCTGTTCCACAAAGCAATCGCTTCTTCGACAGTTTCCAGAGTCACCGCCACGACCGGGCTGACCTGCTGGCTGACGTTCAACCCCAGCCCCTTCAGACCCGCGTGAAACTGCGCAGCGTTTTGGGATAACTGCGTCCGCAGTTCCGGCTGGGCGACCATGTCGTCAAGCGCGGCCATCGTTGCGGCGATCACTTCCGGCGGCAGGGAGGCCGTGAACATATAGGGGCGGCACTGCAGTCGGACGAGATCGATCTCGTCGTGATTGGAGACGCAGTAACCGCCGACGGTTCCCAGACTCTTCGAGAACGTGCCGAGGATAAAGTCGACATCCGCCTCGACGCCTTCAGCCTCGGCGACGCCGCGACCGGTTGGACCGAGAACACCGAACGAATGGGCTTCGTCGACGAGCAACGTCGCTCCGGTTTCTCGTTTGATCGCGGCCATCTCTTTGAGTGGCGCGACATTGCCGGTCATCGAATAGATGCCCTCCACGACGACCAGTTTGGCGCCGGGCGTTCCTTCAAGGCGCCGCAGGCGTTTGTGCAAGTCGTCGGGATCGTTGTGCTTGAAGCGTATAACCTGAGCGTGCCCAAGACGGCTGGCGTCGTAGATGCTCGCATGGCTGTCGGCGTCGAGGATCAGGTAATCGTCTTTGCCGGCGAGGGTCGAGATCATCCCGAGATTGGCTTGATATCCGGTGGAGAACACCATGCAATGCTTCTGCCCGAAGAATGAGGCAATGCGTTGCTCAAGCTCCCGGTGCACGCTCTGCGTGCCGTTGGCGATACGCGATCCGGTGGTGCCAACGCCTCGCGCGCGAACGGCGTCGATCGCGGCGTCGATCGCACGCTGGGACTGGCTGAGTCCGAGATAGTTGTTCGTGCCGAACAGCAGCGTCTCGCGGCCTTCGATGATTCCGACTGTCGAGGACACGGGCCGTTCGATCATCACGTCGAACGGGTTGCGGCCGCCGCCAGCGGTCAGCAGGGCGAGCCTTTGCTCGACGGTGCGGAATTTGTCGAAGATGCTCATTCAGACCTCAACCGCCGTTTTTGAGGGAGACGATACAGGTCGCAAGGTCGTCCACCGTACGGATGTCGGCAAGACGGTCGAGCGGCACGGAAACGTCCATTTCGTCCTCGATCTCCATGACGAAATTCATCACAGCGAGTGAGTCGAACGCCAGATCCTCCACAATCTTGCTGGACCCGTTTATGTCGCGGGGCACCTTGGGATTGGCCAGCAGCTTGTTGACGATCAGCGCCGATACATCCTCAATTGTTTCGCTCATCGGATCACCTTTCATCATTGCCGTCCGCCGCTGCGCGTCGGCGTTTTATTCGTCGTGGACGGCCGCCGCGTCTCGCCGTGCGAGCCAAGGGCGGTCGTTATGGCTTAAAAGCTGATGGCTGGCCAGAAGCGGTCCGGCACCGCGCGCGCGTCATGCGCGCGGCGCATCACGCGGCGTTGGCTGTTTCGTCGCGGGGATCGAAAGCGCCCGATAGCAGCATGGTTTTCGCCTTTGCCCGGGTCAGCTTGCCGGAGGATGTCTGCGGCAGGGAGTGTGGGGGCACCAGCACGACATTGACGTCGACGCCGTGCAAACGGCGAAACAGGCTTGCGACGCGGTCGCGCAGTTCTTCCCGCGCGTCATCGGTGGTCGCGCGGCATTGCACGAGCGCCACCACTTTTTCTCTGTCGTCTTCCTCTATCGAGAATACGGCGACGTCGCGGCTGCGAAGCGTCTCGATCTCGGTTTCGGCGCACCATTCCAGATCCTGCGGCCAAATGTTGCGGCCGTTGATGATGATCAGGTCTTTGGCACGGCCGGTGACGACGATTTGCCCGTCTTTCATGTAGCCAAGGTCGCCGGTGTTCAGCCAACCGTCGGCGCTTAACGCCTCGGCGGTTTCCATGGGCAGGCGGAAATATCCGCTCATCAGGCTCGGCCCGCGCACGTAGATCGCGCCGACTGTCCGTTCGGGCAGAGCCGAGCCGTCCGGGCCGCGAACTTCCATTTCGTGCCCTGGCAGGACGCGGCCGCATAGCATGAACGTACGTAGGGAAAGGGAAGGATCGTTTGCGGAAATCGCCACGCCATCGGACTCCAAACGGCGCAGATCGACCGTGTCGGTCTGGATCCCGTTCCCCAGTGGGGCGAAGCTGATGGCCAAGGTGGCTTCGGCCATGCCGTAACTGGCGACGAAGGCCCGCTGATCGAAGCCGACGGAGGCGAAGCGTTCCCCGAAATCTTCGAGGATGTGCGGTCGGATCATGTCGCCGCCGATACCAGCGATCCGCCAGCACGACAGGTCGATGTCGCCCGAGCCGGATCGACGGGCGCAAAGTTCGTAACCGAAGGACGGGCTATAGGAGATGGTGCCGCGATTGCGCGAGATCAATTCCAGCCACACGTGAGGGCGGCGGGCGAATTCGCGGGTCGGCAACAGATCGACGGTCAGCTGGCAGGTCATGGGAGTCAGGAAAAACCCGACGAGACCCATGTCGTGGTACAGCGGCAGCCAAGATACGCAACGATCCCCGTCTTCCCGGACCTGCAGGCCGTCGAGAGCGATGGAGCGCGCGTTAGCCATGCCCGATTTTTGGGTGACGCAAACGCCTTTGGGGAAGCGCGTGCTGCCTGATGAGAACTGAAGATAGGACAGCGCTTCCGGTTTGATTGCAGGAAGCGGGCGCATTGGCGCGGGCAGGGTGGCCAGTTGGGCCGGGTTTCCCCCGAATTTCAAATCAAAGCCGGCGACAATCTCGTCGGTCCATCCGCCAATGACGTCCGGGACCACGAGAGCGGATGCGTCGGAGCTTTCGATCATGCCGCGTATGGTCGCGACATAGGCCTCGCGTCCGCCGAAGGCGACGGGCAGCGGCATGGGGGTCGCGACCAGTCCGGCGTATTGGCAGCCAAAGAAGATACGCGCGAAATCGCCGTCGCTCTCGGCGATCAGGCCGACGCGGTCGCCGGGCTTCAGGCCGAGCGCCAGCAGGCGAAGAGCCATCTCTCGCGCCTGTTCTCTGAGAGTGGCGTAAGACAGCGCTTCAAGCAGCACGCCGCGCCCGGAATATATGTTGAAGCCAGCCGAACCTTGCGCAGCGTAGTCCAGTGCTGCGGTGAAGGTGTCGAAATCCCCGTGGCGACGCTTTTGCCCCGAGGCGCTCGGAACTGGAGCTGGCGTTGTGTTCTGGAACGCAAGATTCAAAGAAGCGTTATCCACACGAGATATGACGGTCATCAGCTGGCCATTCTTAGGTAATCGACAATTGCGTCCGCCCCGACTGGCGCTGTAGGGGCGTCGCCGCTCAGGTCGAAAGTGTCGCCTATATAGTCTTTTTGGCTGGCGATGAAATCTTCATGCGTGAAAAACGCCCGATCAATCGCCCCGCCGATGTCGTCGGCGCTGTCCCTGACGTCGCCCAGCGACCAAAAACGGTAGTTCGGATCGTCCTGCCAGGCGACGTCGTGAGCGTTGAGAAACAGGCAAGGGCGCGGCCGGATCAGAAACTCCGCCACCTGAGAGCTGACGTCGCCAAGGTAGAGATCGGAGCCCATGGTGTAGGTCATGTCGAGGCTGCGCGGGCTGCCTGTATCGATCAGCATGTGCTCGTAATGGCCATAGGCGCGTTTTAGCTGCGCAATCTCGGCGCGACGTGTGTCGAACAGACGATAATGCGGCGCGAAAACGAGGTTGTAGCGGTCCTGTCGGGCGAAATGATCAAGGATATTAAGCCCGAAGCGCGGCCACGAAGACAGTCCACGGCTGAAGTGTGGATTGTACATGACGGTTGGACGATCATTCGGGAACAGGCGGGGCCGTCCCGTCTGCATACGCTGGACCATGTCGAATTTCGCGTAGACGCCGGTCTTATAGCGCCCTGGTCGTATGGACCCGTCGGCGAGCAGGCGCTGTTCGAGCTTGCGGCCCGCCATGAGAACATAATCGAACAATCTTACGTCACGAGCGAACCCGACGGCGCGGTCGCCGGCGCCGTGGCGAGTCCAGATCATCCGCGGGGTTTGGACGCCGAGCTTGCGGAGATAGAGCGAAGTTCTCTCTGGAACCACTATGCCCTGAAATGTAGAGAAATAATTCTTGTTGTAAAACAGGCTCGCAAACTTCGAAATAACGGAGTGTCCGTGCTTCTCAACCTGCCTGCGGATCAAGTTTGGCAAGTGTAGAAGCTCGAATCGTACCTGTGCCTCCGGGTAAAACGAGGCAAGGAACTTCGCGTAGTCTAGGTGCTTCTCGGTTGCGCAGGCGACATGGACCTCCACGCCGGGGTGGCGGCTGGCGGTCTCCATGGCGATCGGGAGGGAATGAAGCGTCTGGTGAGGTTGCGCTATATAGGGAAAGAGTAAACGCATCAGTAGGTTACGCACTATCCTTTGGGGGCGCGTCTATGCCCGTCGGTTTTGAGCCGCTCAGTCGCCAGACAAATCCCAGTTGCATAAGGACAAGAAATACGGTGGCTCCAAGTATCGCCGGGCCCGCTCCATCAAGACCGTACCACTCGGTCGTCAGCACGAGAAGTGGCAGATAAAGCATGGCGTCCAAGCCTCGGGCGATGATCACGGCGCCAATCCGGCGCATCGTGAACAACAGAGGCTCAAGCGGCAATCCCCATATGGCTACGACCTCGGCTCCAAGCAACCACATCGTGAGGGGTAGGGCGTCTGCTCCATTCGGTCCGATTACGATCTGCAGGATCGGTCCTCCGAGAAACCATGCGAAGCACAGCAACGCGCTTCCTAGGGCTCCGGCGGCAAGGGCGGCGCGCACAGCCAATACATACAGATGCAATGTATCCCGTTTATTCCAGAGTCGGGTCATCTCCGGGTACAGCGTCGACTGCACGAGGGTCGCGGGCTTCGCGATGCCCGCGGCGATCTGGCTTCCGACACGATAGTAGCTGGCGCTCACCGGCCCCAGCATCCCGCCGATCACCAGAGTGCCAATATGTCCAAAGGCGAGGGTCAGCGTCGAGTTCAGGTTGGTTGTCAGTGCAAAGCGCCAGACCCCGGGAAATGCGCGACTGATCCCACCGCGAAACAGGTCTTCAAAAATTTGCCCCGGGCGCTCCAGAAGGCCCCTCAGTAGATCTCTTTTCGCCAATTCCAGCGTAGCGAACCCGAACAACGTCACGCAGGATGCGAATTCCGCCAGCATCCAGACTGCAGCCATCGCGGTCACGCCGCCGCCCCACGCCCATAATATGAGTGTCCCAACCAGCCGTACCACGGTGGCCACGACGCTTTGCGCCGAAATCAGGCTGTATTTGTTCAGAAGCCTAAGTACGCCGACTGGAGTGGCCGAGGCCATGAAGAATATGCTCGTGGCGTATAACGGCCCCAGAAGGGTGAGCGAGTTCGGCCAGCCGAGCCAGTCGCGTCCCAGCCACGCGAAGGCCGCGCCGATCAGAGCGCCAAAGAATCCACCGGCAATATCGAGAGTGAGGCCGAAACGCAGGATCCGATGGAACGCGTTGATGTCGCGCCTACCCAGAGACTCACTGCCGAAATTGAGGACCGTCTGCCACGACTGAAAGTCGGCGATGTCTCCAACCGTGCGCGCGAACGCATAGAGAAGGACGATCAGGCCGAAATCATGGGCGCCCAGTAACCGTATGGCAAGAGACGTGTGCAACAGGGCCAGCGGTGCGTTAAGTGCGCGCCCGGCCATAAGGATGCTGACATTGCGAACGATACGCTTCTGGGGGGAGGCGTTGTCTTGTTCGGTATGGGCGTCCTCGGGGGCGTTGGCGTCGGAATGCGGCGGCTGACCGCGAGAGTTCCGGGCGTTCTGGCTGCTTTCGGTCATAGTCGCCGTATCGGCCATTCGGCAGAAACGGGCAATGTTGGTCGTCTTTGTTTGGACCAGTCGGCGAGAATGGTGCTCAGTTTCGTTTCGCCACGT